>NZ_JAQBOC010000076.1 GCF_028288225.1 Mucilaginibacter sp.
CGGAAGCGTAAACCAAAAGGTGCTTCCTTTACCTAACTGGCTATCCACGCCGATCTCACCATTATGGCGGTGAATGATCTCTGCGCTGATGTAAAGACCCAAACCCAGACCGGAATATTGTGCACCGAAATATTCTGCCCGGTAATATTTATTGAACAGATGCGGAATCTTATCCGGTGAGATCCCGGGTCCATTATCTTTGACCGAAACTTTAATATACTGATCCATCTTTGCAACGATTAGATAGATCTGTTTAGATTCAGGGGCATATTTGACGGCATTATTCACGAAATTAACCACCACCTGATCGATCCGGTGTTCATCGGCAAAAACTGTTAATTCCGGGTCACCTTTGAAGATTAGTTCGTGTTTACCTGCTGCGCGCACGTGATTACAGCAGCCTTCCAGCATTTCTGAAACCTTAAATATTTTTTTGGCAATATGCAGTTGGTTTTGATTGAGCTTACTGGCGTCCAGCAGTTCTTCGATCAGGCCGCTGATCTTTTCGACACTTCTGTTTGCCTGAACGATCAACCTGGGCAGCATTACCGGCGAAGGCTGTTCCTTCATCCGGTCGAGCAATTGCAAAGACGACTTCAAACTGGTTACCGGAGTTTTTAACTCATGACTTGCGATGCAGATGAAATCATCTTTCTGGGCAGCCAATATTTTAAGATCGTGAATGTCAGTCGCCGTGCCGATCCAGCTTTGTAAAGCTCCCTGTTCATTTTTGATCGGCAGAATCCGTACCAGGTGCCATCGGTATTCCCCGTCAGCACGTTTCTCCCTGATCTCGAATTCACCACCGGTTGTACCTCTTAAAATGTCCTGGAAAGAATCCTGACAATAGTCCAGGTCATCAGGATGGATGACCGTCTCCCATCCCCTGCTGCTAAACTGCTTTTCATCGAACCCTGTATAATTGTACCATTGCTGGTTATAAAAGTCTACTTCGCCGTCAAGCGTGTTTGTCCAGGCAATTTGGGGAATAGCGTTCAACTGCGTGCGGAACAAATTGGCACTTGCTTCGATTTTTCTCCTCGCCAAAACGGTATCTGTCACTTCGATAGCAAAAACAAATATGCCGTCTACGTGGTCTCCCGGACCCGGGCGTGGCTGATAAATAAAATTAAAATACCGTTCTTCGATGAACCCATCAGCCATTCTGGCCATTGGTACGTACAATTCTCGGCCTTCGTAGAGTTCACCTGTCCGGTAAACATTTTCAATAATGTCTATTATCGGCTGGCCCGCAAGTTCGGGAATAGCTTCAGTCAGAGGCTTACCTAAGATATCCCTTCCCGGAAAGAACTGCTGGTATAAAGGATTCACCAGTTCAAATTGATAGTCAGGCCCGTTTAGGACACATATCCCTGCCGGCGCCTGCATAAAGAACTCAGCAAATCTGTCTCGTTGGCTGGCGGTTTCTGCCTGCACAGCCTCCAATTCAAGTTTTGCGTTCTCGTTGTCTATAAAGGCTCTGACTTTATCAGTCGTTTCAATGACATTGGTGATAACCCCTCTGATATTGCCGGTTTCATCCTTAACGGGGCTGTAGGCGAAATTGAAATAACATTCTTCGGAATATCCATTGCGGTTCAGGAATAATTTAAAGTCTGTAAACCTGACCGGACAGCCTTCCATAACGCCGTGAAACATCGGGCCGATCGTGTCCCAAATTTCCGAAAAGGATCGCCATATTGGTATGCCCATTGCCTGGGGGTGTTTGTTGGAACCCAAAATGGGGCGGTAACCATCATTATAGAACTGGATAAATTCAGCGCCCCAGGTTATGTGCATCGGGAAGGGAGAACTTAACAAAATACCAATGGATATCTTTAACGCGGGCTCCCACGATTGGGGGGCTCCCAGCGGGGTTCTTGACCAGTCGGTTTCACGGATGATCTCACCGCACTCTCCCCCACCCTGTAAAAAAGGTAATTCTGTCGGTTGTGGACTCGCTTGTGGCATAACGTTGAGAGTGTTAAGTTCGATCACTAAAAACACCTTGCACAAATTGCCGTTAATGACTGAACTGTTTCCAATACCTTTAGGCGTGTTACTTATCAACAAGAATTTACCGTCTTTGTTTGTTTGCTGTACTAACCATTAAGTTCAAATTTCGATTTTTTATCTGAAGACCGCATTGGGCCTCCAAGAAACACTAAAAACCCTTGAATGACATCATTTGAGGTTTCTTTTATTACAACATTCCCCCAACTTTTCGGACTAATCCATCGCCTGCTTCAATCGTAATAAAAGTTACTATGTAAACCTTGCCGTAGTGGGGGTGTAGGTAGACGGCGCCAAATTTTTCGGCTTTTGTTTTATCGGAAAGACAAATAGCCAGGACAGATATTTTGTTTTTTTAGCAACATTGTAAAATAATAATGGAACTATAAGCCCGGTTAGCGTACCTAAAACAATATGCACACTCGGGTTAGTGATATGAAATGCTTTGGCCAAAATTATCCGCGTACCACTGCTCGCTATAATATGAACCAGGTAGATTACTATGCTATTGATCCCTAAATATTCCAAAAATTTAAAGCCGTTTTTGTTAGCGCAAACATTACTTAAATAGAATATTGTAAAACTGCCAGCCAATGGAGGAAAAATCTCATTATACCAAAGGTTATGCGGGAATGTGAAATAAAAATATATCGAAATGCAAAAAATAGTGGCATTAAGTATAAACATCCGGCTCTTTAGGATCTGTTCTGTAATGTATTGATATTTAAATAAAGCTATCCCAACTGCAAAGTAAATTAGGTTAACAAATGTTTTGCCAAATATCCCGGTTTGCAGGTTTGTGCTGTAGCCTATTGCCCATATTAAAAACAAAAGCAGCATTCCCCACTTTTTGGAAAAATTGAATGCCAACAACCCTATTACATTTATAAAAAACAAAGCGAATAAAAACCAAAATTGATCTTTAGGCTTATACAAAAAATCTAATGACAGCCACAGCGAACGCGGGCTGTTTATGTAACCCGAAGCTTTCACTTCAATAATAGTTTGCAATATAGACCATATTAAAAAAGGATATGCAATGGTGCCAAGCTTGTTGAACATGAAAGATTTATTCCCTCTTTTTTTTAAGCTTGAATAAAAAAAATATCCGGAAAGAATAAAAAACAATGGCATATGAAAACTGTAAACAAAATTTACAGCGTAATAATAAAATTTTGAATCAATAAGGTTTGCCGTATTTAATCCTTTAATAACATGACCAAAAACCACAAATATTATACCTACACCTTTAGCATAATCAATCCAGTCTAATCTGCTTTTGGTAGCTTTGTCAATTGTCATAAATGATGCAACTTATTTTCAATTTTGATTACAACCTCTTTTGATGATTTTATTTAGCAATTGTTCTCTTATAGAAAGTAAAATTTATCTGCATGGCTGGTATTGCAAATTATTTTAGCAATTTTTTTTGGGTTAAACATTAAATTACAATTGCTATCTAAAAAATATTTTATAAAGGTAGAATTAAGAATAATATAAAATTTCACATATAATGCACAATTAGGTGTAGAAAAATGTGAAAATTATCATTTAGCGCCCTGTTTATAAGCGTAAGTGAATTCATTTACAGAAAATGGAAATAATAAAAAAGGGATGAAGAATAGATCTTCACCCCTTTAAAATGCCTTATAAGTGACTGTTTAATCTTATAAGTAATTATTAATTAGAAGAGCCTTTTTATGGGGTCTCTTTTAATTTTAAAAGTTATTAGTGCTTTGCCCACCACAACGGCGTCAGCACTGCATCAGTACCGCCCAGGGCAGCAACAGCCTGGTTATAGCCAGCAACATTGCTATTACTCAAACTTGAAGGATATTTCATGCGCTGAGGGAAAAATTTGATACTGCTTGTAGTATAGTTAGAACTATTTAAAGCAGGTAAATCAGGCATAATATCTTCAACAGCCGGGTTTTCATAAAAAGGTAGGCCCAGTCTCCTGCGATCATTCCAGGTTTCCAAAGGCAACCACGGTAATTGGGCTAAATACTTTTGGGTAATAATTTTTGTTAGCTGGTCATTTCTAACCGCGCCTGACTTATAAAGATCATTTTTGGGATAGTTAACGGATACCACACCCGCAGCACCGGTAATGCCATCTTCATAATTCATAGCATGTGATGCCGCCGGTTCTGTTGTATGGGCCCATTTAACAGATGTTCCAACCCTGTTGTAGTCGGTAGATGCCAGGTAGGTACTTAGATTGGCAGTAGTTCCAAAATATTCAAAACTCTTGGCAATCCCGGTTTCATAAGCGGTTTGAGCATTAACAGGGGTGTTCCAGCCACGAACTGCAGCTTCTGCTAAAAGGAAATAAGTTTCCCATGGCGCAAAGAAAACTCTTCTATTATTTCCATTCCTGTAAACCAGGTTCAGTAACGGTTTAAACCCATTGGTAGTGATGGCTTGGTTCATAGATGCTTTTGCACCCCAGTTGCCATCTGCCTTGGCATTCCATGTGTTGGTTGAGTTTAGTGTTTTAACAACTGCGCCCGCAGCATTTTTCAAATCCCTTTGAGTAGCTGTGAAGGTATCACCTATGCCCGGGTAGTTAGGGTCGGTGATGTTGCCGGGGATGCTAAAAATTTTATAAGCCCTTGGATCAATGGAGTAAGGTAATCCGTTAAACCAATAACCTGCCGCCGGATCATTGGTTTTAGTGGCAAACTGTTCTGTAAACCGTTGCCCCATCCAGTTAGCCGGCTTAATGGCTGATTGGAACGATGCAGCTAACTGATCGGCAGATTTAACACCGCCTAAGCCAAACACCAGGTTGTTATAAGTTGCAGATATAGGCAACCCCATCCATGACGACTCTTTTCTGAACACACTGCTAAGCGGGTTATAACTGTTAGGGGTTTCCTGTACGCTAAAGGTTTCGGTAGCAACATCTGTAATGAAATCATTGGTGGCAGCAGCAGCTTCAAATTCAGCTTTAGCTTTTGCCGGATCAATTTCAGATAACCGCATAGCCAGGCGCATACGCATAGAGTTTGCATATTTACGCCATTTAGCGTAGTCATATCCGTACGCCGGATCTTCTTTCGTTAAGGTTGATGGATTGGTAATGGTCAAATCTAATTTTGAGCTTGCATCTTTTAACTCATCCAGCAAAAAGTAATAAACTGTTTTAACATCTTTAAACTCCGGATTTTTACCCTGGAAGCCGTCTGTAGGCATAGGGCCAAAGCTGTCAGAAAATTCGCTCATTAAATAGGCTCTCCAGATCCTTGCAACCTGGATCAGATTTTTTGTATAAACTTTGGATGTTCCCTTGGCAATTTGATCAGTTCCTATCTCGATTGCGCTATTGGCATTATTTAACCACTGCGACGATTGCCTGTAATATTCTGAGGTCCATCCGTCGTCGTATGATCCGCGTGAGAAGGTTTCTCCATCCTCGTCCTGCAGGCCATGGCCGCCTACAACCCAATAGAGGATAAATACACGTTCTGATAAACCCGGGTCCTGCTGAGCGCCAACAATAGCATTGTCTATAAAATATTCGGTTTGCACCTGATCGCCATTAGCTTTGAGCGGATCGTTATTGATGTCGTCAAATTTTTTGCATGATGCAAGCAGCAAAGTAGCTGTAAGCAACAGGCATGATTTTTTAAATATCGTTTTCATATATTATGAATTATTCTTGTGTGATAATTAGAAGCCTACAGTTAAGTTAAATAAAATTGTACGTGTTGTTGGGAAGCTTCCACTTTCAAAACCCGTAGCATTAGTTCCCGTTGCATAAGAAGATTCAGGATCCATACCATTCATATGGCTTGATATTAACCATACATTATTGGCCGATACGCCAATTTTTGCTCTTTGGACACCTATCCCCGTTAATAATTTTTTCGGAAGGTTATAGCTTAACTGTACATTTCTGATCCGTATGTTAGACGCATCATAAAGATTTGCTTCGGTTACCCCTATATTACCGTGGCCGGCAACTACTGTCCAGTAATTTTGCGCAGTGGTTTTCACTGCATTTTTTTCGTATTGGTTTGTAGTTGGGTTCAAAACAACACCGTCAACCAACATATCGTCCCTTGATCCGTTTACTACCGTTTTGTTAGATGTACCATACTGTTCCATATTGGCTATTGTACCTGAGAAGATCTGACCGCCGAAACGGGCATCAACCAGGAACGAAAAGTCAAAATTTTTGTAAGAGAACGAGTTGGTAACACCCAATAAGCTGGAAGCCTGCTGATTGCCCAGCTTGGCTCTTTCCGGATCAACCTGCGGTAACCCGCTGGCATCTAACAGCAATTGTCCTTTATATGGACTGTTGGCATCTTTTACTCTCAAAAATTGGGAACCATATATTTCACCATACAGCTGCCCGGTTTGGGCAACAATTGAAAGGTCATCAAACCCTCCCAAACTATATTGGGTTACACCCGGCGAAAGGTATTTAACGGTGTTCCGGTTGATAGAGAAATTTACCATAGTATTCCAGTTAAAGCCATCATTGTTTTTTATGATTTTACCATCAACCATCAACTCCAACCCTTTATTCTGAATATCGCCCGCGTTTATTTTTCGGGCGGTATAACCACTTAAAGCGTCCATAGGAAGATTCAACAATTGCCTTGTGGCATTTGATTTATACACGGCAAAGTCAAATCCTACCCGGTTGTTCAAAAAGCGCATTTCCAGACCGGCCTCGTATGATTTGATTAATTCGCTTTTGACATTGGCATCGTAGAGAACATCGCCGCGGCTTGCAGTAGTATTGCCAAGCGGATCTTTACCGATGTTATAGGTATTGTATAATTGGTAAGGGTCCATATCATTCCCCACAGAAGCAAAAGATCCCCTTAATTTACCATAGGTTAACCATGATGGTAATCCGTTCCCGTTTTTACCCATTAATTCGGTAAATAAGAAAGAGGCGCTTACCGACGGATAAAGATAAGAGCGGTTTGCAGCGCTTAGGGCTGAAGACCAGTCATTCCTCAATGTTCCGTCAACAAACAGGTATCCGTCGTAATTCAGGCCCAGTGATCCATAAACCGAATAAATATCATGACGTGATAAACCTTCGCTGATGGAAGCATTGGTTGTTCCATTATTCAGGGAGAATAAGTTTGGCACCTGTAAAGGGCTTGCATTTGCACTCAGAAAAGAAGACTGGCGATTCATAAGGTTTCCGCCAACAGTAGCCGTACCTCCTAATTTGCCAAAAAGGTTGTCTTTTTTTGCTGTAAGTAAGCCGCTGTAATTAGTTTCTGTAAATGTGCTTTTGCCTGCGCCATAAGAACCTGTAGAGGTGGGAGTAGCGCCTGCGTATGTGCGGTTATCGGTATTGGTGGTATAAGTATCCGCGCCACCTTTCACCTCAGCATTCAGCCAGCTGTTAAACTGATATTTTATTGATGCGTTTAATAAAAACCGGTTCCTGATGTCCTCGTTCAGGTTATATTGAGATGCCCAATATGGATTAAGCTCATTTTCCTGGCGCCACCAAAGCATTTTTCCGTTCTTGTCTGTACGTGCCTTGAAATCTCTTATATCAATAGAAGTTGGCAGTAAGGATAACGCATAAAAATTATTGCTCACGTTGGAGCCGCCTTGCGGGCGATTAAGGGCAGTAGCATTAATATATTGAACTTTCGTGTCAATCGTCCACTTGTCATCGGTGCCAAACTTACTCACCGTTCTGCCCATTAAGTTGTTCCTTATCAGCTTTGCTCCGGGGATCACGCTCTTTTCATCCAAACGGTTGTAGGAAGTATAAACCGATGTGGATTTGTATTGCTGCTGAAACGATATGCTTTGGTTTGCCGTTAAGCCCTTTTGAAAGTAATTCCCGATATTATCATAGGTTCTTAACGGAGCTGTAGAACCATCCCATTTTTTTACAGACTGACCATCTGCTTTCGGCCCCCAGCTGGTGGATGCTGTTGGATCATAAATATTATTTGATCCCTGGCCAAATACATTTTGCATTCCCGGTTTAGCAAAGATACTTTCAGAGCCTATTGATGACGATATGGTTATACCCAGGCCACTTTGTCGTTTGCCTGTTTTCGTAGTGATCAAAATTGCGCCATTACCTGCTCTGGAACCATAAAGTGCAGCTGCCGATGGTCCTTTCAAAACACTCATGCTTTCAATGTCTTCAGGGTTAATATCCGATAGACCGTTACCCATATCTAAAGACGGATTGTAGTAATCATTGTTTGAGGCCCCGATAAAGTTATCAACAGGCGTTCCGTCAATCACTATTAATGGCTGATTAGAGCCTGTTAACGAGTTATTTCCTCTCAGCGTAATTCTTGATGAACCACCGGGCCCATTACCCGAGCGCGTAATTTGCAAGCCTGCTACTTTTCCTGAAAGCGCATTCACAATGTTAGGCTCTTTAGCTTCCGTTAATGCTTCGCCTTTCACCTCCTGCACTGCGTAACCTAATGATTTTTTTTCTCTTTTAATACCCAAAGCCGTCACAACAACTTCTGTCAGGGCATTTTCATTAGCTTCTAAAACAACATTCAAAGTTGTACTGGTCCCAACGGGAACATCTGTTGTTTTGAAGCCAATAAAAGAAAAAGTTAACACTGCGCCCGGTTTCACAGATAAGCTGAATTTTCCGTCTACGCTTGTAGCCGTGCCATTGCTGGTACCTTTTTCGGTAACATTTACACCGGGAATGGCTAGTCCGGATTTTTCTGTTACCGTACCGGTAACGGTTTTTTGTGCATACGCAACTATTGTTATCATGCTAAATAACAATGAAGCCATGCATCTTAAGTACATTTGTTTCATTTTTAGGATTTAAGGGTTAAAAAATAAGGACAGTTTATTTGTGACGGTTTAAGTATTTTGTTAATTTTTATTTGTGACGGGTTTAAGTATTCTGTTAAATTTTACTTGTAAGGGATTTAAGTATTCTGTTAATTTTTATTTGTGATGGGTTTAAGTATTCTGTTAATTAAAGTTGCAATTCTCTATTACTAATGTGGCGGCTCCTAAGAGCTCAGAATCCTCGGCCAGTTTTGAAACTTGGATCTCTGTTTGTTCAGCAAGCCAGGGGATACAAAATTCGTTGATGGCTTGTTGTATGGGAGCCATTAAAATTTTACCGGCAATTGCTCCTCTTCCACTTAACACCATAAGTTTTGGGTTCATAATGTGGATCAGGGTTGACATGCCCTTCCCGATTAAAAACGCCGCATCTGAAAGTATGGATACAGCAAGGGGATCGCCCGATTTTGCAGCCTGCAAAAAGTGATCAGCTGACAGTTCACCAGTTTCTTTAAAAATCTGCTCCATACTTGAGCTCGCACCGGCATTTATTTCTGATTTTGCGCGCTCAATCATCACAACCAGGGAGGTATCTACTTCTAAACAGCCCCTTTTACCGCAGGAACATAACTTATTGCTTTGCGACAGCGGAATGTGGCTAAATTCGCCGGCATATCCGCTATGCCCCCTGAAAAGGCTGCCATTAACGATCATGCCCAAACCTGTACCCCATCCCACATTTACAACCAATACATCTTTCAAATGCTTGCCCGCACCAAATTTCAATTCGGCTAAGGCGATCAGGCTGGAGTCGTTATCAATAAATACAGGCACGCCCAGTTCCTGGGTAAGGTGTTTTTTCAGGTTGAGATCTTGCTCAGATTTAAAAAAGGTATGATTTACACCCAGTTCGGCATTAACAAATCCGGGCATTCCAATACCGATTCCCAATATTTGATTTAGCGGTATATTGGAGCGGGAGATGTAATCTTTCAGAAACGTAATGAATGTATCGATTAGAGCCGGCGCACTGACCAGGGCAAGCTCCTTTATCCCGGGCTCCATTTTAATATTATTCAACAGGTCATAAATAACTACCCGGGTAACCAGCTGATCAACTGCTACTGCAATAATATATCGTTTTTTTTGATCATTTAACGTAAAGGCTGATGCCCGTCTTCCTCCGGTAGAACGGGCAAGGCCATGCTCCTGTATGTATCCATCTTCTATCAAACTGTTAACCGTGCTGGTTACCACCGGCAAGCTTTTATGAGTAAGCTTGCTTAGTTCGGAAAGAGTAAGCTGATGATTAAAATAGAAGTGCTTAATAAGTTCGTTTCGTAATAACTTTTGTTTACTCCGGACAATCATTTTCTAGATTTCCGATAAACTTAGAAAGTTTTTTTAAAAAAATCAAAAACTTTTTAATTTTTTTAAAAACTATTGATTTGTTTTTGTGAATATTTAGTAACTAACTCCTTCTTTATGCTTATATCCGAAATTGTGTTTCCCGCTTTTTCCTCTATTTCTAAAGCTTTTTTAATGGCTCTGCAGAGACTGACTTTGAAAAGTAATTTTATTCAAATCAGTACTGTGGAAAATAATTCCAGATTAGTAAGCAACTATAATTTCAAACATCGTGGGCAGCTTTCAGCCTGAAAGCCAGCAATGAATTAAAAATGCCGGCAATTATAAAAGCAAAGGCGGTCCATAATACAATGGTCATAGCGCCAATGGCCGGGTTAAAAATTACCAGCATGGCAAACAGTATCATCAATACTCCACCTGTTATCACCCAAAACGGGCGTTGTAATATGCCGGCAAAACCCAGCAGGGAAAATCCTTTGAATCAATGATCCCTAATAACAAGCGCCAGACCCAGCCACCCGTATGCCGGTTTGTATAAGCATACAAGAGTTCAGTTACGCCGGCCAAAAGGATAATGATCCCGAAAAGAAAGCTCAATGCCATATAACTTCTTAATGGCGAACCGATCATATAGATGCCCAGAATAATGAATAACAAGCCACGCAATAAAAACATCCACCAATGCTGTGTATTGCTTTTGATTACCAATGCCATTTGATTTTACTTTTATAGTTAACTATTTGAAGTTCTGATAGTTTTATGATTTTTAAAAAAAATAAGATCCGGAAGGATCGCTTGCTTTTAATGGACATTGTACATTACAGCGGCACTTCAGTTTTTAAATACTTACCAAACCAACCCAATGCATAATCCGTTACTTCCTCCAGTTTACCCGGTTCTTCAAACAAATGCGTGGCATCATGAATAATGGTCAGTTCACTGACTGATTCGATCTCCTCAAATGCCTTCTCATTCTGCTCGCGTACCACCTCATCTTTTCCTCCAACAATCAGCAGTACGGCTGCCTGCACTTTGTTTAAAGCATCAGGTGCCAGGTCAGGACGTCCGCCTTTGGATATCATCGCCAGTACTTTATCAGGTAATTCTGCTGCGGCAATTAATGCTGCCGCCGCGCTTGTACCGGCGCTAAAATACCCGATAGCCATATTACTGGTCAGTATTTCAGCATTTACCCATTTTGTTATCTTGGTGAGCCTTTTTGCAAGCAGATCAATTTGAAAACGATTAAAATATTTGTGGCTTTCTTCTGCTGTTAAAAGACCAAACAGAAGCGTGGCATATCCTTTTTCCCGGAACCTTTCGGCTACATACTGGTTGCGGGAACTAAACCTGCTGCTGGCACTACAATACGCAAATACAACAATTGCCGTTGAATTTTTGGGAATAGCGAGATCTGCTGATAAAATAATACCATTTAAAGGAAGTTCAATCGTTTCATTAAATTCATAATCTATCATAAACTTTCCCTGATCTTTTATCAAAAAAATACTTTAATGATTTTACAATCGGGCAAAGAATAAGTTTTAATAATTGATACCACAAACTTACTGCCACATCAACTGTTTAACCCGATAAAGGCAACATGATCATGAGCGGGCCAAATTTGAGAGAAAATGTAATCGGCCAACCCTTGAACCGGGTTGAAGGGCGGGCTAAAGTTACCGGCAGTGCCAAATATGCAGCAGATTATCATTTCAAAAATATTGCTTACGGTGTTGTTGTACCCAGCGCCATTACCCGCGGACGGATCCTGGAGATAAACAGCAAAATTGCGGAACGGGCTCCTGGTGTTTTAACAGTAATGAGCCACTTGAATGCACCTGATGTACCTGGTTATGGCCACAACCCAATGTCGGCTATTCCTATATTTGCCGGTAAAGAATTTAAACCATTTTTGGATGACCGCATCCACTTTAATTCACAGCCCATTGCACTGGTGATAGCAGCTACCCTTGAAGAAGCCCGGTATGCCGCATGGCTGGTAAAAATAAAATACCAGGAAGAAAAGCACCATACCAATATTCATGATCAGCTTACTGAAGCGATAACCCCGGATAAGCCAGCAGATTATACCCGGGGACAAGCTGACGCCTGGAAAAATGCCCCGGTAAACATTGAACAGGAATATCAAACCCCCTTACAGGTACACAACCCTATGGAACCGCATGCCACCACGGCTTACTGGGATAATGATAAATTATATATTTATAATAAATCACAGGGCGTTAAAACTACCCGGCAGCAATTTGCCAAATATTTTAATTTAAAGGAGGAAAACGTAAAAGTATATTCACCTTTTGTCGGCGGGGCCTTTGGCAGTTCATCGCGCATGTGGCCGCAGGAAATGGCCGCTGTAATGGGCGCTAAAAAAGTCGGGCGCCCTGTAACAGTTGCACTGGAGCGTACGCAGGTATTCAACATGGTGGGATATAGGCCTTATTCTATACAGAAATATGCAATAGGCGCTGATGCGGACGGAACTTTGGCGGGCATTAGTCATGAAGCATATGGTTCTACCAGTCAATACGAGCAGTTTACGGAGCGCATCCTCGAGCCTACCAAATCAATGTATAACTGTGCAAATGTGCATACCACGTATAAGCTTGTTCAGCTTGATATGAGTACCCCCTGCCCCACCCGCGGGCCGGGCGAAACCAGCGGGTCTTTCGCCATGGAATCGGCTATGGATGAATTGGCTTATGCTTTACATATGGATCCGCTGGATTTAAGATTGAAGAATTTTTCGGCTATTGACCAGCTTAACAACCGGCCCTGGTCAAGCAATTACCTGAAGGAATGTTATGAAACCGGGGGGGCTAAATTTGGATGGGACAAACGCAACCCTGTTCCCCGTTCTATGCAAAATGGCAAAATGCTGGTCGGCATGGGTATGAGCGCAGGTATTTATAAAGCAGAACGTGCACCAGCATCGGCAAGTATAAAAATGCTGACAAACGGAAAAGTGCTGATACGTTGCTCCGTGGCCGATACAGGCCCGGGTTCTGTTACCATTATGACGCAAATTGCAGCCGACGCATTAGGCGTTCCGGCCAATGAAGTGCAGATAGAGTGGGCCGATGCCGGTTTTCCCTTTGCTCCGCCTCAGTATGGCTCGCATACTACCGCATCAACAGGGTCTGCTGTGCATGATGCATCGCTGGCCCTTAAACAAAAATTTGCAGTACTTGCACAAAAAGAAGACTTAAATGCAACAATCAACTATACCGATATTTTAAAGCAACACCAGCTGTCTGAACTGGAAGCGACAGTTGAATCAAAGCCGGGACCTGAAAATGAGAAATATTCCGGCAAGTCCTTTTCTGCTCATTTTGTGGAAGTGCAGGTACATCCTTTTACAGGTGAGGTAAAAGTAACCCGGGTGGTATCGGCAATTGATGCCGGCAGGATCATGAACTATAAAACGGCCCGCAGCCAGGTGCTAGGGGCAGTAACCTGGGGTATTGGCATTGCCCTGCTGGAACAGGGTATTGTCGATCATCGTTATGGCCGCTATGTAAATAACAACCTGGCCGATTATCTTGTCCCTGTAAATGCCGATGTGCCCAATATAGAAGTGTATTTTATTAATAAGCATGATCCGGTAATTGATCCTATGGGCGCTAAGGGCCTGGGGGAAATCGGGATTATCGGCTTTACCGCCGCTGTTGCCAATGCAGTTTATCATGCCACAGGCAAGCGTATCCGCACTTTGCCAATTACGCCTGACAAGTTGGTTTAGCCCAAATATATCGCCCTGATAAATTTCTTTTTTAAACGGACTGAAAAGCAGAATTTTTTCAACCCGGCTTAATGCAGGCTTTCAGCAAGTTCCAATTGATCTATTTTTTGGTTGATACCCTTAGATAATTGATCCAGCTCCAGCGCTGACTTTTCGAGTAAGCACATGCACTCAGCCCTATCCGCATCATTACGCACAATTTTCAGGACATCGATCAAGCCCAATACAGAACAGACAGGGCGGCGAAGCTGGTGGGAATTGACCCATGCGATATCTTGCAGCATGGTGTGCTGGGCAAATATTTTTTTCTCTCTCTCCTTTCTTTCCGTAATGACATTTTCAACGGAAACAAAGAATTTAAAATTTCCTTTTTCATCAAAAATAGGGGAAATACTCAATTGGGTCCAGTATAATTCACCATTTTTTTTATAGTTAAGGATCTCCCCGCTGAAAAATATTTTTTGCCGTACAGATCGAATAAGCCGACTAACAGTATCCTGGTCTGTTTTTGGTCCAAATAAAATCTCCTCCGGCCTTTTTCCGGTTGCATAGGGCAAGGAATAACCTGTAAAATCTGTAAATGCCTGGTTAACCCATGAAATGACGCCGTCCCCGCCCACTATCACCACCAGGTTATTGATTTTGTTAATGATTTGCGCCATGAGCTGATTTTTTTCCTCTGATTCCCTGGTCAATTCGTAATTAACGGCCAGCTTTTGATGAAGGTCTTTTTCTTTCTGATAGGCCTCCCGGAGTTTTTTCTCGTTTTGCATAACAGTGGTCATATCCGTAGCCATAACCATTTTGCAGGGTTGCTGATCAAACGTTAGCTCATGTGATACGATGGAGACCGGGAAGATCTCGCCCGATTTTTTGATATGCTGCCATATACCCAGCTCCCGGATCCCAGGGTGATCAGTTTTTTTCGTTTGATCCAGTAAATCCTGATCACCTGAAGGGCGAATGTCCCTGATCGACCTGATTAAAAACTCATCACGGCTATAACCATACTTTGCCATAGCGGCATCATTTATTGCAATAAAAGCGAGTGTTTCGCGGTGGTACACCCACATCGGGTTGGGATTGGATTCAAAAAGATCGCGGTATTGTTTCTCAGAGAGCGCCAGTTGTTCCTGCTGTTTCCTAACCCGCCCGTAAAGAAAGATAGCAGTAACGCCAAACAAAATAGAATTGTTGATGCCCCGTAAGTACCCCACGTAATCTGATGGTATATACGTTTCAAAATGGGAAATGAACGTATCGCTGTATAAAGCCCAGCCCAGGCCGGCTAAAAATATAATGGCCAGTACTTTATATGACTTCCACAACATCAGAAAAATAAAACTATAGTTAAATTAAATAGGACATATGTGCGATTATACGTAAGCAGGATGGCTTTTGTTAAGGTTTTTATTTAATTTTTAGATAATTCAAAAATGTTTAAAGAAGTATTTCTTCTGCCGTCATAGCTATTCCCGGTTGGCGGGCACGGCGACCAATGCAGTTTGTAAATCAATTTGTTGCCCTGCCTGCTGCTCATCCAGATCTTCGGCTTTCGATCTGCTCCATCTATCCGGGAAAACCCGTATGAACAATTGGGCAACCGCCCTTTTTTGCATACAGCAGGCTAAAATGCATGTATAATTAATGAAACACACATTGATAAAGCCGGCATACGCAGATGAATAATTTAATTATCTGCAAATGGTAGCGTTTTTGCCGAGAATCTGGGGTTATTTTTTATTAATTAAATTCTGGAGAAATCCTATGTGTGTTCTACAGAATTATTAACCATCAGTTAATCAGTGTAATAAAACAGTTACACGATCGAATACAAAAATAAATATAACGTAAATTTCGTTATGCGATCCCTGCTTTTGTGGCCTTTAAATTGAAACTCTTCAAACAAAAAATTTACAATAAATATGGATAGACATTACGGCGAAATTGTTGAGTATGTAGTGAGAAAAGCAGGGTTCAATATTAGTGAGCTTGCTAAAAGCACGAGCGTGGACCGAAGAACACTATATAACTGGTTTAAACAAAAGGATTTAAAAAGGAGCGCGATCTTCCAGATTGGCTGCATAATAAAGCACGATTTTGGCAGAGAATTCCCTGAGTTATTTACTGCAGGAGAGTTTGATAGTGCTATCGAATTATCCAAACCAAACCCAAGGCCCCTCTCAACCATAGACCTGGGAAAAGAGTGCCATTGGAAACTCAAATATCTTACGTTGCTGGAAGAGTTTAATAGAGCTTTGCTAAAAGACACTGTTACTGACACCAGCAATATGTTGCCAAGTCATAAAAATTGTGATTCGGCGTATAACAGCCAGTGTTAAGTCAACAGTCTTAAGTCGCAAGTCTTAAGTCAAATTTTGTTTTTTTCTGACTTAGAACTCAAGACTTTCGACTCAAGACTAAGCGTCAATTTCAGTTTCCTTGCATCACTTTTACTTCCCGGACTATACGTTAAAAGAAACGTGGAGCTAATGTGACCGGCTGACTCTTTTAAAGATGGGCCGGGTAACAAATGCATAACAATATGGTTTAAAAAAAATAAAAAATGACAAACCTGTCCTGTTCCTGCTTGTTGTAAAAACAGGCCGGGATGTTCCGGCTTATAAAATGCAGGAGGAAGCGTTATGACCTTAGTGAAATTCAGTGAAGGGAAAAACAGGGGCCTTGCCCGCCCCGGGTTTGACGACATGTTTGAATCCATTTTTAATGACACCTTTTTATCCGACAGGATGGTGTCGCGGGTACCGGCGGTAAACATTTCGGAGACAGACGGGCATTACCACATTGAACTGGCAGCACCCGGCCTGAAGAAGGAAGACTTTAAAGTTGACCTTGATGGAGATGTGCTCAGTATATCGGCAGAAAGGCAGTCTGAGCAAACCGAAAATGATAAAAAGTACAATAAACGCGAATATAGCTATAGCTCATTCGTCCGCTCTTTTACGTTGCCCGATTCGGTGGATGATGCTGATATAGAAGCGGAATACACCGATGGTGTGCTAAAGATCAACGTAGCTAAAAAAGAGGAAGCCCGGGCAGCAAGCCGGCATATCGAAATTAAATAATTTGAACAATTTCCCATTGTTTAACCTGGCGCTGTTAAACAGCGCCTTTATTTTTTATACCATGTTAAGCGAGAATAATAAAAACAAAGAAAAAGATGCCTGGAAACTGAATGCGAACCTGGTTACCGAATGGCCGCTTTGTGAAAAGGATGAACAGGCCATAGCCATTGAGCGTACCAAACTGCTTCAAAAAGAAGCACTGGAAAAATGGGAACGTTTAAAAAAGAGTGGCCACTAACTAAATTTTCAATCATTAAAAAATAAACCGATGTGGTACAATCCAACTGTTTACTACTGGGGAATGAACTGGATCTGGTGGTTCCTTTGGTTTATCCTGGTGGTGTGGATATTTGCAACTCCATATGATATACCTGGCCAGCGGCGAAGAAAAGAAGACGCACTGGATATCCTGAAAAAACGTTTTGCCAGGGGGGAAATAGATCAGAAAGAATATGAAGAAAAAAAGACGGCACTAGAAAAAAAATAATGCGGGAACGGATCAGAGCTGTTTGCCTGATTATATTGGGCAATAGCACTGAAAATGCCAATAAACTTTTTACCCTGAAGACAGGAAAGTTCATAGTGAAAAGTTAAATAAGATCTGATTTTGTACCGGCGCAGCAAGTATGCAAAACAAAAATGTTTGAATTAAATAATTCATTTATCAGGACAATACCTTGGTTTGTTGCCCTATTAGCGCATGGAGCAGCTGAACCGATGTGTGTTCCGGACTCATCAGATCCGCTAAGGTTACCTGATCTAATAACCTGTCAACCGAGAGCTGGACCGTTTGCCAGAGTGAACGTATAGAGCAATCCACGGAATTGGTGCATAAAGAACCTGTACCCGGATAATCACCACAGAAATCCTTAGTAAACAATGCCCCCCCTAAAGTCTTCAGTACCTGGTTGATATTGATTTGCCCTGCGGGCCGCGCCAGCACGTAACCGCCCTTGTAGCCGGGTGTACTGCTGATGTAACCGGCTATGCGCAATATACGGGTAAGCTTGGCTACGTAAGCTGCTGATAAGCCTTCAGCTTCGCTTAGATCCGGAATATTCATCCCGCCGTTATCCCTGCATTTCGCAATCCGCAGTAATAACCGTAAACCATACTCTTCCTGGGCCGTAATTTTCATATTTGATCTATATTTTAGTAGTTGTGCTTATAGCTTTTATAACATACCCAATTCGAACTTAGCCGTTTCAGACATCATTTCCCTATGCCAGGGCGGATCCCATACCACCGACACCTGTACTTCATTCACACCTTCAATTTGTTTTACTTTCTGTTCCACTTCAACGGGCAGTATTTGTGCAGCCGGGCAGCCGGGCGCGGTCAGGGTCATCACAATCTGTACATTATTCAAAGGAGGCATGATCGCAGTTTCATAGATCAGCCCCAGTTCGTAAATACTCACCGGGATCTCGGGATCATAGATGGTTTGTAAACAATCAATGACCTTTTTTTTTAATGCTTCTTCATTCATCATCGTATTTTTAATTTCCGATTGTTTTATAAACCAGGGCATAGTTTTTCATTTGCCTGATCATAGCCAGCAAACCATTTGAACGGGTTTGTGCCAGGTGTGTCATCATGCCTATCTGTTCTATAAATCCGAGTTTTGCACTAATGATCTCATCAGGCGTATGCCCTGATAATACCCGGATGAGCATACTGACCAAACCTTTTACAATAACTGCATCACTGTCCGCTTTAAAAAACACCCTGCCATTATGATAATCTGTTACCAGCCATACAGCCGACTGGCATCCTTTGATCTTATTTTCCTCTAATTTATATTTTTCATCTAATGCAGGCAGTTTTTTACCCAGGTCAATAATGTATTCATATTTCTCTTCCCAGGTGTCCAGCAAAGAAAAATCTTCAATAATTGCTGTTTCTGTAGCCTGCATTTGCCCGTTATTGCCTGTTATCATCATGACAGCATTTTAATGGTTTTATGTAAGCCGGTAATCAATTTATCCACTTCTTCAAAGGTGTTATATAGCGCAAATGAAGCCCTTACTGTACCGGGAATTTCAAAGCGTTTCATCAGCGGCTGGCAACAGTGGTGCCCGGTTCTTACGGCAATTCCCTGGTTATCCAGCAAAATGCCAATATCCTGGGGATGTGTGCCTTTGATCACAAAAGACACCAGGCTTGCCTTCTCCCTGGCTTTGCCAATAATTGCCAGTCCGGGAATGGTTTCCAGTTGCTCTGTAGCGTAGGCCAATAACCCAGCCTCGTGTTTCCGTATTTTTGTTTTCCCGATTGTGTTAATAAAATCCAGCGCTGACTTTAAAGCAATGGTATCCGCTATATTAGGGGTGCCGGCTTCATACTTGTATGGCAGTTCATTATACGTGGTATGCTCAAAAGTAACTTCTTTGATCATTTCGCCACCGCCCTGAAAAACCGGCATGTTTTCCAGGATCTTTTTTTTACCGTAAAGCACACCAACACCTGTTGGCCCATAAACTTTATGGCCAGAGAAAGCGAAAAAATCACAATCCAGATCCTGTACATCAATATCCAGGTGAACGGCCGACTGTGCCCCGTCAACCAATACCAAAGCGCCTACATGGTGAGCTGCAGCAATCATTTCTTTAACCGGATTTACCGTCCCTAAGGCATTGGATACCTGCACAATGGATACCAGCTTCGTTTTATCAGTCAGGAGGTTTTGATAGGCCATTAAGGAAAGCTCACCATCTTCGGTAACCGGAATCACCTTGAGTACAGCATTTTTTTCTTCACACAGTATTTGCCAGGGCACAATGTTAGAATGATGCTCCATGCCTGAAATAATGATCTCATCCCCTGCATTTATATTTTGCCTTCCCCAGGTATAGGCTACCAGGTTAATACCTTCCGTAGTTCCCCTGGTAAAGATGATCTCTTCAGCAGCAGCCGCACCAATAAACTGTTTTACCGCATGCCGTGTTACTTCGTAAGCCGCGGTAGCTTCTTCAGCCAGGCTATGGATCCCCCGGTGAATGTTGGCATTATAACCGGTGTAATAATCATGAATAGCATTAATAACGCCTAATGGCTTTTGTGATGTTGCCGCATTATCCAGGTATACCAATGGCTTATCCTTCACCATACGGCCAAGGATAGGAAAAGCCTGCCTAATGGTATCCACATCAAAAATGGGCGATATCGTGCTAAAAGTTGTCATTCTTTTATTTATTATTAAAAAGCTGCACTGTAATAAGTTGTCTTATATGTTCGCGGAGCAATAAAGGTTTTACCTGCACCAGTATATCTGCCGTAAAAGCCTGTAACAGCATAGCCTGTGCATTTTCCTTAGGGATACCTCTTGCCCTTAAATAAAACAGGGCTGTCTCATCCAGTTGTCCTACAGTACAACCATGAGAACATTTGACATCATCGGCAAAAATTTCCAATTGGGGTTTGGTATTAATACTGGCCTGATCAGTTAACAGGATATTTTTATTGGACTGGTAAGCATTGGTTTTTTGCGCCTGTGGCTGTACCATGATCTTACCGTTAAATACGGCTGTTGCGTTATCATCCACAATTCCTTTATAAAGCTGGTTGCTGAAACAATTTGGCATGCGGTTATCAACCAACGTATGATTATCAGCATGAGTACGGCCATTTAGTAAATATAAGCCATACAGGTGGGTCTCATTGCCCGCTGCATCCAGTACCAGGTTCATATTGTTACGGATCATGCCGCCGTTAAGCGTAATAGTTACCGCATGTACATAGCTCCGGCCCGCTTGGCGGATATGCGTTGTGCTTACCTGGCTGGCATTAGCACTATCATTCTGAAGCTTATAATATTCCATACGGGTGTCGTTGTTAACCACCACTTCCATCACCTGGTTAGTGAAACTATCGGCAGTACCTATAGTTTGGTAAGTTTCTACCAGCTGTAGTTTACTTCCTTCGCCGGCATAAACCAGGCTGCGGGGCTGGGAAAGTGTATGATGGTCCCGCGCGTCCGAAACATGATACAGGTAAATAGGATGCTCCAATTGCTGCTTTTTAGCGATATGTATAAATACTCCGCCAGAAATAAATGAGGTATTAAGCGCATGAATGCCATCTTTGAGATACTTGCTGCTTTGCCCAAGATGTTCCTTAACCAGTTCTTTATAAATTCCATTTGCCGCATCTTCCAACGGCATCAAGGTTAACTGATTATCCGGAGAACGGATGGTAGAAAGCGTTGGCATAAACCGGCCATTTACAAAAACCAGTTCATTAGCGCCGGAATGTCCCGGCAAGCGGAGGAAATCAACGTCTGACAGAACAGGCTTTTCATCAACCGCGGCAACATGATATTCCTTATTAAACAAACTGCTGATATTAGTATATTTCCACTCCTCGTTGCGCAAAGAAGGAAGGCCTGAATTGGTAAAAGTATCAAAGCCTTTCAGCCGCACCCCGGCAATGTCGCCATCCGGGCTTGCACCCTGCAACTGTTCAAACCGGTCTTTAAAATAACTTACATCTGTCATGGTCCTCTTTAATTAGTACCCGCCGGTAACCCTTCTGTTAAATTGAGCTCATCCTTAATAAAATCATATCCTTTTTCTTCGAGTTCCAGGGCCAGTTCCTTACCTCCTGATCTGACCATACGGCCATTGTATAACACATGTATAAAATCAGGCTGCAGGTAATCCAGTAAACGCTGGTAATGAGTAATGATCAGAATGGCCCTATCCTTATTCCGCAGTTGATTTACGCCACGGGCTACAATACGCAGGGCATCAATATCTAATCCAGAATCCGTTTCGTCCAATATCGCCAGCTTGGGTTCGAGCATGGCCATCTGGAAAATTTCGTTACGTTTTTTTTCGCCGCCTGAAAAACCTTCATTAACAGAACGGCTCAATAAAGCTTGATCAACATTGACCAGCGCCATTTTTTCCTTCATCATTTTAAGAAAGGCAACGGCGTCCAGCGCTTCTTCACCCAGGTATTTCCGTTTTTCATTCACGGCCGCTTTAATGAAATTTGTGGTGCTTACCCCGGGTATCTCCACCGGGTATTGAAATGCCAGGAACAAGCCTTCGCGGGCCCGGTCTTCGGGCGGCATCTGCAGCAGGTCTTTCCCTGAAAAGGTAACTGAACCCTGGGTTACTTCATACCCTTCCCTGCCTGCCAATACCAGTGCCAGCGTACTTTTCCCTGAACCATTGGGCCCCATAATGGCATGTACCTCTCCCGGCCTTATTTCGAGGTCAATCCCGTTTAATATCGGCTTCCCTTCAATAGCCGCGTGTATATTTTTGATAGATAACATATTTTTTTGTTTAAAAATTAACCTACACTGCCTTCCAGGCTAATGGCCAGCAGTTTTTGTGCCTCTATGGCAAACTCCATTGGCAACTGATTCATAACCTCTTTGGCAAAGCCGTTGACGATCAATGCTACGGCGGTTTCGGTATCAATACCCCGCTGCCTGCAATAAAAAAGCTGGTCTTCCCCTATTTTTGAGGTGGTTGCTTCATGTTCAACAGTCGACGTTGTGTTTTTAACTTCAATATAAGGGAAGGTATGCGCGCCGCACCGGTCACCCAGCAGCAGTGAATCACATTGTGAATAATTACGGGCATTGGTAGCCCATTTGCTGGCACGCACCAGTCCGCGATAACTATTATTGCTGCGCCCTGCAGAGATCCCTTTGGCAACGATCCTGCTTTTGGTATGCTTGCCCAAATGGATCATTTTGGTGCCGGTATCTGCCTGCTGGTAATTGTTAGTAAGTGCAACGGAATAAAACTCGCCGATGGAATAATCACCCTTCAAAATAACGCTGGGATATTTCCAGGTAATAGCCGAGCCGGTTTCTACCTGTGTCCAAGAAATCTTAGCATGATCGCCCTGGCATATACCACGTTTGGTTACAAAGTTGTAAATACCACCGTGCCCTTCCTTGTCGCCGGGGTACCAGTTTTGGACCGTGGAATATTTGATCTCCGCCTTGTTAAGCGCCACTAGTTCTACCACGGCGGCATGCAGCTGATTTTCGTCCCGCATGGGGGCCGTGCAGCCCTCCAGGTAGCTCACGTAGCTATCATCTTCCGCGATGATCAGCGTGCGTTCAAACTGCCCCGAATTCTCCGTATTGATCCGAAAATAGGTAGACAGTTCCATCGGGCAGCGTACCCCTTTGGGGATATAGCAAAATGAGCCATCTGTAAATACAGCGGCATTCAGCGCTGCAAAATAATTATCGGTCATGGGTACCACAGAGCCCAGGTATTTTTTTATCAATTCAGGATGCTGCTGTATGGCTTCGCTCATGGAACAAAAGATAACCCCAATTTCCGATAATTGCTTTTTGAATGATGTGGCAACAGAAACACTGTCCATCACCACATCTACCGCAACCCCGCTCAGGCGCTTCTGTTCATCCAGGGATATACCCAGTTTTTCAAACGTACGGCGCAATTCCGGGTCAATCTCATCAATACCGTTTAACTGCGGTTTTTGCTTAGGTGCGGCATAATAAATAATATCCTGGTAATTGATCGGCGGGTAGGTCACGTTCGGCCATTTAGGCTCTTCCATTTTCAGCCATTGGGCATAGGCCTTCAGGCGCCAATCAAGCATCCAGCCTGGCTCGTTCTTTTTGGCAGAGATCAGGCGGATGACCGTTTCGTTGATCCCCTTCGGAGCGGTATCCGTATCGATGTCTGTAACAAAGCCGTATTTATAGTCATTTAATACAGTTTGCTCCAGTGTGTTCAGTTCTTCCTTCATGATGCCAGTCTTTAAATGGAATCAATAATAATTACCCTGCAAAGATACAATCATTGCCTGTTTATACAAAAAAGTATAAACAATATGACAATGGTATAACTTTGACCAATCCCAAACCAATCAGATTATTCAGGCATCAATAGTATGACCTTTTTTCTCCTCAATAGCCTGTAATAACTGATCATAAGGCTTATTGAATTTTTCGATGCCCTCGTTTTCCAATAGTGCGGTGATCTCATCGATGTTAATTCCAATCTTCTTCAGTTGAGCTAATGTCTGCGTAGCTTTGTCAAGGTCCTGCTCCAGCCTGTTTGCGGGATTTCCGTGATCCCTGTAGGCCTCCAGTGTTTCCAGCGGAACGGTATTAACGGTTTCCGGGCCGATGAGGGCATCTACATATTTGGTATCGGGAAAGGATGGATCTTTGGTTCCGGTGCTTGCCCAAAGAACATGCTGTGGCATAGCGCCCTGCTCCTGCAGCTTTTTAAAACGTTCGCTGCTGAACACCCGTTTATAGATCTGGTAGGCTTGTTTAGCGCAGGCAATCGCTATCTCGCCCTTCATTTCAGGATGGCCCTTCATTTCAGGATGGCCCTTTATTTCCAGCATTGGGTCAACCATTACATCAATGCGGCTTAGGAAAAAGCTGGCTACAGATGCGATATGATCAATGGGTTGCCCTGCTTCTACCCGGTCTTCCAGGCCTGATAAATAGGCTTCGGTGACTTCCTCATAGCGGTCCAGGCCAAACAGCAGGGTAATATTGATGTTCAACCCTTCGCTGATCGATTTGCGGATGGCGGGCAATCCATCGGTTGTTGCGGGTATTTTAATCATAACATTTTCGCGGTCAACCTTTTTCCACAACTCCACTGCCTGCCTGATCGTCCGGTTGGCATCATGCGCCAAGTGAGGTGAAACCTCCAGGCTAACATAACCATCCGAGCCTTTCACAAAAACAGGTTTAAACAGGTCTGCAGCGTTTTGAATATCGGTTATTGCCAGCTGATAAAAAATAGCTTCGTTGTTTTGATAGGTAGCGGCCAGTTCGCGGATCTGCTCATCGTAGTCAGCACTGCTGCTGATGGCCTTTTCAAAAATAGCCGGGTTAGAGGTCATACCCCGCAGGCCGTCGTCCTCAATCAGTTTTTTTAACTGACCGGAACGAATCAACTTACGGTCAAGAAAGTCTAGCCAGATACTTTGGCCGAAATCGTGCAATTGTTTTACTTTATTAGTTTCCATGATTCAAATTTTTAATTTTTTCAGAGCAGTTCCCGGCGATAATAGCAGATGCCTTAATTTCCTTAGCGGGAGAATTGCGGTACGGCCAATTTTTTTACCGGTACCGCCCCGTCAGACTGCTGCTAAAGCAGCCATCAAAAATCGTCCTGGATGAGACGTCAATATATTTCATCTCTCAGCTCATCATTGAGCAACCTGACGAGAACGCAAAAAATGGTTAAGGTTAACAGAAAACAGCTTAAAACAAGGCGGAAATAGCTGAAAATTTACATAATAACGAAGACAGTGCCTTCCATATAAAAATCGTTTTTCTTCCCCGCCTCGCTTTCCGCCGGTCGGTTTTCTACTCTGAGGGTGATCATAACTTTATATTTTTTAGCCTATCCAGGTTTCACAACGGTCTGAAAAAATGACTGATGCAGAAACTATCGCTACCTGGTCATATTGAAAAGTAACAAGCCTGATTAACGATAGTTTTAATTATTTTTGTTAACAATCAAGCTATAACAGGCAGGCTGAAGAAAAAAGTAGAACCTTTATTTGGTTTGCTTTCAAACCAGATCTGGCCGCCGTGCAGTTTAATGATCTCGGCCGAAATATAAAGACCCAAGCCAACGCCTTCAATTTTCTTTTCACACACCACCCGGGTCCGGGAAAAGCGTTTAAATATGTTACACTGTTCTTCTTCTGAAATACCCAGGCCAAAATCCTGTACGCTTACTGTTAGCTTTTCCTGGTCCCTGAAAAGCCTGATAATGACCTGGCCTGCATCCGGGGAATATTTTACGGCATTGCTTACTAAATTGATCAGTACCTGGGCTATTTTTGCTTTATCTGCATTTACCATGCAGGTAGGCGGTCCTTCATAGGAGATGGTATGATGATAAACAGGCAGCAGATCCAGTATGGTCTCATTGATCTGGTCAGCAAGATCAAGCATTTCCTTTTGCAGGGAAAAACGGCCTGTCCGGATCTTAGATACATCCAGCAGAAACGCAGCCAGGCTAACCAGTTTGTCCACGTGTTCGCTGAGCTTTTTTAGATAGTGGATGACTAAGGGGGAAGCAGCGTCTTTCAGTTCTTTTTCCAGGATCTGTGCGGAGGCCTTGATCATAGTGACCGGAGTTTTTAACTCATGGCTGGCAATGCTG
The DNA here is from genome assembly GCF_028288225.1 of Mucilaginibacter sp. GTDB lineage: Bacteria > Bacteroidota > Bacteroidia > Sphingobacteriales > Sphingobacteriaceae > Mucilaginibacter. The sequence goes on from NZ_JAQBOC010000076.1 coordinate 26,142, forward strand.
ATGAAATCGTCCTTATCCTGTTGTAAGATCCGTTCCTGGGTAATGTCTTCCACGCTAAGAATGACCAGTTCAACGCGATCAACAAAGGATACCACTTTTCTTGAATGGATCATCATGATCCTGGTGCTGCCATCTGCAAGTTCATAAGCAAACTCAAAATTGATAAATGACATTTCATTTGTCAGTATCCCTTCAAATAGCTCTTTTAAACGCTCCCGGTTTAATCGCGGCGCAAAATCATAAATACTTTTTTTTATCGCTTTCTTACGTGTTACCTGGAACAATTGAAAAAAACTTTCGCTTGCCGCTTTTATGACCAGCTCTTTGTTTAAAATGGCCATCGGTTCCCGGGAGGTTTCAATAATATTCTGACTAAGGGCTTTGGCATATAAAGCCTGTTTCTCCGGCACTTTTTTTTCCGCCAGGTTTCGCATAACCTTGGTATAGCCTCTGTGATTCCCCTGTTTATCAAATAAAGGAAACAATAGCCCGCTACCCCAGAACTGCGAGCCATCCTTTCGCACATGATACCGCTCATTTACAGCATGTCCCGCCCTCACCACCTCTTCAAATTCCAGCCTCGGAATCTCTTGCCTATTGTCTTCAGCCGTATAAATGACCGCCACATTTGATCCTATGATCTCTTTTTCGGTATAACCCAGAACATGTTTTGCCCCGGCATTCCAGCTATTAATTTCCCCTTCCAGGTTGGTTGTGTAAACGGCGTAATCATCAATACTTTCCAAAACCTGGCTAAAGAAATCCTCGCTGTGCCGGAAATAAAAGTCTTCTACGGAAACAGATGGAGGAATCAGCGAAAGATGATTTCCTTCTGAAAGATCAACCAAAACCGGTAGTTCAACGTTTCCGCAAGCCATTTGGAGCGGCTCCTCTGTTATTTTATAAAAGGTATGAAAACCTTCCGGCAACGTTTTCATTGTCGGCTTCTGCTTTACTGGTATAAGTACCTGGTGAGCGGAGGGATTTTCTCCTGGCAAATTCAACTGTTTGACCAGAACATAAGTATAGCCATCATTAATTAATTCCCCTAACAGGACTGGGGTAAGTTCTGTATTCATCGATCCGGATTTACTGAAATGAATTAACAGGACACCTTTAAGATGGAAAAGAAGGTGAGCGAACTTTTAGAAAAGTTAATTATAACGTAAATTTACCTTATTTAATTCAAATTAACTAATATCAACTTCACAAATCAGGACCAGATCGTTATCATTTTGTTTGTCATCTTAATTACATATTAGCTGCATCATTAAACGAAAGCAACTATTTTGCTTCTTATACTCGTATAACCAAAAAATACAATTCAAAAAGATAAGAGCGATGTTGGCAAAACGTGTTTTGGTGATTGAAGATGAAAGGGATATCCTGGAAATGTATGAATACCTTTTCGAAGACGCCGGGTACGAAGTACGCACGTCCTTAACCGGTGAACATATCTTTAAACAAATTAAAGAGTTTCAGCCCGACCTTATATTACTTGATATTCGCCTGGGCGATTTAAATGGCACTGAAATTTGCAGGGAAATTAAAGCCACCCCGCAAATGAGCCATATAAGGATTATGCTGATTTCGGGCGAAACAAATATCCGTGAGATAATGTGTAATTCAGGGGCAGATCATTTTATATCTAAACCTTTTGATATTAATATTCTGTTAAAGCGAGTGGATCAACTATTAGCCGCTTAACTTATGCGTTCTTTATCAGCCAGGTACTGAAATAGTAATGGATAACCCCATACAATTAACTATTATTAGCGACAACCTATAAATAAATATCAGGCAAATTCATTAATAATCAATTGAGCTACCCTATCAACCGTTAACAGCACTATTTCTTCTGCCGATCCTTTGAATATTTCACGGGAGGCTATTGGTTTACTATTTATAATGAGATGAATAAACATGGTACCTACCGGCTTTTCTTTAGTCTCGCTTCCACCGGGCATTGTTAACCCTGTTACAGCCACCCGGACATCCGCATTCATAAAATTACCAAGGCGCTCGGCAAGTTCTTTAGTTACTTCGGCAGACTCCGGCGTGTATTTTTCAACTAATTCTTCAGGCACTCCCAGCACATCCTGTTTTATACAGGCATCATAACATACAATCCCGCCTTTTAAAACCTCGCCGCACTCGGGTATTAATGAAAATTCAGCAGAAAGCCGGCCGGCAGTAGCGCTTTCTGCAAATGAAATATTGAGTTTCCGGTCTTTTAAAATTTTGTGGCAGGCAATTAATATAGTTGATGGCATAATATTATCAATTAGTTAGCTTATTAACAGCTATTTAATTTGAATAGTTTTAACTGTATGCATTTGATGTTTTAATACCTGTTTAAACGTTAATTGGGAATAATGTACACTGTTGTTGTGCGATGTATACACTATTTAGGTGTGCTAAAACTTTGCCTGTTTATGTTCCTCCGACATTTATTTTCGCTAAGCTTTTGTAAATCATTTTCCTTTTATTGCTTTACCATTTTTTGGCATGGTCATTATAGATTAATGTATAGTTCACTGATTGATAAAACCATAAAAATTACTAAAATGGCAACAAATCAAAAAAATCAAACAGGCGGTGCAAAACAATCAAATCAGCACAGCCAAAGCAGGTCATCTAACAGCAACAGCGGAAACTTTGCAAACATGGACGAAAGTAAACACCGCGAAGTTTCAAGCAAAGGTGGTAAAGCATCCCATTCATCAAATTCAAACAGCAGGCACTAACTATGCCTAAAAATAACAAACAGGGTACTTTTATGGCGTACCCTGTTTGTTATTTTCCAATCTATCTCAAAAATCTGATCTTATTTCGGTAATTATTTTTCACAACAATAGGCTTGCTTAATAGTTATTAGCGAAGATCAATATGATAATGGAAAAATTTGAAATTTCAGTCACCAATGATAACCAAAGCTATCATTTCGAGGTGCGTGATTATATGCACCACGAAGGCGATCAATGTAAGTTTGAAGTATTTGAAGATGGTAAGTTCATAGCCAGTTTTGAACCCGATGGATATAAAGGTTTACACATTTGCAAAAACCCGGGTATTGTTGGGGAGGAGCTTTTACATTTGGTTGCCGAAGAGTTGGAATCATATAATTTTTAGGGATCATGGCGTTATGGTGTATGAAATAATTATACCAAGCAAAGCAGATGCGGCAAAGCTTAATAATGTACCTACCAATATATATTCCGTTTTTTTCTCCGCTTTTTTATCCTTGTCGCCAAATCTAAGAATAGATTTAGCCGTGATCAGAAAACCAATTGCTATATATTGATTAGTTAATACAAATGTTAAAATCAGTATTCTTTCACAAATACCAATCCATTTTCCTGCGTTCTCAAGCCCGTCTTTTACTTCTTTACTTGTTTCCAGGTCATTTCTCCATTTAGCGGTTGCCAGGCCTATCAGTATACCCAATGGCCATGTAACCAATATATAGCCTAAAGCCAGGATCCAAAAATGTGTATTTTCAACTACTGCGCTTAATTCCGTGGTAATTGCAGCCCATTGCTTGTCGATGCTTAACCAGATGATAAATATCACCAACAAATGCATAAACTGGTCGGCTATAAACCAGGCAAGCTTATCAGGCAAATAGGATTTGGCAAGATCAATAAGATAATGCGAAATTAATATAACCAAAGGAAGCCACCAGCAAGCGTACAATCCTGAAAATGCATAGGCAAATAAAGCTGTAACTATTACATGCCAAATTAATTTAACCGACCTGATTTGTTTTTCTTTTCTATCCTTTATCCATGATAAAGGCTGAAAAACAAAGTCAGTAAGCAAATGCGCAATAATAAGACGTAGCAATAAATTGATGGCCATATGTTTATTTTGTTACAAGTTGAATAATATAAATTATACCCTTTTCTATTTCCTTCCATTTTGCTGCCTTTAACCTTCTATTAACAGCACCCTGATTTATACTTAATTTCTCTGCCATTTTTAATTGGGTATATCCTTCACATGCTAAGTAAATAACTTCAGCCTGGTTAGGTGTCCATTGGCATATAAAAAGGTTTATAAAACTAAGAATAATTGTTATTTGTTGATTAATTTCTTCGTTGGTGGTTTTTATAGCCAATATTTCACCGGCGCTCATTTTATCAAAATACCTGCCTGATTGGTGAAATGCTTCCCCGTCAGAATCCAAAACCGATTTACCTTTATAAGCAATTTTCCCTATTCCTATTGATACCCTGGAGCTTAATTGAATATTATTTACACCATCTGAATGCTTTATAAACCAACAAATTAGCTGGATGCTTTTTTTGATAGCATCGGAAATATCATCCATTATCAACTGGTAACTATCGCCCCTGAATACTTCTGCCTCATTAGGTTTAGCAACCCACGATTTTAATAATTTTTCAGTAGCTGCAATCAGGCTTTGCCTTTTCTCATTATCTAACCTTGTGAAATTGATAATATCGCCTGTTATAACTGCAAATTGTTTCATTTCAAATTATGAATTATATATATCATAATTCAAATATATGAATTATTTATATCATAAAATAAATTTATGATATAATTGTATCATACTTAATAATTATGATATAAGTAAATCATAATAAAGATGTTGTTAATTTTTATAACCTGCAAACAGATAGATTCGGCAAAAAATATCTCAGAGAGAAAATAACTAAATAAGAAGGCAACCATTACCTGTAACAAACGTATTACGATAAACAACCCAAATAACTATGAAGAAAAATTATGTAATCAAAGGACTCTCCTTAATAGTGATAGCCCTTATGTTCAGTGCGTGCAAAAAAAACAGCACCTCCCCTTCAACTTCAGGAACTAAAATGGCTTTTGCGGTTAGTGCTGACAATTCGGCAAGCACGTTTACAAGCTCGGCAAGCGGCTTAACTACCAATGCAACAGCTAGCATCACCTGGACATCGGGCATCGCTAATATCGCATACTTTAAACTGGAGGCAAAAAAAAAGAACACAGAAATTGAAATCAAAACAAAAAGTTTGCAGCATGTAGATCTGTTTGCCCCAATACCCGCTGTAATTAGCTCGGCTATTGATACCGGTACCTATAGTGAAATTGAAATAAAGATTGTACTTGCAAAAAGCACATCGGGTACTATACCGCTTACCCTAAAAGGTAATTTTACAACCACCAGCGGCTCTGTGATACCTATTGAGTTTGATTTTAATGATGATGCCATTATTAAGGCCGAGGCAGAAAATGTAACCGTTGATGGTAAAACCGACGTGGCTACCACCATAAAGCTGCATTTAAACAAGCTGATAAGCAGCACAGCCGTAGCCACACTTGAAGCAGCCACAAAAACAGAGGGGACCATTGTAATAAGCAGTACCAGTAATGCAGCTATTTATAATATAATTAAAGCCAAAATTATCGAATGCGGCAGCTTTGAAAAGTTTGAGCATCACGACAAAAAAGATAGAAAGAATGATAACTGATCTTATAAATAAATTGTTCAACTAAATGAAAACCCCGAAAGGGGTTTTTTAATATCTAAAAAGTTAGGCCTACATTAGCATATGCAAAACAACCTTTGGCAGCTTTATGGCAATATTGACATTTATTTGTTTGACCAGTTATTAAAGGGCCGCTTTGATAATTGCAATAAGGTTTTGGATGCCGGTTGTGGAAGCGGGCGAAACCTGGTTTATTTCCTTCGCAATGGCTTTGATGTTTATGGAATAGACCCAAATCCGCAACTGGTTGAAGTGGTAACAGAATTGGCCGCTAACCTGGCGCCCGGTATTCCATCATCTAATTTTAAGGTTGCTACAGCAGAGGATCTGCCATTTGAAGATGCCTGGTTTGATTTGGTCATCAGTAGCGCTGTGCTGCATTTTGCTGCCAATGAGTATCATTTTGACAGCATGCTGCGATGCATGTGGAGGGTGCTTAAACCGGGTGGATTTTTGTTTGCGCGACTGGCATCGGATATTGGGATTGAAACGCTGGTTCAAAGCGTGGGCAATGGCCGGTATTTGTTGCCTGATGGTTCAGAACGCTTTTTGGTAAATGAAGAAATGCTGCTTGATTATACAACCGATTTGAACGGAAAGTTATATGAACCCATTAAAACTACTAATGTGCAGAATTTAAGATGTATGACGACCTGGTGTTTGCAGAAAATGTGAGTATGTTCATAATTTACAATAACCAACTTTAAGCTGCGTTTTTTATATTTACATCCATACATTATTTTTTTTCTTATGAAAATTATAAAAACTCATTTACTATTATTCGTTATTTTATTTGCTGTAGCTTTATTACCAGCCTGTAAAGCAAAAAAGCCGGTTGTTACAAAGCAAGCGGTTACCTACCCGCCTGACCCTGCACCTGTACAAAAAGAAACACCGCCGCCTGCGCAGGCTCCGGCGCAAGAAACACCACCACCACCGGCCCCGGTTGCAAAACCTGATTACAACTTTAAGAACATTCAGTTTGAATTTAATTCGGGCATATTAAAAACCGAGTCGTATCCCATTTTAGATAAGGCTGCTGCTGAAATGAAAAAAGACCCTTCTGTTAAGTTTATTCTAAACGGCAATTCATCAGCCGAGGGATCATTTGATCATAACATGGCTTTATCTGTTGAACGGGCCAATTCTGTAAAATTGTACCTTGTAAATACCGGCATCGCAGGTGATAACCTTGCTGTTAAAGGTTATGGCGAAAGCAAACCTATTGCCGATAATACCACTGAAGAAGGCAGGGTATTGAACAGAAGAGTGGAGATAAAAATACAGTAAGTATTATATCAAATTGATATTTGAGCCTTAAGTTTTGGAGTATCCCTAACTTAAGGCTCATTTTAGTATATGTTTATTCTTTTTTCTCCATTGTTTATCAAAAAGGCTCCTAGGGTTTTTGATAAAATCATCGTTAAATATTTTTTGATAGCTGGTTTAAATTTTTGAGCCGAATAATTTTACTATTCGGCTCATGACATTAATTATTTTGAGCTGATTAATTTATTTATTCGGCTCAAAAAATGCGTATATTTGAGCCGATTAAAATAGATATTCGGCTCAAGATGTATAACTGGCAACAAAAAGACTGGCCAAATTTCACTTATAGTTCTTCAGGAATTGAAGAAAGGCTATACCTTTTTTCTGAAAAAACAGGGTTGATAAGCGGTGTATTAAAATCCTTGCCAGAAAATTCACAAATGGATACTGTTGTTGAATTTATGGTATACGAAGCTATAAAAACCTCAGAAATTGAAGGAGAGTATTTGAGTAGAAAAGATGTAATGTCATCAATAAGGAATGATCTTGGATTAAATAAAACACCGGACCATATAGCTGATAAAAAGGCAAAAGGAATAGGTGATTTGATATATAACGTACGCGATACATACCAGCAGCCATTAAGTAAAAAACAATTGTTTATGTGGCATAAAATGCTGTTGGGCACAGGCACTAAATTAAAGGTTGGTGCCTGGCGTGACCACACCGCGCCAACGCAGGTGGTATCAGGCACAATGGGAAAAGAAAAAGTGCATTACGAAGCGCTACCATCAGAAAAAGTATCCGGGGAAATGGACCAATTTATTACCTGGTTTAATGAAAGCGCACCGGGTGGAAAACATGAAATTAAAAAAGCCCCGATCAGATCGGCCATTGCGCATTTATATTTTGAATCTATCCACCCGTTTGAAGATGGCAATGGCAGGATAGGTCGGGCAATTGCTGAAAAAGCTTTATCACAGGGCGTTGGCAGGCCGGTGCTTTTAAGCTTATCCAGAACCATAGAAGCAAAAAAAAACGATTATTATAGTGCATTAGAGCAGGCGCAAAAAGCAAATGAAATAACACCGTGGATAAGTTATTTTGTGGATGTTATCATAAACGCACAACAGTATACCGAAAACCACATAGACTTCACGTTGAAAAAGACCAAATTTTTCGTCAGGTTCAGCGGTGAGCTAAATGAACGCCAGCTGAAAGTGATCAAAAGAGTACTGAAAGAGGGCCCTAAAGGTTTTGAACGCAGTATAAATGCGGGCAAGTATATTACCATATCCAAGGCATCAAAAGCAACTGCAACACGAGATCTGCAAGACCTGCTTGCAAAAGGGGCGATAATACTTTTGGGGGAAAGTGGAGGAAGAAGTACGAGGTATGAGTTGAATTTGTAATTACTTAAAAATACATAAGTTTTTTATAAATCAGCTGCTTTTATTGCTTTTTGGTGTGCCTGCACAATGCCTTTAAGAAACTCGTTCCCTGTAACGGCTTTTAAGCCTTCCTCGTAGCCAATCATAAAAACTTCATCGGCAGCGTCAGTATTAAATATGCCGTAACCACCCAAACCACGCGGCTCAATAACTACGTCGCATAAAATTTTATGCATGTTAAGACTTGAGTTGATAGCAATCATAGCGGCCCTGTCAACCAGGCTGCCAAAGGATTTGATCTCGGTTACCACCGGTAAATGGTTACATGATGACCCAATAATAAGATCGCAATTGCCTACCAATGGTTCAACCGGGAAATTATTTAAGATCCCGCCATCAATATACATATGGTCATTAATAATTATCGGCCTAAAAATACCCGGTAAGCAGCATGATGCTAAAATTGCCATATCCAACTCCCCATCGGTAAAGTAAACAAGTCTTCCTTCGCCGAGATCAACAGAAGAAATAGTAACATGTATTTTGAGTTTGCTAAAGGAGTTATGAGGGATATATCTCCCAAATAAAAACCGGGCCTTTAGTATAGAAATTAAACCTGTACTGCCAAGCGAAGGGCGCAGCAGCTTAAGCAGCCTGGTTTCTTTAATTATTTGTAAGATTTCTTTGGGTGAGTATCCTTCGGCAAAAAAGGCCGCGGCAACTGCTCCGGCGCTTGTGCCCGATATATGCGAAAACGTAATGCCATTCTCAATCAGTGCCTGCATTACACCTAAATGAGCAATGCCTCTTACACCACCTCCTGACAGCGCTAATCCGATTCTATTAGTTTTATTAAGGTCTGTTTCCGGATTCATTTAATGTTTTTATGTGTTATCATTGCCATTAATTGTGCCAAAGTCATCTGAATATGCTCATCGCTATATAACAACTAATATGCTAATCTACTTTTTATCTCTTAATAAGAGGCTAAATGAATTAAAAACGGGACAACATACCATTATATGGTGTTGTCCCGCCGGGATAATTTGTGATCCGAACCCACAGATCTCAATATATTTGCTTTTACTTTAGTACATTTATCACTACTTCAACCAACAGCACAATTCCCCAAAATACCAAAGTAACATTCCATTCTCTTATCGAGCAATAAAGCATTTTGCTTCTTAAGGTTACAAACTCTTTCATTGTTATTAGTCTTTATTTATTTCCAACCACCGCCCAGTGACCTGTACAGATCAGACACCGCGCTTAATTCATCTCTTTTTATTGATGCCAGTTCCAATTCGCTTTGCAATACATTACCCTGGGCAGTTATTACTTCAAGGTAAGTAGCCAGCCCGTTCTTAAATAAAAGGTCGGCGTTTTTTGTAGCCTGCTGTAAGGTGTTTACCCTGTTGGCGGCTATTGTTTGCTGCGATTTTAACTTGTCAATTTTTACCAGTGCATCAGATACTTCGCCAACTGCATTTAAAACAGACTGGCGGAACTGCAACACTGTTTTCTCGCGGTCAACCTGCGCAACCTGGTAATCAGTTTTTAGTCGTTTATGATCAAATAATGGTTGCACCACGCTGCCTGCAACTACACCAAATAATGACGCAGGAATATTAAACCAGTTGCTGGCTTTAAATGAGTTTACACCACCTTGTGCAGTTATCCGCAAAGCGGGATACATTTCAGCTTTGCTGATACCCACTTTACTGTTGGCAATTACCAAAGCAAGCTCGGCGCTTTTAACATCTGGCCTGCGGCTTACTATGGCTGATGGTACACCTGTTGCCACATTTGTTGGAATAACCATATCATCTAAATTTGAATTCCTTGCAATTTTATCAGGTAATTCACCGGTTAAAATGCGCAGGGCGTTTTCTTGTATGGCAATATTTTGCTCAAACTGTGGCACCAGTTGTTCAGCAGCCTGTTTTTGAGCATCAGCTTGCTGTACAGCCAATGAAGTAACCTGGCCGGCATCATATTGCAGTTTGATTATCCTCAACGTACTATCATTCAGCTTCACATTTTTTTGTGCGATGTTAAGCTGTGCATCCAGCATCAATAAGTTATAGTAACCTTGCGATACACTTGCAACTATATTGGTTTGGATAGCCTTTTTAGCTTCTGTTGTTTGCAGATAAGCTGCCAATGCGCTGCGTTGCTGGTTATGGATCTTACCCCATATATCTGCCTCCCATGACAGGGCTAGATTCGCTGAATAGTCTTCAATATGTTTTGTGCCGATATTATACTGGCTTAAGCTTAAACCGGTAATACTGTTATCTGACGGACGCTGTGAATTTGCCGTAACATTCAGATCAACCTGCGGAACATAGTTCCATTTTACCTGTTTAAATAACAGCTGCGATGCTTCTATATTTTTCACAGCTATTTGCATATCGTAGTTTTTTATGATGGCGCTGTCTATCAGCTTTTGCAAAGTTGCTTCGGTAAAAAAGTTTTTCCATTGTATATCAGCAATGCTGCTGGTATCGCCGGTTGTTACTGCGCTTCTGAATGTTTCAGGCAGGGCAGGTTTGGGTGTCTCTACATCCTTTGATACTTTACAGGCGCTTAGCACTGCTAATACCAGTATCAAAATGGACCCGTTTATATAATTTTTCATTTTATGTTATTCTTTATAAACAAAAGCTTTGCGATTCCTACCCCGTGGAAGAGTGCTGTTTCACTAATCCCATCTGCCCTCCACCTCAAGGAGGGAACCGCACGAGCCTTTATTTGATTTCTTTATACTAATTCAACTTCGGGCTGGTTTACACCATCGGCTGTCAGAACAGGTTCCGGTTTGCCGGATATTCTTTCCTGTAAGCCCTGGAAGATCACGAACAGCACAGGTATAATGAATAAGCCCAGGATAACTCCTGACACCATCCCGCCTGCGGCGCCAATACTGATAGAGTGGTTACCCTGTGCAGATGGACCTGTTGCAATACTCATCGGGAACAAACCGAACACAAATGCCAGCGAGGTCATGATGATCGGACGGATCCTCAACCTTGCAGCTTCAATTGCTGCCGCTACCAATGATAAACCTGCCCTGCGGCGCTGTACGGCAAACTCCACGATCAGGATGGCGTTTTTAGCCAGCAAACCGATGAGCATGATCAAGGCTACCTGTACATAGATGTTGTTTTCGATTCCGGTTAAACCTAATACCACAAACACTCCTAAAATACCTGTTGGGATTGAAAGTATTACTGCCAATGGCAATATATAACTTTCATACTGCGCTGATAATAAGAAATATACAAACACCAAACAAAGCATAAATATAATAGCCGACTGACCACCTGATGAAATCTCTTCACGCGTTTGGCCAGAGAACTCATAGGCAAAGCCTGATGGCAATTGCTCCTGGGCTACTTCCTGGATGGCTTTAATGGCATCGCCAGAGCTATAACCTGGTTTAGGGATAGCGTTGATTTCAATAGAGTTGAACAGGTTATAACGTGAAGCGGTTTCTGAACCATACACACGGGTTAGTTTAACCAGGGTATTGATTGGCACGGTTTCGCCTGCTTTGTTTTTAACAAATACACGGTCAATAGATGCAGGGTCTGTCCTATCGGCAATGTCAGCCTGAACCACCACACGGTAGTATTTACCAAAGCGGTTAAAATCCGATGCCTGGGCAGTACCAAAGTAGGCTTGCATAGTTGAAAGGATATCTTTAACATTTACACCCAACTGATTAGCTTTTTCATCATCAACTTCTAATTGTAACTGAGGATAATCTGCTTTATAGGAAGTAAAGGCATAAGCGATAGCCGGTTTCTGCATCAGCTTGCCTATAAAGTTATTGGCAACGCCACTGAATTTATCCAGCCTGCCGTTGGTTTTATCCTGCAGCACCACGTCCATAGCTTCTACGTTACTAAACCCTGGAACAGTTGGAAAACTGAACACGAAGAACGTACCGCCTGGTATGCCACCTAATCTCCCTCTTACTATATTTTGTATATCATCAATATTCTTTACCGCGCCCCTTTGTTCGTTCGGCTTTAACAACAAGAAAATTACACCGGCAGATGGACTGCTGGATTGTGTTAAAAAGTTAAAACCAGATAACGCGGTAACAAACCTTGCTGATGGTAAAGTTTTAAGCTGATCTTCGGCTTGTTTGAAGATCTTGTTAGTACCACTTAAAGAAGTTCCAGATGGTGTACTAACAGCTATGGCCACAAAACCCTGATCCTCGGTAGGAATAAAGCCCGTTTTTGTTCTGTTTACCAGGTAAAAGGTAATTGCTACTACCAACACCAATCCGCCTATGCTAAGCCATTTTTTACGGATCAGGAATTTTAAGCCTCCTACATACCTGGTGGTCATATAATTAAACCCACCATTAAAGCCTGCATAAAATTTTTCTACAAAACCTTTTTTAGGTGCATTGTGACCATCCGCAGTATGTTTGTTCTTTAAGAACAAGGCGGCCAATGCAGGACTTAAAGTTAAAGCGTTAACGGCCGATATGATAATGGCTATGGCCATGGTTAACGCAAACTGCCGGTAAAATATCCCTGTTGAACCTGTCATGAAACTAACCGGTAAAAACACGGCTGCCATAACAAGTGTAATGGATATAATGGCACCTGTAATTTCGTGCATTGCCTCGGTAGTTGCCACTTTCGGGGTCATTCCCGGGTTGTGCTCCATTTTGGCGTGAACCGCCTCTACCACCACAATGGCATCATCCACCACAATACCTATGGCCAGCACCAATGCAAACAGGGTTAAAAGGTTAACAGAGAAGCCAAACAGGTTCATGAAGAAGAAGGTACCGATAATGGCCACCGGAACCGCTATAGCCGGGATCAATGTAGACCTGAAATCCTGAAGGAATATAAATACTACGATAAACACTAGTACAAAAGCCTCTATCAATGTATGCTCAACCTGGTTGATTGATTCATCAAGGTCGGTTTTGGTACGATAGAACTGGTTGTATTTGATACCAACAGGGAAATCCTTTGATAATTTTTCCATCAGCTTATCAATACCAATCTGAATTTCGTTGGCGTTTGATCCTGCCAGTTGTATGATACCTATGATGATACCGTCGTGTCCGTTCAGGTTACTTACGCTATTATAAGAATAGGCACCCAATTCAACACGGGCTACATCTTTTAAACGCAATACAGAACCATCAGCATTTGCACGGATAGCAATATTCTGATATTCCTCTGGTTTGGTAAGTTTACCTTTATATTTAATTACGTATTCAAAAGCCTCGTTACTGCGCTCGCCAAATTTACCAGGCGCGGCTTCAAGGTTTTTGTCCTGTATAGCGGCCATCACTTCGGCAGGCGTAACTTTGTAGGTAGCCATTTGACCCGGATTAAGCCAAACACGCATAGAGTAATCCTTAACACCACCAAATATACTGGCAGAACCTACACCCGGGATACGTTTAATTTCGGGCACAATGTTGATTTGCGCATAGTTGGCTACAAAGGTTTGGTCGTATTTTTTTGGATCATCTGAGTAGATAGCCATAGCACCAATGAAGCTGTTTTGCTGCTTGGTAGTAGTTATACCATATTGTACAACTTCCGCAGGTAACTGGCTTGTAGCCTGTGACACGCGGTTTTGAACGTTCACTGCCGCCTGATCAGGATCGGTACCTTGTTTAAAATAAACAGTGATACCCAATGTACCGTCGTTACTGGCAGTAGATGTCATATAGGTCATATTTTCCACACCGTTAATGGCTTCTTCTAACGAAGGCGTTACGGAGCGTAAAATGGTCTCGGCATTAGCGCCGGGGTAAACAGCAGACACCAATACTGCCGGAGGGGCAATATTCGGAAACCGCTCTAAGGGCAATTTTGTTAAACCAAGCACACCAACTATCACCAACAATATGGAGATAACAGTTGAGAGTACCGGTCTTTCTATAAATTTCTGAAACATGATTTTGCGTTTTGTAGAGTAAAGAAGTAAGAGTCAGGAATCAAGACAGGGTTTTGTTGTCTGTCTAATGAAAAATCCCTGGCGCCTAAATCTTGTCTCTTGATTCTTGACTCTTAATTCTTGATTATTAGTTTTTTGCAATAACAGCGTTCTTTTCAGGCGCTTTTTCAGGATGGATAACTGTACCTTCCTGTAAGTGATCAATGCCGCTTAACACTATCTGGTCACCAGCTTTTACACCACTTTTAACCAGGTAATTGCTGCCGCTTTTGCCAATGATGTCGATAGGTTGTTTTTTAACCTTGCTGCTGTCGCCAACGGTAAATACAAATACTTTATCCTGCATTTCGATAGTTGCCTCTGCAGGGACAATCAGGGCATCTTTATGGGTAAGGCTTAAACGGATCTTGCCTGTATTGCCTGAGCGTAATAAACCCTGCGGATTTGAAAAGCTGGCCCTTAATGTAATAGCGCCGGTTGTTTTATCAAACTGACCATCAATCATATCAACCTTACCCTGTTTAGCGTAAGCGCTGTTATCAGCCAGTAATAATGATACGGTTGGCAATTTCTGCAATTTGTCTTTCAGTGTTTCGCCGGGATATTGTTCTTTAAAGCTTACAAAATCCTTTTCGCTCAGTGAAAAGTAAACATGTACATCATGCACATCTGATAATTGAGTTAACGCTTCAGCATCTGCAGGGGCAACAAGGCTTCCCTGTTTTTTAATTAAACGGCCAATGTAACCGCTTACAGAGGCTTTTATTAAAGTATAACCTACATTGATCTGCGCTGTAGAAACATTTGCTTTTGCCTGTTCGATATTTGCTTTGGCAACATCATAGGCTGACTTTGCTGTTTTTAACTGGTACTCTGATACTACTTTGTTTTGAACCAGCGGAGTTAGTTTGTCGATCTCCAATTGTGCATTAGCTGCTGCGCCTTCTGCGGCGTGCTGGCTTGCCAGTGCATTGTTTAAAGCAGCACGGTATGGCTGATCGTTAATTTTAAATAAAGGCTGACCGGCATTTACAAAAGAGCCTTCGTCAACAAATACTTTATCTAATGTTCCGCTTACCTGCGGGCGTACTTCTACATTAACAGTACCTTCTATTGATGCAGGGTATTCCTGGTAAGTGGTATCAGTACCCGTAACTATTGTGGCTACAGGCAATGATGGCGCCGGCGGCGCTCCAGCTGTTTGCGGCTTTGGTGAACAACTGTATAGTGCTAGTGCGATAAACGCAAAAATTAAACTTTTCATGATTAATTGTTATTGATATAAGTGAAAGATTTTAAGGCCAGGGCCTTATGTGTATATATGTTGATTAAATTATTTTTTTGTTTTTCAGCATGATTGGCAATTAAGTCACCATGCTGTTATCTATTTCATTTTCAGTTAATTAAAAAATCATCAACTGGATTAAAAGCTGTGCACAGTTAATTGCAACAGCGGGTTTTTGATAATTTAACAGTGTTAAATTGTTTAACGATGTTAAATATAGAGAGGTGAGTTTGATTTAGTGTTTTCATAGTTTTATGTATTTAGTTATTAATAAATTAATATTTACTTAACACTGTTAAATAATTTAACGATGTTACGGTTTTGTTAAAAAATTATACAGTCATGGTCCTTATTATGCCGCCTATCGCATCTTTTAATACCTGGCGGTTGATCTCATCTGAAGAACCACGGCTTAACAAATTAATGGATACCAACCCGTGTACAACCGACCAAAAGGTATAATACTTTGTACAGATCACATCGCCTTCCAGATCCTTGATATTCATGATCTCGCCTATTACTTCGCTAAATAGATCATAGGGTATATCCGCCTCAGGTAAACCATTTACAAGCTCACAGCTGCAGTTTGTAGTTATGCCAAACATTCCCTGGTAAAGCTCTTTGTTTGCAAAAGCAAAGTTCCAGTAGCTTAGCCACATATCTTCCAGCTGCTTAGCCGGCAGGCGGTGCCTGTCCCTGGCCTCTGTTAGTTCTCTCGCCAGCTTTAAATATCCCTGGCGGGTAAGCTCCAATAATATTGCTTCCTTGTTCGAGAAGTATTCATATATAATAGGAGCAGTATATTCAATCACATCGGCAATTTTGCGCATGCTCAAGGCTTGCCATCCCTCTTCCTTAACAATCTGAAGTGCAGCATCCAGAATGTTAGTCCTGGTTTCTTCCTTCAATCGTAATATCCTGTCTTTACTAGCCATTTTGTTTAGGCATTAAATAATTTAACACCGTTAAGCAAATGTACTCCGATAAATTATTAAGTGTGTTCATTTAATTGTCATTTAACTATCGTTGAAATGTCATTAGACCGGGTGTAAACGCCATTTGGGGATGATTGGTCTTGTTTTCAGCAGAGATTACGGCATAACAGATGGCTTCTGATCAAGGATATACTTTGTCCTTTCCCGGTTCTGCAAAGTATCAGTACTTAACATCAGGCCTTTACCTTCAAACCTTTGGTAACTGATATTATTGCCCGCATCAGATGTTTTAACATACTCAACCGATTGCAGATTACCGGGGATATTAGCCCCAAACCAATGGTCGTCTGCCTGTTGTTTCCAGGTAACCAGCGCGAAAACTTCGCCGGCAGCTATAGTACCCGTACCTGCTATTGCTGCTTTTAAAGCAAGCTCATTGCCGTACAACGTTGACATGGTGCCTTTCTTTTTATTGATGGATGAGGTGATAACTTTAAAACCCATTTTACCGAAGTTAAAAGATGCAGGTATTGTAGCTTCGCTATTTATTAATGCAGTGTTGCTGACGGTGTTTGTGCAGGCGCTCAGCCCTAATGCTATACCTGCCAATAATATATATGCTGATTTCATAATGTCAATTTTTAATAGGCCTGGTAAATACAAAATCCTCGTCTTTTAAAGGCTTGTGGCAATCAACACATTCGGTGGCGAACATGGCATTTTTGCCGTAGGGTACCATTTTAGGTGTTTTAAACCTTGCCCAGCCCCAGCCTTTGGTCGATGCATATTTTTTATCGTCCTTAATCATATATTCAACCTGCTTAAAGGCGCCGGTAGTAATATTGCCGTCCATATCTTCCAGCTGGTCCCAGGCTACCTTGGCAAATATGGTTCCGTTGGGCCATGGGCGGATGTTGTTTTCTTTTATGGCTTTCACCGCAACATCATTTCCAAAAATAACCCGCATGGTGCCGTTATCAAACCGCTCGGTGGTACTGATAGGCTGCCAGTTTTTATAGTCGGGATTGTAAGTTATCCCATTGGCGGCCTGCGGAAGATTAACAGCTGGTTTAACATTTTGCCATTGTTTGTACTGCTTATCCGCAGCATTTATTTTTGCGGTATCACCTGGATGGCTTTGCGCCATTCCGGCTACATATTTCTTTAATACGGCAAGATCATTAGGCGATATTTTAGTTGATGGGTGTACAAATTCATAGCTTTTAACAGGCATAGCACCACCTGCAACCTGGTTAACTACTTCCCATAATTTTTCTTTTTGATCAGCCGGGGCTAAGCTATCCCATTTTGAAAAGTTGAGGTGACTGCGCCCATCTTTCACGTGCTCCGCCACTTGCCAGAACCCTGGCGAAATCTTATCATACCAGCGCAGATAGGTTTCGTTAGAATGACAATCATAACAGGCGCGCACTACAATATTTTTAACATCATTTGGTGCCTTAAAGTCGCCGGTAACTGGCGGGTTGTTAAGTTTGGGGCGGATAAACTGAGCTGCAGCAAACAGAACTATTGCTACGATCAGAATTTTAAAAAGTAGGGGAGGTCTTTTTATCTTCTTCATTGCTTTAATATTTTATACAAAATAAAGCCAAATGACCAACATCTAACAGTAAAATAATGTGCTATCCGCGCAACCAACGGAGCAATTGTATTAGGGAAACCATAATATTCAAAGGAAAGGACTACATCCATCAGCGCAGGTGAAGGCCTGCGTGAAATAGGATGAACCAGGAAAACAATCATCATTAGAATTTGTTTCAAACACTCAAGGTTTTAAACCCGTCGTATATTTGCTTTATGCAAAACCAGCTAATCAACTACCTGCGTTTAATAAGACACATCTCTGCCAACGATGCTCAGATCATTTCATCCTGCTTTGAGCATAAGATTTTTAAGGAGGGAGATTACCTGTTTAAGGGTGATGGCAGGATTTGTCGTGAGCTGTTTTTTTTGTGCAAAGGCGTATTACGCATTGTATCTGTTAATGATAAGGGTATTGAGCTTACACATTATTTTTATAGGGAGAACCAGTTGAGCACCATATTGCAAAGCTTTAATGACGAGGTGCCAACACCCGCAGCTATCCAGGCATCCTGCGACGCTGAAGTGCTGGCGATAAGCAAAAGCAGGCTTCTTGAATTGTATAAGAAACTGCCTTACATGAAAGAAGTAATTGATCAGCAAAACCAATTGCGGCTAATTGAAAAGATAAACGTGCGGAACACTTATTTAGGTGAGGATGCAGAGAACCAATACAAGCTATTTATTATGCAAAACCCGGATATTGCTTTAAGGGTACCATTAAAGGATATAGCCTCATACCTTGGCATTACACCGCAATCGCTAAGCCGCATCCGTAAAAATATAAGCTAATTATGATTGAAATAAGAAAAGCGAAACCTGCCGACAATGACCAGATCTGGGAGATTATCCGCCAGGTAATTTCCAAAGGCGATACTTATGTATTTGATCCCGCATCACCCAAAGAAAAAATGCTTGATTTTTGGTGCAGCGAGGGCAAACACACTTATGTTGCCACCATTGCCGGCAAAGTTGCAGGTACCTTTCTTTTAAAAGATAACCAGCCTGATTTGGGCAGGCACATTGCAAACGGGGCCTATATGGTATCGCCGGACGCTGCCGGATTAGGAATAGGCAGAGCAATGGGTGAGTTTTCAATTGAAGAAGCCAGGCGACTTGGTTATAAGGCCATGCAGTTTAACTTTGTTATTAAAAGCAATGAGCGGGCAGTAAGGCTTTGGGAAAAGCTGGGTTTTAAAATAATCGGCGAGATTCCTGACGCGTTTAATCATCAACAAAATGGATTGACCAATGCCTATATTATGTATCAAAAGGTTTAATATAAATTCATTATCTATCGTCATTTTTACCTTTTGGTAAGTATTACAAGCATTTTCATGCCCACCTTTGTTGTATCAAATAAAAGGAGGTTTATATGTCGCGAATATTCATAACCGGATCGGCGGATGGGCTTGGCAAAATGGCCGCACAGCTATTGGTTGCCGATGGGCACCAGGTGGTGCTCCACGCACGAAATGAAAGCCGGGGTAAAGAAGCTTTACTGGCAGTACCCGGTGCAGAAACAGTAGTTACAGGTGATCTGTCAAGCATAGCAGAAACAAAACAGGTTGCTGAACAGGTAAACAAGTCGGGTATATTTGATGCTGTAATTCATAATGCAGGAGTTGGCTACCAGGAGCCCGGCCGGATTAATACCGTTGACGGTTTGTCGCAAGTTTTTGCCGTAAACAGCCTGGCGCCTTATATACTTACCTGCTTAATTACTAAACCAAAAAGGCTCATTTACTTAAGCTCCGGCCTGCACCGGGATGGCGATCCAAGCCTGGAAGACCTTACCTGGACCAACAGGAGATGGAACGGATTCAGTGCCTATGCCGATTCAAAGCTGCATGATGTAATACTGGCTTTTGCCGTTGCCCGCAAATGGACTGATGTATACTCAAATGCACTGGAACCGGGATGGGTAGCTACAAAAATGGGTGGTCCGGGCGCGCCGGATAGCCTGAAAGATGCGCCTGTAACACAAGCCTGGCTGGCCGTGAGCAATGATGCGGACGCATTAGTGAGTGGTAAATATTTTTATCATAAAAAGTTAAGTGCTTTTCACCAGGCAGCGGCAAATGTGGAGACACAGGAAAAGTTCCTCGCAGCGTGTGAAAGGTTATCTGGCATAACGTTGGGGTAAACATTAGCGTGAATGTCTCCTGAATTAATATTAATATAAAATCTACAAAAACAATATAAAAATGAGCACAACAAAAATAGGCTGGATAGGCCTCGGTAAAATGGGGATCCCTATGTCGCAGCAATTGGTTAAAGCAGGTTACCCGGTTAGCGTTTATAACCGCAGTAAAGGCAAAGAAGATATTTTAAGGGCGATAGGTGCAACAACTGCAGCAACCCCTGCCTTGCTGATACAACAGGTGGACCTGGTAATTATTATGGTGTCGGATGATAAAGCTATCCATGATATTTTTAATGGCGAAGATGGCTTATTGAGCGCTAAAACCAGCGGTAAGATCATCATTAACATGAGCACCGTATCACCGGCTATAAGCAAACAAATGGCCGGATTATGTGAGCAGCAGGGTAACCATTATTTGGATGCGCCGGTATCAGGAAGTGTTAAACAGGCCGAAGATGGAACGCTGGTAATAATGGTTGGTGGTAATGAAAGTGTTTTTGAGCAAGCTAAGCCTGTGCTTGAAAAAATAGGCAGGCTTGCCATGCGCGTTGGGGATACTGGTGCCGGCAATACTGCAAAGCTGGTTATTAATACACTGCTTGGCATCTATGCACAGGGACTGGCCGAGGCTGTTGTATTTGCACAGCAAAACGGCATTGCTGCAACTGATCTGTTAACGCTTGTAAATAACAGTGCATTAGGCAGTCCTTTCATCAAAATAAAGGGCGAGGCTATTAATAATGATAATTACAATGCTGCATTTGCCCTGAAACATATTGCAAAGGATCTTCGCCTGGCAAAGGATCTTGGCCTTTCAACACCGCTTGGTGAAGCTGCATTTGAAACTTTTCAGCAAGCAGAAAGCACGCTTGGCGAAGAAGATATTATTGCGGTGATAAAAGAAGTCGGAAAGTAGGGAAAGTCCGAAAGTCGGTAAAGTCTGAAAAGAAAAAAGAAGTCGTTTAGATGGCGGTGCGTTTTAAAGCCATCGCTATTTTTTATCTTTAATCCATGAGAAAATCTATCGCTATTGATATGGACGGGGTTATTGCCGATGAGGTGATCCAATTGTTAACGTGGTATGAAAAACATTACGGGTTAAAAGTGCATCCCCATGAGCTTACCGGCCGCAGGGAGGAAGATGTTGTTCCTGAAAAAGATGCCTATAATAAACTTTCAAGTATTCCGGGGTATTTCAGAACCACCCCTGTTATGGCGGGGGCAATTGAAGCAGTGAGAGAACTGATGCAAAACTTTGATGTTTATATTGTTTCGGCAGCTATGCAATACCCGCATAGCTTATCCGAAAAACTGGGCTGGCTGAATGAGCACTTTCCCTTTATTAGCTGGCGGAACATTATTTTTTGCGGCGATAAAAGCATCATCGGTACAGATTATATGATTGATGACCACATTAAAAATCTCGACTTTTTTAAAGGCAAAACCATTATGTTCAATGCCTTTCATAATGTTAGCTATAACCATCATCAGCGGGTTAATAACTGGGATGAAGTGTTGGCGTTGATGGCGAAAGAAAGTTAAAAAAGCCTTGCCATTCTTCGCTCCCGCTGCCAATCACAAAAAATGTTTTTTTACCTTTAAACTATGAAAAAATCTATTGCTATTGATATGGATGGTGTTATTGCCGATACCGAAACTCATTTTATAAACTGGTACGAAAGAGAATACGGTGTGCGCGTAGGTACACACGAAATACAGGGGCTTAAAGAAGATGAAATGTTCCCGGAAAAAACAGCTGCCCGTAAATTTGCCTTTACGCCCGGCTTTTTCAGGACATTGCCCCTTATGCAGGGTGCAGTTGAGGCCGTAAAAACTTTGATGGAAAGCTACGAAGTATACATTGTTTCAGCGGCAATGGAGTTCCCGCAATCGTTACCCGAAAAGCTGGAATGGCTGCATGAGCATTTTCCATTTATCAGCTGGCGGAACATTATTTTTTGCGGCGATAAAAGCATTATCAACACTGATTATATGATTGATGACCACATTAAAAACCTAGACCATTTTAAAGGCACAACCATTATGTTCCACGCTTTTCATAATGTTAACTATAACCATCATCAAAGGGTTAATAACTGGGATGAGGTTTTGGAGTTGTTAGGGAAAGGGGTAAGCTAATTTTTACTTAAATGTTCCGTTCGCTATTTGGATGGCACACTCCGGAACAGGGTGAAACAGCATTTTTTTTAATTTGAAGTGTTTCACTTTGATTCAGGGTGTGCCGGATCAGGGAGAGAACGGAACAGATAGGGTTTTGAATGGCGATGCTGCCGGGGGGGGTGAAAGTATCACAATCTCTTAAGGGTATAGCGTTTGCTTCTTTCTTAATGAAGGGAGGGAGATAATAACGGCCCGGAAGATTTATTTAATTGTAAATTTTGCATTGTTTCACTGCGTTTCAGGTTGTGCTATTCAAATAGCGAACGCAACACTACGGCACCGGCAAGCCATTAATTAACTACTTTAAAAAACTATAATATTTATTTTTTAGAAGAGGTGTGAGAAATTAATATTTTGTTCCGTTCGCTTCCTGACCGACACAGTGTGAAACGGAACGAAACAACTTACCATCGTCGTTGCCTGACTGCTTTGCAGTCAGGTTCGAAGCAATCTCTGAGCTATTCGGGCAAAAGAGTAGAACTATGTGGGCTACCGATCAGCGACTGTAAGGTCCAATCAGTATAAAGGTTCGTTGATTGTCCTACGCGGAGGTGGCTTCGTTCCTCGCCATGACGCGCGGAGAGTCGACACAGGATAATACAGATCATATCAGCCCCGATCCTTCCGAATTTACCATTTGGTAAGTGCACTCCATTTTAAACGCTGCAACT
Source organism: Mucilaginibacter sp. (assembly GCF_028288225.1). Taxonomy (GTDB): domain Bacteria; phylum Bacteroidota; class Bacteroidia; order Sphingobacteriales; family Sphingobacteriaceae; genus Mucilaginibacter. The sequence continues at coordinate 49,069 of NZ_JAQBOC010000076.1, forward strand.
TTGTCTTATTAAAATAAATACGACAATGGAAACTTCAATAAAATCCAATCAAACATTACAGGGAAAAAGAATAATCATATTAGGCGGCAGCTCGGGCCTGGGGCTTGCTACTGCTAAGGCTACCAGCGCTGAAGGCGCCAGCGTGGTAATTGTATCAGGCAACCAGCAGCGGATAGATAATGCTTTGAACGAATTGCCCGAAGGCAGCACCGGTTTTGCTGTAGATCTGGGCAAAGAAGAAAACATTAAAGCATTTTTTGAGCAGGCTGGCAGCTTTGACCATTTGGTGTATACAGCAGGTGAGAATTTAACATTGCATACTATCAATGAAACCAATATTGATGAGGCACGTACATTTTTCAATTTGCGTTACTGGGGGGCGTTTACAGCCGTTAAATATGGTGCACCGCACATTAATGCCGGCGGATCCATTTCATTAACCAGCGGCACAGCCAGCGCACGGCCGGGTTCCGGGTGGTCAATTGCCTCGAGCATTTGCGGGGCTATGGAAGGTTTTGTAAGGGCCATGGCTGTTGAGCTGGCGCCTATCCGCGTAAACAGTGTTGTGCCGGGTGTTATTAAAACCAATTTGTGGGGTGGGCTGAGTGACGCAGACCGTGAAGGTTTGTACAAATCACAGGCCGACGCCTTGTTGTTAAAACGTGTTGGTGAGGCTGAAGATATTGCCCTTGCTTTTATTTACCTGATGAAACAGCAGTTTGGCACAGGACAGAACATTACAATTGATGGTGGGGCGGTACTGGTATAACCGGCGTTTGCTGTTGCTTGGCCTTACCTATGCCTACCAATTCATTTACCAGGGTTGATAAGCGTACACAGGCGCATGCAATTAAGTCATCGGCTGCACCATAGTAAATGTAAAGTACACCGTTAATTAACGCTGTACCTGTAGGAAAACATACATCATCTACATCGCCTGCCAGCTCATAATCCAATTCAGGTTTGAATAAAGGGTATGATAGGCGGGCGATCTCTTTTTTTGGATCGTCCAGATCAAGTAATGCCACGCAACAGGAATATTCATACCCTTTTACCATGTCTTTTACACCATGATAGATCAGCAGCCAGCCAGCTTTGGTTTCTACCGGAGGACAACCGGAACCTACATAGCTTACTTCGTGGGGATATTTAGGAGCCAACAGGATATGCCGGTCAAAGTGCCGGAAGTAATTTTCCCAAAATGCATCAGTGAGCTCATTTAAATCATTTATAGAAACTATTTGAATATCAGGCTTTATACGGTGCAGAAAGGTTAATTTTCCGTTGATCCTGCGGGGAAAGAAAACAAGATCCTTATCAGCCAAAATATTTGCACCGCGATTATAACGCAGGTACTTCCCATTTAATTCACAATTATCTTTAGTAAGGCGATCAAAGTCGGCATAGCTTATTTGGGGGGCAATTATTCCATACCTTTCAAAATGCTGCAAATTTGTTGAAGTAGCTAATGCGCCTAATGCATTATCTCCGTCAAAAGCAACATAAGTAAGGTAATAGGTATCGTCTATTTTTACTATCCGGGGATCTTCCATCCCATGTTTCTCGTAATCCAATTGCGGCGATAAAAAAGGAGTTGTGTCTCTCTTATCAATATTTAAAGGTCCATCAAGCCTGCAATAACCTATGGTTGAATAATTGCCCTTACGAACAGCTCTGTAAAAAAGGTGAATTACATTCCCCTCCCTTATTACTGCGGGATTAAGAACACCTTCATTTTCAAAATCCAGGTCCGATTGTCTTAATAAAACACCGTCTTTTTTTACGTCTACCATAAATTTAAAATCCTTTTTTAAAACGCCCATTATCAAGGCATCCTATAATACCTTCAATAACGCGTTTTGTTTCGTTTGGATCACTTACGCGGATGGAGAATGCCCCGGCTTGTTTGGCAGGATAATCATTACCACCCGGAAAAATAGCATCACCAATAAATATCATATCGCTGATGCTGATATCCAAAACATCGCGCAGCTTATGGATGCCATATTTTTTGTCGATGCCTTTTTTTGTAACGTCAACAGATGTTGCACCGCCCAAATTCACAGCAAACTCAGGGATCAGCTTATCAAGGTGTTCCTTTATTTTTTCACGCTTTTTAAAATCGGGATCGTATTTTTTCTTTTCATCCAGCGGCGCTTCCTGTCCCAATGCCGAGTAGGTTACCTGGCTTCCCCTGTCTTCAATGGTTTCGCCCCAGGTTTTTTTTGCTTTATAACCCGATGCATCAACTGCTTCATTTAACGAATCGATGATCTTCCTTTTTTGTGCATCGGTAAAGTTTTCGGCATACAGCAGTTTCCAATTTGTTGTATATCGGTAAAACTTGGTGCCGCAAGTAGGCAGTATAGACAGGTTTTGCAGCTTTTTTCCTTTGGGCAAATGCGCCAGCACCTGTTTTTCAAACTGGGGCCAGTCGCCACCGGATATTACGGCCACCTTTGCCACGGTTAAAAGTGCAGCAAGCCGCTCAGCCATATCCTTATCAATAGCGGCTTTACTTTCGGCAAGCGTACCATCAAGGTCAAAAACGATTAGTTTCTTCATTGGGTTAGTCATTGGGCATTAGTGCTTTTTAGACCATGGTCCATGGACTATAGACCATGGTCTAAAAAGTTTCCGGTAAGCTTAACTCTAACATTATCACTTCTCCTTTTGGCACAAACGGGCAGGCTCCTACGGTAGCGGGCAGCATCATTACATCACCTTTTGCCAGGTAATAAAATTCATCTTTGCTTTCTACTTCTCCCTTGCCTTCAATGCACACCAATACACGCGGGCTTGCCTCTTTGCCAACCATAAACGGGCATTCACTTGTTATCCTGCACAGGCTGAAATGTTCATTTTCAATAACCATTTCATGCAGTTCAGGCTTCCTGGTTTTTACTACGGTTGTAACCGGACCAATCTCTGTTTTTGCAAAATCAATACAGGCCAGGGCTTCCTTAACCTGCAGATCGCGGGGTTCACCGGTTTTTTCATCAATGCGGTCCCAGTCATACAGCCGGTAAGTTACGTCGCTGTTTTCCTGTACTTCAAATACCACCACATCGCCCAAAGTGTGTACAGTTCCTGCCTCAATCAATACGCTATCGCCAACTTTTGGTTTAAAGCTGGCCAAATCATCAGCCACCCGGTTTTTATCAAGGTCAGCTTCTATCTTTTGTTTGGTAGTGCCAGACTTTAATCCCGCATAAATGGTTGCATCTTTGCCCGTTTCTAATACAACCCAGGCTTCAGTTTTTCCATTTTCGCCTTTAGGAATATATTTCTTCAAGTTGTCAGACGGGTGTACCTGTACTGATAACACCTGCTGGCAATCTAAAAACTTTAACAATAACGGAAACTTTTTAAACTTATCTGCAAGCTTTCCCATTAACTGTTTTGGTGCAAGTTTAAACAGCTCGCTTATGGTTTTCCCCTTTAACTTGCCATTGGTTACTTTACTTGGATGATCATTACGGTCGCTCAGGATCCAGGCTTCGCCAATAGGGTCATTTTTGGGTAAAGGCTTTTCCATTAACTTACTGAACCTTCGGCCACCCCAGATGCGGTACTGGTAAATAGGTTCAAATTTCAGGGGATATAATTGTAATGGTTCCATTTTTAGCTATTTCAACCAGTGTTAAGTCAACAGTCTTTAGTCGTAAGTCATAAGTCAAATTTTGCTTTTTTTGACTTAGAACTAAAGACTTTTGACTCAGGACTAAATATCTATTTATATGTGACACAACACTAGTCGTCCAAAGTGTTGAGTCCTTAGTTTATAGGCGCATTACCCAATTACTTTTTGACTCATTACTGTTAACTTAGGATTTTCCTCCTGCTCCATATCAGGTGTATATTCACCCCTGCGTGCTGCGTTGTTCAGGCTTGCTCTTTTATAAAGCACCTTTTGTGCTGCCTTTACATTTTTATCATCGCCTTTCCAAAGGTCCATCGCAGGCTGCTGGATAGCCCTTGCAAACGAGAAGGTGAGCGCCCACGGAAGTTTACCTTTATAGTTTACATGCATAGCATTTAAATGTGCTGTAGCCAGCTCGGGCGATTGTCCGCCGGATAAAAAAGCAATTCCGGGTACAATTGGCGGTACACATTTTAGCAAGGTATTGACGGTGGCCTTTGCCACTTTATTAATACTTGCCTGTTTTGTGTTTTTTAAGCCGGGCAATACCATATTGGGTTTCAGGATAATGCCACGCAGATCAACCCGTTGTTTTTCCAGTTGTTTAAAAAGCGCTTTTAATACCTTTTCGGTAACCTTTTGGCACCTTTTTATACTATGATCGCCATCCATTAATACCTCGGGTTCAACAATGGGTACTATCCCATTTTCCTGGCAAAGGCCTGCATAACGGGCAAGCAAGTGCATGTTTGCTTCAATATTTGCTTTAGTTGGTGTATCTTCATTAATAATTATTACAGCACGCCATTTGGCAAAGCGCGCACCGAGGTCGTAATATTTTTCCAGGCGCTGCCTTAAACCATCCAAACCCTCGGTAACCTTTTCGCCGGGGAAACCGGCCATATTAACTGCGCCTTCGTCAACCTTAATCCCGGGAATAATTCCAGCTTTTTTTAAAATATCAATAAACAGCATCCCCTTTTTTGTGGATTGATAAATGGTTTCATCATACAAAATGGCGCCGCTTAAGCAATTACCTAAATTGGGAGTGGTTACAATAAGCTCACGATAAGCGCGCCGGTACTCAACCGTTTGGGGTATACCTGCTTCTGCGAAACGCTTGTTGCAGGTGCCTGTACTTTCGTCCATTGCCAGCAACCCTTTATCACCAGCCATAAGTGCTGTGGCTGTACTGATCAATTCTTCTGTTTTCATTTTATGCGATGATTTAATGTTCGGCTAATCTTGATTGTAACACGCTTAGTTAATAATTGTTAGGTATAAAATGAATTGTTACAATTTGATGATATGACTTTTTTAAATCTTTTTTTGAACCATAACCACTTCTGTTATTTCACATATAAATTGACATTTAGTCCTGAGTCAAAAGTCTTTAGATTAATTAACGCCGAAAAATCCCTCAATCTTTTAATCATGCACAATCATGGTTAGAAATGAGCTAATGAACCAACAAAGAAGCTGCATCTTCATCAAGCATAACATAAGCTGATGAAAGCGTTTGAAAAATGGAAGCCGGTACCTGGTTGGTTACTTCGCCCTGTAAAGCCAGCTTTATAATATTCGCTTTTTTAATGCCCGAAGCTAACAACATTGGAATTTTAGCTTCCTGCAAATGTTTTAGGCCGAGGGTGATACCTTCTGTTAATTGTGTTTGATGCGTAAAATATTTCTGACCAACTTCGATAGTTACCGGCGCCAATGCCGAATGATGCGCATATGAGTTAAAATCAGCGCCGGGCTCGTTAAGGCCTATATGGCCGTTCATGCCTATGCCAACAAGCATTATGGCAAGCGGGCCTTTCTCTTTTATAAAATTATCCATTGCTGCACATGAAGCATCAAGATTGGCAGCTTTGGCATCAAAAATCATCATCCGGGATGGATCGATCCTGGCAGGGGTGAAAAAGGTTTCATACAGAAAATTGGTGCAGCTGCCTGTATCGTTTTTATCCATCCCTACCCATTCATCCAACCCAACAAAATAGCAAGCGCTGAAATCTACCTTGCCCTGCTGTGCGTCCTCAACCAGCAGCTTGTAGATGCCTGCCGGTGTATCGCCTGATGTAAGACAAATAAGCGAATCGGGCTTTAGTTTTATTTGGTTTAAAATTATGTCAGCCGCAGCCCGGCACATTTCATTATAGTTTTTATGAGTTAGTATTTTCATATAGGTTTGTCAAAATTTAATTAGCCAGTTCAAAACTATCCTGTAGTCTGATATCGTCAGATGCGCTGCCAATCATCAATCCGAACTCGCCGGGCTGAGTGATGCGTTGCAGCTGATCATTATAAAAAGCAAGCTTATCTTTATTTATGGTAAAAATTATAGTCTTTTTTTCACCGGGCTGCAGCATCAGCTTTTTAAAATCCTTCAGCTCCTTTACGGGCCTCAGAGGCTGCGATACCATATCGCGCAAATAAAGCTGCGCTACTTCTTCACCGGCATATTTACCGGTGTTCTGCAGATCGAAAGAAACAGTTATTGCACCACTCTTCAGCATCGATTTTTTACTTAATTTAAGGTTATCGTATTTAAAAGTGGTGTAGCTTAAGCCATGTCCAAAAGCAAATTTGGGGCTATTCAACAGATCAATATAAGCCGAGGTATAGTTTACATCGCTATCAGTTTTAGCAGGTCTCCCGGTATTATAATGATTGTAATAGATTGGGATCTGCCCTTCAGTACGCGGAAAGGTAATTGGCAGTTTTGCGGCAGGGTTGTAACTGCCATATAATACATCGGCAATGGCATTGCCGGCCTGGTTACCCAGCCACCAGGTATATAAAATTGCCGGCGCATGATCGGCGGTCCAGTCGAACACCATAGGCCGACCAGCGTAAAGCAGCACCACAACAGGTTTGCCGGTTGCCACTATAGCTTTTATCAGTTCTTCCTGCACACCGGGTAAATGAATGTTTGAGCGGCTTTTGGCTTCGCCGGTCATGTCAAATCTTTCACCCATAGCCATTACTGCCACATCGGCCTGCATGGCCGTTTTATAAGCCTCATTAAAACCTGCGCGACTGGTATCGGTAATATCGCATCCTTTTGCATAAAGCAGTTTGGTATTACCTGCCTGCTGCTGCATGCCTTCGTATAATGAAACTACCTGGTTCTCGTCCCCAACATCCAGCGCCCAAAAACCTTTGTTCTCTTTTTTCAGCTTCGTCATTGGGCCGATAAGAGCAATTGAGCCTATACTTTTTGACAAAGGCAATAACTGTTTGTCATTTTTTAGCAGTACTATGCTTTTGCGGGCAGCATCACGAGCCGCCGCTATATGCTCATCTGTATTTAATATCCGCTTTTCGCGTTCGGCGTCACTAAAACGAAAGGGGTCATTAAATAAGCCTAACTCATATTTTTTGGTAAGGATGCGCCTTACTGCTTCATCAATAGTTTTTATGGATACCTTTTTAGCGGCAACCAGCTTAGCCAGGTTGTTAATGTAGCTGCGGCTTTCCATATCCATATCATTGCCCGCATTTATAGCAGCTTCAGCAGCCTCATAATTATCTTTTACGTAGCCATGGTTTATCATTTCGCCGATAGATCCCCAGTCGCTCACTACAAAACCTTTAAAACCCCACTTATCCTTTAAAATGTCACGCTGCAAATAGCGGTTTGCCGATGCCGGGATCCCATTTAAATCATTAAAAGAATTCATGAACGTACCAACACCGGCATCAAGCGCGGCTTTAAACGGGGGCAGGTACACTTCCCATAGTGTACGTAAACTCATGTCAACACTGTTATAGTCGCGACCGCCAATAGCTGCGCCATAAGCTGTAAAATGTTTTGCACAGGCCATAATGGCATCCAGGTTCCCTAAACCATTTCCCTGGAAACCTTTAACGCGGGCAGTTGCAATTAATGAGCCTAAATATGGGTCTTCGCCGGCTCCCTCCATTACACGGCCCCAGCGTGGGTCCCGGGCAATATCAACCATGGGTGCAAACGTCCAGTGTACGCCGCCCGCTGCGGCCTCTGTAGCAGCAATCCGGGCCGATCTTTCAATAGCCGTTAGATCCCAGCTTGCGGCTTCGGCCAGGGGGATAGGAAAAGTAACGCTGTAACCATGGATCACATCCTGCCCAAATAACAAAGGAATTTTTAGCCGCGATTTCATAGCTGCCTCCTGGAAAACTCTTGTGTGCTGCACCCCAACTATATTAAGTATAGAACCTACTTCGCCACTCTTTATGGCGTCAAGCTTGTTGCCGACATCGGTAGTTACCGGGCCGGTAGCTGCCCAGTCGCCATTGTATTGATTTAGCTGACCTATCTTTTCGGCCAGGGTCATCTTTTTTAATAATGCTTCAACTTTTTGCGGGATGCTTTTTGGCTGCGCATAAATGGTAATGGTTGCTATGCAACTAAAAAAAACGGTTAAAATTTTTGATTTGATGTGGTTCATTTTGGTAAGAGTATACCCTGTTTATAAAACATATCAAGATTAAGAAATTAAATTTTAAAGAAGAAATATTAAAGAAAATGGACAGTTTTGATTACATGTTCAGTTTTTGGCTACAAATTGAACATGTTGCTTTTTTTGTCCAGTTTTTTACCGTAATATTGTATCACGTTCAGAAAACATTCGAAAACTGAACATAATTATATGGCTTACGATAGAAATCAACCTTATAATAATATCCCTTTGCTGCCTCCACACGGAGAAATTGAGAATGACGTTGAAGTTCTTAAAAAACTGGTATCGGCATCAAGGGCATTAGCTACTGCAAATAATACGGTACTGCGCCTGCCCAATCCTTTCATGCTGGTTAATACAATCGCTCTACAGGAAGCCAAAGCATCAACCGCTATTGAAAATATTTTTACAACAGAGGATGAACTTTACAAAGCTGTGTCTGATACCATACAGGAAGATAGCGCCAATGCAGCTACTAAAGAGGTTTTACGTTATCGCGAAGCTTTATGGGAAGGCTACAGAATAATAAATGAAAAGAAAGTTATCGATCTTGATAGTATCATCAGCATTTTCAGGCAAATAAAAAATTCATCGGCAGGAATCCGGCCTCCGCAATCACAAACAACAATTAAAAGAGGGCAAAGCGAATTTAGAGCAGGAGAGATTATTTACACCCCACCAAGAGGGGTTGGATTGATTGAAAAACTTATGGTAAACCTGCTGGATTATTTGAACGATGATGAAAAATATCCTACCGATCCATTACTGAAAATGTGTTTTGCACATTACCAGTTTGAAGCTATACACCCGTTTCAGGATGGTAACGGAAGAACGGGGCGTATTTTAAATCTGCTTTACCTGGTAAATAAAGGTTTGTTATCACAACCTACACTATATCTTTCCAAATATATCATTATAAATAAAGATGATTACTATTATAATTTAGGAACGGTAACACAACGCGGTGCGTGGAAAGAATGGATATTGTATATGCTTGACGCGATTGAAAACACATCACTTTTAACGGAGAAACTAATTTTAGAAATCCTGTCGCAAATGAATGCCACGCTTAACTATGGAAAATCAAAATTGAAGTGGTATAATAAAGAAATTAATGAAGCTATTTTTAGTCAGCCTTATTTAAAAGCCAGAACTATTGGCGAATTAATAAAAAGATCTTCACGTACTACATTATCCAAGTATATGACAGACCTGGTAAAAACAGGGATTTTAAGCCCCCAAAAAGATGGGAAGGAAGTATATTACCTTAATAATGACCTGATAAGAATATTACAGGGATAAAAACCAATTGGGCATTCATATCAATGGAAGTTATATACCCTATATAGTTAGTATAGGATATCAAAATAAAAGCCTCCGACCAGCATTGGCAGAGGCTTTATTAATACCTGCTAATCAGCATGACTTTTCAAATTATCATGCTGGATCTCTTCTAAAAAGCCATGCTCATTAATGGCATAATTGGCTTCCGATGTATCATTATGGTTTTTGGGAATTTTAATTGCTCTCACCTTCTTTTTGTACGGAAAAAATAAAGGTAAAATAACCACCGCAAGTAAAGCGCCGATCTCTAATAATTCAATAAGCATATAAATGTATACTAAGTAAATAAATAGCAAAAGCATCTGCAATTGGTTTATGTACAGGAATTTATCCCTATGTTTGTTTAGGCCAAATGCTGATTGCTATAACAAAGCTAAATCAATGCCAATTATTTTCATAGCGTTTTAGCATTACTTCCAAATTGTTAAAAAAGCTCAATTTTGCCCTTATTATTTATTTGTAAAAAGGCTTAAGCCTGCCATATTGATAACATTATAATAGTTTATTAAAACTTTTCATTATTTAATTTTTTTAAAAGTGCGGAGGCTTTATCACCAGGGTGTATATTTTTCTGCCCTATATTAAATATTTATGTATCGACTTTACAATTTGTTAACAATAACGTAACGAAGGAGATAACACTAAGTCGTCTATTTGTTGTTAGACAATTAAAAACATTAAAATGAAATTTTTTAAAATAAGTCAATTTGCCTTTGCAGCAATGCTGCTGGCAGAAACAGCTTTAATAAGCTGTGGTGGTAACAATACAAAATCAGGAAGCGACAGTTCAGCAAAACCAGCTGCTGCTACAGCTTCAACTGCCGATGCAAATACTTTGCTTGGTGCAGGAAGTACCTTTGTTTACCCGCTTTTTTCAAAATTGTTTGCTGAATATAATAAAGAAACCGGTATAAAAGTAAATTACCAGTCTATCGGTTCAGGCGGAGGCATTTTACAGCTTACCAATAAAACCATTGATTTTGGCGATTCAGACGCGCCATTAAATGACGACCAGGTTAAAAAAATGGGCGCCGATGTATTACATATTCCTATGTGCTCCGGCGCTGTTGTTATCAGCTATAACCTGCCTGAATTGAAAAGCACTTTAAAATTAGACCCTGAAGTGCTGGCCAATATCTTTTTAGGAAAGATAACCAAATGGGATGATGCAGCCATTGCAAAAATAAATCCGGGTGTTAAGTTACCATCAACCGGGATTTTTATAGCCCATAGAAGCGACGGCAGCGGAACAACTAACATTTTTACCACCTACCTTGCAAAAGTTAGCAGCGACTGGAACACCAAACCAGGAAAAGGATCAGCCATTAACTGGCCGGTTGGACTTGGAGGAAAAGGTAACGAAGGTGTTGCAGGTTTGATAAAACAAACGCCGGGTGCTATTGGCTACATCGAACTTGCTTATGCCATTCAAAATAAAATGACCTTTGCCGATCTGAAAAACAAAAGTGGGAATTACATTACCCCAACCGTTGCTTCAACAAGCGCAGCAGGTAACATCACTATACCTGATGATGCTAAAGTTTCATTAAGCAATACTGATGCTAAAGATGGTTATCCTATCAGCGGGTTTACCTGGGCATTAATATACAAAGAGCAAAACTATAGCGGCCGCAGTAAAGATCGTGCTGACAAAGTAGTAAAGCTACTTTGGTGGAACATTCACAATGGCCAGAAATATTGTAATGATCTGAACTATGCACCGCTGTCACCAGCGGCTGTTGCCGTTGCCGAAAAGATCCTGAAATCAGCAACATTTGACGGAAAAGCAATACAGCAATAATATTAATACGATTTAATGTGAGAGCCCCGGGCAGATGTTATCTGCCGGGGCTTTTTGTTGGGGTAAGTCGAGAGTAACAAACGCCCTTGTTGTTATTACGAGAGTAAAAAATGATGTTTTTTACTCTCGTTGTTTTCAGATCTATTTTTTTGGATAAGATTGGATACAAATTGGATATATCCATTTAATTTTACCGATCAGTACTTTATCAATCTACCATGACCTTCGCCGAAAAAGTAATTCAATTTAATAAGCAACTTAATTTTAAGGGAACGCTGCCTGACGGGATCAACATTATGAACCCGTTTAAGGAAAACCCGCAAGCCAATAGCTTAACGGAACAGTTTTATGGCAAGTATTATAATGACGATAATAAACGGCATTTGATACTGGGCATTAACCCCGGCAGATTTGGCGGTGGTGTAACCGGAATCCCCTTTACCGATTCGAAGCGATTAAAGGCTGTTTGTGGCATAAACTATGAAGGTAAAGAAACACACGAGCCATCATCCGTATTTGTATACGAGGTGATTGCAGCTTTTGGCGGAGCTGAGGAGTTTTATAAGCATATTTACATCAACTCCATGTGCCCATTAGGCTTTACTGCCAATACAAAAGATGGGAAGGAAATAAATTACAATTATTACGATAGCAAAGAACTAACGGCAGCCGTGTATGACTTTATGGTGGAGAATATCCAAAAGCAACTTGACCTGGGTAATTGTACCGATACCTGTTTTTGCTTTGGTACAGGCAAAAACGAAACTTTTTTGCGGAAGCTCAATGATGAAAAAGGCTTTTTCAAAAAGATAGTCGCTTTGGAGCATCCACGGTTTATTATGCAGTATAAATCAAAAACAAAGCAGCAATACATTGATAAATATATTGCTGCTTTCAGGGATGTTATTTAATGCAGCTTAACTGTATGCAACAAGAGTTTGCTTAGCCTCACCTAATCCATCAATACCTAATTCAATCACGTCGCCTGCCCTAAGATAAACGGGAGGCTTCATGCCCAGGCCAACTCCTGCAGGTGTACCCGTAGATATTATATCACCGGGCAATAACGTCATGAACTGGCTGGTGTATGAGATCAAATGCGGAATATCAAATATAAAATTTGCGGTTGTGCCATCCTGCATGATTTTGCCGTTAACTTTTAACCACAGGCGCAGGTTATGCGGGTCGGATATCTCATCTTTTGTGGCAAAGAAGGGGCCTATCGGCGCAAAAGTATCGCAGCCTTTCCCCTTATCCCAGGTGCCGCCGCGCTCTATCTGGAACTCGCGTTCAGATACATCGTTATGCAGCACATATCCCGCCACGTAATCCATCGCATCGGCTTCGCTTACATAGCTTGCTTTTTTGCCGATAACTATGGCCAACTCAACTTCCCAGTCGGTTTTAACAGAGTTTTTAGGGATAATAATATTATCAAACGGACCAGCGATGGCCGTTGTTGATTTCATAAAGATCACCGGCTCGGTTGGCGGTGTGGCGTTGGTTTCTTTGGCATGATCTACATAGTTCAATCCTATGCAAACTATTTTTGACGGCCGTGCCAGCGGACTACCCAGGCGTACATCTTCCGTAATTTCGGGCAGCAGGCTATCCTCCAAAAAATAACTTAAACGGGTTAAGCCATCATTTTCAAAAAATGTTTCTCCATAGTCTTCGCCAAATGCAGATGTATCGTACTTTTTATCGTTAATGATCACGCCGGTCTTTTCTTTTCCGGCTTCGCCAAATCTTATCAGCTTCATATTATTATTAGTTGGTAGTTAGTTGTATAATAGTGTCATCAGGATCTGCCTTAAGGCTGCTGGTGTAAACAAAAACACCTTCGGGCACCTGTTTGTATTTTACGCTGCTGCCATCGCTCATGAGGGCAACTTTGGTTATTTTTCCTTTTACTTCGGGCAAAAATATGTAAGTCTGCGGCAGCTCAAATACATGTGCATATAATGTCTTGTTTTTAGCGGTAATTACACCCCATTGCTGAGGAGCTATAATATTACCCCTGGTACCATAAATGCTTTCGCCATTTTTTTGCATCCAGCTACCAACCAGGGCAAGCGTATCTGCAAATTCAGGTTGAATTTTTCCGTTTGGCATGGGGCCAATGTTGAGTAAAAAATTAGCATCGCGCCCGGCTGCATTTACAAGATAATGAATGATCTGCTTTACCGATTTATAGCTCCGGTCGGTTATATTAAAACCCCAGCTGTTATTAATGGTTTCGCAGGTTTCTAAAGGCAGCTTGCCAATTTTCGATTCGCCGCTAAAGCCGGTAGTGTTACCACCCGGCAGGTCTTTCTCAAACATCTGGAAATCTTCGCCATCAATAGGTGCAAGGTGATGGTTATTGCCTATCAGTATAGCAGGATTAAGTTTATGGATCAACCCATAGATCTCGTCAAAATGCCAGTCAACCGAGCGGCGCTCCCATTGCCCGTCAAACCAGATCCCTTTTACGCCGGGGTATTTGGTGATCAACTCGGTAAGCTGGTCTTTCATAAATTTTATATAGCTGTCCCAATCGCCCTTTACAGGCTTGCCGTTAACAATAGGGCTGCCAAATGCGTAATCAGGTCTGCCCCAATCCAGCAACGAATAATAAAAATGCAGCTCAATTCCTTCCTTCTGGCATTCCTGTGCAAGTTCCATCAAGGGGTCTCTATGGTAAGGTGTTGCATCAACAATGTTATAGGGTGATGCTTTGGTGCCAAACATGCTGAAACCATCATGATGACGTGAAGTGATGGTGATGTATTTCATGCCCGCCCGTTTAGCAAAAGCTACCCATTCTTTGGCATTAAAGCCTTGCGGATTAAAAAAGTCAGCGAGGCGTTTGTAGTTATTGTAGGGGATGTTTTTCTCGTGCATTACCCATTCGCCTGCTCCTAATTCACTGTAAATGCCCCAATGGATGAACAGCCCGAATTTGAGATCCTGGAATTTTTCGCGCGATACCAGGTTATCGGCTGTTGGCGTGTACTTTGCAGTTTGAGCATTGGCGCTACAACAGTACAAAAACAATAGAAGCAGGGTGAGTTTTTTTATCATGTGATTTAGTTGTTTAGCGTAATAAACCCACCGTCGATAGGATAATCGGTGCCGGTTATAAAACCAGCTTCGTCCGAGCACAGGTACAGCGCCAGCGCAGCAATTTCTTCAGGCTGACCCATGCGGCCAATTGGCTGCGATTTTGAAAGCTTTTCAAAGATCTCAGCTTCCTGTCCCGCATAATTTTTAGCGATAAACCCATCTACAAATGGCGTATGCACTCTTGCAGGCGAGATGCTGTTACAGCGGATGTTATCAACCATATAATCACGCGCTACTGATAAGGTCATGGCGTGGATGGCGCCTTTACTGGTTGAGTAGGCAAACCTGTCGGTTATACCTACATGAGCGGCTACAGATGATGTGTTCAATATTATACCGCCATTATTGGCTTTCATTAATGGTAAAGCAGCAAACAAGCAATTATACACGCCTTTTACGTTCACATTATAGATCCTGTCGAAATCAGCTTCACTGGTATTATCGGCTTTACCGATGTGGGCAATACCTGCATTGTTTATTAGTATATCAATTTTTCCTATCGAGTTAAAAATATCCATAACCTGCTGCTGATTGCTTACATCGCATTTATGAACAAAGGCATAGCCGCCTGCAGCTTTAATTTCGGTAACAGTATCACTCGCTGCGTCTTCATTTAGTTCGATGATGTGCACGATTGCTCCCTGTTTTGCAAACATAATGGACATTGCTTTGCCTATGCCGCTGCCACCGCCTGTTATTATTACTTGTTTGTTGGTTAGTTTAAACATTTGTGTTCCTATTTAGCTCCCTCTAAATCTCCCCCAATTGGGGAGACTGTTATTTTTGTTAATCCAAAAGCATTTCTCACGCCTTTACATCTGAGCATTAGCGTTAATATCGCTCGCATATTTACTCACCCGGTCATTGCTTCGCTCGACCTGCCCTCTCTTCCGCAAGCGGTAAAGAGGGCCGAAGAATTTCTATTTTTTCTTTTCCCCACCTCTTTTCGCCGCAGGCGAAGAAAGGTCGACCATTCGCTGGCTAGCGGAGTCGTCGGGTGAGTCAACTCTGCGCCAAGCTTTTACGTTTCTGTAATTTTACAACGAGATCCCCCGCTTCCAGGGGATCCAGTCATCCTGCCCTAATCTTACAGATGCGGGCTCAGTCTCGCCGCTGGCAACCTGGATCACATAATCCAGGATCCGCTCACCGGCTTGCTGGATGGTTTCATCGCCTTCTATAATTGTTCCGCAGTTAATGTCGATAATATCGGGCATTTTTAATGCGGTAGCCGTGTTTGTTGATAGTTTAACAACCGGGGTAACCGGGTTGCCGGTCGGCGTACCAAGGCCGGTGGTAAACAATACAATAGTTGCACCTGCGCCTACTTCGGCAGTGGTGCTTTCCACATCGCTGCCGGGGGTACATAAAAGATTAAGGCCCGGTTTGGATACCTTAGCCGGATAATCAAGCACATCAGCAACCGGCGATGTTCCGCCCTTTTTTGCCGCCCCTGCCGATTTTATGGCATCTGTTATTAACCCATCCCTAATATTGCCAGGCG
This sequence comes from Mucilaginibacter sp., assembly GCF_028288225.1. GTDB lineage: Bacteria > Bacteroidota > Bacteroidia > Sphingobacteriales > Sphingobacteriaceae > Mucilaginibacter. The sequence continues at coordinate 64,920 of NZ_JAQBOC010000076.1, forward strand.
AAGGGTTGGCATAAAAGCCAGATCCATCTGCCTCCGCGCGTTTATTATAAGTGGTCATCAGCTGCATAAAGTAATTGGCTTTGTCTTCATCCACACAACGGTCGCTTAGCTCCTGTTCTACACCGCAAAGCTCCGGGAATTCGGATAATATTACCGACCCGCCCATAGTTACCAGCAGATCGCTTACATAGCCCAATGCAGGGTTTGCAGAGATCCCCGAAAACCCGTCAGAGCCACCACACTCCAACCCGATACATAGTTTTGACAACGGTGCTGGTGTGCGTTCTGTTTGATTAGCCTGCATTAACCCTGCAAAGGTCTGTTTAAGGGCCTGCTTTAACAGATCGCTTTCAGTGCCTACTTTTTGCTGTTCCAATATCACTAAAGGTTTACTGAAATTGGCATCGCGTACCTTTATTTCCTGTTGCAAAATGCTTACCTGCGCATTTTGGCAGCCAAGGCTCAATATGGTTGCACCTGCTACATTTGGGTGCGTAATGTAACCAGCTATTATTCCGCACAAAGTTTGTGCGTCACTGCGGGTACAGCCACAACCCATTTCGTGGGTGAGGAATTTGATACCGTCAATATTTTTAAAAAAACGGTTTGATTTTGCTTTGTCTGCCGTAACCTGGATATCTGCATTCAGGATCTCTTCAACCGACTTACCCGCCTGGTAAAGGCTGATCAGCTGGTCGACATCACCCTCATAGCTTTTCGCTTTTTTGTAGCCAAGCTTATCAACCAGCGCTTCTTTCAACACATCAATATTGCGATTCTCGCAAAATACCAGAGGCACAACAATCCAGTAATTGCCGGTACCAACCGAGCCATCTGCACGGTGGTAACCGTTAAACGTTTTACCTGTGTACTTGCTGATATCCGGCTGATGCCAGTCGAGCTTGCGTTTGCCAAGGTGAAACTCGCCCGATGCATGGTGAACAGTTTGTGTGCTGATCGGCCCGCCTTGCGGAATAGGCTGCATTGCCTTGCCCACTAGTACCCCGTACATAAAGATCTCATCTTCGGGCTGCAGTGCGTTTATGCTGAATTTATGCTTTGCATCAACCTTTTCAGTTAACTTAAAGGTTTGGCCCTCAAAGTTTATTTCTGTGCCCTGCGCCAGGTTTTGCAAAGCCACCAATACATTATCTTTTGGGTGGATGCGGATATAGCTATGTTTTTGTGTCGACATTTTCTTTAATTCATTATTGAAGTGTTAGCTCAACTACCGGGATCTCAAAATCAGGCTTTTTAGCCGGAAGCGTTAACACCAGATCATCCGGGTTTGTGGCCGATGGCTTGTATAACAGCTCCGAAGCATCATTTAAAAACGCCGCATATTTTATTTTGCCCGCGTAACCCGGCAAAGTTACTGTGCCGCCCGCCGGATAATTATACAAATGTACATACAGGCGTCTAGTTTTGGCATTATAAGTTAACTTATCATTTTCAGGGATCTTATAACTATCCGGAGCATAGGTACAATTGTAAATAGCGCGGTTGTTGGCATGCATCCAGGTGGCAAGGCTATCCAAAGCTTTGGTTGCCCGGTAATCAAACTCGCCGCGGGCGGTGGGGCCAACATTTAATATCAGGTTGCCGCCATTGCTAACCGAGGTTATCAGCAGATCGAGCAGCTGACGGTGCGTTTTCCAGGTATTTTCATCGCGGTAATAACCCCATGAGCCTGAAAATGTCTGGCAGGTTTCCCAGGTTTTGCCCCTGTATTTTGCCAGCTCGGCGGTGCTCACCTGTTCTGGAGTTTCAAAATCAGCGCCGTCTTTGTATTCTTCCAGGTTAAGGCGGTTATCAACAATAATGCCCGGCTGCAGTTTCCGGATCAGCTTTAATAATTCAACCGATCCCCAGTCATCTTTGCCCTTGCCATGCCCGTTTTTCTGCGGGAATGAAAAATCGAGCCATAAAATATCAATTTTGCCGTAGTTGGTCAGCAGCTCGGTGATCTGATTGCGGATATACTGGCGGTATTTGGCCATATCGCGGCCCTTGTTCAGCTGTGTGTAAGAAGCATCGCTTTTATCGAGCGGCGACTGCGGGTGATGCTCATCAATGGTATAATCCGGGTGGTGCCAGTCGAGCAGGGAATAGTAAAAGCCGACTTTCAGGCCTTCGGCGCGGTAAGCGTTCACATACTCGCGCACCAAGTCGCGTTTAGCGGCGGTGTTGGGAGCTTTATAATCCGTGTATTTGGAGTCGAACAGGCAAAAACCTTCGTGGTGCTTGGTGGTAAGCACGGCATATTTCATCCCGGCAGCTTTGGCGGCTTTTGCCCATTTTTTAGGATCGAAGTAATCGGGGTTAAACTGGTCGAAATACTTTTGATAACCTGCATTGTCAATCTTCTCATTATGCTTTACCCACTCGTGCCGGGCAGCGCCGGAGTACAAACCCCAGTGAATGAACATGCCGAAACGGCCATCCGTCCACCATTCCATTCGTTTTTGCTTTTGGGCATCTGTTTCGTTACCGATCTGTTTTTGTGCGAAAACAGGTGAGCCGCCTAATAAGGCCAGCAAGAGGAGTAGTTTTAGTTTCTTAAGCATAGGTTTATTGTATAGTTGGTTAGTGGATTCAAGAAGTCAGGAATCAGGAGTCAAGATAGAAAATGTAAGTCGGTTTAATTTTAATATCTTGATTCTTAATTCTTGATTTCCTGACTCTCTTCTCTACAGTTCAAAAATCTTATTCATCAGCACCCACTTCTCCCCTTTGGCTGTATTTTTTAGCGGTTGCTGGTATTTCCACATTAAGTTTTCCCACTCCTGCACTTTAGCGTTGCCGGCATCCATTTCGCCCTTGCGCTCAAAGCTGAAGCTCTCGTTAACCTCCATGATCATAAACAGGCGCGTATCATAGCGGTAGATCTCCATACCCACAATCCCCGAATTTAAAATACTTTCCCTTATCTCCGGCCAGATCTGCTGGTGATACTTTTCGTACTCAGCAATTAAAGCAGGGTCGTTTTTTAAATCGAGCGTTAAACAATACTTAGGCATGGTACAATTATTTAGGCAATGTACGTGGAATTGTCAATTGTACAATAATAAGTAGAAAAGGTGAAAGGTAGAAGGTTTTTTGAGAAGAAGTCAGAAAGATGTTTTTGGGGGAGGTTTTTGTAAACATTTATACAACCAGTGCACAATAAAAGCCTACCTGTTGGATTATACTATTTTCTATGTTAATTTTAAGAATTCATTCTCATTTAACCGTAAGCCTTACCGGCATGAAAATATTAAAAAATCCTCTTTGCTTTATCTACGTTTTATTTATTATGGTTTGCTTTTTTATTCCGCTGAGCGGAAACGGGCAAAAAGCTGCAGCAGATAAGCAGACAGGCAGGTGTTTGATTGTTTCGGATATTCATTTTAACCCGTTTTATGATACAACTTTGGTTAGCCAGCTAAAAAAGACTCCTTACGACAGGTGGGACGGGATCTTTAAAGGTTCAAAAGTGAAATATGATTTTTCAACAATGAGCGGGCACGATTCAAATTATGGTCTTTTAATGTCGGCCATGAAGGGCATGAAAATGCAATTTGACGACAAGCACCCGCCCGCTTTTATCATATTGGCAGGTGATTTTATCTGGCATGGCTCTGCTGAACCGCCGTCTGTCGCCTCCTTGCCCAGCGGTACAAAAAATCTTTTGAAAACAAATGCAATTAAGTTTCTTGCCCAACTATTCAGGGCTAATTTTCCGCATACTCATATTATTCCTTTGTTTGGAAATAATGATACCGATAATGGAAATTACCATAAACAAAGCCCTGCTTTCCGCAACAGGTTTGCAGATGCCTGGGAAAAGGGTGGTACAGATACCTATGGCCCATCATTAAGAAGAAATGGATATTATACCTATCATCCGGCAAATGCGCGCAATTTAAAATTCATCGTTATTAATAGCAGCCTTGTGGGCTTTAACCCTAACCTGGTAAAACCATTTCCTGACAATGATGCTAAAGAAATGCTTGCCTGGCTGGGGCGCGAATTACGTAAAGCCGTGAAAAACAGAAATGATGTGTGGATCCTTTCGCATATTCCGCCGGGCAAAAACATCCATGACAGTAATGAAATGTGGCGTGATGAATATTCAAAAATGTTTGTGGATACTGTTGCGAAGTATGCACGCACTGGCAATAAAACAACCATCAGGACAATAATTGCAAGCCATATTCACCGGAATGATTTCAGGGTGATAAATAATGCTGGCGGCCCTGTTGCATACATCCGTACGGTACCGTCTGTAAGCCCGGTTTATGGCAACAATCCATCGTTTGAAATAGCTGAGATCGACAAAAAAACGAACAACCTGATTAATGAGAAAACTTATTATTTTGATTTAACCAACAACGCAAACAAGTGGAACAACACCTTTGATCTGCAAAAAAAACTTAGCTTGAGCTCAATTAGTCCGTACGGTATAACCAGGTTCATCAATAAATTTAAAACGGACACAACAGGCCTCGGTGCATATATTAACTTTTTTAATGTAGGCGCTGCTGTGCCAATAACTGCCGATCCAAAAAATTTAAACCGCAGCAATTATGCTGATTATCTTAATGCGGATATTTTAAACCCGGGTAATTAGGCTAAGCCCATCGTTCGCAGGCTGAAGCCAAATGGCAATGAATGAAAAAAATAGCAGACAACATCATTGCCGTCCCGTTTATGGGGCGGGTAAAGATAAAATAAGAGTTAAGGCCTTTAGCCAAAAACCATCAGGTTAGCGACGATTTGAATTGCACCCTTGATTTCTTCTTTATAAAAAATATTATTTCATTATATTTAATAAAATATTTACGGCTCATCTATATTAATTAATAGTTATTTAAAGATGGTATGAAAGCTGGTGAAACGGATCGCCTAAAGTCTACCCGGCAAATCAGTTGGGTATGGATCAGCGGAATTGCATTTCTGTTGTGTATAGCGGCCTCATCGGTGTTAATATTTTTTGGCAAACAACTGGATGCCCTGGGAATAACGGGCAATATCTATTATATTATTCTTATCCCGCTTGGATTTAGCTCGGCTGCTTTTTTGGCCGGGGCAATGAAATCATACGCTTCCTTTAAATCAAATGAAACCTTTCCCTATGGGCAATTAAACTTATCCGGACCTATCGTAATATTTGCCCTGGTTGTTGGGGGAGGCTTTATTATGCCAAATCTTAACAAAAAAACGCAATTTGACCTAAAGATGCGCATAATCCGTACGGATAACCCATCAGAACTGCTGAATGAAGGCACGGTTATTTTATACGTCGGGAAAAACCCCATCAACGTTAAGATCCACGATGGCGAAGTAACTTTCCATGACATCCCCGCAGCTTTTAATAATAAAAAGGTTAAGGTAAAGCCTATCATTACAAGCTATCAATTGGCTGGCCCTGATTCGGTGCTGATCTCAAAAAATGAAGATTATGTTGATATTAATATCGCCAGGACAAAACAATCATTAAACACTCAACTGAGAGGATCAATTACTAATGAAAAAAACGCGCCGGTTAAGCATGCCTTTTTAAATTTCGGAAGCGGACTGGCAACTTGTTATACCAATGATAATGGCGATTTTGTTTTAAATGTGCCATTGCCGCCCGGAGAACAAGTGCCCCTGAAAGTACTGGTTAACGGGACCATATTATTTAATGAAGGAGTAACCATTTCGGCAAGCACGCCCATTAACTTAAAGTTATCATTAAAACCTTAATTGAATTTATAATGAAAAACCTTTTAAAGCTGGGGCTGATCATTCTCTTTGCGCTGCCTGTTTATTCCGGCTTTTGCCAGCGAAATTTTAAGGGCAGGGTGATCTTTTTTGATGGCAATAATAAGCCTTTGCCCAATGCACCGGTAAGGCTGGTAAATGAGGGAAGCGGAACAACTGGTACTGATGGAATATTTACAATTGCCATTAAGGACACTACCAATGTGGTGGTTTTGGAGCTGGTTAAAAGCGATTGGTCTATTATTTACCCGGTGGGCGGAAAAGCAAAAGTTCCAAAAAGCGCAAACGAGGAAATTGAATTCTACATTGGCGATTCGCCTAAGGACATCCTGACCAAAGCCGTTGCACGAAGCAACAATCAATTAAAAGACAGGTTAACCCAGCTTGGGGTTAAACAGGATGGGATAGAAAAAACACTGAATGCTTTTAGGGCTGAGATACAAAAAATGAGCGACATTAAACTTGCCGACCTGAAAGATGAAATTGATTTGGACAGCAAAAGAACGGATTTTTACCCCGTACTGGCATCGGCCATTAATAACTATACCAATGAAGCAAAGGACCTAAAAGACGCTTTTAAGTTTAGTGCGATGCATGCATTTGATGATCCCCAGGCTTTCCAAATTTTAGCTGATGCCGTTACAAGTTATAATGCCGCTTTTGAAGATATAAATAAACAGCATAGCGATTACGAGAAAAAGGTTCACGACCTATGGAATGAAACTAAAGCAACTGAAGTAAGAGATCTATTGAACTACGCATTGGGCGAATTGCACAGCGCTAATATTTTTACCCTGAACTTGAAAATAAGGGACATTAATGAGTATAACAGGGGCAATGTTAAAGGCTCACAGAAAAAAGCTTTTAAAGAGATCATTATTCACGAGATAGAAGCTGCGGTGCTGCAATTGGAACGACGACTGCAGGAATTAGATAAACGGTCGCAGTTTGTTTTAAATGACCTGGCCCGGTAAATCCACCTTAAAACGGCTCTTAAAAAGGTTATAATTATTATAATATATTATTAAAATATAAATTTTGCTTTTTAATATATTTAACTTTAAATTTAAAAACACTTACCTACCACGTACTTTATTGTTTTTTGTGTTAAACATTTGTTTTAAACTAAATTATCATGAAGGTATCGATAAAAACAACCGGCCTGGTATTGCTATTTCTATCTTTAATATTTATCCAGATCCATTGTGGTAAAACCAAGACAAAAGAAACTATTCCCGCCCCTACCCTTACTTCAGTCGACCCTGTTAATGGTATTGTTGGCGACCCGGTACAGGTAAATGGTTCCAATCTTCAAAATGCTGACGGCATCACATTCAATGGGATCTCATCAAAAATAGTACAGGCCACAAATTCATCAGTAATTAGCGTGGTTCCAAATGGGGCTACTGCCGGTTTAAATAATATTGCGGTACATACAAGCGGGGGCACCTCCAATCAATTGCAATTTTCGGTAATTAAAAACCCCGATCATATTGACCCGCTCCCCCCTACGCTAAGCAAGGTTTTACCTGCTGCAAATTACACTGATTATCCACTTTTAATTTATGGCGATAACCTTTCGGGAGTTATTAGTTTAACTTTTAATGATAAAGATGCTGTGGTTTATACCAATAACCAAAAGGTTGTTACAACAACTGTCCCTAAAAATTTACCCTCAGGAGCAGTTACCATTAAAATAAGAACAGTAAAAGGCACCACCTCCATTAGTTTTCAAATCCTGGGGCCGCCGCCTGCCCCTGCCGACATCAACTGGTCTATTGTAACTATTCCGCCGCCAAATTATATTCCTTCCATATCCAATCAATGGAGCTGCGGCTTATTTTCACAGGTTGATCCCCCGAACGGCAGAACGCTTGTTGATCCAGGTTCAGACCCAACAGGAACCGGCAATTTTAATATTACCGGCAGGTATGAGTATGATTTCAATAAAGCGTCGAACTATAATTTTATCAATTATGTTGAAATTGTTAATCATACTACCAACGAAGTACTTGCGGGCCAGTTTTCATCAAAGTTTAATAATCCGTGTGTGCTGGAGATGGTTTTGATCTCGTCAAAAGATGGCACCGTGCATACCTGTACGTTTGACAGACAGAAAGATGATCCTACTTTAGTATGTGAGAAATAGTTAATGCTTTAAACTTATATAGCGCAAACTGATATTATAACTGTCAAAATCAGGGTAGTTTTTTCCTTTAATATTGGCGGCATAGTAAGTATTAATTAAAAAATGCCGTGAAATTTGGTACTGCACCCCGCCGCCTACCTGGGTGATATACCGGTTATAGGTCCAGCTGTCATTTTTGGTAAATACGGGCACATAATTAAATAAGGCAAAAAGTATGGTTTTACGGGGAATAAGGTAACTCAGGTAAACCGATACGGGCGTGTAAAATACGGCAGGCGCATTATCCCGCTCAAAACCATACTGGGTGCTCAGCTGCGAAAAAAGGAACAGGCGCTTGCTTAGCGGCTGATTATATAAAAACTGGGCCAGGAAATAAATTTGCCTTCGCCCTAAAATATTCTCGTCCTCCGTACTTACAAAGGCAGGAAAGCTAAAGCTGCTTTGTACTGTAAAATTATAATTGTTTTTAAAGGGCCGCCACCCTACGCGGGGACCAATGGAAGTTATGGCCCTTGCATACCTGCTATTACCCGTTGCATCTGAACCAAATACTTTAAATGGCGAACTGTTCCTGTCCTGGTCAATGCGGCCAAAAATTGAATTTATGTTTAAGCCAACATTGAACCGGGCATTTTTAGATACGCCGTAATTTACCTGCACAGTGTTATACAAATAGGTTTGGCGTGCATTTATATCAAGCAGCTGGCCGTGGTCATCCCGGTATTTGTTTGTGGAGATAAGCGAGGTAAAAAAGTTAACTTCTATTTGCTGATAATTTATAATTACCGATGAAACCGCCGGTATAAATGGCGTTAAGGCTAAAGAATCTTTTAACCGTTTATATTTTTCTTCCAGCTTTTTATAATGATCGTCGGCTTCGGTTTTTTTATCCTGCGCCAATGCAAAGAAAGTGATAAAATGAAGTAGCGAAATAGTCAAGATAAACGATTTCATAGGCTAATCAATTAAAATTATCCAAACATTTTGAAAATATTAATAAGCTGGTAGTGCGTTTTAGCTTTGGGGTAACTAAATATACATATTTTATATCTCTCAATAATACTTTACATATAATTTATTGATTAAAATATTTATTATTCAGTTAATATGCTGCGTTTAAGGTAATATTATTATATGGGAGGGTGTGTTTTTTGCTGAAATTTAGAGTTTTGGATGGTGAAATGGTTAATATTATTTAACTATTAGGATAATGTATTTGATGGGGGATTTTTTGGAGGGTTGGGGGAATATTATGGGAGTTGGGAATATAGATAGTTTGTTGATAGTGTCGTTTGCGATGCATGGTGGTAAAAAGCAATACCACTCATTGAGTGATATTGCTTTTTAGATAAAAGATTTCCCTCCATGTGTTGATTATAAATCCAAAGCAGTCTTTTTATTGACGAAAGTCTGAGATGGATGCAATTGCAATTGATAATCAACGCTATTAAGATCTGCGTGATGGCAGCGACAGCGGCTAACTCTATATAAATCCCAATTCCCCATCATCTCACCTCATAAACATTATTCCCAATGTTCATATCTGGATAAACCTGCTCAGGGTCAATAACCACTTTGGCAACGGCTTCATTTTTAGCGGCAGCAAAAATGTATAAACTGCTGTACTCCCAGATTTCTACCGGGAAATCCCGCCGCTCCTTTGCGCCGTTTTTATAAGTTATTTCAACTACCAGCGGCATAGCAGCTCTTTCCATATTTTCAATAGTGATCAGTGTTTTGTTATTAGCCCCGGCCTCTACCTTTGCGATCCTTTGATCGAGCTTGAAATTTTCTAAAAACATGGATTTCCAAAACCACGTGAGGTCCTCACCTGTGGAACTGTCCATACTTCTGAAAAAATCCCAGGGAGTGGGATGCTTGAATGCCCAGTCGCTGATATATTTTCTGAAAGCGCGGTCAAACCGGTCGGGCCCGAGGATTTGGGTGCGTAACAGGGTCAACAAATAAGCCACTTTCTGGTATTGAATAGTGTATACCTGGTTGCCCGGTATGGCATCCGGGCGACTGAGGATGGGCAGTAATTTATCTGCAAACAGCGCCATCCGCGGACTGTCAATTTCTGCATACCCAATAAACTCGCCTTTATTAAACGCTTTGGTGGCCATATTATCCATAAAAAGGTTAAACCCTTCATCCATCCATGCATATTTGCGCTCATTGCTGCCAACGGTCATCGGGAACCAGTTATGCCCCAATTCGTGATTAACTACCGCCCAGTACATATTCCCGGTATCTTTTGCCGAACAAAAAACCATGCCGGGGTATTCCATGCCATCCAGGTTTGATGCCACATTAACCGCTTTGTTAAAAGGATATTCGTGCCACTTTTCAGAAAAATACAGCAGGGTAAATTTGATATATTCCGATGACCGCAGCCAGCTATTCTTTTTTGCAGATTCTGTGGGGTACAGGGAACTGCCCATAACACGCTTTCCGTTAAAAAGTTTAAAGCTTAAAGCTTCCCAGATGAATGATTTGGAGGCTGTCCATGCAAAATCACGGGTATTATCCATCCGGAATTTCCAGGTGCAGGTATCGGATGATGGCCTGGAAGAAGATTCCCCAACCTCTTTTGCCGACCTGATGAACACACGTTCCGTACCTTCTTTTGCAGCCTGCCAGCGTTTAAGCTGAACCGGGGTTAATACGTCTTCGGGATTCAGCAGGTCACCGGATGCTTCGACAATGTAGGATGAAGGAAGCGTAATGTTCACCCGGAAATTACCAAAGTCGAGATAAAATTCTCCATTGCCCAGGTAGGGCAGCGTGTTCCAGCCTTCCACATCGTCTAATACATACATCCTTGGGTACCATTGCGCCACCGCATAGATATTGCCGTTTTTTGTGGGCAACAGATCTGTTCTGTTCACCTGGAAATCGGCATTTTTATAATTTACCGGGAAGCGGTATTGATACTGAATGCGGAAGGTTAACTTTTGCCCGCTTTTCAGCTGTTCCGGCAGCCGCAGTTCCATCCGGGTATCATAAATATTATATTTTATTTCACCAGCTTTATCATCAGCAAGCTTTATTCCTTCAATTTCAAAGCCACCATCCGCTACCTTTTCATCCGGATTTTTGTAAAGAAATAATCCTGACAGGATCCCTTTTGAATCTTTTTTATAAACATTCTGATCCAGTTGCATCCATAAAGAAGAAAGCGCTTTGGGACTATTGTTGGTATAAGTTACGGTTGCAACTCCTTTTATCAGGTTTTCCTTGTCATCCAGGGTTGCATCTATTACATAAGCCGACTGATTTTGCCAATATGCGGGCCCCGGTTCGCCGGTGGCTGTACGATATTGGTTGCCAGGTGTGAAAATTGGGAGGGCCGGGAATAGCTCAGAAGGGTTATACCGCGACTGGCAAAATGATGCATGACAGTTAAAAATCATTATAGCAATGGTGATAAATTTTGGCAAATTGTGAAACTTATAATTACGGCCCATGCCTTAAAAATACAAAATTTGTTCATACCAGAAGTATTGTTGTTATTGGGGCCTGCTACAGTAGTTGGACTGGATCTGTATTTATGTAAAATGTAGTTTAACCATTCTTTTACAATTCGTTTAAAAAGATTAACCATTATGTAAAATTTAGTTGATTTTTAACTTTTACACAATGCACAACACTTCCCAATTTATTGCACAATTGTTTGAAACTTAAAAAGTTATGATTTTAAATGAGCAAGTTTGAAATAAATTAACGCATTTCGAAAACGAACATTTTATGAAGATATTCTACTTTCATTACCCGATTTTTTTCAATCATAGTAAGGCGATAGAGCGGTCGGCCGACGTAGACGATGGGAGAGTTGGCCGTACTGCCGCGCTGGGTTAATCCAGCGAAGCGTCGGGGCGGGGTGAGTCTATAAGCTGATATTGCGCGAGTGCATTTGCGTGAGTACCGCACGTAGGTTTACCCACCCTGTCGACGCTTCGCTCGACCTGCCCTCCATTTGCTGCACATAAGGAGGGAAGAAAAATCCTTAACTAAATATCTCAGGCATTTAAGCGAATAGTGTGTCTGCACTATCATTGGTAACGCCATTTACTTTTGTGGTGTTGTCACCAACCAAACACGAGGCCTGTGGCGTGCCATCTGCTGTAATTAGCGTACGGCTGATTCTCAAATGCAAAAGCTTCATTCAAACGCGGATTGCTCCGAAATTTATTTTGTGCAAACACTTAATGACTCTCCCGCTCAATTGCCGCGGAGGCTAGTCCTTTTTGTCTTGATACAAAAAGGACCAAAGACCGAGCAATAGCGAGATAATGAGTGCCTTAAAAAACAAACAGCATACGAATAACATCAAGTCAGCAGAAATGCTTCTTTGCGCACAGGGCCTTTCACGCACAAATCCGTCAAACGGCATAGCCCTCTTGAGCACCTTAAAAAATAAACAACCGCGAAAAAACCACGGGCTGGAATATTTTTGCCGGGATACCCTTTCTGTTTCAGACCTTCTATGGAAAAATTTCCTATGCCCCTTGCCCGCGCTTAAGGCCATCAGTGTTGACAGATTTTTGCCGAAGCTTATCTGCTGACGGTAGACGAAAACTCAATTTCAACCATACACTACCCATCCTGGCGCGGGCATGCAGTGCCGGACTAAAGAAGTTGCGTATCTCTGCCTCCGCGTGAATTGTTTCCATCACCTTAATGTGATCTTTCTTATTATCCCACTCCTGTCAGTGAAATACAGTGCGCTTTCGTCATTGGCAAGCGCCAGCTGGTCGGCATCCACATCGGCGCTGCTGCCTGTCCCGTCGCCGCCGTCATGTGGTGGCTGCGGACCTGCCAGGTAGGTTAGCTTATTGTTGAAGATGCTTTTTATCCGGCCGTTATCGGCAACATAAATTGTACGGCTATCTTTTGTAACAACAAGGCACCTGATATTTGTAAAATCCAGATCCTTGAAAATCACGCTAAATTGGCCTGATGATGTTAATTTATAAATATGTTTGCCGCCAAACACCAGGTACTTTATGTTGTTATAGCCGCAAAAAAAGGTCCTGGTTGATGATATAAGCGTACTTTTGATTGCCAGGGCATCTTCGGCCAACAGGGACTTGCGTGGCAAGTAGGTATTATCAGTTCCGATAAGTTTATTTTTAATAATAAATTTTTCAAATACCCCAAACTCATCCTTTATGGTGCCGTCATTTGCATTCATATTTCCGCCTATCCATAAATAATCGGTATACGGATCCCGTTCCAGGGCATTATATGTCCGGTAGCCGGGTTTAAAATCGGCTGTTAAAACCTTGCCATCAGGTTTTAAGATCCATACTTTGTGGTTTGGAAGCAAATAAGAGTTTACAGTTAAAATATTTATAGTTCCATCCTTCATCACTCTTAGCCGGTGCGGGAACCTCAAAGTTTGTCCGTCGGTGCTTTTAGGGATCTTTACAGTTGACACCACATAGGAAGGGGATATTTTACGGATTGCGTTATTAAAAGTATCCGCAATATAAATGGTGCCGTCATCCGTAACATCAATACCATCGGGATAAGCAAACCTTGCGCCGTTGCCAACCCCGTCAACATAACCAACCGAACGCGCTAACCCTGCTATGGTTGTAACGACTAACGGTTGAACCGCAGCAACAGTAACAGCCAGCGGCTGATCTGCATTTTCCGGCATCTTGAAATCTGGAACGGAGTCTTTTTTACAAGCTGATATTAAAATAGCTGTGCAAGCTATCAATAGGTAATTGCGTTTCATGGCTTGGTTTTTATTATAAAATAATAAACAATTATAAACGCGTGCAAGCAACAATGGCAGCTTGTATACTTTATTGTGATAAAATGTTACTCTCCCACGCATCGTCAGAGAGCCGCCGGTTTACGACCTGCTTCGCGGTTAACCGTCCATACTTGTCTCAAATTTTCGTTTAGATAAATTCCTTTAACTATTGCGGGCGTTCCACTTGTTCCATGCTGTTCCAACGGGTGAAATTTTGTTCCAAATGTTTCAATCGTGCGCACCGTTCACATGGAACAAACTTCAGTACGGGCTTTTATTTATGTGCAACTTCAAAAACAATACAGAATCAAAGTTTATCTTTACATTTAATTAATATCCCCTTTTTAATACTTTATGGCGTCATAAATACGTTTCTTTAGTTCGTTTTTAATATTAATTCTACATATAACTTGTTACTGATTTTTTGGAATTTTATAGTCGCATTAACTTTTCAACGGAAGAGAAATTTTCAATTATTAAAGTTTTTAAACGGTAACCTATTAAAACAATCAGCTTGTTTTGGCTTGATTCTGGCTTCGTTAAATGTTGCTGCCCAGCAAACAGATAGCCTTAAAAAGAAAGATCAGGCCCGTCTAGTTACCCAGGTTAACGGCCGGGTTACTGATGCAGTTAGTGGCATTCCGCTTCCTCTTACCAGCGTCAGCTTTAGCGGCAGTAATTTTGGCACCAACACCGATAAGCTGGGGAATTTTACTTTAAGCGCCCAGGGCTTCTTTAATCGTGTAACATTTTCGCGCGTCGGCTACCTAACCATCACCAAAATCATTATACCAGGGCAGGTAAATGAGCTGAACGTCCGCCTTCACAGCAGTCAGACCCAGATAAAAGAAGTTTCAGTTACCTCGGGAAAAAGCAAACGATACCGGAACAAGGGAAATCCTGCGGTATCACTTATCCAGCAGATCATTAACCATAAGGATGAGAACCGGATGGAAAGCTCAGATTACCTTCAATATGACCAATACGAGCGGATAGGCTTATCTTTTTTTAACCTGTCGCAAAAGTTTATTAACGGCCATTTTTTCAGCAAGTATAAATTTATGCTTGATACCACGTTGAAGATAAACGGGCAGGCGCAAACATCGCTCCCGGTTTATTTCAGTGAAAAGCTATCTCAAAACTACTACCGGAAAGATCCTTCCAAATCTATCCAGGTATTGAACGCGCAAAAGCAGATCAATATCATCAAATTTGTGGATACAGCTGGTTTGGATGTTTATTTGAACCGACTTTACGGGAATAACCTGGATATTTATTCAAACAATATTTTCATCATTACAAACCAGTTCCTGAGCCCGATTGCTAACCATGCCCCTGATTTTTATAAGTTTTTTATTACCGACACCATAAAAACGGCAAATGGAAAGTTGGTTGAAGTTAGTTTTACGCCCCGTAACAAAGGCGATCTGCTATTTGAAGGAAAATTACTGGTTACCATGGACGGCCATTATGCTGTTGCAGCATGCGAACTGAATGTAAATAAGCAGATCAACATTAATTTTATGCGCAGCCTGAAGATCCGTCTTGATTTCGTACACGATCCCGGCGGGCGTTATTACCTCAACAAAAGCGATGTAACAGCTGATTTTGGAATTTCAAAAACCAAGGGCCTGGGTGTTATTGGCGAACGAACGGTCTTTTATTCGAACTATAAATTAAACACACCACAGCCAGAAGCATTTTACCAGGGTAAAAGTTTACAAATTGCAGAAAACGCTAGTGAGGCTGATACCGGCTATTGGGCTAGTCACCGGACTGATACCCTTAGCGGGCAGCAAGCACAGATCTATGGCAAGATCAGTAAATTAGAGCAAATGCCCTCCTTTAAGCGGACAATGTGGATAGCATCCACCCTTACAGGTGGCTATGGCGATTTTGGACCTGTGCAAGTAGGTCCGATTGGGCAGTTTTTCTCTTTTAACAGCCAGGAAGGCCTTCGCTTTCAGATAGGCGGAAGGACGACACCGAAATTCAATCAATCCATTTACCTGGAGGGTTATACCGGTTACGGAACAACGGACAAGCAAATAAAGTATGATCTGATCACTTATTTTTCATTAAACAAAACACCGCCTTATCGTTTCCCAAATGATTATTTTAAAGTTAGTTACTTGTCTGATGTTGATGTACCGGGACATAGCTTTTCTATTAATAACAGGCAAGCTGCACTGTCGTCATTCCAAACAGGCAAAACCGATTACTGGCTTTATAGCCAAATCTTCAGGCTTGAATATGTAAAGGACTTTGAAAATCATTTTTCATACAACATTGCCTTTAAAAACTGGAATCAGCAGCCCGCCGCCAAATTGGTTTACCAGCTTAATGATGCCAACAATACTATAGTACATAATTTAACCACCAGTGAAATTGACTTGCATTTAAGGTATGCCCCGCACGAACAAATTTTACAGGGAACCCAGGAACGTCATACCATTTATAGTAAATATCCAATTTTTGATCTGCAGGTAAACCATGGCTTTACCGGGTTCTTAAACGGATCATATGCCTATACCAATATTGGTGCAAATATTTATAAGCGTTTTTACTTTTCGCAGTTAGGCTATTCAGATATTACATTGATGGGCGGTTATTTAAGCGGGAAGGTTCCGTTCCCGCTGCTGAATATAAGTGCAGCTAATCAATCTATCCGCTATGATCCTGATTTATACAATAAGATGGACTACCTGGAGTTTGTGAGTGATCATTACGTTGGTTTAAACCTTACACAAAGCTTTAATGGTTTTTTTCTGAATAAGATCCCGCTAATAGAACATTTAAAATTAAGGGAATATCTTTCACTTAAAATTTTATATGGCGGCCTGCGCAACGAAAACAATCCTTTTTACTCAAAAAACTTATATAAATTCCCTTCAGGTACAAATGGTGCAAACGGCACTTATGCGTTAGGAAATGTGCCCTATATTGAAGCGGGAGCCGGCATAGGCAATATCTTTAAAATTTTACGGATAGATGTGGTCAAAAGGTATAATTATCTCGACCATCCGGGAGTTGCGCCTTATGGTATTAAGTTTAGCTTAAGTCCGGATTTTTAATGCAGATACAACGGCAATAAAAAAAGGTAAATACCAGTATGATATACAATATCATGCTATTTTTTACCTCTTTATTCCGGACCGCATCAAATATAAACGCTAAATACTCCCGCTATTTAAAACCCAGGTTTAATGAAATCACATCAGACACTAAACTGGTGGTTTGTGAGTAATGTCCATACCTAAGCTCCAGTTCGTGGAGGTTTTGCCAGCCAAAAACTCCTTTTGGCGGAGCTATGCGGAAACCTGCTCCAAAAAACTGGCTGTCAAACTTTGCATATTCGTAATTGCTGGTATAATATTCGTCTGTTGAGCTATGCGCTTCGTAAGGTGCAAAATATTTAGCAGCCGACTGCGTATAATACCTGTAGAACGGTGAGATGGATAAAAATGGCGAAACCTTATAGGTAATTTCGAGATTTGCCGTGTTTGACTTACTGCCCCAGTTATCCATATAGTAGCGATAATATGACCGCAAAATAATATTATCACCCAAAAAATAATTTGCCCTGAAGCCTAAGGGCAGCTTAAAACGCGATGACGGGAGTTTTTCAATAGTATCTTTTTGGTTTGAAAAATATACCCTGTGAAAAGGCAGACTTAAATACCCGCTTTGTGCAACCACATCGGCCAGTAACATTACCTGGAACCTGGAATTAATAATTTGTGAATAACCGAATGATGCGGTATAAGTGCCCCTTGGTTTTGTTGGCAGGCTTGGCGTTGAAACGGAACTGCCATTACTGAGCACCACATTGCCGCTGGCTGTAGTGATATAGGTTGATCCGCTGGAAACAGGCGTTATTGCCGGTATAAACTCCGATGGATAGATCATTGTTACATGATCCATATATGCCTGCGCTTTAAAACTAAACTCGCCGTTTTTATCGGCCGTTTTTTGTGAAAAATGCACATCGGCACCCAGCGATTTATAGTTATACTCGCCTGAATAGTAAGCACCTAAACCAAAAGTGTTGCCGGTTTTTGGATTTTCAACGGTCCAGTCCAATGATGGATAGATCCTTGTGCCACCCTGCTTACCCTGCCCGGTTGTAGTAACAAAGGCCGAGGATGCTGAAGTATGATGATCGTAGCCTAAACCTATAGAAATTGTGTTTTTGTTCTCATTGTCGCCCACCCATACCAGCTTCAGATCTATCCCATTGGATATATCTGTAACTTTTTCGGTGCCGATGCCCCCGGTTATTGCCGAATGGTTGCCATTTTGCCAGTAATAACTCGAAACCAAATTAATTTCATCAACCCGTAAAGCACGCGGATTATATTCTGTGGGTTGGGGGTCAACAGTAGCCGGTTGGTATAAGCTAAAAGGTTTTTTATTACGGCTGGTATCTTCTTTAGTTTGCGCATGGGCACTAAAACGGCATATAAGCGCAAATCCGAATACGGATAGATATACTTTTTTCATGTACTGTAAGGGTTAAAAAATGATTGTAATTAATTGCAGCCGCAGCCACCGCCGGTCTTCCCGGCATTAGCGCCTGAAGCACTTTCCCGGTACGACTGGAAATTCATTTCATTTTTCTCGACTTTACGGTTACTTAATGCCATTTCCGAGTCATTGATCCTGTTTTTTTGGTACTCTTTTAAATGCACACATGATGTTATGGAAGCCATCAACAGAAGGCCTGCCATTAGTTTAAGGGATGGGTTTGTCATTAATTAGGGGTATTAAGTGATATTTATATTTTTTGATGTATAAAGCTTGTCATCGTCATCAATAATTATAGCTTCAATGTCCTTCATCTGGTTAATCAGATCCAAACCGGCGTAAATGCCCATTATGGTTACCGGGGTTGCCATTGCATCGGCAATTTCGGCATTGGTGGTAATAATGGTAACGCTTTTAATACCGGTTACCGGCAGGCCTGTACGCGGGTTGATGGTGTGCGAAAATCTTTTGCCGTCTACCATAATAAACTTCTCATAATTGCCCGAGGTCGCAACAGCAAGATCAGAAATAGTGAGATAGGAAAACACCTGGTTTGAGGCATCGGGGTTTGCAATGCCGATGGTCCATTTTTTACCGCCTGGCTGCAGCCCCCATGTATTCAGATCGCCGGATGCATTTACCACCCCGTTTGTTACTCCCAGTTGTTTCATTATAAGCTTGGCCCTTTCTGCTGCATATCCCTTACCAATACCTCCAAACCCGATCCGCATGCCTCTTTCGCGCAAAAAAATCGTACAGTTTTCTTCATCGAGACTTATGTTGCGGTAGTTGATAAGCCTCACCATTTTTTTCGCGGTGGCTTTATCAGGCAGGGAGGTCATATGTCGATCAAAGTTCCAAAGTCGCTTATCAATTGAGCCATAAGTAATATCAAAGGCACCCTGCGTAACTTTTGATATAACTATGGAGCGTTTTACCAGTTCAAAAGTTTCCCTGCTTACAGCAACCGGCTTTATACCTGCATTATTGTTTACATGGTTGGTTTCGCTGTCATCGCTAAAGGTGGTAAGCAAGCGTTCAATCCGTTTAATTTCATCAATACCTGCATCAATTTTTTCATTGGCCCACTGTCCGCTTTCGGCAACCACGCTTAGTTCAAAGCGGTTTCCCATTAGTTTGCAGCTTTTTTTAAAAATTTGAGGACTGGGCATATAAAAATGAAAATCGTAAAGTAATACCGTGTTTTAAGTATCGGCAATCTTACTTTAAGAATCTGTAGCTAACATGAAATTCCGGGCAGAATACAATGAATACAACATCTTTAACATTTATTAACACGTTACAGAGCCACAATCGACGAATTCTGTGCTTTTTAAAATTATAAAAACCTAAACACCTCCGCGCCTGTTTAATAAACACATCAATATTAACCGGCATGAAAAGCAAACTCATTATAACAACCCTGGCATGCAGCGTATGCCTTATAGCCGCCTGCGGCGGCGACCGCGTGCCCCAAAGCGGAAAGGCTGATACCGTAAAAAGCACGTACGGCAAAACAGCAGATTCATCAAAAGTTGATACCGCTAAAGCTACCGGTATGGATAATAGCGGATCAGGCGGAACCAAAGGGGACAGTGTAAAGAAGGATAGCGCTGAGAAATAGAATATAGCAATAACGATATCCGGGGTCGGCTAAATCTCAGACCTGTTCTTTCTGTATTAAATAAATGGAGATCTCCTTCCGGGTTGCAAAACCCAGTGATTTGTAAAGATTTATAGCCCGCAGATTTGATGATAGTACATGCAAAAACGGGATGCCCGATGCCGCCTTGATGCGATGAACGTGGTTTAAAAGCAGTTGTGCAGCATAACCACGGCCCAAATAATCCGGGTGTGTGCAAACTGCGCTAACCTCGGCATATGGCAATGGGTTTAAGCGCTGGCCGGCCATGGCTATTAACTTACCGCCGTCAAAAATTCCCTTGTAGTGGCCAAAATCAATGGTCCGTTGAGCAAACGGCCCGGGATTAGTTAGTTTGGTTAAGGCGAGCATGGCTGGGATGTGTTCTTCACCCAGGGGAACAATCTGCTGATCTGCCTCTGCCTGCCTGGCAGCGGTTTCACATACCATTTGCAAAACCGCCATCCGCTGAAGAACTTTCCATGGCTTCGGGATCTCTATTTCTGTTGGGCTGATAAATCCAAATACAACGTTATTTGGAGCTATATCATACAATATTTTAAAGTTATGCAGGGTATTTTCAGCAAGGCCAGAGAACGGTGAAACAGCCGGCGGGAAATATTTAGCCTGTTCATTGCCTTTTGCTATTTTTTTATTTCCTGTATTTAATGCATTAAAGGCAGGATTATCAAGTATGTGGTCCATTGGTTTTGTATTTAGAATAATTGATCAGTTGTATGTGAACTGATGTTCTTTTCCTGTTTTCAAATCTATAAATAATTATAAACTAACCTGAGCGTTCTGTTTTGATTGATGTGATTTATTGGACAGGGATGATAAAAAATAAGCTTGCCCCCTATCTACCGCAGACTAATAGAAGGAAAGAAAAATATTTGTACAGGCGATAATTCTCCGAAACGGATTTGGATAGGTCCTTCTTTTTTGCTTAAAAACATACAAATCACAGCGCTAACTATACTACTTTTGTAATAAATTATTAATTTACCGCCATACACCTTTTACCATGGAAAAACCCATAATATTTTCAATAGATGATGATTCGCAGGTGTTACGCGCAATAACCCGAGATCTGAAATCGATGTACGGCAAGGAATACAGGATTATTAATACTACGTCGGCTAATGAAGCGATGGAAAGCCTTATCGACCTAAAAAACAGTTCGGATGTGGTTGCCATGTTTGTGTGCGACCAGCGCATGCCAGAGATGGAAGGCGTTGCCTTTTTAGAGAAGGCCATAAAAATATTCCCAAAGGCAAAGCGGGTTTTGCTTACTGCTTATTCTGATACCGAAGCAGCTATAAAGGCCATAAATGATGTTCAGCTTGATTATTACCTGATGAAGCCCTGGGACCCGCCGTCTGAAAAGCTTTACCCTGTTTTAGATGATTTACTTGATGATTGGCAAAGTGGTTATATCCCCGATTTTAAAGGCATAAAAGTGGTCGGCTACCAGTTTTCGCCGCAATCACATACAGTAAAGGATTATTTGGCCAGCAACCTGATCCCCTATAAATGGCTGGACATTGAAAAAAACCCGGATGCCAAAGAAGTTCTTGATCTCAACAATATTTCGATGGATCAATTGCCGGTTGTAGTTTTTGATGACGGCACTTATTCATGCAAACCTACCATCAGGTCAATTTCTGAAAAGGTGGGTGCTAACCCGCAGATTACTAATGATATTTATGATGTAGTGATCATTGGCGCAGGCCCTGCAGGGCTTGCAGCAGCGGTTTATGGTGCCTCTGAGGGCTTAAAAACTTTGCTTATCGAGCGTAAAGCGCCGGGCGGACAGGCCGGCACAAGCTCACGCATTGAAAACTACCTGGGTTTCCCGGCTGGCTTAAGCGGGGCCGATCTGACGCGCCGCGCCATAAGCCAGGCCATGCGCCTTGGAGCGGAATTTTTATCACCGCAGGCTGTGAACGATATTAAACAAAAAGACGGCTATAAAACCATAATATTAGATGACGGGCCGGAAATTGTTAGCCGCACTGTTGTAATAACCACTGGAGTTGATTACCGGAAGCTGGATGTTAAAGGTGTTGAAAATTACACCGGTGCCGGCATTTATTATGGCGCCGCAACTACCGAAGCATCGGCTTGCAAGGGAAAGGAAGTTTATGTTATAGGCGGGGGGAATTCCTCAGGGCAGGCGGCTGTTTATCTGTCAAAATTTGCCAAAAACGTTTATATCATTATTCGCAGGGATAGTTTAAGTTATACCATGTCGGCCTACCTGATCCAGCAGATAGCTAACCTGCCCAATATTCATGTTTTGGCTGATACTGAAATTATTGAAGTTGCAGGCGATAACTGCCTGGAAAAGCTAACACTTATCAACGTTAAAACAAAGGAAACTGTCACCAATATTGCGGCTGCCCTTTACATCTTTATTGGCGCCAAACCTTATACCGACTGGCTAAAACTTGATATTCTTAAAGATGAAAAAGGTTTTATTGAAACAGGGCGTGAGCTAAGGCGTTATGATGAATTCCCAAAAATATGGAAACAAAAACGCGATCCATTTTTGCTTGAAACCAGTTGCAACGGCATTTTTGCGGCCGGCGATGTACGTGCAGGCGCCATGAACCGGGTTGCATCCGCTGTTGGAGAAGGCTCAATGGCCATCAGCTTTGTACATAAGTATTTAGCTGAGGTGTAGGTTTTGGCTGGAATGTTGTTGAAAAAGTTATAAAAGTAAATTATCACCATGGAAGACGAAGTATGTGAGCACCTGGCTGCTATTAAAACCCTAAAGCATGCTAAAGAATATGTATGCGAGGAATGTATAAAAGTGGGTGGTACCTGGATGCACCTGCGTACCTGCCAAACCTGCGGGGTTACCCTTTGCTGTGATAGCTCGCCTGGTCAGCATGCCAGTAAACATGCAGCAGCAGCCGGTCATCCGGTAGTGATCTCGTCTGAGCCCGGCGAACGCTGGTTATGGTGTTATGTAGATGATGAAATGGCTGAATATTAGTTGGCAGTAGGCAGTTTTCAGTGGGCAGTAAAAATTTAAACCGTGTAACCAAAACTGCCAACTGCATACTGAAAACTGCAAACTTATTACTATTGTTCAGCTAAATACTTATCTAACGACAACGGCCCCGAACCTAAAATTAAAAACATTATCAGGGCGGCCAATGCAGCAATGGACGGCCATACCATTGCATTAATAGGGTCATTGAAAATACCGGTTAAAAATACGGCGCCAAGTACTATTGGGATTTGAATAATACAGCCAAACCTGGTTAAGATCCCCACGCCTATCAATATGCCGCCTACCATGTGTGCAAAGGTTACATAATAAACCAGCGACATTAAAAGTCCCGGTGAAACATCAACAACGTTCTGGTCTGTTATCAATTGTTTCAGATACTCGGTGTTGTTCATAAAGGCAATACCCTTCCATAATAAAAAAGCACCAAGCGCAATGCGGACAATGTCGAGGAACTTTGGGTGATGGCTGTCTCCCCAACTTTCAATTCGGTGAACCACGTTCATAAATAACCTCCGGTTTTAAGATTATAAATTGTTATGATACAAAATGGAGTTAATGAGTTAAACGGCCTTTTGTATCGCTATATAAAAATAAGAATATGTTTTATATAAAGCAATAACATTTATCAGGGTAATTAGTTTTCAAACTACCGGAAAATACGCGCTAACGTCACATAAAATATGAACTCTTAAAAAAATTTATAAGCCCCCAATAAATACACCCCAATCTTACCTCAACCCCTTCTCTTCTAAATATTTTATTAAAGCCGGCGGGTTATCTGTTTGCAAACCCTTTAAACCAAGGGCAATTGCCTTATCCCAAACCAGCGGCCCTTCCAGCGGCCCCTGAGCATCGGGCCAAACGGGTAAATTAAGGGATGCAGCAAACGCCAGCATATCACTGTTATAGGTATTATAATTTCCGTCGAGCACATCCGGGTGGTATGCATCAATAAACTTTTTCATGGCCACGGGATCTTTTATACTATCTGGCATACTCAACATCAGGGGCATGGCTGGGTCGGTTTTACGCCAGTCGGTAATCTGCGAAGCCTTGTTAATGTAAACCAACACCTGTTTTTCCATATGGTATTGTTTTAGCAGGTTCAGGGTAGCTGTTGCATCGGCTTCCTTAAAATCTATATAAATATAAATTTTATCCTTGCAAAGCTCCAGGATCTGTTCAAAAGTGGGGATCCGGTAAGTAGCCGTATCAGGCTTGCTTTTAACCCTTACTTTAAGCTCCGCTACCTGCTGCACGGTAAGATCTTTGATCAATCCTTTGCTATCGGTCATCCGGTTTATGCTGGCATCGTGCATGCTGATGAGTTTTCCATCGCTGGTGGTGCGTAAGTCTATCTCAATGTAATCGGCACCATCCTTAATAGTTGCGGCATAACCTTCCAGGGTATTTTCAGGATAAACGGTATGATCGCCCCGGTGAGCAACAACAATATATTTATGCCTTGCTTTTGGTACGGGGTTTTGAGCGTAATTTGTTATTGGTATTAGTAGTAGCAGAGTGGCTGCTAAACATATGAATTTCATATTTAGTTATTATAAATTAGATGTTATTAATCCTTATCGCCCTTATCCAGGCGCTTGCGTTCATTTCTTTCATGTTCTTCATCATCCATATCAGGGCCTTTTTCAATTTTTCGCCAGTCAATGGTTTTATTATATCTCAACATTGCCTTTTGCGGGTCAAAGATCCTGGTATCGCTTTTAATTAAGGTATAGGGTGTATAATCAGGTTTGGATGTAAAAAAATCCTGTAATAAAGTACCCGTAGCATCATATTGATTTACATAGGGAACATCCAGTATGTTATAAATGGTTTTAATGATCGCTCCAAAATTTGCATGCGTATGGCTCACATATCCTTTTTTAACATATGGCCCCGCCAGCATAAGTATTGACCTGTGGGCATCAAGATGGTCAACGCCGCCCTGGGGATCGTCCTCAGTAATAATAACCAGCATATTTTTCCAGTATTTGGTGCGCGACAAAAAATGCAATATGCGCCCTACGGCAAGGTCATTATCAGCAACAAAAGATTGTTTATACGGATACCCGTCTTCCGGCCTTACATCAGCAGTATGATCATTGGGTACTTGCATGGTTATTAAAGCAGGCATTTTTTTCCTGCCTTTAATCCACATCTTGGTAAATTCACCCTCAAACTGATCCATCCTGAACTGATCAGGGATATTGGTATTAAAGCCGGCATAATTATGGCTGGTTCGGTTGAATAATGCCTTTTGCATAGGTACCATTACCACATGGCCTGAACCTGTTGCAGTATCCTGCCATTCTTCGCGATTGTGGGCGGTTTCATTTCCCTCGCCAAAATTGTAAAATTCAACTCCTTTGCGGTCCAAAGCTTCCCATAATCCGCCACGTTCAGCATAGTCTTCAGGATCCATGCTTCCCGTTGATCCCGGAAAGCGCCTTCCCGGTGCGGTTGAAAATATTTTGGCTGTTTTGCTTACGTTTGAATTTGCTTCAACCCATTCATTCGGAATAACGCCAAGCATCCAGTGATGGCCATGTATTGAGGCATCGCTATCGCAATAGTAATTATCAGAAAAAGCAAACTGCTGCGCTGCTTTTAGATGATTTGGGGCTACCTTAAGATTCGGCAATTGAGTTTTTAAGGCATCGGGCAGGGTATACTCACAATTTACGCCGAACCGGGCAAGTGTGCTGTCTCCGTTCGCATTTTTTAGCTGCCCCATTACCTCATCATAAGTACGGTTTTCCTTTGTTATATAAACAATGTACTTAATTGGGGTTGGCGTTAGCCCCGGCAGCGCCGGTAAGGGATTGGTTGGGTCAACAGTAACAGTTTTACTTAAAAAAGTATTACTGATAACCTGACTGGTATAATTTTTCAGCTTTTCAATATCAGGCACAAGAAGTTTTTGAAACAGGCCCAGTTGTATATCACCAATATAAGTTCCCTGTGGTGGTTTAATAAACCCGGCCCCGCCGTTCGGACCCGCACCCAGCCCCCTGCATGATGTTATATAAAGTTCTTTTTCATTGGCAGATAACTTAACCCTTGACGGACCCCAGCCTGTAGGGATAAGGCCCAGGGTAGTTTTTGAAGGTACATCAATAACCGCTACCGCATTAAAACCAAGCAAAGCTACATATAGTGTTTTTTCATCCTTGCTTAAGCAAATTCCAAATGGAAGCAGGCCGCGATAATGATCAACTCTTTTATCTGTTGTAATAGGTATGTCACCCAGCAATTGATGATTTTTATAGTCGATTATTGAAATATTGTCATTAGTAGCATTTGTAACATAAGCATACCTGCTGCCTACGGCTATTGAATTTGGACTAGCTCCGCCAACAACCTCGGCCCCTTCAATCATTTGCCCTACCTGGTGGCCTGTTTTAAATTTATTAATGATGCGGTTGGATGCAAGGTCAATAGTAAAAACGCTCATAGCCTCAGGCGATAACGGACTACCAACGCCCGGAATTTGCCGGCCTTCTACAACTGTTCCTTCTATTGATTCTTTAGTGTTGTTGCCATAAGGATGATGGGTGATCATTATAGAGTCAACATTTTTGGGGGTTGCTCCCTTTATCAGCGGGTATGAATACATCCCAACATTGGCCACAAATGCGGTCTTTTTATCCGGACTAAGGGCCAGGCCAAATGGCTGCCTTCCCGAAGGGATCGACGCTGTAATGGTTTTAGTTGCCAGGTCAATACGAACCATCCTGAAATTCCCCCTGTCCAAAACCAGTAGCTCATTATTTGCATCATTCAGCAGCAGGTCTGAGGTAAAACTATCTTCATAATTTACTCCATCCACTTTGCCATTTAGCGATAAGGAGTCTACCCGTTTCAACGTTTCGGTATCATATACAATTATAGCTCCGTTATCTCCCCCGCTCAGGTACACGGTTTTTGAATCCGGTGCAAAAGCAACTCCTAAAAATGAACCATCTTTAATGGGTGAAATTATTGTTTTATCGTACGAGGGAACCCTTAAGGCATCCATTGATGCAAGATCTATTAAAGTAATTACCCCATTATGCAGTGTAATTGCTTTTTTTCCATCGGGAGAGATGGAAAGCCCGAAGGGATCATGGGTGATGCGTACTATTTGTCCCGCTGGCGTTACAAAACGGCCGCTGGGTAATACAGAGACCCTGTGTTGATCAATTTTACAATATTCGCTCACACCCGGAACTTCCAGAATCGTTGCTCGTTTTTGAGCACATACAGAGGAAGCAACTATAAATAAAAATGCTGCTACAGAAAAAAATTTATCTTTCATCGCTATCAATTATTATGGATTTTATTTACTTTTTGCAATAAAAGCATTACGTATAAAGTAAGCTCATTAATATTATAAAATAAAGAAGCCACCCGGTTTTGGCGGATGGCTTCCTGTAGAAAGTATTATTATTTAAGGATCCACATTACACCATTAATATCATCGTTGCCACCATACTGGCTTGCAAGCGCAGTATTGTAATTGGCAGCATTTGCGGTACGCTCTGACGATGGGTACTGAAAACGTAAAGCTATCCGCTGCCCGTTGCTGGTACCAGGACCAGTAGTAAAGTTTGGCACCCCTGTTCTGCGATAAGTAAAGTATGACTCTAAACCTGAATGGCGGAATAGTGCAAGATATCTTTACTGCAGGATTTGTGTTAAGCCAGTTGCACCACCGGCATATTTTACAGCTGATTGTGTATAATAAGTATTCCAGTTTGTATTAATAGCATAGGTATCATAATTGGCGATATTGGTTGTACTGGATGAACCAGGACGGTAAAAATAAGCGGTGAATGATCCTGTAACCGGGATACCATAATAAGCCATTGATGCCTGGATACCTGCGGTATAGTAAGTTTCCGCATTTCCCGGAGCCCAGCCACGGTTAATACCTTCTGCAATATTAAACATCAATTCAGGGTAACCAATTTGAATACTTGGCTCGCCGGTATAGGTTGAATAATAACGTTTGCGGTTAATGAATGAATAAAATTGCAATCCGGCATTATTATACATTACTCCAAGGTCTAAACCAGGGTCTGCACCTACAAATGAAGCAAAATCTGTTGGGCTCTGCTTTTTAGTATCAACTAAATAACGCGCAGGCTCAGCTGTAACATAAACCCTTGGATCTTTAAAAGAAGTTAATAATTTAATATATGTTTGAGAAGAGTTTTGCCTTGAGCCATTTTGACCAAAGTTATCAGGATTTTGCGGATAATAATTGGTAGGTGCAACAAATGTATATTGCAGGTTATCATCGGAACTGGCCATCAGCGGATATTTTGCAGGATTGGCAATTATGGCTGCAAATTGTGCCGGCACGTTTAAATCTGTTTCAGAAGTTTTTTTACTCAGTTCTGTTAACAACCTTATCCTGTAAGCGTTCACAACTTTTTGCCATTTAGTTAAATCGCCACCAAAAAATATGTCCCCGGTCAATGTATTACTGCCTGTGGTGATCAATGATGCAAGATCGGCGTTTGCACTTTCTAACCAGGCTAATGATTGTACCATTACTGCTTTTTGGCTATCATAAACAGGTTTAAGGTTAGCAAGTCCTTGTAAAGCTTGTGTCATTGGGATATCCCCTTCTTCCAAACTCATTTTACTAAAGAAATAAGCCCTGAAGAATTTACCGATTGCACTGTACGGATTAACAGCCGGAGAGCCTGCAACTACTGCCTGTTGCTCCATAAGAAGTACATTTTTCAGCGTAAGGTAATAATTGTCTCCTGAACCCAAATCATAAGTATTATCACCATAATAATTATAGTTATAAATGTAATACTGATCGTATATTTCTGAAGAACCATCAGGGAAATCAACCATACTATTTAACACCCCATTTAATAGTAACGATGCCGGTACACTGGTTGGCACATTATGGTTTATAGCCCTGTCCTCAAAAGTCTTTTTACAGCTGCTTACCGTCAATACCATAAGTACCGGCAGTAAATAAATTTTTAATATCTTTTTCATGATCATTATCTTATTTTAATTAGAATGATAGTTTAATATTCAACCCGTAGCTGCGCACTGATGGTGACTGCAAGCCTGTACTGGTGGTAGCAGAGTTGGCATACTGATCTAAATCAACATCCTTAAATTCCGGATTCTTGTAGAAGTAAAGCAGGTTACGGCCATAAATCGATGCTGACGCTTTTTCAATGAAGGTATTCTGCAGCCATTTTTTAGGCACATCATAGCTTACTGTTACTTCGCGTAATTTTGCATAGGTTTTGCTCATTAGGTTAGCTTCAGTAAAATTATAATATTCACTGGCGTACTCCTGTACAAAGGCTTTTGATGTATTAGGCGAATATTGCAACGCACTGTAATTTAATACAGCACCGGTTTTTGAGTCATAGTTAGGGGCAACGCCATTTGATATTACTACACCCTTGCCTACATAACTACCGGTATAACCTGTTTTACCAAAGTTTAACCAGTCCTGGTAACGGGCAGCGCCCAAAGCGCCTTCAGCTGTTAAGGCATTACTACCACCACGAACTGTTTTGTTATGAACATAATCTGAAGTAACCCCGCCTACTGCACCATCAAACTGAAAACTTAAGCTCACGCTTTTGTAGTGAACTTTATTATAGATAGACCAGTTGTAGTCAGCATTAAGGTGCCCTAACACAGAAGGAAAGCTATTTTTTAACGGTTCGCCATTCGCTCCGTTGATGATCACTCCTTCAGGTGTCCTTACAAAGGCCGAACCGTAAAATATATCGGTACGGTCACCTTTCTTAAAATAAGTGTTGTAAGTTGATTGGCCAGCTGGCAATTCAGCAAAAATTTGTTTGTAGGTAGATAAGTTAACCAAAACATCCCATCCAAAACCGCCAAGGTCCTTTATTGGGGTACCGGTTAATGAAAGTTCATAACCGGTGGTTTTTGTTTTTAAAGCATTTATGTATTCTGTAGTATACCCGGTTGCCGTTGAAATAGCATTAGCCAATATCTGCGGCCCGTCTACATACTGGAACGCAGTACCGCTTAATCCCAAACGGTTTTGAAGGAATTTAATATCAAAGCCTTCTTCGTAATTTACGCGTGTTGATGTTTTAATGCCGTTTGCATACAAGCTGTTAGGCCCATAACCAGCGGTTTGGCTATTGTATGGCTTTGCCGTAGAATAAGAGGTATTAAGTGCATATGTAGGGCCATTATAAGGAGAATTATAAGTGGTTCCGTAACCCAGTGGGTTATTAAAAAGTGAAGCACCGGTACTTCCTCCAAAGGCTGTTATTGAACTAAAAGGTGCGGGGCCTATAGTAGGGCTGGTGGCATCACTGCGAATATTGGCATATGAAAATCTTGCTTTCAGGAAAGATATAAACTCCGGCATTCTAATATAATCCGAGATCACTGTAGCTAGTGAGGCACTTGGATATAAATAAGTGGTTGGCTGCTGGAATGATGATGAATATTCATTACGGATGGTCGCTGACAAAGTTGCATACTTGCCAAACGATGCATCTAACGATGCAAATTCACTTAACTGGATCTGTGCTGAATTAAAGCTGGTTGCCTGTAAAGCATTACGTGAATTACTGAAGGCATAAACATTTGGCACGTTCAGGTAATCAGTTGAAACCCAGCTGGAGTTATATTTAAAACTACGCAGGTTACTACCCACCAAACCGGATAAATTTAGAAAATGCTTTATGGTGTAATCGAAATTTACCGTTAACAAGGTATTGTTGTCAAACAGGTCGCGCCTGTCTTCTCGATAGTCACCCTGGTTTCCTTCACGCCCGTAAGGGTGAGCAGAAAAAGGCATATCCTCCGTACGCAGTAGGTTGTAAGTGTCAATCTGGTTTTTTAAAGATATATTAACGTGGTTATCAACTTTGTAGTTAGCAGACAAATAACCATAAATATCATTTTTGTAATGTCCCCTTGTCCATATTTTAGTTAATAAATAAGGATTATGGTAACGGGTATACTCAGCAAACTGCGACTGAATATTAGTTTTACCCGGCTGCCAGATAGCTTTAATATCAGGAGCATTTACATCCCAGTCAGCTCCTGTCCAGATGGCCATGTTGTAGATGATACTATTCGGGCCGTACTGAACGTCCGGAAAATCATTAGTGCTTTGCCTGTTAAAATCAACACTTGCTTCAAATTTTAACCGCGGGGATGCATTATACGATGCATAAATGTTTGCATTTGCTATATCAAGGTATTGAGATGGGATATAACTTTTTTGATGTTCCTGCGAAGCGGAAAACCTAATATTATAATTATCCCCATTTGCTGTTAAGGCAACGTTGTTATTGGTTTGATAACCGGTTTGTAAAAAATTAGCCAGGTTATTTGCACCTCTTGCAGTCCATGGAGTTCCCTGGCGTACACCATTAACAACCGGGCTGTCATATTGAGGGATAAGCTGGCCAGCAAAATATGGCCCCCAAACATCATAATCACTATCCACACCACCCGGTGCACCACCTTTACCATCAACAAATTGATAAAAGGTATTTTCACCCGGCCCGAATGAATTTTGTATTCGCGGAAATGCAAGAAATCCTTTATTGATCACGGTGCTACTGTTTATTTCGACAGATAACCCCTTTTTATTTTTATCACCTTTTTTAGTGGTTATCAAAATGGCGCCAAATTGTGCGCGACTACCATATAATGCAGCAGCAGCCGGCCCTTTAAGCACGGTATAGCTCTCAATGTCATCAGGGCTCAAGTCAAAAGTATCTGAGTTAAAAGGCAATCCGTCAATAACATATAACGAGACTTCGTTGCCACGGATAGTTACTTTAGGACTTCCCAAAATTTCTGATGTGGCGCCTACCTGTAAACCGGCTACCTTACCAATTAAGCCGTTAATAGGATTAGGGTCGCGGGCAGTAGTTAAGGCATCGCCGTTTACGGTTTGAATAGCATAACCTACGCGGCGTGTTTCCTTTTTAACACCTAAGGCCGTTACCACAACTTCATTTAGTACTTTGGCATCATCAGCCATTGATACATTGTAGTTGCTTTGATCGCCTATAGTAATTTCCCGTGTTACAAATCCCAGGAATTTAAAAACAAGCACCTGGCCTTTTTCAACGGTAAATAAAAAGCGACCGTTAAGATCTGTTACTGTGCCTTTTGTGGTACCTTTAAGCATAACGCTCACGCCTGGTAAAGGCTGTTTTTTGTCATCGGTTACAGTACCGCCGATCTTTGATTGCCCGAATAAAATTATCGGGGCAAGACAGAATAACAATACCGTTATTACGGTCTTTAGTTGCATGTAAATCTGTTTCATCTGTTAATTTTTAATAGTGATGGGAAGGAAGTTTTCATGCAGCAATACTAAACTTTGTTTATTATTGGTAAACTAAATTAGTATTAAGCAATATTTAATAATAGATGAGGAAAATGTTAAGCGGGTAGATTTCTGTAACAGGGGCGTTACTTATTGCTTACAATATTTTAATATTGGAGGGGAGAGGTTAAAGCTGAAAGGTAAAAGGCGAAGGTTTTCCGCCGTGCCAGTTTCCGCGGGGTCTCTTTGAAAAAGGACCCTGCGCCGCATGCTAAGTGTGCAATTGACTGAAAATTATAAAAACTAATCTCCGGTCTCTAATCTCTATTCAACCAATTTCTAACCCCTATCCAGGTGTGCCAATGCAAGCTCTTTCAAATGGGCTACATTATTAACGGGCACATTCGTTTCTTTTGCCATATCGTCCCAGTAGCGTAAACGGATTATTAAATCGGCTTCAGGGTTCAGTTCAAATTCATCAGCTTCCTCTTTGCTCATTCTGCCGCCCTGGAACTCCAGTGTTACCTTGCTTGCATCAGAAAGCTTGCTATAATATTCGGGCTGCTTGTAAGTGAGGTATCTTTTTGCCAGTACATGGCCCTGCACCAAATTGGCCAGCCTTTCTGAAAAGCCGCGTTCCAACAAATAATCAGCGCCAAGCTTTTCATGGTCTACATTACCCATCCCATCCATACTTTCCGCTTCTCCTTCTTCTGCACATAAATGGCCTATATCATGAAAAAATGCGGCAAGAATCACTTCATCATCATAACCCTCTTCTTCGGCAAGCGCTGCCGCCTGCGACATATGCTCCAGTTGCGAAACCGGCTCGCCTATATAATCCTCATCACCATATTTTTCATACAATGAAAAAACTTTGTTCACTATTGCCTTGTGATTGTTAGCTGCGGATCTCATTTGGGTAATTTTTGAGTGCAAATTAAACAAACGAATATTATGATTGTGTTAAGGGTGCATTAATGTCGCAACTATTGTCTGAATCAGAATTTTTCACCTCTTGTTTGTTTTCTAAGGCGTTCAAGAAGGCTACGCCGTTTACAGGATTTGAGAATTCGCAGAATGTAAATTTGATTGCGTTATTGGATCTCATCCTGGTAATTTTTAAATTCTGATTCAGACAAAAAATTATCTTATAATCTTTTAATCCTAAAAATCTTAGTTTAACTTTTCTTAACATAAATATTATTTCCGGGCGTTTGGTTTATTAGTTACTTTGTGCCTCAAACCTTTTAAATATTAATGGAAGACGACATTCTGATCCAGATAAGTAACCGGATTAAAGACCGAAGACGGGAAAAAAACATAACAGTACATGAACTTGCTATAAGGGCCAACGTTAGTAAAGGACTAATATCACAGATTGAGAACAGCCGTACCATACCGTCATTAATGGTATTGATAGAAATCATCAAGGCGCTTGAAATTGATCTTAATGAGTTTTTTAAAGACATCCGCTCAAAAAGTGATGATCTTCCTATCCTGGTAAAAAGAAAAACCGATTACGAGCATTTTGAAAAAGAACATGCATTGGGTTTTCATTACCAGCGGATCTTTACAAAATCCATCAATCCAGGCACCATTGATATTGTTATTCTTGAGCTTGAGCCTGGCGCTACCCGCCCTTTGGTTGAAACCGATGCCTTTGAATACAAGTACGTGTTATCCGGCGAGATAGAATACCAGTTTAACGAGGAAAAGATAATCTTAAGCCAGGGCGATTCCATGTTATTTGACGGTCGAATCCCTCATACTCCAAAAAACCTTGGCACCACAACTGCCAGCATGCTTGTTATTTATTTTTTTGAGGAGAAGGGGAAGTGAGTTGATTGGGTTGATTAGGTTAGATTGAGTTGATTAAGTTAATTCCGGCAGCAACTTATTCAACCTAATCAACTCATTCTAACTCAATCAACTAATCCATAACACAACCTTAACACAAAATTAGTTTGCTATTAATAAACTAAGTTTAGTATTGCTCAACAATCCATAGACAATTATGTCAATAAAATTAGTAGTGTTTGATATAGCCGGCACAACGGTTAAAGATGACCATGACGTAAGCAAGGCTTTCCGGGAGGCTTTATTAAAATCAGGTTATGAAGTCCCTCTCGACCTGATAAATCCCCTTATGGGATATGAAAAAAATCTTGCCATAAAGCAGATCCTGCGCCTGCATGAGCATAACGATGCCAAAATAACTACGGAGCTGGTAAGCAAGATCCATAAGGAGTTTGTACAGCAAATGATAGCTCATTATAAAACAGCACCCGGCATTGAACCGCTGCCAAACGTTGAGGAAACTTTTGCGGCATTGAGAGCACAAGGCATACAAGTAGGTATAAATACGGGCTTCTCACGTGATATCGCCGATACTATAGTTCACCGCCTGAAATGGGTTGAAAAAGAATTGATAGACCATGTTGTTGGTTCGGACGAAGTAGAGCTGGGCAGGCCGCACCCTTACATGATCCAGAAAATGATGATCGACGGTAAGATTGACAGGCCAAGGGAGGTTGCCAAGGTTGGCGATACTGAAGTTGATGTGCGCGAGGGCCAAAATGCGGGCTGTAAATATGTAATTGGCGTAACCACCGGCATTTTTACCCGCCAGGAGCTTGAGCCATATAATCCTACACATATTATTGACGATATTGCACAGGTAATTAACATCATAAGCAAATAGCTATGCAAGTTATGGATCGCCTGCGTATAAAAGTTGCCAAATGGCCTTATGCGCTTTTATCGGTAACAGCGGGTGTTGCAGCCTTCGGGGCTTATACCTCTATGTATGCGTTCCGTAAAGCTTTTGCCGCCGGCACGTTCACAGGTCAGCAGTATTTTCATGTCGACTATAAGGTTTGGCTGGTTATTGCACAGATAATGGGCTACGCCCTGAGCAAGTTTTATGGCATTCGTTTTATTTCCGAAATAAATGGCGCCAAACGCGGGGTAACCATTTTAATGCTGATAGGAATTGCATGGCTGGCCTTGTTAGGCTTCGCATTAGTACCGGCTCCCTATAACATTATTTTCCTGTTTATAAACGGTTTTCCTTTGGGGTTAATATGGGGACTGGTGTTCGGCTATTTGGAAGGCCGACGCTCAACCGAGTTTATGGCTGCGGTGCTGTCAGTCAGCCTGATATTTGCATCGGGCTTTGTAAAAACAATAGGACGTACCCTGCTGCAGGTTTTGCCTATAAACGACTTCCAGATGCCGTTCTTAATGGGGGCTATTTTCGCAATTCCGCTGGTATTATTTGTGCTTTTTCTCGAGGTTGTTCCCCCGCCAACTGCAGAAGATATTAAGCTGCGTACCAAACGCAAACCCATGAATGCTGAGGAACGCAGGCAGTTTTTAAAGCGCTTTTTACCGGGCATCATCCTAACCCTTATCATATATGTACTGCTAACTGTTATGCGCGACGTGCGCGATAATTTCGAGCCGGAAATTTGGGCTAGTTTGGGCATAAAAGGCACTATGATTTACACCACTACAAATACAAAAATATCTGTAATTGTATTGATAGCCATCAGCCTGATGATCCTGATCCGAAAAAACCTGCGGGCATTCAGTATAATCCATCTAATGATTATTGGAGGCTGCGTATTAATTGGTGCATCAACCATTTTATTTTCTTTAAATATAATAAGCCCCACCGCCTGGATGACTATGACAGGCCTTGGCTTATACCTGGGCTACATACCTTACAACGCCATATTTTTTGAGCGGATGATAGCCACCTTTCACTATAAAAGTAATGTTGGTTTCCTGATATACGTTGCCGATTCAATAGGTTACCTGGGCAGTGTAAGCCTGCTGCTTATAAAAGAGATTGGCCGGCCAAACATAAGCTGGGCTGATTTTTTTAAGGAAGGAGTTGTATTTGTAGCAGTTATTGGCGGTGTATGCGCAATTTTATCACTTTTATACTTTTTACAAAGCGCCCGCAAAGGCAATAAAGGCGAAAAATCACCACGAGAACTAAACATACAACCTGTATGAAACAAACATCTTCAACAAACTCCCCCTTCAGGGGGTCGGGGGGCTCGGCAATAATTATAGGGGCTGGTATTGTAGGACTTGCTACCGCGAGGGCGCTTGCCCTCAGAGGTTATAAAGTAACCATATTTGAGCGTAACGAGCGTGCCGTAGGTGCATCCATCCGTAATTTTGGGATGATCTGGCCAATTGGACAGGCAACCGGTCCCCTGTTTGAACGGGCAATGCTGTCGCGCAGTATCTGGAAAGAAATTTGTACAGAAGCCAGGATCTGGCATGATGAGGTTGGATCAATGCACCTGGCTTATCATGATGATGAATTGCAGGTAATAGCTGAATACGTGGAGATTAACCAGCATTTCCGCGACTGCAGTTTATTATCGCCAAAGCAAGCTTTGCAAAAATCGCCGGCAGTGAATCCGAATGGCTTAAAAGGAGCCTTATGGAGCGGCGAGGAAATGATAGTAGAATCAAGAGTTGCTGTAGGGCAGGTGGCTAAATACCTTGCTGAAAAATATAATGTGGAGTTTTACTGGAACACTGCCATCAGCCAGATAGATCATCCAAAAGTTATTTCAGGCAACCGCACCTGGGAAGCCGATGAGATTTTTGTTTGCAGCGGGGCTGATTTTGAAACGCTGTACCCTGATTTATTTTCAGAAACACAAATAACTAAATGCAAGCTGCAAATGATGCGACTGGTTACCCAACCAGACGAATGGCGAATTGGCCCGTCATTATGCGGCGGCTTATCCATGATCCATTACCCTGGCTTCCAGGCTGCGGCATCATTGCCTGCTTTACGGAAACGTTACGAGGAACAATATGCCGAATATCTGAAATGGGGCATTCATGTAATGGTATCGCAAAACGGCAGCGGCGAGCTAACCATCGGCGATTCGCACGAATATGGCCTGGTTCATGACCCTTTCGACAAGGAATTTATTAATGATATGATAACTTCCTACTTACAAACTTTTGCCACTTTTAAGGACTGGAAATTACTGCAGTCATGGCACGGCATCTACCCCAAAATGACCAATGGCGCAACCGAACTGATTGTTGATATCGCACCCGGCGTAACCGTAATAAACGGAGTTGGCGGCAACGGAATGACGCTATCTTTTGGGTTGTGCGAGGAGTACTTTTTGAAGAAAGTTGGCAGTTGGCAGTAAGCAGTTGGCACAATTTATATCGGGCAGTACAGTTAACAATATAACAATAAAAGAGTTGTTACTTTTGGAGTTAATCAATTAGAACTGCGCACTGCCAACCGAAAACTGCAAACTAAAGATATTATATTTATACCTACATCAAATAAATGGATACCAGGAGAGATTTTATAAAAAAGGCTGCAATGTTAACAGGCGCGGCTGGTTTATCGGGTTTAATACCGGCTTCAATTCAAAAGGCAATGGCCATTAACCCGCCACCTGGCAGCACTTACATTGATGCCGAGCATATTGTTATCCTGATGCAGGAAAACCGGTCGTTTGATCATGTTTACGGTACGCTTAAGGGTGTAAGGGGATATAATGACCCGCGTGCCATTGATCTCCCTAACAAAAATAAAGTATGGCTTCAATCCAACAAAAAAGGTGAAACTTACGCACCTTTTCATTTAGATATAAAAAATACAAAATCAACCTGGATGAGCTCACTCCCGCATTCATGGCGGAACCAGGTTAATGCCCGTAACGATGGCAAATTTGATAAGTGGCTCGATAATAAGCGCAACGGCAACAAAGAATATGCAAATATGCCGCTTACCCTGGGCTACCATACCCGCCAGGATATCCCTTTTTACTATGCTTTGGCAGATGCTTTTACCGTTTGCGACCAGAACTTTTGCTCGGCCTTAACAGGTACTAACCCTAACCGGTTATATTTTTGGAGTGGCACCATCCGCGAAGAGCAAAATGAAAACTCACGCGCCCACGTTTGGAACGAGGATATGGATTATGGCACCCTTAAATGGAAAACCTTTCCTGAGCGTTTGGAAGAGAACGGCATTTCATGGAACTGTTACCAGAACGAGGTAGCCATAGATACCGGTTTTGAAGGCGAAGAAGACCCATGGCTGTCAAACTTCCAGGATAATCCCCTGGAATTTTTTGCACAATACAACATTCATTTGCACGAGCCGCATATCATCGCTATGGAGAAAAGATCGGCCGAGCTGCCTGCTAAGATTGATGAGCTGCAAAAAAAGATAGATGCTTTGCCTGCCGGTGATGCACATATCAGTCACCTTAAAAAACAATTAAGGGAGATGAAAAGCTACCTGGAATCGGTTAATAAAGAACGTGAAGTTTATAAGCAGGGTATGTTTGATAAGCTGTCAGACAAGGAAAAAAGCCTGCATAACAAAGCATTCAGCAATAATAAAAACGACCAGGATTACCGCACCCTCGTCGACTTAAAATATACAGACGACGGTACCACGCGCGAGCTGAAAGTGCCAAAAGGCGATGTGCTGCACCAATTTAGAGAGGATGTAAAAACCGGCAAGTTGCCAACCGTATCATGGGTAACGGCTCCTGAGAATTTTTCCGATCACCCAAGCGCAGCATGGTTTGGGGCATGGTATGTATCAGAAGTGATGGATATCCTTACCCAAAATCCCGAGGTTTGGAAAAAAACTATCTTTATATTGGCCTATGACGAAAACGATGGCTACTTTGACCATGTGCCGCCATTTACTGCTCCGCATTCGCATAAAACAGGAACAGGCAAGGTATCTGACGGGATTGATACCCGTGTTGAATTTGTAACACTTGAACAAGAACTTGCCCGGAAGGATTTTCCTGAGAAATATGATAAGGAAAATTCCATAGGTTTAGGCTTCCGCGTGCCGCTTGTGATTGCATCACCATGGAGTAAAGGCGGCTGGGTAAACTCCGAAGTGTTTGATCATACTTCAACGTTACAGTTTTTAGAAACATTCCTGAGCAAAAAAACAGGTAAAAAAATCCAGGAATCAAACATCAGCGACTGGCGCCGTACCGTTTGCGGTGATCTTACCTCGGTATTCCGCCCTTATAATGGTGAGGTTATCCCTAAACCGGAGTTTTTACCGAAAGACGAATTTGTAGAGAGTATCCACAAAGCGCAGTTTAAAAAGCTGCCTGATAATTATAAATTGCTTACTGCCGATGAGATAGCTTTAATTAATAAAGCTCCTTATACATCGCCGTACATGCCGAAGCAGGAAAAAGGCATCAAGCCATCATGCGCCCTGCCCTACCAGCTTTATGCCGATGGCAAATTAAGTGCGGATAAAAAATCATTCGGGTTAAAGTTTACGGCAAGCGATAAAGTTTTTGGCAGTTCGGCATCGGGTTCACCATTTAATGTTTATGCACCTGGAAAATATCTTACTGAAGATCTGCGCACATGGGCGTACACCGCAAAAGCAGGCGATACTTTAACAGATGAATGGCCTTTAAGTGACTTTGAAAACAGCCATTACCACCTGCGGGTATATGGGCCAAACGGCTTTTTCCGCGAGTTTAAGGGCAGCGCCAATGATCCGGCATTAGATGTTGTATGCGAATACCAGCCCAACCATATAGACAGAAAAAAACTTACCGGTAATATTGAGCTGAACCTGAATAATTTGGGTAGCCATCAACAAACCATTACGATTGCCGATCATGCTTATAAAACCAATAACCACGTAGTAACGGTTAAGCCAGCCGGTTCATCAACAGTAATGCTTAACCTGATCAACAGCCATGGCTGGTATGATTTCAGCGTTAAAGTTAATGGAGTACAAACCTTTGAAAAAAGGTACGCCGGCAGGGTTGAAACCGGGAAACCAAGCTTTAGTGATCCGCAAATGGGGAATGTGTAGGTGTTGAAAAAATATCGTCATTGCGAGGAACGAAGCAAACTCTGCACATGCTAATCCATAAGAAAAGGTTTATGGTGACCAATTGGCTTAAAGCTAATCGGTCACCACAATCATTAAATTCTTGATTGTCCTTCGCAATGTTTGCTTCGTTCCTCGCAAGGACGCAAAGTATTAAACAAACTGCTGTATAACCTGCTGCAATTGCCCGGCCTGTACTACGCCGCTTTGGCGCCATTTGGTTTCGCTATTTTTAAATATCATAAGGGTAGGTACGCTTTGCACCCTATAGGCATTCGCCGCTGCCGGATTTTTGTCGATATCTATTTTTATAATAGTCACCTTATCGCCTAAAGCATCCTTTACCTGCTTTAATATGGGCGGCATCATCTTACACGGTCCGCACCACTCTGCTGAAAAATCAACCAATACAGGTTTATCTGATGCTATTATCTCCTGGAAATTTGCCATGATGTTTTGGGGTTTATAACAAGGTAACACTTTTATAAGCCATAAGGTTTACTTATTGCTGAAAATTACCTGGGAGTAACAAAAAGATTTCGGATGTCGGAATTTCGATGTCGGAATTAAAAACCTAAAATTACTTACCAAAAAACGTTCGCCCTTTAGGGGGTTAGGGGGCCTCTAATGCATCACTTTCGGCCTGACATTGCTCACCGGTTGCAAAACATTATTATCAGACAGCCAATCAGCCAGGCGCTGTGGCCATGTATTTATTGATTTAAGTTTTGACCGTTGCCCCATGTTAAAGCCATGCGCACCCTGGGTAAACAAATGCGCTTCTACAGGTACTTTGGCATCGCGATAGCGTTGCAGCAGCTGCATTACTGATATGGAACAGCAAGGATCGTCATTGGCGGCCAGCAAGAATGCCGGTGGTGCATCAGCCGGAATAACGTCCGGAATATAAAGCGGCCCCGGATAGATCTGGATCACGAAAGCAGGCTTCGAGCTTTGGCGATCGATAGGGTCAGCTGATTTTGGATCACCTTTACCCTTATCAAAAGCTACCATATCAACCACCTCACCACCTGCCGAAAAGCCCATCAGGCCAATCCGGTTGGTATCAATCCCAAATTCAGCTGCCCTGCTGCGGACAAGCCGCATAGCCCTGAACCCGTCCTGCTTAGCATGTACATCAATTTTATAGGGAGAAAGCGTATCGCGGCCCAAACGATATTTCAGCACAAATACGGCTACACCTAAATTATTTAAAAATTTAGCGGGGTCAACACCCTCGGCAGTATATACCAACAACCTGTGACCACCACCCGGACAAACAATCACCGCAGCACCTGTAGCCTTATCCCTTGGCGGTAAAAATACCGTAAGTGATGGATTATGGATATTTTTCACCCAATAATCTTTTGCCTGCTCAGGTTCGTTACGGCGGTTTTCAAAACCCGGTGCACCTTTGGTCCAAAGCGGGATAACCATTGGTTCTGTTTGTGCCCACAAAGCGGCCGGCAATAATAATAAGATGATGAAAATTTTTATTTGCTTGATCATGATTGAATAGGGTTTTTAAAACTAAAGATAGGATAAATTATACCATCGTCAGATTTGCGCGTGATGAAACATTATTCGATATTATTTCTTCACCTTATATACCACCATGCCACTATTATCAACCCCATAAACTTTTGCTATAGCTTTTATAGTTAAACCCTTGCTTATAGCAAATGGTTTTGAATATTCATTTTCTTCAACAAAAGCAGGTGTGGCGCCATTGGTGGTATAATAAACTTTAGTATCAGCAGTCGGGCAGGTAATGGTAACCATATTTCCTTTTATGCTGATGGCTGGTTTTACAACCCGGTTTGCATATTTTGCGGTGCGGGCATCATTAATTACCCCTTTCCAATTCATCCCGAATCCAAAATCATAAATATGACCGTCGGCATCGGTATAGCAAAGCATGTCATGCGGAATATCCTCGTTTTGCAGCTCAACTGTCTGCATATTGGCAGGCATCTGGAAAGGCAATAAACCCGATGGTTCAGCTGCCCCGGATAAAATGTCCAGGATAGCCTGGTTTTGTACGCCAAAGCTGGCAACAATTGCATTAGCATCTTTTTCAAACTCGGCAGGTATAGCCGGTTTTGAGAGCGTTATCACTACAATAACCGGTTTGCCTTTCATAGCAGCCCTGGTATCTTCAATCGTTTTAAGGTCAGTAACATTGGCTGCGGTTATGCTTTTACCTTTGTAAGTCCTGTCTTTTACAGTAGGTTCGGCCGGGTCACCTGCAGCAATGCTATGTTCCCGGGCATCGGTGGCGGTGTAAGCACCGTATTGCAGGGTAATGGGCACATAGCCGCTGCCACCTTTTTTCACATCGTCGGCATCATAGCCGACGCCACCGCTCGGGCTGCTTACAAATACTATGGCACAATCGGCTTTGGCAGGGTCATCGGTAACATTATAATATTTCTTCATCAGCTCAGCACCAACCGCATCTTCAAATTTCTCTTTTGATGGCGAACCAAAAAAACCTTTTACAGACGGGCTATATTTTTTAGGCAGGTACACCGTTTTTCCCTTTTGCAGCGGAAGCACATTGGCATTATTCTTCAGCAGCACAATAGACTTTAGCTGCGCATTATACCCGGCTGTCATAAACTCAGGGTTACCTACCGTTTGTTTGGAGGTTTCGATATTTAAATAAGGATTTTCAAAAAGCCCCACCCTGAAAATATTACGTAGCAATCTCACTGCCGACTGCTCAAATCGCGCGCGCATAAAAGCCTCACCATGTTCTTTAGCCCCCATGTTGTAGGCTTCAATTACCGGGCCTGCTACGTTATTGCCGCCAAACTGATCGACCCCGGCCATCAAAATTTTATAATGCCGTTCGGCAACTGTTTTGGTTTCCATCCCCCATGATTTTCCGGCGAAAACATCCGGCGTTTTACCTTCGTCGGCAGTAACCAGCCAGTCGGTACACACCACGCCATCGAAGCTGTATTTTTTGCGGAGCAGATCAGTTATCAGATATTTACTATAACTATTTCCACCATTCTCACCATTCTTATCCCTGTTGTAGGAGATGGTATAATACGGCATCACTGCCGAGGCCATTTTTGTTTTGCCTGATAGCTTTAAAGCACCATCAACAAACGATACGAGGTGTTCATCAAAGTAATTGCCAGGGTATACGGCAAATTTTCCATAGGCAAAGTGAGCATCCCGGCCGCCTTCTTCAGGGCCACCGCCGGGCCAGTGCTTCATCATGGCATTTACGCTGTTGTAACCCCAGCCACCGGCAATTTCGCTGTTGCCTGCAGAGGTTTGAAAACCATCCACATAAGCACGGGCCATATCAGCGTCAAGCTGCGGATCTTCGCCGAAAGTACCGTTTATCCGTGCCCATCGCGGCTCTGAACCCAGGTCAATTTGCGGGGATAATGCAGTGGAAATGCCCAATGCCCTATATTCCTTGGCAGCTATTGACCCAAATTGCTGTACAACAGCCGGGTCAAATGTT
Organism: Mucilaginibacter sp.; assembly: GCF_028288225.1. Classification (GTDB taxonomy): domain Bacteria; phylum Bacteroidota; class Bacteroidia; order Sphingobacteriales; family Sphingobacteriaceae; genus Mucilaginibacter. The sequence goes on from NZ_JAQBOC010000076.1 coordinate 108,472, forward strand.
GCTGCCAGGCCAAGCTGATCAGGCCATTGCGAGATCTTGCCGCCTGCACCTGCTGTATATTCCACACCCGAGTTTGTGCCATGCCGCGGATCAGAACTGTTGTTAGCGGGGATTCCGAAGCCGCTTCCCTCAACCAATGCCTGCACATTGTTATTCCATTGTGCCGCCACCGCCGGGGTTTGAGCCGAAGTAACCAGCACATGGCGTAAATTGTCATTTATTAAAAATGCCTTTTGCTGGTCTGTCAGATCTGATGCCCTGGCGCCACTTTCAGGAAATGGTTTCCCGTTGTACGTTGCTGCCCCCATTGGCCCTGGCATAGCGGGAATTGCCTGATGTGCACTATACAACATTAACCCTGCAATTTGCGCGATAGTAAGTTTTGATGCCAGGTCCTTTGCGCGTTCATCAACCGGTAAACGCCAGTCCTCATATTTATCAAGCTTGCCGTTTTTATTCAGGTCCTTAAAAGATAGCCCGTCAACAGTTAAAATTTTTATACCCGATGCTGTTGAATAGCCCAGCGTTGGCCCGTTTATATTTTTGACCAATACAATACCGGAACTATCGGCTGCTGCTTGCTTTTTTGTTAGCTTGATGGATGTACCGGCGGTCATTGCACCTAATATCAATAGAGATGATGCGCTCAGGAGACAAAGCGCCATAGGTACTTTAAGGTTTTTCTTCATGGTTAGTACAGCAAAGGGTTAATTAAATTCAGGGTATTTAAACAGGTTTATAATATAATGCGGGTGGTTAGACCATTGTGTTTGTTTGACACAATTAAAAGTAAATATAAAATAAATATCAGGAACAAATAATAGATAAGTGATAAGTAAGCATAGATGGAGGATTGATTTAGACCAGAATAAAAACTACTAAATAGTCCTGCCGGTTCAAGAGTTGTTGGATTTGCGGTTTGTGCAGTCAAGAAACAGGTTAAACTTAACCGACATTTGGTCAAACAGTTTTTGATCCACGTAGTAAGTAACTACAGATTGTGCGGTATTAGTTTTTATAATTCCCAGGGATTTTAATTCAAGTATATGCTTATCAATTGTTCTTGAATTATAAGTATCAGTGTAAAAGGTCTTTTTACTGATCGCATTTCCATTTTCAATGATCATACGTAAAATAAAAACCCTGATGGGCAATGCTATCGCCCGGGCAAATTTTGAGATCTGGACGTCATTATCATTAAATTTTACAGACAAAGCACTCATCTAAAAATAAGCTGGATAAAATTGAATATAACTTAAAAAGCTGCTCCAATATTTGGAGCAGCTTTTTAATAGTGATTAATAATTATTTTACAGCACCTGGTGTAGCATATGGCATTACCTGCGGGTCAAAATTAGCCCAGCCAGCAGTCCAGTCGGTAGCACCGAATGCACCACGGTAAGTAACTTTATCAAAAAACGCATCAGTTACTTTTGCATTGGTGAACAATGCGCCGGTTTCTGCTAATGATCCGGTTTTAACCGTGAAATTAGGTGTTCCCGGACGAGCAAAATCTGATGAAAATTTGAAAGGGTCAGTAATCAGGGCATCAGCATATAAGGCTGAATTGAAAGTATTATTGGCTCTTAAAGTTGCTTCAAATATTGTTTTTTGAACAGCGTTATCACCTTTTACTTCATTACTTTTTTTGTTGCTTCCGAAAATTATATTGTTTGTGAAAACTAAACGGCCTGCAGTGTAGTTGGTTGATGTTGAGCCGGCAGTAGTAACTTTTGAATCATCAATATAAATACCTTCAACAAAACCTGCAAATACAGAATTTAAAATACTTTCTGCAGAGTTACGACGAATTTGAGCGCCGTGCTGATAGTTGGCATTTACGTTGCTTGGAACTGTTGGGCTTGAGATAGGGCCTAACAGCGTCATGTTAGAAAATACAGCCGAAGTTTGCGGGGTTTTATCAGAACCGGAACCATCGTTATCTGATTCAAAAGCATTTGATCCTGAAACGTCAGCAATTGTTGGATAACGCTGCCCTAAACCAAACTGAACTTTGCCTGAGTAACCAAAATCAGTATCAAAGTCATCATCCAAACCGCCTATAGCCAATAAGTGCTTGGCATTTACAGTACCGCCAAACCATTCAAAGCTATCATCACCTGAACGATAAACCTCAATAAAATCAAGTGTGGTACCTGAGCCAACACCACCCATGGTAAGGCCATTGATTTCATTATCAGGTGTAAAAGGGATCCCTGCATATTCAATACGCACATATTTTAAACTACCTGAATTGTCATCAGCAGCAGTACCGCCGTATTGGATGTATTTAGCAGCATCGCCTTTGGCATCCAGGCCGCCTTCAATACCTACGTTATCACCCTGGTTAACCGGTGCTTTTCCTAAAAGGATAATACCGCCCCAGTCGCCCGCATTACGTGTTCCGGCAGCAAATGATGATGTAAACACAATTGGTTTATCAGCTGTACCTTCTGCCATTAACTTGGCACCGCGGGTTACTACAAGGGTAGCTTTACTTGCTTTATCGCCTTTTATTAATGTTCCGGGTTCAATAGTAAGTACTGCGCCGTTTGTAACGTAAACAAAGCCTTTTAAAAGATAAATTTTATCTGCTTTCCAGGTTGTGTTCGTTGCAATATCTCCTTTAACTTCAACTGTTGATGAAGCAGGCGGGTTAACCGGAGGGTCAACGGTGTTGTTTTTTTTACTACACGACGTAGCAAAAATAGTAGCGCTTAAGGCTAATAATAATAACGATTTTTTCATGTTGATTTATTGGGTTGTTAAAATGTATAATTAAATGATAATGAATAATTTGAGCCTGTATTATAGCTTTTGAAAATGTTTCCGGTACCTGAAGGGATGTAAGGTTTGCCGTTTAGCTGGTAGGTGAAATTGTATTTTTGATTAAGAACATCGGTTCCGCTCAACTTAATCTCACCTTTGCTTTTAAGCACTTTATAGCCTAACTGCACATCAAGCATATTCCGCGGGTTTTCATATATGCTTGAGAACCTTTCACCGCCTGCATAAAAGATCCTTTTTCCCAAACGGTTAAACAATAGGTTGATAGAAAGAGCATTGTTAAATTCTGTGTGCAGCAAACCTGCATTAAGTACATAGGGCGACTGGCCCACTAACTGGCGTGTTTTTTCAAGCCTGGTTATGCCGTCATCAGGGTTGGTAATTCTTGATTTGTTTATTGAAAGATTGGCATAAGCTGTGGTATTTTTATAAAATGCCTGGCTGCTGATAAATTCAAGCGTTTTGCGCACCTCCATTTCAAAACCATATACATAGGCCGATTTTGAATTAAAATAACTTATAGTGGTTGATGAGTTTACATCATCAATTACAGGTTCAATAGCATCAGTGAACTTTTTATAGAAAGCCGATACCGAAAATATCTGGCCAGCCGATGGATAAAGCTCATATCTAAGGTCGGCATTGTCAATGGTGGTCCGTTTTAAATTGGGGTTACCCTGCAGGGTTGCAAGCATCTCGTAATCATAATATGCAAATGGCGCCAGCTCCCTAAATTCCGGACGGGCAACAGTGCGGTAATATGATGCCCTGAAATTTGCTTTCGGGGTTAAAGAATAGGTGAAATTTACAGAAGGCAGCAGATCAACATTATCCAGCTCTGCACGCGGTTGTGTTACACTTGTTTCTTCGGTTCTTAATTTAAGGTTGAATTTCTCCACTCTTAAACCATAAACTATTCTTACGCTTTTACCAATCTTGCTGTCCAGCATTGCATAGGCGGAGTTGGTAAAGCTGTTTGCTGTATACCTATCTGTAGGATTAGATAGTTCTTCAAGCCCGTACAAGCCGGTATTAATAATATTAGGGCCAAACAATGTTTGAACAGGCCTTTGCAGTATGGTGTTCACATCATAATCCTGACTGTTTTGATCAAGTACCAGGCCAATAAACCTTGCCTTAAAATCCCTGTCGCGATACTGCGAATAAACACCCGCCTTAAGTGTACTTTGATCAAATAATTTTACCGGCACATTGTAATCTATTTTACCGGAATAAATGTTTTCATTTAAGTTAGAGAATACACGGGCATTTTCTTTACCAAGGGTAGTAACGGTTGCATAATACGGTTCACCGGGATTGCTTTGCTTATAGTTAACCTTCTTCTGATCCGGCTGATCATTCTTTACATTGCTGTAACCAAGGTTCCATTTAATTTTTGAGCTTTTTGAACCTATGCCGTGCTCACCTTCTATTGTTGATTTTAATAAAGATTTCTCTAACAGATCATAAGCATAAAACCGGTTGTCTGAACTGGTTGTACTGGTATTAGGGCCGGTGCGGTAAGTAAACTGGTCATCAAAAACCCGGTTATATAAATTTTTAAAAGTGATTTTATTTTTACCGAAGCTGTACGCAAAATTTGCCAGTGCCCCTACGTTGGTCGAAAATTTGTTTTGCTGGTTGTGATAGTCAAAATTATCAAACTTCTGAACCAGGTCTGGTATAACGGTTTGCGTGTTCCTGTAGGTCAGTGAGATGGTGGTGCCGAACCGGTTTTTATTTTTACCTACCTCCTGCACATTCCCTAAAGTGAGCTGATAGTTTTGCCCTGGAAATGCTTTATTTTTATATATGTTAAAATTATTGTTTAAAGACTTGATGGATTGAATATTTTGCCCTGCACTCAACTGCTTGTTAATAATTTGATTAGTTGAAGGAAAATTACCTTTCAACTTGCGGCTGCCATCGTCAAAACCAAAATAGTCGCTAACAGAACGGAAACCTGTGTTGTAATCTTTAAATGTACTTTGCGTATTATAAGAGTAACCAATACCAAAATTTATAAAATTCTGGTCGGGTATGTCTTTTGTCAATATCTGTACGCTCCCGCCTGCAAAATCGCCGGGTATATCCGGACTGGCGGTTTTATTGATGATGATGTTATCAATAAGATTAGAAGGCACTATATCAAATGAAAAGGCTTTTCTATTGGGTTCGGTACTTGGCAAAGGTGAGCCGTCTAACGAAGCGCTATTGTAACGGTCGCTTAATCCACGCACAACAACAAATTTGTTATCCTGGATAGTTGTACCGCTTACCCTTTTTAAAACATCACTTGTGCTCCTGTCCGGCGATTTCCTGATCAACTCATATGAGATACCGTCAGAAATAGATACGCTGTTTTTTTGAATGGCATACAGCGCATTGGTTGATTCCTGGCGAAAAGTTGCCTTTACCACAACCTCATTAAGGTTTGTTGATGCAGCGGGTGCCAATGTAATATCAAGCTGTGTGGCAAGCCCTGCTTTAACTTCTATATCAGAAATTGATTTACTTTCGTAACCAATGTACTTAATTACGAGGGTGTATTTACCCGGTGTTATGCCGCTTAATACATAGCGGCCCTCTACATCGCTGGCAGTGCCGGTTGCGGTACCTTGTATGCCGGCGGTTGCGCCTATTAAAGTTTCGCTGGTTTTTGTATCTATAACTTTACCAACAATTTTACCGGTTCCCTGGGCAAAAGCCACCGTATTAATTACGTTTATCAACAGGAACACAAAGACAGAATATACAGCTCTTTTCACTAAAAATATTTTGATGCAAAGCTATTTCTATCAAAAGTTCTTAAAGATTTTTTGCCATTACTAAACCATTATATGTTTCTTCATAGTAGGTTACCAATGGTTCAGTTTTATAACCATTTAAGCAAATTCAGGATAAAACCTGCTCATTATTTAGCAATGCCATTTGTTTCATCATTTTATCAAAGCCGGCATCCTGTATGGCAATGTTTTTAAGTTTCTCATTTATCTTATTTAAAACACGTAAACAATTATACATTTCCTGCCAGGTAAGGTCGTCAGCAATTTGCTCTTCAAAAACAGCAAATAAACTGTTCATGATGCTTATAAGGTAGTTTGATTTTGATGTAAGAGAAATGAGCTTGCCCCTCCTGTCTTTAAAGTTCACCTCTTTTTTGATATAATTCTTGCTTTCCAGCAATGTGATTATCGCTACCAGGTTTGATTTTTCTATCTGTAAGGTATCACAAATTGCTTTTTGGGTAGTTCGGCCGCCTGCCCGGCTTATCAGCAAAATAATTTGATAATGCTGGTAAATATCTATCTCCTTTAATGCCCTGAATAAATATTGCTGGTATAATTTATTGGCCTGCATTATCTGCAAGCTTAAATCTTCTCCAAAATTCATTTATAATAAAATCTGTACCCTGCGCCAATAAAAAATTGGTCGCCTGGTAATGAATAATTATGTTAATTATAACGGATGTGGCTAAATAGCCGGAGAAGTGTTAAATAAGGAAAGTTTGGTAGAACAGGTACTTTTGAGATACCGGGAAAGGGCTTTTACCCGAAAAAAAATTAAAGCCTAATAACTTTGGGGATGCTAAACCTAAATTAATAAAGAACAAACTGAATAGCAGGCATATAACAGTAACAGCCCGTATTTTCAAAAGCACCGGTGGGGTTATAAGATGCCTTTTATTAATAAAATCACAACTGATGTCGTGCAGGCCATGCTCAAAATATTGAGGATGCACATTTTTTTGCCTATTGCCTATACTATGATGGTAGTGATTTTTTGTCAGGCCCGAAAACACGCTTGAAAAAGGCATTACCACAATAACTAATACTGCTAAGAAGAGTAAAAATTTCGCTGATGCTTTTAATATCCCGGGCATGCCGCTTGTAATTTATTAGTTACAAAGATTTGAATATTAAAGCCGCTAACAAACGCAAATTAATTTGTTAATGTAAAAATAACAAATAGTTAATCACCTGCCGGAATATTCTGGCAGGGGCAAACAACACTTGCGCTATAAAACAACCTGCGCCCCTGCTTGATAAACTTAATCAACCAAAAACAATACATTTGTTCAAATATGCGTTTCCCCAATATTCCAGGTTTTGATCAGCAGGCATTTGAAAAGTATTTTAAAAATACGGGGATGATGTTTATTGGCAGGATTGGCAGTCTGGCCATAAAATTTATTGTAAGCATTTGCATTGCCAATTACCTGCAGCGCGCAAATAATGGCATTTTAAATGGTGGAACTGTTTATATCTATTTCTTTTCGGCTATAGCAACTCTCGGGCTCGATCAGTTTATTGTTAAAGAACTTCACCAATTCCCTGAAAAACGCGACCAGATCCTGGGTACTTCATTTTGGATGAAGGTATTTGCCGGATTTTGCTGCATCCCGTTAATCTACCTGGCTTATCTTATCTATCCTGCAAAGGGTACGCCCTATAACTACGTCTTTATTTTTTCAGTTATCGGCATAATACAAGCATTTAATGTAATTGATTCTTATTTCCAGAGCCAGGTACAATCAAAATACATTATGCAGGTGCAAATTACCGGCAACATAATATCTGCCATAATAAAATTATCATTGATATATTTTAAAATGCCTTTGATTTGGTTTGTTTATGCCTATACCATTGATTTTCTGCTGCTATCCATCGGCTATTACTTTACCTATCAGCGTAAGCAGCGAAGCATTTTTAACTGGTCGTTTAGTTCAAAGCTGGCTAAAAAACTGTTAAAATATTCATGGCCGCTTATTATATCAGGTATTATGGTTTCCTTATACATGAAGATAGACCAGATAATGCTTCAAAATTTGGCAGGAGTTAAAGAAGCGGGCGCTTATGCAACTGTCGCAGTTTTAAGCGAGGCCTGGAATTTTATCCCTTCGGTAATTGTGACTACGCTGTTCCCGGCTATTTTAAATGCCCGGCGTGATGACCCTGTCCGGTATAAAAAACGGATCCAGCACCTTTACGATTTGATGGTTTACCTCAGTGTGCCAGTTGCTATAATTATAACATTTGCAGCGCCATTGATCTACAAATTATACAAACCCGAGTACGCCTACGCTGCCCCGACATTATCGGTACACATCTGGTCGGGCGTATTTGTGTTTCTTGGGGCGGCAAGCAGCCAATATTTAATTACTGAAAACTTTAATAGGCTTACGTTTGTTCGTACGGGGTTTGGTGCGGTGGTTAATATTGGGCTTAACCTGTTATTAATACCGCAAATGGGAATGATGGGTGCTGCTATAGCCACATTAATAGCCTATGCAAGCGCAACGTTCTTTATTATATTTATACCAAAAGTCAACAATCAGGGAGTTATGATGTTTAAATCATTATTCTTAATTTCACTAATTCAAAAAATCATAAAAAGATGAGTAATAAAATCGGTTTACTTTTCAAAGTATTTACAAGCCCCAAGCGGCTGCGCATTTTGCTGGCATTTAACGATAAAGGCTATCTTGATCAAATTGGTTGGTTCAATGCATTTGAGGCCAGGTCGCCTATTGATCAGGATAATAACCCTATACCATGGGTAACTTATTCGTATATTGATTTTATTAGAGACCGATTAAAAAAGCAGCATACCATTTTTGAATTTGGGTCGGGCAACTCCACCTATTTTTATGCCAAACATACCGGCTTGGTGGTTTCGGTTGAGCATGACAAGGAATGGTATGATAAAATAGTTAGCACCAAGCCAGAAAATGCCGAAATGATCTTCTGCGAGTTGGTGAGGGATGGTGATTATTGCCGGATGCCTTTAAAGCTGGAAGAGAAATTCGATATTATTATTGTGGATGGCCGCGACAGGGTAAACTGTTGTAAACAGGCGGTTAATGCGGTGTCAGAAAATGGTGTAATAGTTTTGGACGATTCTGAACGTGAATTTTACAAGGAAGGCATAAATTTTTTGAAAAACAATGGGTATAAGGAATTATCGTTCAGCGGTATTTCACCAGGCTTATTTTACCTGAAATCAACCTCTGTTTTTTATCGGGCCAATAACTGCCTGGATATATAGTTCATAATTGCAGGTTGCTTCCTGGCAATTACATTATGCATAAAAGCACGCATTTATCAACTACTGTTAATAATTGCGTGCTTTTATTTTATTATTTTAAAAAGTATCGGAACACGTAAGAAATGTTTTTTAAACAGGCTGAGTTATAATAGCTTTGCATACTTTTTAACAGGAAGCATTATTGGTAACTATTGAGCATATATACCTGGAACCTTTTATTTGGATATGATAAAAAAAAGCACCCGTTATTTAACATTGCTGGTACTTTTTATATCAATATGCTTTTGTGCCTATGCAGATTATTTAAGGCCGGTTCGGAATACTAAAACCGCCAAAGAAAATCACATAACAAGACCCGCGCCGAGCCAGATTACATCCTTTAAAATACCTGCGCAAATTGGGCCCGAAGTAATTGTAAACGATCCTGTTAACGGTAATTATGTAGCTATACCCGTACACGCCGGTGCCGATGTTAGTTCACAGCCGCCCACAATACTTACAAACCCTGCTAACGCAGTTTTGTCCCCGGCTTCGGGTGCGGCAAATAATTTTACAAGTGCACAACCTTATACAGCTGATGGTAATTTTTATTCGGTATTTGTAGTACCCGCCAGGACACCCACCCCCATCTGCGATGGAACATTTACTACAATAACTGGCGATCCTCCACCCGCAGTCCCGGGCGCATATGGGTGGGAAATACTCAGCCCTGCAACAAGCACATGGTCGCCCGCCACCGGTACAAATGCAAATCCGGATTATACAACAGCTACACTTTCCAGCAATCCAAACGCACCAAAGGTCTACACTTTCAGGCGCAGCATTACAAATGCTTTTGGTATTGCTTACGATTCATATACTGACCTTACCGTAAATCCTAATACACTAATTGCAGGTAATACAATTAACCAGTTATCGCCTGCAAATTCAACATTCTGTGTCAGTGGCAATCCGGGAACCATTACAGGCAATCCACCAGCAGGTGGTATAGGCACTTATACTTACCAGTGGCAAAGTTCAACCGCGAGGGGCCCGTTTATTGAAATACCAGGTGCCATCGGACCAGATTTACCCCTAACAACAGTAACCGCAACTACAATTTATCAGCGTGTTGTAACTTCAGGCACATGTACCCCATCTAAAACAAGCAATCCGGTTACAATAACCATCCAAAATCCCTTAGCAAATAACATTATACCTCCGCCTGCAACTGTTTCCTTTTGTGAAACAGGTAACCCCGTGATTTTGGGAAGCATTCCAACTGGTGGGGATGGTGTTACTTATTTCTATCAGTGGAAGAACTCAACAAATGGTATCCAGTTTAATAATATACCGGGTGCTACAGACCAGGATCTTGGTCAGCAAACAATAACCGAAACTACCTGGTATCAACGGGTCGTCACCTCCAGCGGACCCTGTAACACCCCGTCAACCAGCAGTCCTGTTAAAATATCCGTTACCCCTAAAATTACAAATAATATAATTACTGTGCCTCCCGGTTCGCCATATTGTATAAGCGGTAATCAGGGAACTATTACGGGACTTCCTGCCACAGGTGGGGATGGTATTAATTACACCTACAAATGGCAAAGCTCTACCGACGACGGCGCCACCTACCAGGATGCGTCAAATATTAATAACCAAAAAGATTATATCATAGGTCCTTTAACAAAAACCACTTATTTCCATCGCATTATATCATCGGGCGCATGTATGGAAACATCCGTGAGTGATCCGGCAATCATTACAGTCTATCCGGCCGTAACTAACACTTTAACAGCACCTGCAACTGCCGGTTTTTGCGGACCGGACGATCCCGCTTCTATTACGGGCACACCAACAGGTGGTGATGGTATACACTATACCTACAAATGGCAAAGCTCAACCAATAACTCAACTTTTACAGGTATTTCCGGTGCTACTAATCAAAGTTATGACCCGCCTTTATTAAATGTAACCACTTATTACCGTCGTATAGTAACATCAGGTATTTGTACAACTCCAGTAATAAGCAATGTTATAGAAATACATATAACCCCGCCAATAACATTTAGCTCCATACAATCGCCACCTTTCGCCTATTGCGTAAGTGTTGACCCGGAAACATTATCAGGCAGCCCTCCCCAGGGTGGTGACGGCGGAAACTCATACCAGTATCAATGGTATAGCTCAACCAATAATGGCGCAAACTGGAATCCGATCAGCACTGCAACCGGTATCGATTATGACCCGCCTACAATAACAGTTACGACTTGGTTCAGGCGGAATGCAACGTCCGGAGCCTGCCAGATTCCGTTTCCAAGTAACATTGCGAAAATAGTTGTTAATCAAACTCCTGCTAATGTATCTGTAGCCCTTGTTGGCCCTATATGCGCAGACAACAAGGTAGCCCTTTCAGTAATATCGCCTGATCCGGCCTTAACCTATATCTGGTATGATACCCAGACTAAAGACAATGTTCTTTTTACCGGTCCTACCTATCTTACGGATCTATTACCTACCAGTAAAACTTTTTATGTAGAAGCATCAAATGGAACCTGTCCAAGTCCTACATTAACAAGTGTGCCTGTAACCGTTAACCCGCTGCCTGCTGCACCAACCCTCGTCACAAACCCTATTTCCGCTTGCCAGGGTTCTCCGGCGGTGCTAAAGATAGCACACGCGCAACCCGGGTACACTTATAACTGGTACACAACAGCAACAGGCGGAACACCTGTATTCACAAACTCTAATTTTCCCACACAGCCAATAACCGGCGATATCACTTATTATGCCGAAGCAGTAAGCGGATCGGGCTGCGTTTCCTCAAGCCGTACTTCTGTTCCTGTTTCAGCCCTTCCATTGCCAACAGTAAAAGCGCAGGGTGCCAGTGTTTGTCCCGGCGAAACCGCTACTTTAACAACTGATAACAGCGACATTGATATAACCATAAACTGGTATACAACCCCAACCGGCGGAATCCCGATATTCACAGGCGATAGCTTTCCAACACCGCAAATTAATTCAAACGTTACTTATTATGCCGAAGCTTCAAACAATAATTGCGTTTCGGCAACACGTTCAATAGCAAAGGTGCAGGTAATCCAGCCACTGCCCACCCCTATAGTAAGTGTTGAAGCCGCCGTTGCGCCAAGCATAACATTCAGATGGGCCACTGTATTAGAGGCCACCGGTTACCAGGTAAGTATTGATGGCGGCCAAACATTTACAGATCCAAGCTCGGGCAGCAACGGTACAACACATACCGTTACAGGGTTACAGATAGGGCAAAGCGTTACCATTATAGTACACGCAACAGGTGGAATTTCATGCCAGCTTAGTAAAAACTCCACCCCGGTAACAGGTACAACCACCAACCCGCTTATAGATAATATTTTTGTTGCCAATGCATTTACGCCTAACGGCGATGGTAAAAACGACGTAGTGTATGTACGTAATGAAAATATAAAAAGCCTTAAGTTTTATGTATATGATCAATGGGGCGAATTGCTGTATGTTTCCCAAAGCCAGCAAAATGGCTGGGATGGCACTTGTAAAGGAAAAACAGAACCGGCTGGCGTGTATGTTTATTACCTGGAAGCCAATATGAACGATGGAAAGCAGGTGAAGAAAAAAGGAACGATTACGCTATTACGGTGAAGAAAATAATTGCAGTCATATCTATTACATTTATAGTCCAGTTCGGATTTATCTGCTCTTTAAAAGCGCAGGTAGATCCTCATTTTTCGCAATATTATGCAAATCCCTTATGGCTAAACCCTGCATTAACAGGGGTTATTGATGGCGATATCCGGATTAATGCTAATGTTAAAAACCAATGGACAGGTATCCCCAATGGGTATAAAACAAGTGCCCTTTCGCTGGATTTCCGTTCGGGCGAAAAAGCTGGTCTTGGTTTTAATATTTTAAACCAGTCGGCGGGGACTGCCGGATACAATTATTTTGCTGCCTACGGTTCTTATGGTTATGGTATAGCCGTATCTGCCGATGGCACTCAGAAACTGCATTTTGGTGTTCAGGCTGGCATAATAAACCGCAGTTTTGATCCCAGCAAACTGCAGTTTGACGACCAGTATAACCCCATAATCGGATATGACCCAACGGCACCCAGTTTTGAAGGTTTTGCAACAACCAGCGCAACCGTGTTTGATGCCAGCGCAGGCATATTTTATTATGACGGCGATCCAATACACACGGCAAATGTGTTTGCAGGCTTAAGTGCTGCGCACCTTACCTCACCAAAAGATCCGTTTACAGGCGGTTCCATACAAAGCAGGCTGCCTGTCCGTTTTACTGCCCACGCAGGTGTTAAGATCAAAGCCTCTGACAATTTCGATGTTATACCGCATGCCATTTACATCAGCCAGCAAACAAATACTGTGAAAGCATTGGGCGTTTATTCCGAATTAAAGTTTGAGGACGATAACGGCTTAATTTTAGGAGGCATGTACCGCATTGGTGATGCAGCGGTTGCCGATGCAGGTTATCACCTTAAAAATCTTGTCATTGGGGTAAGCTATGATTTTAATACATCAGCCCTAAAAAGTGCAACAAACGGGCAAGGTGGCTTTGAGCTTTCATTAGTCTATATTTTCCGCAAGGGGCCGATTAACCCGGCTGCTGTTTGTCCGAAGTTTTAGCCTCACCCTGCCCTCTCCAAAGGAGAGGTTCTAAAAAAGAGCGAAGTTAAAGTCCTCTCCTTTGGAGAGGATTATTCACAGTTTATTGTTTTTTGGCGTTCATGAATGCTACGCAATATAGGTGAGGCAATAAATAAATAAAACTTTACCTGTTTAATTGCCGAATAATCTAAATTTGAACTTTAAAACAATTAGCTTCATCCATGCAACAATCTGCCATTAGCGATAATGTTAAAACCGCGTACGACGAATTTTATCAAAAGCACGACGAGGCATGGCGGATGCTTGGCGCCAAATACAAGGCACAACATATTGTTGATGTTTGCAAAGGCCGCATTTTTAAAAAAGTGCTGGAAGTAGGCGCAGGCGATGGCAGCATCTTAAAGCTCCTTGCCGACCAGGATTTTGCGCCTGAATATCATGCAGTAGAGATCTCTGAAAGTGGCGTTGAGCATATTAAAACAAGGGATATAAAGAATCTCAAATCCGTGCAGTTGTTTGATGGTTATAAGCTGCCCTTTGCAGACAATAGTTTTGATTTGATCATTCTGTCGCACGTATTGGAGCATGTAGAACATGAACGGATCTTATTACGTGAACTAAAACGGGTATCACGCCATTATGTTATTGAAGTTCCGCTTGATTACAGGGCAGGTGTCGATAAAAGGATAAAACACTTCCTTGCCTATGGGCATATCAACGTTTACACGCCAACTTCACTGCGTTACCTGTTAAGTACCGAAGGGTTTGTTGTTGAGGACGATCTGACCTCAATGATTGAGCCCGAGGTAACCCGCTTTAATACCTATATCAACCAAAAGAAATCCAGGAGCGTTATTACTGATCTGAAGATCACTGCAGAGTATACAGTTAAAAATAGCCTTGGAAAAATTTTCGGTAAGAAGCTTAATGAACAATTAGCCAACGCTTATACCGTTCTTTGTAAAAAAGCCGATCAACACCTCGAAATATTCTGATCTACCAATATAAATGCAAAATCTTGCCCCGATAGCCCTATTTGTTTACAACCGGCCCGAGCATACGCGCCGTACGCTGAATTATTTGCAAAAAAATTTACTGGCAGATGAATCGCGGCTGTTTATATTTTCTGATGCGCCAAAAACCGCTGATGATAAGGCAAAAGTTGAGCAGGTAAGGCATTTGATAAAAGAGGTGTCGGGTTTTAAATCGGTTAAAATAATTCTTCGTAAAGAAAACCTTGGGCTTGCAAACTCCATCATCAGCGGGGTTACCCAACTGGTTAATGAATACGGCAAGATCATTGTTTTTGAGGATGACCTGCTGTCATCACCCCATACCCTGCAATATTTTAATGAAGCCTTAACGCGTTATGCTGCGGAAGAAAGGGTGATGCATATTGGCGCCTATATGTATGAGCTGGCCGATAAAAAGCTGCCGCAAGCCTTCTTTTTCCGCGCTGCTACCAGCTGGGGCTGGGCCACCTGGGCCCGTGCATGGAAAGATTTTGAGGAAGATGTTGATGTATTGCTCAACCAGTTCGATAAACAAAAAGCCGACCGCTTTTCTATCAACGGCACCATGAACTTCTGGAAACAGTTGGTAGGATTTAAGGCCGGTAAAAATGATTCATGGGCCATTCGCTGGTATGCCTCCATATTTTTAAAAGGCGGCTTAACATTAAACCCGTCCACCTCGCTTATTCAGAACATAGGTAACGATGGCAGCGGCGTACATTCAAATAAAGAGAGCATGTACCAGGTGCGGATAGGCAAAACTGCCATAAAACATTTCCCAACCGAAATTAAAGAAGACCAGCAAGCTTATGCTGCAATCAGGCATTTCCTCAAAAACCGCAAAGGCGGCCTTCTAATCCGCGGATTACGCTTTGTGAAAAAATTACAGGTGAAGTATTTGGTAAAGAAATAAATTATTCCGAACACTAAAAAAAGGGATGTCATGCTGAGGGGCTCGAAGCATGCGGGCAAAGGCCTTTGCACCATGCTTAGCAAGCGAATAGGCCTCTGCGCTCACCCTTCGAGTGGAGAAGATTTGTCAACTTTAAAAAGTTGACAAATCTAACACAGCTATAATTTTTACCCCTTCAACCCCTCAATCTCTTCCAACGTCTTCGGTAAATATTTACCAAGCTGCTTACTGCCTGTATCGGTTATTAAAAAATTATCCTCAATCCTTATCCCGCCAAAATCGCGATAGGTGTTCAGCACATCGTAATTAATAAAATTGTCATATTTATTTTCAGATTGCCAGCGGTCAATCAATTCAGGAATAATATAAATGCCCGGCTCAACGGTAAGCACAAAACCTTTTTCCAATTCGCGACCCAGGCGTAACGATTTAAGTCCGAAAATGGAGGTTTCCTTCTTCAACGTATCTGTATAGCCAACATATTGCTCGCCAAGGTCTTCCATATCATGGGTATCCATACCCAGCATGTGGCCCAGTCCGCATTGAAAGAACATAGTATGGGCACCGGCTTCAACGGCTTCTGCAGCATCACCTTTCATAATGCCAACATCTGTTAATCCTTCAACCAGTTTCTGACAGGCGGCCAGGTGGATATCCTTATAACGCACCCCCGGCTTCAGCATGCTGATGGCATGATCCATGGAATTCAGCACCACATTATACAATTCTTTTTGTCGGGTAGTAAAATTCTTACCGACAGGGAACGTACGGGTAAGGTCGCCGCCGTAGTGCATGGCATTTTCAGCACCAATATCACTTAATACCATGCGGCCTTCCTGTAAGGTATTACCGTAATAATGCGTATGGAGTGTTTGTCCGTAGGTGGTTATAATGGCCGGATAGCCTAAGTGAGCATTGTTGGCAATAGCAACTTCGTGTGCTTTTGCCACCAGTTCGTATTCTTTAATCCCTGCGCGGGTATGTTTTATAACGGCCAGCTGCATATCAACGCTGATGTTTACAGCTTTCTCCAGTTCAGTCACTTCAAGCGGTGTTTTTATTACGCGCTGCACAACAACTGCTTTTATCAGTTTTACTGAAACATATTTGGCCATATCAGCTAAACTTGTGTTTAGCCACGCTGCCAGCTTTATTTTATTTTCCGGACGATAAGTCGGCAAAATATGCACCTGCCTGCCCGAGGTAATCGCTTTATGAATATAATGGGTTATCTGATCATAAGGTTTTGTTTGGGTAACACCAACCATTGATGCCATTTCACTAACAGTTGGTAAGGTTCCTGTCCAAACAATATCATCAATGGTGAGTTCATTGCCAAAGATCACTTCTTCACCGGTATCGGTATCAATAATAGCTGCCAGTCCGTGTGTGTCCAGTCCAAAATAATAAAGAAAGCTGCTGTCCTGCCTGAACAGGTAGGTATTGTCCTTATAGTTCATGCTGCTATCCTCGTTACCAAGCAGCACAATAAGGCCATCATGACCAATATTTTGTTTTAAAACCTGTCTGCGATTTGTATAAACCTGTTTGTCAAAAAGGTGAAGTTCCATGAGGCAAATATAACCGGGATTTAGGAATTTGAGGGATTTTTTAGGATGTTTTGAACCATGACTTTTAGGATTTATAGATTAACATGATAATCTTAATAATCAATCAAGAAATCCGCGAATCATGGTTCAAAATCGGTGAAATCATCCTCCAATCAGTGAAATCATTTCAGCTCCTTCATTATCTCCTCAATAGCCCTATCCAGCTGTGGATCTTTATTTTCCAATCTATCGGTAAACCCGGTCTTCACATAAATATCCGGAGTTACTCCATTTTTCTCAATGTCTTTCCCATCCAAAGTAAAACATCCCCATGCCGGGATCCGGTAAAATGAACCATCAACCAAGCCTTTGCCGCTGGTGAAAATTATCCAGCGGTAGGTTTCCGTTCCAATTATCTTACCTAATTTTAAAGCTTTAAAACCCTCCGCCGTCATTTCACCATCACTCAGAGTTTGCTCATTTATCAAAAGTATTATCGGTTTTCCTGCCGGGGCAAAATTTGGCTGCGGACTTTTTTTACCGCCGCGGTATTGCCATTGCAGGTATGGCCGCTGTGATAAAAACCGTAGTACGGCATCGTGCACATTGCCGCCGGTATTGTAACGCAGATCCAATATCAGCGCATCCTTTTTATAGGCATCATCAACCATATCCTCCAAAAAGTTTTCCAGGGCTTCACCGCTCATGTTTTTCATGTACGAATAAGCTATCCGGTTATTACTTTTTTCTGTTACCGCGGCCCGGTTTGCATCTATCCAGCTGTCGTAAAGATCATCGGTTAGTGAATGATTTCCTTCCGGGTGAAGTTTCGCTGTTATCTCTTTTCCCGCCCGGTCAAAAGTTAGCTCTATCTCCTTATCTTGTGATGGTTTGGTAAAATAAATATTCCTGTCGTGCATTTCATCAACAGGCTGGCTGTTCACAGCTTTCAGGCGGTCGCCCGCCTTTAAATCTATACCCGCTTTATCGGCATTGCTGTTTTTTAGTACCGTTGCCACTTTGTAAGGGTCATTATTATCAAATATTATCCCTGTTTCCATGGTGGTATAGTTCAGGGTTTTATGCTCCTCATTTCCGTTTGAGTAAAAGCCCTGGTGCGATGAGTTAAGCTCGCCCAGCAGATCATTCAGCAAGATCCGCAGATCTGCACGGTTGTTTACATAAGGCAAATAAACGCTGTAGCGGTCGCGCATTTTTTTCCAGTCAGTCCCGTGGAAATCTCCGTCATAATAGTTTTCTTCCAGTCCGGCCCATGCCTCATCAAACATCTGTTTAAATTCACCGTCAAGGTTGCGGTCAAATTTATAGCCGATGTCAATTTTGTCCATTTTATTATTGTCGATGTTCAGGGTGGAAATATTACCATCAGCCAAAACATAAAATTTATCACCTGCTGCAACAATATCATAACCACGCACATCATCACTAACTTTTTCGGTTTTATTATCTTCAAATGGCTGAATAGTGGTGCGGTATAGCGCCCATTTTCCTTCCGCATGATTAGAAACAAAAAACACCAGCGTTTTATCACCTTTTTGAATAACAATTGGAGATCGCTGGTTGCCAAAGTCCGGACTGATTTGCTCCAGGCGCTTCATAATATCATCTGTATTGATCAAGATATCCGCAGGCGGCTTTGGTGTTGGCAGCTCAGACAAGGTTTTTTTCTTGTCGTTCTTTTTATCCTTATCTTTTTTATTAGCGGTGCTGTCTTTCTTTTCTTCCTTAAACAATTCTCTAAGTTTATCCATGCGGAAAGCGTCATCAAACTTTTGAAGCGGCATCCTGTAAATATGGAAATCGCCTGAACCTGTAGGATACATGGGCTGGATGCGTGCCGAAGTAAAATAAATATACTTTCCATCCGGCGACCAAAAAGGCTCCGTCTCGGTAACACCACTGTTGGTAAGGTTTATTGTTTTGTTTGATTTGATGTCATACGTAAATATGTCCTGCTCAAAATTGCGATAGGCTGTATACACTACATATTCTCCGTTTGATGAGATAAAAGGCTGCGAATTTTCAAATCCCCAGATCTCGTCGTTGGCGACGGTTTTACTTTCCAAAGTTTTTAGGTCAATTAACCTTACTTCATTTCTTCCGCTTAAATAAACGCCTTTGGTATGTTCTTTATTTACAGTTATGGCCCTGTTGTTTGCTTTATCACTGGTTATTTGTTTTTCTTTACCTGGTTTGTCAGCAGCAATAGTGTACCAGTTGGTATAACCGCCTAATGTTTGGCTAAATATCAGCGACTTATTATCATGCAGCCATTTTACATCGGTAACACGCTCGGCATTTCCCCGTTCAATTTTACTCACAAATTTCCCTTCAACATCGCTCACAAAAAGTTCGCCGCGGCTTACAAAGGCCATTTTCTTTCCATCTACCGATACATCCATCGCTTCAATTTTACCTTTTACATCAAATTCATTTTGCTTGGCAAGTATATTATTGCGTGATATAGCGAAATTTAGTTTTTGTGTTTGCTTTGATGCCACATCATATACATAAAGCTGGTAATCTTTTTCAAACACCACTTTTTCGCCATTGGCGCTTACAAAAGGCCGTTTAATTGAAGTAGGATATTGTGTAAGCGCAGTTTTTTTGCCATCAATAAATGTGTACAGGTTATATTCGCTGTTCCCTTCGTCTGATACAAAATAGATGTTGCCCTTTTGATCAAGCGACGCCCAAAAATCCTTTCCTGTCCACTCTGTGTATTGCTTGTAGGCTTTGGTTTTAGGGTTGTATG
Organism: Mucilaginibacter sp.; assembly: GCF_028288225.1. Taxonomy (GTDB): domain Bacteria; phylum Bacteroidota; class Bacteroidia; order Sphingobacteriales; family Sphingobacteriaceae; genus Mucilaginibacter. Next base: position 128,181 of record NZ_JAQBOC010000076.1, read on the forward strand.
ATTGGATATCGGGATTATAAGCGCCCTTATAATGTTTGCGCTGTTCAAAAATATAACTTTCCCAGGTGTTGCTAAAAAATAGTTCACCAGTTTGCGGGTGTTCAAATACGCCATGAATGGTATTAAAATAATTCCCGAAAACGCGTGCTGGTGTACCACCGCTCAAGCCCACTTTATATTCACTAAACATGTTATACCTGCCGGAAGTAAAATAGATCGACTTTGAATCCCAGCTCCATGAATCCACCTCATCACTGGCACTGTGAAAAGTAAGCTGTTTGATCTCACCGCCGGCAATGGGCATCACATACACGTCGTTATTGCCAAACTGGTTTGATGAAAAGGCCAGCCATTTACCATCGGGCGATACCCGCGGCCTGGTTTCTTCGCCCTGCATAGCGGTTATTCTTGCTGCAACGGGGTTATTAATATCAGCCTTCCACAAATCGCCCTCGTAACTAAAAATTACAGTTTTACCATCGGGGCTAAGCGTTGGGTACGAAGTAAAGTAAGCTTCAGGGGCTTGTGCCTGGGCAAGGTTTTGAATTGTTAAAAATGATAACAGGATCAGGTAAATTTTTTTCATATTGTTTTACATTCAATTAATGTAAAGACGCAAGATCGATTGCGTCTGTGTCAGAAAATATAAATTTTCCGTTAAAGTACTATTTTACAGCCTTTAAAACAATATAGGGAGACAGAGATTTAAATATAAATGGCATTATCTGCGTATGCGCATATCGTTCACACGCAGGCCTGCGACCGGCGCTGATGGATGTTGCCCCTTCAGGGCTTAGGAATATTTTCTTATCAATTTTCCTGAGGCTGAAAGGGTCCAATAATACCAGCGCAGGGCAACGCCCTGCGATACACGGAACAGGAAAACGCTATTTCACCGCCTTCAAAACGATATATGGCGATAGAGATTTACTTTCCACAGGGATAATTTTGGTAGCTATTTTACCGGCCAGCCAAATAGTTTTAACCAGCGCTTTTACCAATCCGGTGCGTTCCGCTTTATTTTCAAGCCAAACGGTAAACCGTCCATGGTAATAAGCTTCAACCTCTTTTAAGCCCAGCTGTTTGCAGCTGTCGGTCAGCAATTGAAGGTCCATGCTGTTAATGTTGTGCTTATCGTAGTTTTCTTTGTCGAATTTGCGCTGCACCCAGCCGTTGACGCTTTTGAAATTTGGCAGGGTGATAAACAATACGCCGCCGGGCTTTAAAAACTGCAGATGGGTTTCAATAATGGCTTTGGTATCGTTAAAGTGCTCTATCAACCCAAAAGAAAGCACCATGTCATAAAGCTTTTCGGGTTGATATTTAAAAAGATCAGCCTCAATAATATTGATATCACCTGGTTTCAGCCCATTTTTTTCAAGCAGCTGATTGATCAGGTCCTGATGAATGTAATAATCAAACAGCGTGGTATCCAGTTTTTGGTACTTTTTTAAATAGGTGGCATAATAACCGGGGAAGCCGCCCAGCTCAATAGCATTTGTAATGTTTTTTTTGGCGATCAGCTTAGCCAGTATATCGCCAAAAACGTAGTTTGGTTTTATATAAAATATCAGGCCCTTTCGCGATTCCCAAAAGGCCTTCCAGAATGAACGGTCGGTTAAATTTTGTTCCATTAATTATTTAATTCGATATCCGAATAAATTTATATTTCCTTTCCCCACCTCTTTCCGCCGCAGGCGGAAGAAAGGTCGACCATCCGCTGGCTAGCGGAGTCGTCAGGTGAGTCCTCGCCACAGGACATTAGCACCAGTGCATTTGCGTTAACGCCGCGCGTATATTTACCCACCTGGTCATTGCTTCGTTCGACCTGCCCTCCCTTCCGCAAGCGGGAAGGAGGGCGGAAGAAAGCTCCATCATATATACATTTCCCCTTCAAAAATCCACGTTTTGGCAGAGATAATTTATTTCTTCTCCAATATCCTCGCCGGGTTTCCCACAGCAATACAATCAGCAGGTAGATCCTTAACAACTACTGATCCTGCTCCAATTATTACATTATCACCAATAGTAACATCGCCTATAATACAAACATTAGCGCCAATATCTACATTATTACCTATTTGCGGGCAACCGCTGTAGCTGCCATCTGCCAGCTTTTTGTGGCCGATAGTTGTACCGTTCCTTAAAACACAGTTTTCACCTATAATAGTATCTTTATTAACTACCAGTGCCTGTCCGTGGTACAGCGATAAACCTTTGCCAATAGTTAATTTGCGCGGCAGCTCTATCCCCAAATGCCATTCCACAAAAAAGCGGTAGAGCATAAAATAAGGGAAGAATATGATTTTAGTGATGGTGTAGCGATTAAAAGCCATCACCAAACGAAACATAAACAAAACTAATTGTGCTTTAAAATTTTGCCGGTTGGCACTCCAATCCTGGAATAAATAAGCAAAAAAGTTCATTTTCTCTATGGTCGTTTTTGTTGATTGATGACAATGCACCAAAATTGCAGCTATTGTTCTTTCTTCGTGATCTCCGTGCCTCCTCAGCGTCTCTGTGGTTAATTCCCAACCGCAAAGTACATAAAGAGATACGTAAAGCAGCACCAAGGCTTTTCAATCCCTTTCAAAAGTAAAGTTTTCATTTAAGAATTGTTATAATTGCTGCGATAAATAGCGCCACCACATGAAAGTAACTTTAATAAATACTGCTGATGCCGGGGGTGGTGCACCTGCAGCCTGCATGCGTTTACTAAAAGCGCTTGAATTAAAGCAAGTTGATGTTAAATTACAGGTACAGGAGAAAAAGACCGGTGAGCCTCGTGTTAATAGTATTGGCGATAGCTTATTGGGAAAACTTAAAGTAAAGTTTAACTTTTTTTATGAGCGGCTGCCGTTCATCTGGTTTAAAGCGAGGGATAAATCAGTACGATTCGCGTTTTCAACTGCTAATGCAGGCACTGACATCAGCAATCAGCCCGATATTTTAAACGCTGATGTTTTACACCTGCACTGGACAAATGGTGGCTACCTATCCATAAAAAACTTAAAGCAGCTTTTTGAATCGGGCAAACCTATCGTGTGGACATTGCATGATATGTGGGCCTTTACCGGGGGCTGCCATTATTCAGGCGAATGTGACCATTTTATAAATCAATGCGGCAATTGCTGGATGCTGCGTAATCCCGGCGCTAATGATCTCTCCCATGCCGGATGGCTCCACAAAGCCAATATGCTTAAAGCTGCAAAAAATGTAGTTTTTGTAACCTGCAGCCACTGGCTGGCCGATGTGGCCCGCACAAGCTCTTTGTTGAAGGACTTTCGCATTGAAACTATCCCGAACCCGATAGACACTGAAATATTTTCAGCTAAAGACACTGCCGCTGCCCGGACCAAATGGGGCATCAATCCAAAATCAAAAATAATATTGTTCGGTGCTGCCAATATCATGGACCGGCGCAAAGGCATTTCCTACCTGGTTGATGCACTTAATGATTTGAAGAACAGTTACACAGACATGCAGAATATTGAGATAGTGATATTCGGTAAAAATAAATCTTTTGATGTAAGCCTTTTTCCTTTTAAAGTGTATGAGGTTGGTATCATTAGTTCGCAGGTCAGTATTGCAGAGCTTTACAGCCTCGCTGACGTGTTTGTTTCGCCAGCAATAGAAGACAACCTGCCCAATACAGTTATGGAAGCACTGGCCTGCTCAACGCCTGTGGTGGCCTTTAATACCGGCGGCATCCCTGATATGGTTGAACATTTACAAAACGGATACCTGGCTGAATTTAAATCAGCAACTGATTTTGCCGCAGGCATCCATTATGTGTTAAATCCGGAGCATAAAGAAAATCTTGCGGCAAAAGCACGCACCAAGGTGTTAAATACCTTCACCAACCAAATGGTAGCTGAACAATACATGGCTGTTTACCAATCAATATTAAAAAAATGACAGCCTTTGCACCTACCCTATCTGTAATAACCATCGTTTACAATAATGTAAAGGATATTGAGCGCACCACGCTTTCGGTCCTGAATCAAACCTATCCCAACATTGAATATATTGTGATTGATGGTAAATCGTCCGATGGCACCCTGCAAATTATTGAAAAATACAAAGACCGCATTGCCAGGTTGGTCAGCGAAAAGGACGAAGGCATTTACGATGCTATGAACAAGGGCCTTGCTGTTGCCACAGGAGATTACTTAATATTTATGAACTCGGGTGATGAGTTTTATGAGCCGGATACCGTTCAGCAAGTGTTCGCGACTGCACCTTATGCAGATATTTATTACGGCGAAACGGAAATGATCAATGATAAAGGAGAAATCCTGGGCCAGCGCCGTCATAAGGCCCCAAAGCAGTTTACCTGGCGCGATTTCAAATATGGCATGAGCGTAAGTCACCAGGCAATTTATATCCGCCGGTCATTAACCGGGCCTTATAACCGTAAATACAAGCTAAGCTCGGATATCGATTGGATCATCCGCGCAGCTAAAAAGGCAAAAACAATAGTCAATGTAAACCGGTATGTTGCCAAATACCTGGTTGGCGGCATGTCAAAAGCAAAACACCGCGAAAGCCTGCTGGAACGGTTTAATATTATGAAGCAATACTACGGCCTCATTCCTACCGTTTTAAATCACTTTGTCATCGCTTTTAATTTGGGCTGGTATTGGCTGAAGAATAGGCGGACGAATGACTGATTTAGGTTGAAAGGGTTGGAGTGGTTGTAAATGTTGTAGTTGTTAAAAATCTAATCTACTTATTGCAGAACAGAAAATAAAATAGAGCAGTACGTGTAATCCAAAGAAGTATACTCCGGAATAATAAATTATAATCTTACAAAACCTTACCCGATGTCCACATTCGAAATTGACAGGCAAACAATTGATGACCTGGGGATCTTTACGGAGGCCGGGAGCACAAACTCTGTTTTTTCTTTTTTCGATCATGTAAAAACCATCGGCGGCCGAAAAAAGTTAATGCAAATGATGGAAACGCCATCACCCGATATTAATGTTCTTACCTCGCGCCGCAACTGTATCCGATTTTTTTATGATAATCCCTTAATTTTCGATATCGACAAGCGAAGCCTTGACTTTATAGACCATTATCTTGGTTTTGGTGCAAAGCCTTTTAGTACCAATTATATAGATGCCGCTTTAAAAGGGTTGAACTACAAGTTTAATCCGGATAACAATTATTATGTAGTATCGCAGGGCTTGAATGATGTAATGAAGCTGCTGCGAATCTTATGGGGCGTTTATAAAGAACTATCCGGTAAAAAATGTCCCGTACATATCAACAGCATTGTTAATATCCTGGAAGAATTCCTGTTAAAGAAACCTGTTGAAAAGATAATATTTTTGGATGCTGATAAAGACCTCAATTATTTCCAGGTTGCCAATTATGATACGCTTTTCAGGAAAGAGGAGCTGCAGGCATTAAAGGAGGTGGTCAATATTGTTTATGAGCTGGATGTTTATATAGCAGTTGCCAAAGCAGCCAAAATACATGGCTTTTGCTTCCCGGAATATTATACGGATAGGGGGACTTTTGTAAGCATAACTGATCTGCACCATCCTGGTATTAATAATGCAGTTAAAAACAGCGCGGTTATTGAGCAGGAAAAAAACCTCATGTTTTTAACAGGGGCAAACATGGCGGGTAAGTCATCATTTTTAAAAGCGTTGAGCCTTTCCGTATATCTTGCGCATATTGGCTTCCCGGTTCCCGCAGGCAGCATGCAAACCAATGTATTTAACGGACTTATCACCACCATAAACCTATCTGATAATATTAGTAACGGTTACAGTCATTATTACAGCGAGATAAAAAGGGTAAAGGAAACCGCTTTAAAGATAGTTGAGCGCAATAACCTCTTTATAATTTTCGACGAGCTGTTCCGTGGGACCAATGTTAAAGATGCTTATGATGCGTCACTTGCTACCATTAACGCGCTATCCGCCATCAAAAACAGCGTGTTTTTAATTTCCACCCATATTGTTGAGATAGCATCTGCAATTAAACACTTGCCGAATATTTCTTTTAAATACTTCATTTCCCGTATAGATAATGGCAAGCCGGTTTTTGAATATAAAATAAAAGATGGCGTTTCTTCAGAAACCCTTGGCTTTTTTATATTTAAAAATGAGGGCATTTTGGAGATATTGGCAAAGGCAGCAAAGATTTGAGATTGTTACTAATAAGATAAAGCAGCCTGGATATCCTCCTTTTCTAACTCCGCGTGATCATTTATTATATTATCAAATGACATACCAGAAGCTATTAAATCAATAACTACTTCAACCGGCCAACGCATATGACGGATGCAGGCTTTGCCGTGGTAAATGTTTGTATCTATTGTAATTCTTTCCAGAAGATTATTCACAATGTCAATTTACAAATTATTAAAAATCTAACCTAAAACAAAAATAGCGATGAATCCTAAAACCCATCGCTATCTCTTATGTAAAAACCCTTACGCTTTCTTAGCCGGTGATTTTTTAGGTTCAGGTTCTGGTTTCTTAGGCTCTGACTTCATTTTCTTTACCCCTGAATAAGCAGCTCCGCCCAATGCCAGTATCAGCAATATTGAACCTGCAAGCGAAATCTTTTCGCCGGTGTAGTATGATGCCGGGTGAAAAACGAATTTAATTTCGTGGTTTCCTACAGGTATTTGTGCTGCACGTAAAACATAATCAGCACGGAAATATGGTTTTTCTACGCCATCTATCAGCATGGTCCAGCCTTTGTCATAATATATTTCAGAGAATACGGCAATTTTTGAGCTTGTAGCACCACTTTTATACACTAAAGTATCCGGGCTATAGCTTACCAGTTTAATAGTACCGCCGGTATCAGCATCCAATTGTTTTTCATCTATCAGCTTTTTATAACGCTGGTCAACAATGGCTTCCTCTTTTGGTGCAAAGCTGCTGATCGCCTGCATCTCCTGGTCCGCATTTTTTGCATATTTAAGGCTCTTAACAAACCATGCATGCCCGCAGGCAGACGGATTGGCCTGCATTGTTAAGTTTTGCGATTTATCTGTTGTAATAATGTATTTGGTATTCAGCATATCAAGCACATCATGATTTGGTGGATTTTGAATGATCTGGCCATCCATCAATTCGTCATATCTTTTTAAGCGCGCTGCAGAGTAGCCACCAATCGATTTATGGAAAAACGGATTAAAAGTATCCTGTTTCAAGGCTTCAAGCTGGGTAGCATCAAATACGCGGAAGTCGGGGTCAGTATCCCTTGCAATAAAGGTATCCACTTCGCGCGGTTTTACCTGGTTATCCAGCTTGTCAGCAAAGTTGGCTTCTTTCAAATAGCGTTTATCTATCTGCCACATATCAACCAAAATAAGTCCAAATAAAGCCAGTGATAATAAAGTAACACTCAGTTTTTGTTTGATGAATGCCCATACTATTCCAAAGGCTAGTGCAATAAATATTAACGAGCGGATGGCATCTGCACGTTCAAGGCTTATCCTGTCGGCAACAATAGCGTTTGCTACTGTGTTTGCCATTGCAGCATCACCCTTAAGGGCCTGGGAAAGATAAGTTATCCCTTGCTGAAAATCACTTGATTTAAAGCTTAAAATGAGCGTTGGCAATGCAATTAACATTAATAAAAGGCCACCAATTATATAAAGTGTAAGCTTTAGTTTTTTAAAGATAGCCTGCTTATCAGTAGTGTTGATAATTTCCTGTACACCTAAAAACGCAAGAATAGGGAAACAAATGCTGGTAACAGCAATTATTGACTCAACCGCGCGGAATTTGTTATAAAGCGGGAAATAGCTAAAAAACAGATCAGAAACATAAGGCCAATTGCGCCCGAAGGACAATAGTAAAGTTAATACCACTGTTGCTAAAATCCACCACTTTAACCTGCTTTTTACTATCAGCAAGCCGAACAAAAACAGGAAACAAATTACAGCGCCAAAATAAAACGGCCCACTGGTTGACGATTTTTCGCCCCAATAAGTAAAAAGGCCTGGAAAACTATTTGAAATTTGCTGTGCATAATTACCTGCCTGGTCCGCCGGCAAGCCTTTATCAATAAATACTTTTGCAACTGCAGAGTTTTGGTCTAGTGCGTCATTATGCGTAGCACCGCCATAAGCATTTGGCACTAAAAAAGTAAAACACTCACCCACTCCCTGGCTCCATTCATACGCATAAGTTTTATCAAGTCCGTTGCTTGGTTCCTTAGTATTTTTGGTTAAGTTCGATTGCCCCCTGTAGCTGTCTTTAGCATATTCAGCAGTGCTCCAAAGTAATGAAGCATTTATTGCCACCGCAAGCAATGCAGCCGCCGCCAAATAACCTAGTGATTTTAAAAAAGCCGGTGTAGTTTTTGCTTTAACAGCATGATACAATTCAATACCAACCAGTATAAGCAGGGCCAAAAACAGGTAATACGTCATCTGTAAATGGTTGGCCCTTATTTCCATAGCCAAAAAAAGCGCTGTTAATGCGGCACCGGTAAAATATTTACCCCTAAACGTTAGTATAATACTTGCCAATAAAGGTGCAAAAAAAGCAATTGCAAATGCCTGGTTTGAATGCCCTGCAACAAGCAGGATGATATTATAGGACGAAAATGCAAAGGCAAAAGCACCGGCTGCTGCCAGCCATGAGTTAAGCTTTAAAACTATAAATAAAAAGTAAGTGCCAAATAATAATATCAGTACTGTATCAATTGGGTTGGGGAATATTGTTTTTAGTGCAGAAACTACATGTGTAGTAATATTATCAGGATATGGTGCCCAGATCTGGAATACCGGCATCCCGCCAAAAATCTGGTTGGTCCATAAAATGGTAACGCCCTTTTCCCGGTAATCATTAATTTCTTTTTGGGTGGATTGGGCACCGGTTACGTCAACCTGTCCTAATGTTTTACCCTGGAATGCAGGTGTAAAATAAATAAAGCATATTACAAAGAATATTGCACCTACTAAAAAGTGAATGCCGTTCCGCTTAAACCAATTGTTCATCTAAGTTTTTTAAAAGGGATAATATTAATTCCTCAAAAATAGAAATTAGAATGAGAAAGTAAATTATAAGTTTTATTGAATTATTAAACGTTAAAACACACCTCAAATAATCAATCCTTGCTGTTAAACCGGCTCTTTTTTCTTCTTTCTTTCAGCATAAGCTGCACCGCCCAGTGCTAATATCAACAAAAAAGAACCTGCAAATGAAATTTTTTCCCCTGTATAATAGGATGCCGGGTGAAATATAAACTCCACTTTATGTTCCCCGGCCGGTATTATGGCTGCACGTAACAAATAATCAGCACGGAAATAAGGTTGCTCTTTCCCGTCTATTAGCATCGTCCATCCTTTATTATAATATATCTCCGAAAAAACGGCCAGCTGCGGTCTTGCAGGGGCGGTTTCATAAGTTAAATGGTCGGGGTTGTAGCTGGTTAATGTAATGGATTCCTCTGCCTTTTCAATGCGGTCAAAGTCTTTCCCTTCAATCATGGCTTTATATTGCTGGTCAACAATGGCTTCATCCTTTGGGTTAAAATTATCTAAGGCCTTCATTTCAGCATCGGCATTAGCAACATATCTAACTGTTTTTACAAACCAGGCATTCCCGCAGGCTGCCGGGTTGGCCATTACGGTTAAGTTTTTTGCAGTATCGGCATTGATAACGTATTTGGTGTTCAGCATATTCAAAACAGCCGGATTTATTTGTTTGCTGAACTGGTTATCTACCAGTTCGTCCAATCGCTTTAACCGCGCCGCCGAATAACCGCCTACTGATTTATGAAAATAGGGCGTAATAGCATCCTCCTTTAAATTCCGGGTAAGATCAATCACCCGGTAATCCGGATCCTTGTCGCGCCAAATCTGCTGGTCAACATAGCGGGGTTGGGGCTTCATTACGGCCTCCCTATCTACAAAATGGTCATTTTTAAGGTACCGCTTGTCTATCGTCCATAAATCAACCAGTATTAACACCAGGAATGCTAATGATAAGGCGGTAACATTTATTTTTTGCTTAATACCCACCCACAATATACCAAAGCCCAGCAGCAGGAATATGATTGAGCGGAGAGCATCCGCCCTGGCAATGGATATCCTGTCCTGTACCAGCGCATTGGCAATGTCATTAGCCAGCGGCGCATTTCCACCGGTAATACGGGCCGAAATGTTGCCGATAAGCTCCTGGTGCGAGCTTGATTTAAAGGAAAGCACGGCATCGGGCAATAGTGCCAGCAGCAAAGCTATGCCGCCCGTAATGTAAATAGCAATTTTAGCTTTTTTAAATAAGGTTGTTTTATCAGGGTTGGTGATAACTTCATTAACAGCCAGCAGGGCCAATACCGGCACGCACAGCATAGCCATTGCCAATATGGATTCAACCGCCCGGAATTTATTGTACAGCGGGAAGTAGTTAAAAAACAAATCGGATATAAAAGGGAAGTTTTTACCAAATGACAGCAGCATTGTTAATAAAACTGTAGCCAGCAGCCACCATTTTATCCTGTCTTTCACCACAAAAAGGCCCAATAGAAAAAGAAAGCATACCACAGCGCCAAAATACCAGGGTCCCTCGGTAAAAGTTTTTTCGCCCCAATAAAGCGGCAGATTTTGGGCCACCGCCTGGGCTTGTCCTGCATCAATACCCTTTTCACCCAGTATTTTGGCAATGTGCGAGTCGGCGGGATCTTCACTGCCTCCGGATGCGCCGCCATAAGCGTTGGGCACCAGGAAGGTAAATGTTTCGCCAACGCCTTCGCTAAACTCATAAGCATAATCGCGCGGCACACCGTTGCCCGGCTTTTTGTCGGTTTGGGTTAAGTTTGATTTGCCGCGGATGGAGTCGCCTGCATACTCGGCAGTGCTCCACAGCAGCGAAGCATTTACCAGCAGAGCCAGCAATGTTGCGCCTGCAATATAGCCGAGCGATTTAAAAAAGACGTCCGTGTTTTTGCTTTTTATTGCATGATAAAGTTCTATTACCAGCAATACAAGCAGCGCTAAAAGCAGGTAGTAGGTCATTTGGATATGATTGGCTTTTATCTCTATAGAGAGAAACAAAGCTAATAACGATGCCCCTAACAAATGTTTACCCCGCATCACCAGGATAATTGATGCAATAATGGGCGCAAATAAAGCTATTGCAAATTCCTGGTTGGCATGCCCTGCAGCTATATAAATAATGTTATATGATGAAAATGTAAAAGCCAGCGCGCCTGCCGCGGCCAGCCACGGATTTAGCTTTAAAACATTAAACAAAAAATACGATCCAAACAGTAGTAAAAAAACAATGTATATAGGGCTGGGGAAAGCAGAATCTAAAAAATTAACAATGCGAGTGGCAATACTACCAGGATATGGAGCCCATATTTGATAAGTTGGCATACCGCCAAGTATTTGATTGGTCCATAAAATGGTTGTATCCTTTGCCTTGTAATCATTAATTTCTTTTTGGGTTGATTGGGCGCGTGTCACATCATTTTGCCCCAATGTTTTACCCTGGAATGCAGGAGTAAAAAACAGAAAACTGATAGCTAAAAAAACTGCGGCAATTATAAAATGAATGCTGTTTCGCTTAAACCAATTGCCCATCTGTGTTTTTTAAAGGATATGTGTATCCCAAAAATAGAAATTAGAATGAGAAAGTAAATTATATGTTGCTGATTTATTGAGGCGCAGTTATTCACTGTAAAAAATAAACCATCAGGATAAGCACAGGGACACTAATTAAAAAGGCTATTTTATCAATTTTATTAAATATTTCGTAGTTTTTACGAATGGTAAAAAAATTATAAACAGCCAAAAAACCTATCACAACCCAAAAAAACCAGTGTAAATGATGATGATCTGAAAATAATGTATTGGCTGCAGCAACAACAATAAAATTTGTGATGATCAAAAGAATTGACTCAGGGGTATTATTATGCCGCCTTCTGCGCTTAAATACTTCGTCAGTTATCATCAATTATTTTATTTCTTCGTAATCAATAAATTCACCTTCTGAATCGGGCAGTTTATTTTTTTGGCCTTCCGGAATATAATCAACCTTCACCTTTGGATCGGGCTTTGCCTGGGTACGATAATTTTGCTGCTGATTTTGTTGTTGCTGAGCTTTATTTATTACACTTTGAAACAACATTGGCAGTACAAAGCGCGCTACAATCTTTATTATATATAATATAACAATTGCAATTAACAGGAAATCTAAGAGCCTAAATAACATCTTTTTAAAAATTAAGCCTACAAATATAATATTATAACGGCAAAATTGTTTTGTTATGATTTTGATTTGATGATGTGTTGATTTGATGATTTGAAGATTACAAATCCCATCCCGAATTTTGACTTGAAAATGTGTTGATTTGATGATTTGAAGATTGCAAATCCCAATCCCGAATTTTGATTTGAAAATGTGTTGATTTGATGATTTGAAGATTACAAATCCCAATCCCGAATTTTGATTTGAAGATGTGTTGATTTGAAGATTACAAATCCCAATCCCGAATTATATTCGAACATCGGCATATTTATCTATCAATTTTCAAATTTCCAAATCATCACATCTTCAAATCAAAATTTCTCCTCCATCATTTTTTCCAGTGCAAACATTTCATCGCGCAGCCTGGCGGCTAATAAAAAGTCCATATTTTTGGCGGCCGCAAGCATCTCTTTTTTTGTATTCTCGATAGATTTTTTAAGGTCGGGTTTGGTCATGTAGGCAACAATGGGATCGGCAGCCAATGAAACCATATCGGCTTCCACATAAGCTTTTTGAACGCCGCCTTTAAAGTCCATTACAGATGTTTGTTCCATTATTTCCTCACGAGACTTACCTATGGTTGTAGGCGTTATGCCGTGTTTGGTGTTATATGCTATCTGGATGTCGCGCCTGCGGTTGGTCTCATCCATAGTGATCTGCATCGAATCTGTAATTTTATCAGCGTACATAATTACCCTGCCCCTGTCATTACGTGCTGCACGACCAATAGTTTGGATCAGTGATTTCTCTGAACGCAAGAAGCCTTCTTTATCAGCGTCCAAAATGGCAACCAATGATACTTCGGGAAGGTCCAGTCCTTCCCGTAACAGGTTAATCCCTATCAGCACATCAAACTCACCAAGCCGCAATCCCCTCAAGATCTCCACACGTTCAAGCGTTTTTACTTCCGAGTGGATATAACGGCACTTAATCCCCAGTCTGTCCATATATTTTGCCAGCTCTTCACTCATGCGCTTGGTAAGCGTAGTCACCAGCACGCGATCGCCCATTTTTATGGTCTTGTCAACTTCCTCCAGCAGATCATCAACCTGGTTAATTACCGGCCGTACATCAATTACAGGGTCAAGCAAACCCGTAGGGCGGATCACCTGCTCAACCACTACGCCACCTGATTTTTCCAGTTCAAAATCGCCGGGAGTTGCACTAACATAGACCGTTTGTGGTGCCAGTTTTTCAAATTCCTGGAAATTTAGCGGACGGTTATCCAACGCTGCAGGCAGGCGGAAACCATAGTCAACCAACGAGATTTTCCGCGATCTGTCACCTCCATACATCGCCCTTATTTGCGGTACGGTAACGTGGCTCTCATCAATCACCATCAGGTAATCGTCAGGAAAATAATCAAGCAAACAGAATGGCCTTGCGCCTGGCTGGCGGCCATCAAAAAACCTGGAATAATTTTCAATGCCTGAGCAATAGCCCAGCTCGCGGATCATCTCCAGGTCGTAATTAACCCTTTCTTCCAGTCGTTTGGCTTCCAGGAAACGGCCATCGCCAATAAATTGCTTCTTTCGGGTTTCCAGCTCTTCCTGTATGGCCCAGATGGATTGGGTAAAACGCTCACGCGGTGCAACATACAAATTAGCCGGATAAAGGATCATATGTGTCATTTTTTCGACCGTCTTGCCCGTTGTAATATCAAAGCTGGTTAGTTCCTCAATATCATCTCCAAAAAATGAGATCCGGTAAGCATAATCCAAATAGGCGGGGAAAATATCCACCGTATCACCTTTAACCCTGAATGTTCCGCGTTTAAAATCAGCGGTGGTGCGTGAGTAAAGAATTTCGACCAACCGATGCAAAAAAGCATTCCGGCTAATGCGGGTACCAACTGCAAATTTAAAAACCGAATCCTTAAAATCTTCCGGGTTACCCATACCATAGATACACGATATAGACGAAACCACTATAACATCCCTCCTGCCCGACATTAGGGCCGAAGTGGTGCGCAAACGAAGTTTTTCAATTTCTTCGTTTATCTGCAGATCTTTTTCAATATAAGTATTGGTGGTAGGAATAAACGCTTCCGGCTGGTAATAATCGTAATAGGACACAAAGTAATTTACCGCATTCTCCGGGAAAAACTGCTTAAACTCTCCATATAATTGCGCGGCAAGCGTTTTATTATGACTTAATATTAATGTAGGTTTTTGCGTTTGCGCAATAACGTTAGCAATAGTAAATGTTTTACCCGATCCGGTAACCCCAAGCAGGGTTTGAAATGGATCGTTATTATTTACACCTTCAACCAGTTGCCTGATGGCTTCGGGCTGGTCGCCGGTGGGTCTGTATTGAGACGTGATGTTGAAATCCATAGTGTTATACAAAAATACTGATTTAGATGTGAGATATGAGATTCGAGACGTGAGATTTGACATTGGTTTTATTTTGGACGATAAATACAACCTCACCTCTAATTTTCATAATTCAATTATTGAACCAAAATTACCGGCATTAATGACAACCCTATGTCAACAACGTTTTATCAATATAATTTTCCTAAATTTATTGATAAATATATTTCTCACATCTCACTTCTAACATCTCAAATCTAAATACATGATCTTCATCCTGGATAAAACCAACACCATAGGCAACCAGTTTCTGGCCGAGCTGCGCGACGTTAATATTCAGCAGGATAAGATTCGTTTCAGGCGTAACCAGGAGAAGCTTGGCGGGATCCTGGCTTACGAGATCAGCAAAACATTACCCTATACAGAAAGAGAGGTACAAACACCTTTAGGTATAGCCAATATAAACATGCCTGATGAACAACCGGTTTTATGCGCCATTTTACGTGCCGGCTTACCCTTTCACCATGGTTTTATGCATTATTTTGACGATGCACCATCAGCATTTGTAACCGCCTATCGAAAGATAAAAAAGAACGGCACCTTTATTATTAATATTGATCATATCTCTGCCCCCGATCTGGATGGCAAAACCGTTATTATTTGCGATACAATGCTGGCCACCGGGCAGAGCATGGTGCAGGTTTGTAAAGAGCTGATGGCACAATACACCATAAAGGAACTTCACATTGCGGCCATTATTGCCAGTACAGAGGGTATAGTGCATGTTCGTGCTAATCTGCCCAAAGCTAAGTTATGGTTTTGTTCCGTTGATGAAGAAATGACCAGCAAGGCCTATATAGTCCCCGGGCTTGGTGATGCAGGGGATCTGGCGTTTGGGGAGAAAGTTTGAAGAATTTCGGAGTTCGGATGTTCGATTTCGGATTTTTAGGTAGCAAATTGTATTGGCCCGTATTGTAGGGACGAATTACATTCGGCCTTATTTTCATAATTCAAGGAACAAATCAATTTATACCTAACTTTGTATAGCTATGAATAAATTCGAAATCGAACATCCGAAACCCGAAATAAAATACAAGCATATTTTCTTCGATCTCGACCATACCATCTGGGATTTCGATAAAAATGCCGAAGAAACATTATACGAGTTGTACGACATTTACCGGCTAAATGAGATCGGTTTACCATCTGCAGCATTATTTATTGAAACTTACACCCGCAATAACCACCAGCTTTGGGCCGAATATCATACAGGAAGGATCACTAAAACCGAGCTGCGCGAAACCCGCTTTAAAAGAACATTTATTGAGCTGGGTGTACATCCGGAGGTATTGCCCGTGGCATTTGAGGACGATTACGTAAAGCTTTGCCCTACTAAAACCAACCTATTCCCTCATGCGCATGAAACTTTGCAGTACCTGCAAAACAAATACACCCTGCATTTGATCTCGAATGGGTTTAAGGAATCATCAGAATTAAAGATTGGCAATACCAATATCGGCAGTTATTTTAAGCATGTCATCATATCAGAAATTGTTGGTGTGAATAAGCCTGATAAAGCCATATTTGAACATGCATTAAGTTTAGCTGAAGCCGAAAAGCACGAAAGCATAATGATTGGCGACAGCCTGGAGGCCGATGTTTACGGCGCACTAAATTTTGGCATGGATGCCATTTATTTTAACCCTTTTAATGCACCGAGGCCCCATGATGTGCCTTTGCAGGTTACACATTTAAAAGAATTAACTTTATTGTTATAAGTATAGATTAAATGGATCAAAACATAAAAGCAATAATTACCGGCGCTACCGGCATGGTGGGTGAAGGCGTATTACACGAATGCCTGCAACACCCACAGGTAACCGAAGTTTTGGTAGTTAACCGGAAGCCCTGTGGTGTAACCCATCCTAAGCTAAAGGAGATCATTCACGCTGATTTTTTTGATCTGTCAGCGATTGAAGATCAGCTTAAAGGATACAACGCATGCTATTTTTGCCTGGGTGTTTCATCTGTTGGAATGAAAGAGCCGGAGTATTATAAAATGACCTATACCTTAACCATGGATGTTGCAGAAACATTAAGCAGGCTAAACCCTGATATGGTCTTCTGCTACGTATCAGGTGGCAGCACAGACAGCACCGAAAAAGGCCGCGTAATGTGGGCGCGGGTAAAAGGGAAAACCGAAAATGATTTGATGAAGCTGCCGTTTAAGCAGGTATTCAATTTCCGCCCCGGTTACATGCACCCTACAAAAGGATTAAAAAATGTACTCCCTTATTATAAATATATAACCTGGCTGTATCCGTTTTTCCGGGCCGTATTGCCCAATTTAGTAAGTACACTGGCCGAGCTTGGCCTGGCAATGATAAACGTTACCCTGTTTGGGTATGAAAAGCATATTTTAGAAGTTAAGGATATTAAAATTGCGGCGCATCAGCAATAAATAACTATGAGGATTACCAGGTGAAAGATTGCTAAAACTGAAAATATTTACACATTATTTTTTCTCTCCTTTAAGGCTTGTTCCACGATGGCTATTGTTTCATCCCAAGTGTAAGTTTTGCCAACGCCATTTTGAGAGTCGATAAGTCTTTTATCCAATTCTTCTTTTTGTGCAACACTTAGTTCTAGGCTGTTAGATTGCTCGCCCTTTTCCATTTATAAATACAGTTAAACTTATTTAAATCACTATATCCCAGCAACCTGGTCTTCTAACTCCTGATACCACTCGGCTCCATATTTGCGGATTAGCGGGGCTTTTAAAAATTCATGAACTCTTACCTTCAGTTCATTGCCAAATGAGCATGCAGGGCTGCAAATGCTCCACCTGTCGTAATTTAAAGCATCAAACTCAGGGTATTTTGTTATACGGATTGGATAAAGGTGACAGGAGATCGGCTTTTTCCAGTCAATGGCCCCATGTTCGTACGCTTTTTCAATGGCGCATTTGGTTATTCCATTTTCAAATATCACATAAGCGCACTCTTTGTTTACATCAACGCAGGGTGTGGTATAATCACCTTCAAAATCTGTTACATAAGTACCGACCTTCTCAACAGTGGCAATCCCTTTGGCATTCATAAATGGCTTAACCTTTGGATATATTTCATCCAAAATATCCAGCTCATCAACGTTTAGCGGTGCACCAGAGTCACCTTCAAGGCAGCAGGCTCCCTTGCACTTATTTAAGTTACATACAAAATTTTCTTTTACTACATCTTCATGCACTAAAACATGGCCAACCTCTATCATTATTATTTTTTTAGGGGATTTAAAGGATATTTTAAATTTTTAGCTCCTGTTAAATCCATTGTTATACTGCCTACTATAAGTTCAACATGCGCCTTTACCGGGATCCTGTTGTTATCATCTGTTATCCACAAATATAGCTTACTGCTTTTTCTGAATACACGCCCCGGAATAATTGTGGGGTTAAATTTTAAACAGTTAAATTTCCCTACAGAACAGTCCATCTTTTCTTTCCCGGCATAGGTTATCTGCATTGAGTGGATACCATCTTCTAAAAAATACTGCAAATTAAATTGATCTCCAATATGCAGTTTCGAAATATCAACGCTACGGGCAAAATAGTAAGCCGATAAAAAGTCAAACACCTTTCCTTTCATCGGGAAAACACCTTTATCAGCGGTTATCTTCTCCGTATTATGGTTATAAGTTACATGATCAGTATGCCTATAACTTGCTTCCTTGCGGTTCTCCGTATAAAAGTAAGGCTCTAATGTCTTTTTATCAACGTAAGTTTCGTAACGGTTGCGCACTTTGTAAAAAATATCAAAAGTACCCGCCGTTTTACTATCGGCTACAATATGGAAAGCCGGGTTTTCGAATTTCTTATCGCTTTCCAATACTTTTATATTTGCTTCGGCAGCTGTAAAAAAACCGTATTTTAGTTTATAGCTTAGCTCCTCTCCTATCTTAAACGAAGGTTCGCCCAGGTAATTCATATCCTGGCTAAATGATTTTGAAAGGGTAACCGTAACAAGAATTATTATCAGAAGATATTTCTTCATTTTTGCTTTTTTCAAGTCGAAAGCTTTAAGTCTTAAGTCCAAAATTTCAGTTTTATTTTTAATATCAATTACGACTCAGACTTTAAATAATGTGAAATGTCAATTCGTGACCATTAATTTACTTCATTATTACAGGTTTACAGCTCTCAAACTTAAGGCATCAGGCTAAAAACTAATCCCTTTTTTTATAAATAGGCACAGTTGAGCAAGGCTCTCCAAACATCAGACTTTTTACTATAGGGGTAAGTTTTTTTGTTAACTCAACATAGGCTGATACAGGCACGGGGATATCACCGCAACCCTTTATAACTATCCGCTGGTCGCGGTATTGTTCAACATCCATACTGGCTATGCTTTTTACAAATAGCACGGTTTCCAGCACATCTGCATCACCAAAAACAACCTCCCTGGCATATGGGGCCAAGCGGTTAGCCAGCAGCATGTAGGCCCAGGCCGGCACTATAGCATCGGCGGTACAGGTTAGGGCTACATATTTACCCTGGTACTGCGTCCAGTCATGCTCTTTTACAAACTCCCTGAAATCCTTTTCCTTTAATATCAGTTCCATGAAAAGGTTATCCTTTATATCATACACAACCCTATCACCCTCGGGGTAAAAAGCAGCAGGATCTAAAGTGACCAAACCACTTTGCGCTACTTTATTAACTATGTTCTCTTGTATATTCATGGTCTTTAAACAAAAAATCCGGGAATAGACATAACGCTATCCCGGATACAAAATTACTTTAAAAGTTGCTATAAAAACTTAGCTCTGTAATCTTTTACATTCGCCTTATCTTTCAAAGCATCAAATATTTGCGGTTCTGAGCGTTGTAAAAGCGCCTGGCTCAATTGCTCCTTCTCTCTTACAGCATTTGTAAACGGTGCAGGATTGATAAAGCTGTCAACGCTAAATACAAATACTCCCTGCTGGCCTTCAACTGGCTTAGACAGCTTGTTTGGCTGTGAGCCAAAAACTGCACCTACAACCTTATACTCGGCTGACGAGCCCGGAATTACAGGGTTTGCAAAAACAATATTTTGTAAAGGAGTAACTTTACTGCCCGATTTTTGTGCAACCTGGTCAATAGAAGTTGACCCGTTTAATGCAGCTTGCAACTTATCAGCCAATAGCTTTCCTTTTACTTTATTTTTTACAAAAGGCTCTATCTGTTTTTTCACCGCGTCAAGTGATAGTTGGCCTTTAGGTTTTATTTGCGTTAAATGCGCAATAATATATTGATTGCCAGTGATGTAAACCTTGTCAGAAAAGTCTCCTTTTTCGGCGCCAAAGGCCCATTTAACAATGTCGCGGGCGCTTTCTATACCAGGTAATGAGGCTGCAACGCCATTTACATCAGTTGCAGTTTTTGTTTTCAGCCCTTCCTTTTTAGCCTCTCCGTCAAAATTTTCTTTTGTTAAATTACCTAAAAATCCTTGTGCTTTGCTGTAAATGGCAGTTTGTGTAGCACTGCTGGCTTTTAAAGGTACATCAACAAGCGCAACCTTTACCACTTTTGACGATCCTTTCTGATCCTCAATTTGGATAAGGTGAACACCGAATTGCGAAGGCACAATTTTCAGGTCGCCTTTTTTACCGCTAAACACAGCATCTTCAAAAACAGGGATAGAGCTCATTGCACCACGTGCAAATGTTCCAAGGTCGCCACCTTTTACGGCAGAGTTTTTATCTATTGAAAACATGTTTGCAAGGTCAGCAAATGATTTTCCGCCTTCGATCAATTTTTTAAGCGAATCTGCTTTAGCCATTGCTTTATCAAGGCCTATTGTTTTATCATCAATAACTATATGGCGTGCTTTTACTGAATCCGGTTCGGTATGTGAGTCAACAAGCTTTGCAATTTTATAACTTCCGCCTGTTAAATACGGGCCATACATAAAACCGTTAGGTGCATTAAACATTACTGAATCAAGCTTCGGGTCAAGGCGACCTTTGTGCAAATAAGCAAGCGGTACCTTTGTTTCAGAATTTATCTGCACAAAAAGCGAATCGTTTGTTGATGCTTTAAATTCAGTCGCTAATTTTTCAGCCTGTTGTTTAATAGCTGCCGAATCCGCTTTTGATGGCGATGCATTAAAGCTTACGTAATCAAAAGTTCTTAACTCCTGCGGTGCTTTAAACTCTCCTTTATGGTCATCATAGTAGCTTTGGTAATCAGCGTCTGTAATAGTTACCTTATTGTCAGGTACTGATGCATAGTCAAGAGCAACATACTTGAAATTGGCCAGTTTGTTCTTAGCCTGGTAATTATCTTTAGCATCAAGTGAGTTAACATACAATCCGTTTGTTACCAGGGCAACATATTTCTGATTTAATTTGTTGTTTGCCAGGTTTTCAATAAAATCTTTCCATTGCTGCCTTAAAGGATCATCAGCTTTTGATGCCTGTAAATTAGTTTTAAACGTGTTAAACCTGTTTACATCAACCTTGCCTGTTTGCGGATCGCCAAAAGCTTGTACTATCTGCGGGTCAGGGTTATTTCCATTTACCATTGAGTTAACTTCGTCGTCCCCAACCACTAAACCTAATTTCTCAACTTCTTTTTTTAGGATCATTTGGCTAACAGTTTGGTTCCAGGTAGTTTCCTGTACATAAGCTGTTATCTGCGGCGTTAAGTTATTCTGACCTGATTGCTGCTTAAACTGAGCGCTGTTTTGCTCAAATTTTTTGTTGTACTCATCATAAGCAACTTTTTCGCCGCCTACTTCGCCCAGCAAGTTCCGGTCATCTTTTAAAAATGACCCGCCTGATTTGATAACTTCGCCTGCAATAAATGCAAGAAGCGCAAATCCAATAAAAAATGCGAGAATCTTCCCCATTCGTTCCCGCAAAAAACCCATAATACCCATATACCTCTATAATTATTTTATGTTACTCAAAAGAGGGCGCAAGATACAATTTTTAGTAAAATTCTATAACACAAATTTTTGCGTATTGAATTATTAAATTTTGGCTCCGAAATAAATGCATGCCTCACCTAAATCCTCTCCAAAGGAGAGGACTTAAACTTCACTCTTGTATATTTTTTTCTAGTTCCGAAATCGAAATTCCGACTTCCGAAATCCTTTACTGCACTTCCTTTTCATTCACGTGGAATACGCCTGTCATATGATCAATGTGCCAGGGATAAAAAGTTTCATTGCTGTCAAAACCCACTCCATCAACTACGTCGCCATTTGGCGATATGATTTCGACAGGTTTTGATGAGTGCATTTTCTTTGCAGTCATATTGTATATCAACTCTTCCGATTTAAATATTTGCCCCTTTGCATTGGTGGCCACAACATTTTTTCGGAATTCAATTAGATTCTCTTTTTCGCGCTGAACGGCATAATCAGAAACTATATTTCCTGATTCTTTTAAATCTGCATCATAAAAAATAATCTTAACACCCTTGGGCATTTCTTTGTAGGGTTTGGGAGTATCCTCAAATTCTATCATTAAAGGAGCAGTTAGATGCGCCTTAACTTTTGCCGAGTCGCTGTAAATTACATCAACCCCGGTTGACCGTGATATTGGTCTGTTTTCTTCTTTTGACGCTATTTTTTGAATATCGTTTAATGAATTTTCACATGCACTTATCAGCAGCATGCAGATAAACAGTGCCGGCAAATATAGGCGTGATAACTTAATTACCTGGCTATTCATTGCTGTGAGAATTAAGAGTCTGGAAAGAACCAAGAGTAAAGATACAAGAATCAGGATAAAAAAATATAAACCGGTTGATTCCATGTTTTTCAATTTTTCTATCGATAAAAACCATAATAGAAAGAATATATATGCGCTGTTACTAATTACCAACGCTTTTTCATGGCTCTTTATTCTTGACTTTTAATTTCTTGAATCTAAATAACGACTTATTGGAACTTGTATTTCTGGAACCACTTATCGTTAAGCGTAAACCCTAAGTGAATATTAACATAGTTTTCCTTAACCAGTGGATGTTCCGCCGTGCCTAAAGTACCTTGCTTCCCAACCTCTGCCGAAAGATTTATTTTATAAAAAGTTGTACGTGTTTCTGATGGCGCCAAAGGTAAACCAAAACCAAAGGTAACAGCATACTTGTTAATATTGGTATTGTATAAATTAAGATAAGTTTGATCATATAAAAGACCTAAACGATAATCAACCCTTGCAAAATAATTAGAGGCATTTCCATTTGGGGTATACTGACCACCAACATTAAATGTTTTGCTATTTTGAAACTTTACATCAGCACCTTTATTTATACCTGTATAGTTGCTCCAATTACCCATGGTAAAATCAGCCCCTACCAGGTAATGATCGTCATATTGGTATGATACACCAAAGTGATTGATCTGTGGCAGCTTTATCTTAGTTTGGGTGCTCTGCCTGTTTACTACTGAATCGGCCGGGGTGTTTTGATTGCCGCTGCCGTCATAAGTATACTGACTTACAATGTATGATGCCGTATTATTTATACTGCTGCCTGTTGACGCGGAATAACCCAAAGTAAGGTGCCTGGTATTATCTCCAAAATCAATTGAATATTGCAGCCCTAAATCGTAATTTAAACCGCCAATACTATTACTTTGTTCTATTCTTGAATTTAAAGTGCCGTATAAATTTGGAATTTCGGTTGAGCTGGTTTGTATTAAATTACCAAATATGTAGGATACGTTTGCACCAATATAAAGATGTTTGTTAATCCCGATGCCATAACCCAAATAAGCTTTGGATAAACCGCCATTGCCATTGTATAGATAATTAACCGCATTGGTATCTGCTGGTGAGCCCGATCCAAGATTTGCCTTTGTTTGTTTATAGTTATAACCCATTTCACTGTAAGGCATTAAACCAAAGCTTAGTGCAGAGCGCCTGCTCACCGGCACCGCAAAGTTAATATGGCTTAGTCTGAAGTTAGCGTTGCTTACACTTGTTTGCCCGGTTTGGCTTAAGTTAACTATGTTTGTATATAAACCCACATCAATAGTGGTGTAGTTTATAAATCCGTATGATGCCGGGTTAAGTACGTTAATTGTATTGAAGTTGTTTATCTTATTAATAGCAGTAGCTATACCGCCCATAGCCCTGTTTTGAGGCATTATTGAAGGGTCGATTTCGCCCAATCCATACCTGGAGTAAGGTGAGCTGGTTGTGGCCGTTGATTGTGATTGCGCCTTTGCTCCGAATGCACAAACAGCAAGTAAAATTATTATAAAAAACCTGGTATATTTAATCATTATTAGTTTGTATGGCTGCGTTTAATCCTTTTAGAACCAAGTGAGGCTCAATTTTTATATAGGGGGCAAAGATGCTATTTTTTAACAGGGTATCAAAAAAAATACTATCGCCTCCGCTAAGTATAATATTCAACTCTTCCCCGTTCATTTTATAGCTTTCAATAAAGCCTTCCAATTCATATTTTATTCCGTTTTGTACACCCGATAGTATTGCTGATGTTGTATCATTCCCGCTTTTGCCGGCAAAATTTTCATCGGCGCTTATTAAAGGCAAACCTGAAGTGTAATTATTTAATGCCTTATAACGCATATTTAAACCCGGTGATATACTGCCGCCAAAATAATTACCGGCTGCATCAATCCAGTCATATGTTATGCAAGTGCCCCCATCTATCACCATATTACTTTTACCGGGATATAAATGATATGCACCAATAACTGCGGCCAATCTGTCGAGCCCGAGGGTTTGGGGTGTTAAATAATGGTTGGTTATGCCACTTGTCATCCCGGCATTAAAATATATTAACGGAACTTTATCTGCTAATACGTTTTGCCACTCCTCTTTATTTTTTTTTACTGATGATATTATAGCCTTATTAACTACATAATCTACCAGGATATTATTTATTATGGTCGAATCTGCCTGTTGATATTGCCCTGAATGGAGTATTTGGTTTTGCTTAAAAACAGCAATTTTTATATAAGTATTGCCGATATCGATAACCAATGTTGCTTCCATTTTTTTGAGCCTTGGGTTCTTAGCAGGAAGTCTTTAGTAACCACTACTCAAGACTCCGAACTTAAGACTTCGGACTAATTAAGCCTTAACCAGTGATAATATCGATTCAAAAATAGCCAGCCCGTCCTCATTAGCTACCAAAGTATCTGCTGCGCGTTCGGGATGAGGCATAAACCCAAATACATTACGGTTGATGTTACAGATGCCTGCAATATTATCCAGTGAACCATTAGGATTAGCTTCCGGAATAATCATACCTGCTTCGTCACAATACTTAAACAACACAAGGTCATTATCATAAAGTGATTTTAAAACATCGGGATCAGCAAAATAATTGCCTTCTCCATGGGCTATAGGGATCTTTAATGCCCTTTCCGGGTCTATCTGCGCAGTAATTAATGAGTTTGAAGTTTGCGCCTTCATATATATATTACGGCAAATAAATTTACGGTTCTCATTGTGCAGCAGCGCTCCCTGTAAAAGGCCTGCTTCGGTTAAAACCTGGAAACCATTGCAGATCCCCAAAACGTATCCGCCTTTTGCAGCAAACTGGATAACCTCATGCATAATAGGCGAAAAGCGGGCTATTGCGCCTGAACGAAGGTAATCGCCAAAGGAAAATCCACCTGGTAAAACAATAAAGTCAGCGCCCTGAAGGTCGTGGTCTTTATGCCATAAACGAACCACCTGCTGGTCCATTATTTTCTCTAATACATAGATGATATCTTCATCACAATTAGACCCGGGAAATATAACTACTCCAAATTTCATTAATCTGATATTTAAATGGCTATCATCAACTTATGATAATTATGATACAAAACTAAGATAACAGCCGTGATTTGAACGAATATAAAAGTTAAAATTTGTTAAACTGAAAATAGATGATGCTGATCAGCAACAATAAATACAGCGATTCATAGAACCATTTGTTTTTTGCGTACAGAAAATAATAAGAGAAAAACACCGTACATGGAACCGCACACAATAAAAAATGGTTTAAATTAAATGGCGTTTTTACATAAAAAGACAATCCGGCAATTAAAAAAACAACAAACAACAACTGAAATGATTTGCGGATCTGCACGTAGCTTTTAAAAAAGTTCTGCTGCAGCTTAACAAAGCAAAGAGCCAGTATTACAATAACCGGGATAAGCACCAGGAAGCTTAAATAGTGAATATTAATGCTATCCGGAAACTTTGTGGCCAATGGCAGCCAGATGCTGTAGAACTGCCCAAGGCTATCGTTCATATAATAATATACCGCCAGGAAAAAAAAGACAGTAACATAACCAACAATACCCGCTAAAATTTCCCGCCAGTTTAACGGCCTGAAAATCACAAGCGCTATCCAAATCACCAAAAAAAGATAGATAAAAGGCAGATATATGATTGAGCCAATGGCAACCATGATCCCAAGATCATAGGCGGCTGATTTTGCATCGTTGCTTTTATAAAAGCTCAATAGCTTAAACAGCATCCATATTATTAAAAAATTGCATAATAAGGGCGGGCTCAGCACCAAAAAGGGCGTAAACAAACCCGTTATTGTGATATACATTAAAGCAGGCAAAAATGTAGGCTTGCCCAATAAATTATAATGATTAACCAGGTGATTTAATAGTAAAGCCTGCGCAAATACAATGATGCCGGCAAGTAAAATATTATAAGCTGTTGAAGCCGGGTTAAGATAATCGCCGGGGGTTATCAATAATCTTGCAACCGGCTCGGCAAAGGCAAACGTTGTTTTATCAGGGGCGGTAAATAGAAAACCGGCCCGGGAAACGAACAATATTACTACAAGCCATAAAATATTAAGCGGATTGAGCGCTTTAAAAAAACTGATCATTAAAGCCTTTTATTTGCGGGGCAAAATTAGCACAAAACTGCTTAGGATAAAAACTTATTGTTTTGCGTAACGTTTTACCATGCTTTCCACAATTTGTGCCGTTTCATCGGGGAAGTTTACCAATACCTTTTTATCGTCGTTTATCCAGTTGTTTATTTGGTAAATAAATTGGTCATCAATTTCATTAATTACAGGAACGCCAAGTTTTGAGGCGGCCAGTGCATTGCATTGCTGTTCGTATTGGCCTTTCATGGGGATCATCAAAACCTTTTTCTGTAAAAATAATGCTTCGGCAGGGCCCTCAAAGCCGCCCCCGGTTAACAATCCTTCGCAACTGGCCAGGCTGTTGTTAAAGTCCTGGTTATTTACCGGGAATATTTCAACATTTCCTTCCCTGGAATGTGTTTTTTGTCTTTTGGAAAAAATTTGCCATTGTTTACCGGTTTTGTTTAACTCCTTTGTAAGCAACTTATCATCATAAGCAGGCAGGTAAACTGTATAATGACCCAGGTTTGAAGTTTCCATGTTACGGATCTCGCTCCGGATGACAGGCGTATGAATAAAATCATCATACCGCTCAAAATGAAAACCGATATGATGCGAAGTTGGCGAATAGTATTTTAACAGCCATTCCGCATAGCTCCATTTGGCGGGCCGCGGCGTGTTTGGCGAAACAAATGAACATTGGTGGCTTAAAGATACCGAAGGTATTTTTTGCAGCCTGCATGCCCACGCGCTCACCGGTTCAAAATCATTAATTATAAGGTCGTATTGTTTTAAAGGCAGGCTGCGGATATCGCGCCAAAGGCGGGGTAAATTCATCAGCTTAAAAGTCGCCCAGTTATCTACACCTCCATTGGTGCCAAAAACAAAGCTAAAACCGTGAAATTTATATTTAAGGGGCTGGGCCAAAGTAACCTCAGCCTCCGTACCGCTCACTAACAGATCAACTTCACCATATTGCTGTAACAGCGGCACAATTTCACGGGCACGGCTTATATGACCGTTACCTGTTCCCTGGATGGCGAAGAGTATTTTCATTTAGTTGTAAGGGTTGCAGACGTTGTAGAGGTTGAAAATGTTAAATTTTGATTTACGCAAACTTGTTAAAATTTTGAATACTTTGTGATAAAATCGAATAACAAATAAAACTTTAATTATGTAACCGTAAAGCTAACGTTTACAACACTTACAACTTTTAAAACATTTTCAACAACAATTAATCATGTTCCTGCTTAAATCGTTCTAACAACAGGTTAACATCCAGCCTGGCATCCAGGTCCTCAATATCGGTTTTATCATCCTCATCAGCATCGGTATTGAAATTTTCCGGCTCGTATTTAAATATGGTCCAGCTTTTATTATTATACTCAAGCGAGGTAAGGCTTTCTACCCAGTCGCCCGAGTTTAAATAAAGTACCGAGCCTGTTTTTTCGGTAGACTCCATTTCTCTTATTTCGGCATGATGGATATGCCCGCAAATTACATACTGGTAATTTTTATCAACTGCCAGATCGGCGGCGGTTTGTTCAAACTGGTTAATAAACTTTACGGCTTCTTTAAACCGGGCCTTTACTTTTTGTGAGAAGCTCATTTTTTGGCGCCCCATAGCGGTAAGCAGCCAATTAGTTAAGCTGTTGATAATTATAAGCGTATCATAACCTACCGCACCTAATTTTGCCAGCCATTTGGAGTGCTGCATGGTTACATCAAACACATCGCCATGAAAGATCCAGGCTTTTTTGCCATCAATATTTAATACTACTTTATTAAGCAGCTGAAACGAGCCCAGGTTAAAATCAGCAAACTTGCGCAGCATCTCATCATGATTGCCGGTTAAATAATAAACGGGAACGCCTTCGGTTACGAATTTCAGGATCCGGCGCACCACTTTCATATGCGTTTCGGGCCAGTACGACTTACTGAACTGCCATATATCAATAATATCGCCGTTTAAAATGAGGATCTTTGGTTTTATGCTCTTTAAATATTTGAGCAGTTCTTTGGCGTGGCATCCGTATGTGCCCAGATGCACGTCGGATATAACAACAATGTCAACTTCGCGTTTTGCCATTAAAATTGGGGGGATACCGTTCCATCCGGTAAATTATACCGGTAAAACATAAGGGAAATATACGGGCAACGATTAATCTTCTTCGTCGTCGTCATTAACTTTTAGTTCAAAAGGACTAAGATAGAATACTACTACTAAAAATAGTAAACTCCCCAGTACCATATAAGCTAACTCAAAATGCATCTTCTACAATTTTTACAAATATCCGTAAAGCAGATTATTTAAATGTTAAGACTAAGTTAAATGTAAAAGGTTTCACATTGAGTGAAATTTTTTTTCAATGCGCTTCAATTGCTTTAAATGGTGATAAAGGTGAATGCGGATAAATTTAAACCATTGCCCTGCTGTCAGCATCCCCAGGCGCGGATGTTTATAGCGAAAATTTGGCGATGAATCTTTTATTAAAGGCGATGTATCCTCAATCCGTTTACGGCATTTTATCAGTAAGTTTTTGGCATCTTCCTTACTCATCTTTTCTGCCGGCATTTTGGCGGCTAAAGCCTCGGGGACCTTCGCCCTTACCGGGAAACTGCCGGTAAGCATCATATAATGGCCCATAAGGTTTAATCCTTTTTTTGTTGGCTCGCAATTGCCATGCGAGCAGCGTTCCAATGCAATGCATGAGCCTAAAGTAGCTTTCATAATATGCGAATATACCTCCGCGTATGACCATCCTCCACCCGGCGGCGCTTCGGTAAAAACCTCATCAGGTATGGTATCCAGCTTAGCCCGGTAATCATCTAGTGCGGCATCAATGGCTTTGCGCTCTTTGGCAATGTTCATAATAAATAAAGGTAGGAGTTTTATTGAATTGTACCTATCGTGAAAAAGGCATTGTCAAATGCACCTATTATAATCGCCCTTTACAAGCTTCCCCTCATGCCTGTTGTAAAATCTTTATTTATACTTACCGGTAACCTGCCGGTTGGGTTTAATTGCCGCGTTATCACTTTTACTGCCGAGCGCTGCAGGGCATCCGTCATTTGGTAGCAGGTAATCAATGCAGCGCATTTTTCAATGCCGGGCAAATCTGCAATGGTATACGCATTCGCAAAAACACTAATCACTGTATTGTTATGTGCGGCCAGGTCGCTTATAAACTGTTTAACGTCGCTGGTATAATCCAGTTTGCTTGCCGGGCGGATACGGGTATCATTTATACTTACATAAACCTGGTCATACCCTTTTAAGGTTGCCAGCAGATTTTTTAATTCAGCCGGAGATGTGTTTTTACCTATTGTAAACAAATTGTTATAAGTGTACCATTTGGCAAGTTCCTGTTGAAAAACGGTTGTTTGGGTTACGCCAATGCTCACGATAGCCGTTTTTAACAATGGGATCATTTGCAGCGCAAAGGCATTGCCTTTTACAAGTGTTACGGCCGCATCACTTAATTGCTGAACCAGGCTATTTGCTTCCGGCCTGTTCAAATCTTCGGTTAAATGAGTAAGGCTGGTTTCCTGGTATTCATTTAGCCCTGCCCAATACTTGGCTGCAAGCACTTTTTTTACGCGGGCATTAAATTCCTCCTTTGATATTTTATCCTTGCGAATAGCCTTACGGATCTTTTTTATAGCCCTTTTGGAGTTTTCCGATAGTTCAATAATATCATTTCCAGCCAAAAAAGCCTTTACATCAGCTTCACCGTCCGGAAAATATTTTATCACAGCTTTCATTTCCATTGCATCTGATACTACCAGGCCTTTAAACCGCAATGAATCTTTTAAAATGCCTGTTACAATTGGCCTTGATAAGGTTGACGGCAAATTTTTTGTGGTATCCAAAGCGGGGATGTCCATATGAGCTATCATTACCCCGCTTATGCCTGCGTTTATTGCCTCGCGGAACGGGTATTCCTCCAACGAATCTAACCGCTGGCGGGTAAAGGGCAACAGGGGCAGGTCAAGGTGCGAATCTGTGTTGGTATCGCCGTGGCCCGGAAAGTGCTTGGCCGTTGTTAAAAGGCCCCCATCCTGCATCCCTTTAAAATAAGCGATGCCTTTGGCCGCAACGTTGTATTTATTATCACCAAACGACCGGTAATTAATAACCGGGTTATTGGGGTTATTGTTAACATCCATATCCGGACCAAAATTCATTTGCATACCCAGGCGCTTAAAATCATAGGCCACCTGCTGTCCCATTTTATAGATCAGATTATTGTCCTGTATGGCTCCAAGCGTCATCTGGTATGGATAGGATATAGTTGAATCCAGCCGCATGCCAATACCCCATTCGCCATCCATTGCTATAAGTAATGGCACTTTGGCCAATTTCTGGTAACGGTTTATCAGGCTTGCCTGCCTTACAGGGCCGCCCTGAAAAAACACAAGCCCTCCTACCTGCTCGTCTTCTATAACTTTTGCAACAGAATCTTCATAAGCCTGGCCAAGGTTGGTGTGTGCGCGTACAAAAAATAGCTGCGCTATCTTTTTCTTGCGGCCCATCTTTTTGAAAACAGAATCGACCCAATGGTTTTGATGATCCAATGATTGGATATAAGTTTCCTTTTGCGCAAAAACATTTAGTGCAACAAGGTTAAGTATAATAATTAATGAAAATTTAAATTGGTGGTTAATAAATCGCATAGTCAAATGTAGCTTAAATATGGTTTTTTTATTAAGTACCCATAAAAAAAACAATAATGAATAAACCTTTGTATTGTTTTTTACTCTATGAATATATCAAACAAAAACACAATGAAAAAAATTCTCTTTTTTGCTATATTCCTGCTGGTAGCAGGTTCAGTAAGTGCACAAGGTTATTATGGCCGTCGCCACCAGGTGAGGCGATCAGCTCCGCGCAGCCAGTCAAATGATTTTTACCGTGTTAAGGTTGGCATTGCCGGCGGCTTCAACTTTGCCGATGCGGTTGATTCTTATAATTCAGATTATTCAACCGGCAGCATCACCGCTTTTCACGTAGGCTTAACGTTAGACGTGCCTGTTGCCTACCCTTTTTCATTTGCCCCTGAAGTATTATACTCGCAAAAAGGCTATTCTGCCACAACTAATGATGGCAACTTTACACAGCGCAGTAATTTTATTGATGTGCCATTATTGGCCAAATTCAGGATGTCGCCTAACTTCAATTTCGTAATTGGCCCGCAGGTATCGTTTCCAATATCCACAACAAATACTTATGATGACGGATTTGCCGTAACTGCAAGGGAACATTACAGCACTACCTCTGACCGTACAGTTTTGGATGGTGTTATTGGAGTTGGTTTTGATATAACCCCGAATGTTGAACTGCGCGCCAGGTATACTATTGATTTTCAGGAAACTGACGATAACAGCTTTTATATCCCGGGTTACCGTAACGAGGTTTTTCAATTGGGCATAGGGTTTAAGTTTCAGTAAACATCGTAAACACAAAATTTCCAAATAATTAAAAGCCAAGCAGTTAGTTGCCTGGCTTTTTTATTACACGCTTTTTACGTTTGTAACGTTTTTGTTTCAATGTTTTATCTGTAGTTTTGAGTCCGTAATCAATTTTATGCCTCAAAATATATTCGTTTTTGAAACAAGAGAAGTTAACTACCTTAAACCATATCTTGATAAAGCAAAATCCTTAGGGTTCAATGTTACCGTTACTGATAATTCACATCTAAAAGGCAATAAGCTTTTTAAGGAATTCATTGATGTATATAAACATTATAGTGTTAATCCCCCTGAATTTGAGATTGCCTGCTTTGCACGATATTTTGCAATTGCATCAATTCTAAAAAATGACGATCCATTTTTGTTAACGGATACAGATGTGTACATTACCAAAGCATTCAGGGACTTGCAGGGGCACAATTTCAAAGGGAAATTTGTTGGTAGTGAAGGCTTTGATGAAAGAGGTTCGCAGGGGCAAATTTCTCCGCACTGTACCGCATGGAACCGAAGCCTGCTTTTTGATTTTATTAATTTCACCCTTAGTACCTATAAAAAGAATCATGAAAATGATTTTCTGGAAAGCTATTATCAATCGCAAACCGAAAAATACACCTATACTTCTGTATCCGATATGAACCTGATCTACTTGTGGATCCAGGCTAACAACATACCCTACGTCAATTCAAATTCAACTAAATTTGAATTTGGTATTGATCATAATATTTCTACGGTAATATGTGACGATGATGAGTTTAAATCGTTTGCGGGTAGAAAATATTTCAAAATAAGAGGCGATAAAATCACCTGCTTTTTAAAATCAGGAAAAAAACAAGATATGGCTTTACTGCATTTCCAAGGGCCATATAAGCCGATATTAAGGCGTTTTTATTTAGGCAGATATCCCAAGTTTTTGTACTACTCTATACGGAATAATTACCGGATGAGTAAAGCATCTTCAAAAGTAAAATAATCCTATAAAGCAGCAAAGTGAAACACTGTTTTAAACCACCGTTTCACTTTGCTGCTTACGGCGTTTTGCTTGCGCCTTCTCTCATCAATATGAAAATCACGGTTTATAATACATAAGTCTGCTTGTTTATCAGGTAAAATAAATACAGGATCTATTATTTCATCAATTTCTGACAGGGGTAGATTAGCATATTCGTTTTCTTCCTGCAATGTATTTGTAGCGCTTACGCCAAAACCAATATTTGAAATCAGGTTTTCATTAGGAATAACCACAAGCCCGTTATTAAAAAAATTAACAAAATCCAACGGATAAGCCCATGAATTAATTTTCCCGGCTTTTGCATCATTGAAAATATTTAACCAGCTTTCAACTACCAATGGATCTTCGTAAATATTTTGAAGTCTTTCTCTTATTTCACGATCGTCATATTTATTTAAACTTAAATCATAATCCTTCCAAACCCTTTTCCAACTGGCCCATCCCCAAACATGCGTGCGGTTTGAAAAATAATAGGTGCTATCACCCCACTTTTTCCCCTGTTGCAAATTACAGCCTGTAATGTGTCTTATCCTGGTATCATCGCGATATTTTTCTAAAAGTGTATCGCAAAATTTAAAAAAGCTATTGGCAGGTAAACAATCATCTTCCAATATAATACCTTCCTCTTCATTATTAAAAAACCAGGTTATTGCAGCAGATACGCCATTCCTGCAGCCTGCATTTTTTTTATTAAAAAGCGTTTTCACCTCACAGTCCCAATCAATGTTTTTTACAATAGACCGTGTTTGTTTACATAAAGGACTGTCATTGGGGTAATCAGGCCTCGGTGCATCAGCAGCTATGTATAAACGGGATGGTTTGGCAATCCTTATTTGTTCAAATACCTTCCGGGTAGTTTTAGGTCGGTTAAATATTACAAATAATACAGCCGACTTAGTTTCATAAAGGGCAGGGGCAGGAAGATACATATTATTAATTTTACTTTTAACAACTCAAACTTCAGCAGAATATTCTCCCTACGAGGTAACAATCCGGATGGAAATAGGTTTGAAAAAAGATTGTTACAAATCCGTGGATTTTTAAGCTTAATTTAAAGATTAACCAGGGCCATTTAAATTAAAATATGCACTTTTAAATTATGCAAAGCAAAATAACCGGCGGAGATACAACGTTACTGTTTACAGCAAAAGTTTTAAATAAATATGACGTAAAGTTTTACCGTTGCAGTGATACCGGCTTTATTCAAACAGAGGAACCCTATTGGTTGGAAGATGCTTATTCATCTGCAATAACAAAGCTGGATGTGGGGTTGCCTTTTCGTAATGTGTTCTTATCTGATGCTTTAAGCAAAATTTTAATAAAGCATTTTAATTATAAAGGTGCTTTTTTAGACTATGCAGGAGGATATGGTCTTTTTACACGACTGATGCGCGACAAAGGTTTTAATTTTTATACAACTGATAAATTTTGCCAGAATTTATTTGCCGAATATTTTGATCTCAAGGACCTTCCTTCAAATACGATTTTTGAATTAACCACTGCTTTTGAAGTATTTGAGCACCTAACCAATCCTTTAACTGATATAAAAACGATATTGACATTTGCCGACAACCTGGTTTTCAGCACCGAGTTACAACCCGAAAATATAAAGTCGGTTGATGACTGGCCATATTTCTCTACAGAAACAGGGCAGCATATTGCGTTTTACAATGAAACATCGTTAAAAGCGATTGCCGATAAATTGGGTTACCGGTTTTATACTGATGGCAAATTTTTACATTTATTTACTAAAATAGATTTCGATCATAATCCCATGGCACCTGTGAGGGATAGTTTTTTATTACGAAAAGCCAAAAAATATATCAAGAAGGCTGAACGAAAAGCTGGCATGCCGGATAGTTTATTGATGACCGACTGGAAGTATATTAAAGATAAGCTGAATAAAGGCTAAGATCTAAGATTAAAGAATAAAAACAAGTGAGTCAAAAACTGCCTGGCCTTTGACCCTCCCGTCAGTCTGCATTAAAAGTTTGCATATCAATCAGCCTGCGGTACAGCCCATTGTTTTCAATTAGTTGAGGATGGGTACCTTGTTCAACAATTATACCATTTTCAAGCACAATAATTATATCAGCATTCTGGATGGTGCTTAGCCTGTGGGCAATAATTAAAGAGGTACGGTTCTTCATCAAATTGTTTAGTGCTTCCTGCACCAATTTTTCCGATTCGGTATCCAGGGCCGAAGTAGCCTCATCAAGCAGCAAAATTGGGGGGTTATTTAAAACCGCCCTTGCTATACAGATCCGCTGCCGCTGCCCGCCTGATAACTTTGTACCGCGGTCGCCAATATTGGTTTCATAACCTTTTTCGGTCTCAATAATAAAGTTGTGTGCATTGGCAATTTTGGCCGCCTCTTTAACCTGCTCAAGGGTAACGTTGGTTTTGCCAAAAGCGATGTTATTAAAAATAGAATCGTTAAATAAAATCGACTCCTGGTTAACCACGCCAAGCAGCGACCTCAGAGACTGAGCTGTAAAATCATTTATATTTTGCCCGTCAATTAAAATCTCACCAGATTGCGGCTCGGTAAAATGCGGCACCAGATCCATCAGCGTTGATTTGCCCCCGCCAGACGGGCCTACAAGTGCAACTGTTTTCCCTTTGGGGATAGTTAGGTTAATGTTATTTAGGATTTGCTTATCATCATAAGCAAAAGATACATTTTTAAATTCGATGCTGTTATTAAATCCGCTAAGGTCTTTGGCATTGGGCACATCCTTTATCGCAGGCTTTTCATCAATAAGTGCAAGCACACGCTCACCCGCGGCAATTCCTGAATGAATGTTGCTGAAAGAATCGGAGATAGCTTTTGCAGGGCGCATGAGCTGCGAAAAAATAGCAATATATGCAATAAATTGCCCGCCGGTCAGGTCAGATCGTTTATTCAAAATTAAAAAGCCGCCATACAATACGATGCATGAGATCATGGTAATAGCCAGTGTTTCAGAAACCGGCGATGCTGATTGCTGTCGTTTGGCCATGGAGCGTAAGATCTTCGAATATTTTATATTCTCATCATTAAAACGCTTTTTAATAAACTCAGTTGCATTAAACGCTTTAATTATCCGGACGCCCTGTAAGGATTCATCAAGGTAGCTGATCATATTCCCATACGTTTGCTGAGCTGCCACGGCCTGGGCTTTAAGCTTTTTAACAATCTTTGAAATGATAAAAGCAGATACGGGCACCACTATAAGTGACCCCAATGTTAAACTCACAGAAATCTTAAAAAGCAAAATCAAAAAAACTATCATTTGGAACGGCTCTTTAAAAATCACCTGTAATGTAGCCGTAACTGAAAACTGTACTACTTGCACGTCTGATGCTATTTTTGAAATAATATCGCCCTTACGCTGATTATTAAAATAGCCTAAATGCATATCCATTATATTATTAAAAACCGACCGGCGAAGATTCAACAAAGTGTGTAAGCGCAGGTTTTCCATAGTACGTGCCCCAAGGTAACGGAACAGGTTTCCCAAAACCATGGTAATAATTATAACCGTGCATATAAACTTTAAAGCGCCCCAGGGGCCCTGACTTTGTATAAAAGCGTTCATGTAATATTTAAACCATCCGGTAACATCAAGAAATGCCGGGTGTTTAACAACTTCAACCGCGGTTGTTTTACAGGTATCAGCTATGAAAAGGGTATTCATCAGCGGGATAAGCAACGGATATACCATTGAGCTGAATAAAACATATAGCAAAGTAAACAGGATGTAAGGAATGGCAAACTTTTCAATTGGTTTGGCAAAAGATAGCAGCCGGAAATATGTCTTCATTAAAGGATTATATAAAAATGCAAATCTAACAGTAATTAATTAATTACTGTTATGTGCTATAACATCGGCAAAATTGCCTGCCAAACATTAGCTAAACTAACATTGCTGATGCAAGGGAATGGTTGGTATTCTTCAGTTTTAAATATACAGATCCAGTTACAGTTATAGCATTCCATTTTTTCATATATGCATACCGGCTGCATATCGTAGTTTAAAGGATATGGCGAAAAACGCTCAAAATGACCTCCTCCAAGGATACAAACCGACTTTGTATTTGTTGCGGCTGCTATATGGATTGCGCTGGTTTCGTTAGCTATAAGTAAGGATGAATTACCTATAATATCTATCAGTTGCAGTAATGAAGTTTCGCTAATTAAATTTGATACGCCTTGCGGAAGGTGTTTCATTAAATAATTCCCCGTTTGCACTTCAGTAGGGCCGCCTGCCAAATAAATACGCTGTGACGAATGCTGAAGGATAAGTTGTATTAGCGCCAGGAACTTTTCCTTTTCCCACCCCCGCTTAAATACTCCTGCACCCGGAAATATAACGATGCCGTTTTTTGTGGTTTCCTTAACTTTTATAAATGGTGCCTTTAAGGGGATAGGGCAATTTAAGGTAGTTTCGAAAAAAAATCTAGACCGCTCAAATTCAAAGTAAATATTGTGGGGAAGCATTAACTGCTTTATATAAAACTTATCTGTTTTTACTTTATAACGTTCAAGTATCTGATTATCATCGCCGTAAAAGCCAATAATTTGCTTTGTACCAGTGAGCGCGGCAAGCGAATCATTTATCAATGTGCGCGCGTAAGTTGGCTGCAGCACAATTTGGTAATTTTTCCTGAACAAGCGCCAGCCTAACTTTAAAGTTTTTAAAGGAGCCTCATATAGGTCATCTGCCTTAATAAATATAAACTCGTCAATAAAACGTGTATCATAGGTGATGGCTATATCACGCCACAAAATATTCCCTAACAGATCAATATGATAGTCTTTATATAACGCTGATGTTTTAACTACTTCAATAAAATTCCTGAAGAGTATATAATCGCCAATGGCATCTGTTTTAATAATTAGCAAACGCTTTGAAGGCCTCCTTAAAATGCTAAAAAACCTTAACAGCCACGGCAGTTTCAATAAAATGATACGGTTTATCCTGAATAAATTCCGGTTCTTAATGTGCATAGTCAGTTTCAATAAAAATACTGCCCGGCCTGCGCTGTTTCTCCCGCCTTTTGCATAAAAACCGTAAATGTGCTAAGCTGACCATGTATTTTTTAATACGCAATTGATTTTCCTATTTTTAAATATTGCCTTTGAAAATACAGGAAGACCCGGTTGACGGTTAAATCATATCAGACAGCCTTTCAAGCATTTATTACCGGGCAGTAATGAATAAAAAAGTAAAATTATCAAATTAGTTTATCTTTGCGGAAAAACTTTCATAGTGGTTAAAATTGATGTTATAATCCCTTCTTTCAGGCTTACTGCTGAAACATTATTGCCTATTTTAAATTTAACAAGGCCTGTAGATGCACAAATAAAGTTTTATCTGATTGCTGATAATCCCGCTGTAATTCCAAGTCCATCTATTACCCGGCTTGTTGATAATAA
This sequence comes from Mucilaginibacter sp., assembly GCF_028288225.1. GTDB lineage: Bacteria > Bacteroidota > Bacteroidia > Sphingobacteriales > Sphingobacteriaceae > Mucilaginibacter. Next base: position 166,483 of record NZ_JAQBOC010000076.1, read on the forward strand.
AACTATTTTTTTAACCATAAATAAAGTTAACCAGGGTGCATCTGCTACACGCAATATAGGTATTGAAAGTGGCCAGGGCGATTGGATTCTTTTCTTAGATGATGACATTGAAGTTTTGCCCGATTTGCTTATTGTTTACGCTAATGCGATACAGCAATACCCAAACGAGATTGGCTTTATAGGTGTAGTAAACCTGCCTCCTGCTACAACGCCATTTGCAAACGCTATAAATGCAAACAGATCAATGGATATGTTTACCATAGCGAAGAAAAAAGCATCATTTGGATGGGGAGTTACGGCTAATTTCATGATCAGCCGGAAAGCAATTGGAGAAATCAGATTTTCAGAAATCTACCCTAAAGCAGGCGGCGGCGAAGATGTGGAATTCTTTATAAGGGTACGTGCGTTAAATAACTTTAAAGATTATAAATGCCTCAGTGATGCCACTGTAACTCATCCGTGGTGGGGCGACGGTAGGCCTGATTTTAAAAGATTTTACAGATATGGTAAAGGTGCCAGCCTTTTAACCAAACGTAACACCTTGTACAGAGGTTATGATTTTTTAAACACAATTGAAACAATATTTGTCTCAGCTATTGTTTTTTTACTATTCCTTTTTATTGATTTTAAAAGCGGGCACTGGGTGCTTTTCCTTTATTTTATTGCTTTAACCTTAGTACTGGAGTATTTGATATGCCTGATAATTGTATTGCGCAGAAACAAAAGTTTTAGCCCTTTAACTGCTCTTTATGTAATGTTTTTGCGCAGCAGTAATGATACCGGGGTATTGCTTAAAAATATTTCGAGGCTTCGGATTGTTGGCCTGGGCGAGCGTTTTCATTTTCATGAAAGTGCTAAAAAAAGCAACTTTGTACTTAATACCAATAAAATAATTAAATTAATAATATATCTGCTGGCAATAAGTTATGCTATCTATAAACTATAAATTATGCTGTCGACAGAAAGAAACGGAGCTAAGCTAAATAAGAATACCGAAGCAAAGATATCTGTCATTATAGTTACTTATAATGCTGCAGAAACATTGCAAAATTGTTTAGATAGTATTTACAGCCAAAGGTACCAGGCTATTGAGATTATAGTTATTGATGGAAAAAGTACAGATGGTACAGTTAAAATTTTAGAAGAAAACACAAATCATATTTACTATTGGAAAAGTGAGGAGGATGAGGGTATATATGATGCTATGAATAAAGCATTAAAACATGTTACCGGCGATTGGGTGTATTTTTTAGGCGCCGATGATCGCCTTTTAAGCGGGTTCAGCGAACTGGCTGCAAAGTTAATGCCCGGTAATACAGTATATTACGGCTATAGCAAAGAGTTTTATCATCCCCATAATAAGCCATCATTTCAAATATTGACCGGCGAATTTAGTAAGTACCGTTTAGCTAAATATTGCCTTAATCACCAGGCTATTATTTACCCGGCAAGTGCTTTTATGAATAACAATTATGACCTTAAGTATAAGGTATTGGCCGACTATGCATTTAACATAAGGCTATGGGGCGACAACAGCTTTAAAAAAATATATTACCCTATCCCTATTGTAAGCTATAACATGAATGGCTTCTCTTCTGCAACGGAAGACCTACCGTTTAAAAAAGACAAAGCTTTAATAATTCGCCAAAGTATGGGCTGGATTATGTACATGCGGTTTTTGGTGAAAAAATACAGAAAGAAATTGCTTGGGGAAACTGATTTTTAATAAAAGCCGGTTTAGTATTTAAACACTTCGGTTTTAAAATATGGGTTAGATTTATATTCTGGAGGTTCAAAAAACCTATATTAGAAAAACCGACAAAAATCAAAATACTGATCACGCTTTAGCTCTTTAAGCATTCATTATATAATTCCAGGTATTGCTGTGCCGTATTTTGCCAGTCGAATTGTCCGGCATGAGCTATTGACCGTGCTGCTAAATTTTTATCGTGAAACTCCTTTAATCCTTTCACTAAAACATCCCGCATATGTTCAGGCTCAAAGCTGTCGAAATAAAATGCGGCATCCCCTCCAATTTCAGGCAATGAGGTGTATTTTGATAAAAAAACCGGCCTTCCAAAATGCATGGCCTCAATAACAGGTAATCCAAAACCTTCCGCAATGGATGGAAAAACAAATGCTTCGCAATTTTTATAATACCAGGCCTTATCATATTCGCTTATAGTACCTGTTATTATTACCCTGTCGGCGCATCCGTGCTTTTGCGCTTCTTCCATTATCTTATCTTTATAAGGCGTTTCTACTCCCGAAATCACCAGCTCATAATCGTTCCCTTTCAGCAATGCGGGCAATACATGGAAGTTTTTCTTAGCTGCTATAAATCCAATGGTAAACAAAAATGTTTTTTTGGGCACATAAACCGGAATATGATCTTCAGGAGCATAAAGCTTATCGGCACCGTTATAAATAACGCTTAATTTATCTTTTGCCTCAGGAAAGTAGCTTAAGATATCATTAGCAACAAAGTTTGATATCGTGACAATTTTATCGCACACGGCTATATATCCCTTTAATTTAGTTATGTGCGCCGCTATTTTTCGTGCAGATTTTCTTTTTTCGTGTATGGGATTAATATCGTGTATGGTCAGTATTTTTTTGCCGCTTACCTTTTGCGGCTTTAACCTGCAATACTGATCGGTAAAGTGAACTAACTGATACTTGCTTTTGGCCGGGAAAATTAGTTTATGCAGTTTGGATAGATAAATTATGACTGCATTACCGGTAAAAGTGTATATTGACCTCTTATGCACATAATAAGTAAAATCGTACTGATCGTTATTTTGAGTTAATAAAGCTTCTCCTAAACTTTTTCCAAATGAGAAAAAACCCGAATTAGGGTACTTCATTGAATCAAAAGTGACTAAAACAGATCTCTTCATACTTTAAAAATTACCAAAGCTGCAAATATAGCTTTCTGGTTAGTTGATTGGGTTGATTAAGTTAGATTGAGCTGACTAAGTTAGCTATGAATTTATTCAAAACTTAATCAACCACTCAGTTAATCAACTCAATCAACTAATTTTTATATAATACATTATATTTTTGTTACTTTATATCCAATACAAAATGCAAGTAACTACCCCCAATATTAAACCGCATTACGCTGATTTCCGTTCAGTTGCACGCGCTTTAACTATTGTTGAAAATGATTTGCAAAATGCTGATGAGCTTTTAAAAGAATTATCATTTACAAAAAATGCTCCTGTTATAGGTATTACCGGGCCGCCGGGGGCAGGTAAAAGCACGCTGGTAAATGCACTCATCAGTGGTTTGCTGAGCACCGGCAATAAAATAGCAGTTTTGGCTATCGATCCAACTTCGCCGTTTAATTTTGGCTCATTGCTGGGCGACCGCATCCGCATGGCGCCACACTTTAATCATCCCGATGTTTTTATCCGTTCATTGGCAACACGTGGTTCGCTTGGCGGCCTTTCGGCAAAAGCCATTGAAATGACGGATGTTTTACGGGCTGCCGGGTTTGACTATATATTGGTAGAAACAGTAGGCGTTGGCCAGTCGGAGATTGAGATTGCCGGGCTTGCCGATATTACATTGTTGGTTTTGGTACCTGAAAGCGGCGATGAGATCCAAAATATTAAATCAGGCCTAATGGAAATTGCCGACGCTTTTATTGTTAATAAAAGCGACAGACCCGATGCCGATCTCTTTGTTAATAATTTAAAAAAGATCCAAAATAAAGAAAACCAGCTGCCTGTTTTTAAAACCGTTGCGTCAAAAAGCGAGGGTATTGATGAAGTGATAAACTTTATCCATTCAAAATCACAGGTAAAAAGCTCGCGTAAAGAATTATTGCTGTCCGAAAAAGCCTACCAGATCATCCGCCAAAAACGCATGGCCGGCATCGACAAAAAAAAGCTCCAGCAAGCTATTGCCAAAGCTTTAATTAAACCGGGGTTTAATTTATATGAATTTGTGGATGGATATGTGAGTGATTGACTGGGTTGATTAAGTGAATGATTACTTATTAAACCTGATAACCATTACACTAATTCTAACCCAATCAACTTATTCTAACTTAATCAACCCAATCAACTGTTCATTATCTCCTCAATATGAGCCGCCTCTACAGGTATGTCAGCCATTAGATCGATATTGCCATTTTCTGTTATTAATATATTGTTCTCTATTCTTATTCCCAGGCCTTCCTCTGCTATATATATACCCGGCTCGCAGGTTAAGATATTTCCGACTTCAAATGGTTTATAGCGGCTGGCAAAATCGTGCACATCCAAACCCAGATGATGTGAGGTGCCGTGCATAAAGTATCTTTTATAGGCCGGTACGTTAGCGTCCTGCTTTGCTACATCGTGCTTAGTTAATAAGCCCAAGCCAATCAGTTCATCCGTCATTATCTTTCCTACCTCTTCGTGGTATTCATTCCAAACAGTGCCCGCAACAATCATCTTTGTGGCTGCCCTCATTACACGCAGCACAGCATCATATACATCATGCTGGCGTTTTGTAAAGCGCCCGTTAACAGGAACAGAGCGGCTCATATCGGCATTATAGTTAGCATATTCGGCACCAAAGTCAAACAATATAACGTCGCCATCTTTACAAACCTGGTTATTATCGATATAATGAAGCACTATTGCATTTTTCCCCGATGCAATAATAGGATTGTAAGCATGCCCTGTGGCACGCTGCCTTAAAAATTCGTGCGTTATTTCTGCTTCAATTTCGTATTCCGTAACACCGGGCTGTACATATTTAAGCACACGCACAAATGCATCGCGTGTAATTTCGCATGCTTTTTTTGTCAGAGCTATTTCTGTAGCTGATTTTACAACCCGCAAATCGCGTAAAATAAGCGCTGAGCGCTCATACTTATGCAAAGGATACCTGGAACGTAACGACTCCAACAACCTTATATCCCTGTAAGGTATCATGTGGCTATACCGGTCATTCTCGTTTGTATTTATATATACATGCCCGGCATAATTAATTATTGCTTGCAGAATAACATCAAATTCACTTAACCAGTAAATGTTTTTTATACCCGACGCTATTTTTGCTTCTTCTTTGGTATATTTGTGGCCTTCCCAAATTGCGATTTGTTCATTAGTTTGTCTTAAAAACAGTACTTCTTTGTATAGTGGATTAGGACAGTCCGGAAATAATATCAAAATACTCTGTTCCTGATCAATGCCGGTCAAGTAAAAAAAATCAGGATTTTGTTTAAAAAGAAAGCTTTGGTCCCCGCTTCTTGGAAATTCATCATTTGAGTTAAAAATAGCTATAGAACAGGGTTTTAGTCGTAAAACGAAATTTTTTCTATTATTGGTAAACACCTCATTATTAATAGGAAGATATTTCATCTTTTAATATTTATAAATTTTTTAAAAACAATTTTTTTTATTTATTTGTATAATTATTACAAAATTTGGAACGGTGTTTGGTTACAAATTCAAACATAATTACTATTTTTGAAAAAAATCACAATTAAAATCGTTTAATCTTAAAACTATGAACTATTCTACATTAAAGAAAACAGTCGTCTTATCATTTGTTTCCTTGATGGCAGTTGGCTTGGCTTCGGCTCAAGACACAGCCAAAGTGAAAACAGTGAAAATGTCTGACACTGCCACTACTGCCAAAGTATTTGGTGGTACGGCCCAGTACAACACATGGAGCATTGGAGTTAACGCCGGTATTACATCAGGCCTTGTTCCTTTCCTTAACAATTCTACTAATCATTTTAAAGGAGCTTTAGGTTACGGATTAACTATTAAGGATCAATTATCACACTTTTTTGCATTGCAGTTAGATTACTATGGTGGCAAAGTAAAAGGTAATGATGTTGCCGGACAAGGTAATTCAGGTTCTACCGCCACAAAATTTGGTGCTTCATATTTTGAAACCAAATTTAACCAGGTATCAATAAGCGGCGTTGTTAACTTCGGAAGCGTTAGCTTTTTACACCGTGCAAATAGCGTAAACTTTTTCGGTTCTGCAGGTCTTGGTTTAGATTTTTACAAACCAGCTTACGCAGTTACTCCTGGTGCTACAGCTCCTGAGGCTGGATTAACTTTCACCAACACTATTAAAGAATTAGCTGCACCGGTTGGTGTTGGCGCTAAATTCAAACTTTCTGATCAGTTAGCGTTAAACCTTGGTTACACTGTTACCTTTGTGAAAGGTTACAACTTCTCAGGTTTCAACACTTATCCAAATTATGACCATTATGCATATACTTATGCTGGTTTAGAATACACTTTCGGTTCAAAATCAAAACCGAATTTGGAGTGGGTAAATCCTATTGCTATGATGTATGATGAATTATATGATGCAGCATTACGTCAGGAAGTTGAAGCTTTAAAAGGCCGTGTTACAAATGTTGAAACTGCTGTTAACGACCTGAAAAAAGATTCAGACGGTGATGGTGTTGCTGATCAATTTGACAAATGCCCTAACACTCCTGCTGGTAGCATTGTTGATGGTGCTGGTTGCCCAATTGTATTCCCTAAACCAGATACTACTAAAGCTGCTCCTGCTGCTGCTGCTTACTCAAACATTCAGTTTGAATTTGATAGCTCAGTGTTAAAAACTTCTTCATACCCAGTATTAGATGCTACGTCTGCTGATATGAGGTCTAACTCCAGTACACTTACTTTAGCTGGTTATGCTTCATCTGAAGGTACTGCAGCTCACAACCTGCGTTTATCTAAAGACCGTGCTAACTCTGTAAAAACTTACTTAGTTAACTCAGGTGTTGATGCGAAACGCTTAAAAGTTAAAGGATTTGGTGAAACTCATCCAATAGCTGACAACTCAACCGAAGAAGGTCGTATCACTAACCGTCGTGTTGAATTCCACAAATAATTTTAATTAAAATTATTATAATAAAAGGCTTCCCGAATTTGGGAAGCCTTTTTGCATTTTAGATAATATGTTAAAAATAAGCGAAAAGCAAAAAGCTAAAAGTCCAAAGCTTATAACAGCTGCTGCTTCAATCTTTTGCTTACTTCTGCCGTCGCCTTTTCTCGCTTTCGGCTTTCTGCTTTCTGCTTTAGGCTTTATTCTTTCGGCTTTTTCCTTTTTGCTTTCGGCTTTAAGCTTTATTCCCTTTTTTCGCTTTCAGCTTTTTGCTTTCGGCTTTAAGCTTTCCTATATTTGTTTATGTATTTTTTCCGAAAGAAAGATCCAAACAGACCCACAAATTTCAACCTTAAGGTGATGCACACTATTAATGCTATTGCCATTATTATGTTTCTGCTGGGAATTATCTGGACACTGATCAAATTGTTCATATTAAAAAAATGAACATGCATAAGCTGCAATAAAAAAAATCAATATAACCCCATCTGTCTTAACAACTAATATTCATGAAAACTATAATTAATACTACTAACGCACCTGCTCCTATAGGTCCGTACAGCCAGGCCGTGGCAGCAGGAAATTTTGTATTTCTTTCGGGGCAGATAGCCCTCAACCCCACTACCGGTCAATTGGTAACAGACGATATTAAAACCGAAACAAAACAGGTGATGGAAAATATTAAAGCCATTTTGATTGAGGCTGGTATTGATTTTGGCAATATTGTTAAAGCAAGCATTTTTTTAACAGACATGCAGAACTTTGCACAGGTTAACGATGTTTACGGAACTTATTTTCAAGATGCATTTCCCGCACGTGAAACTGTACAGGTTGCCGGCTTACCTAAAGGGGTTAATGTTGAGATTACCGTTACTGCTTTTAAATAAATAATTTGAAAATTTGATGATTTGAAAATTGAGCGGCGTCGAAATCCATGCGCTAAAGCATTGAATCTTCAAATCACCACATCTTCAAATCTTTAACCATCCACTAATTGAATACCCAGGTATTTGAAACCCCCATTGAGTATTTAAAAGGCGTAGGCCTTCACCGTGCAGAGATCTTAAAAAAAGAACTGCAGGTATTCAATTTTAGTGACCTTCTAAATTATTTCCCTTATAAATATATTGACCGTACGCGGTTTTATAAGATTAAGGATATTCAGCCCGATCTGCCCTATGTACAGGTGCTGGCACGCTTAACCCATAAGGAAATAATTGGTGAGAAACGTACAAGTCGCCTGGTGGCACAGGCACATGATGATACCGGGGTAATAGAGCTGGTATGGTTTCAGGGTATTAAATGGATAGAAAAAGCCCTTATCCCTGGTAAGGTGTATGTGTTATTTGGCAAACCCACTTTTTTTAACGGGAAAGCCCAAATGGCCCATCCAGAAATGGAGCTATATAGTACTGATGTACAACAACGTAAAGGGAATTTAACATTACAGCCTGCTTATAACTCTACCGAAAAATTAAAACAATTCTCGTTAGATAGTAAAGGGATCATGAAGCTGGTAGCTGTATTATTAGAGCAGCAACTTAAGGATGTCCATGAAAACCTGCCCTTATATCTTATTAACCGGTTTAAATTAACCGGTCGTGCCGAAGCTTATAAAAACATTCATTTCCCCGAAGATGCCGCTAAGCTTAACGAAGCTCAGTATCGCTTAAAATTTGAAGAATTATTTCTTTTACAGCTTAAGCTATTAAAAAACAAACTGCTTCACAGCCAAAAGTTTAAGGGTAATATTTTTGAAAGCGTTGGCAATACCTTTAATGAGTTTTATCATCATAAATTACCTTTTCCCTTAACAAATGCACAAAAGCGCGTTTTAAAAGAGATCAGGCAGGATACCCAGCGGGGTATACAAATGAACCGCCTTTTACAGGGCGATGTTGGCAGCGGCAAAACTGTTGTGGCCTTAATGAGCATGCTTATTGCTATTGACAACGGCTTTCAAACCTGTATTATGGCCCCTACCGAAATTTTGGCCAACCAGCATTATCAAACGATAAAAGAACTGGTTGGTGATGATTTTATTGAGGTAGGTTTGCTAACGGGATCAACCAAACAAAAAGACAGGAAGGTACTGCATGAGCGATTAGAAAGCGGGCAGCTTAAAATATTAATAGGCACCCATGCGCTTATTGAAGATAAGGTACAATATAAAAACCTGGGTTTTGTTGTAATTGACGAGCAGCACCGTTTCGGTGTTGAGCAAAGGGCAAAGCTTTGGCGCAAAAACAGTATCCCGCCCCATATTTTGGTGATGACTGCCACCCCTATTCCCCGTACGCTTGCTATGACCTTATATGGCGACCTTGATATTTCAGTGATTGATGAACTTCCTGCCGGACGCAAACCTATTCAAACTGTGCACTTTTATGAAAACCAGCGCTTAAGGATGTTTGGCTTTATGAAACAGGAAATTGCCAGGGGCAGGCAGGTATATGTGGTTTATCCGCTGATACAGGAAAGTGAAAAACTCGACCTTAAAAACCTGATGGATGGCATAGATGTAATGGCGCACGAGTTTCCCTTACCCGATTACCGGATAAGCATTGTACACGGAAAGATGAAGGCGGCTGATAAGCAATTTGAAATGAATCGCTTTATAAAAGGCGAAACGCAGATAATGGTGGCGACAACTGTAATTGAAGTTGGCGTAAATATTCCAAATGCCTCGGTAATGATCATTGAAAATGCCGAACGTTTCGGCCTGTCACAGTTGCACCAACTACGGGGGCGTGTGGGCCGGGGTGCCGAACAATCGTTCTGTATATTAATGAGCAGTCATAAATTAAGTCCTGATGGCAGAATAAGGCTTAACACAATGGTTAAAACCAATAACGGCTTTGAAATAGCAGAAACAGACTTGCAATTGCGCGGGCCGGGAAATATTGAAGGTACCCAGCAAAGCGGGGTTCTCGATTTAAAAGTTGCCAACCTGGTTACAGATCAGGAGTTGCTGATCCAGGTACGTAAATGTGTTGAAGGCATTTTTGAAAAAGATCCACAGCTTGCTTTGCCTGAAAACCAAATCCTGCATCAATCATTTAAATCAAAAAAAGATGGCTTGAGCTGGGATAAGATCTCGTAATCATTACATTCTCTTTACACTTTTCCGGAATGCCACAATCTTACAGGCTCAAATTTATAACTGCGTTGCTTATTTTCTCCAAAATTGTAAGCACCTATTAATACATGCAACAAAAAACCCTCCAAAATAAGGGAGGGTTATTAAATCATTCTGCTCAATCAGCCGGTTGGCTAATAGCGCAATGAATTAAGAGCAGCCAAGAAAAGTCCCGTGCCCCGCAGCACTGCAATAGGCAGGCGCGCAACCAATTTGGTAAATACCACCAGTACAACTGGTATATCCGCTTACACCACCAGTAATCTGTTTTAATTCGTTCTTGGTTAATTCTTTTTCCAGGCTAAGTTTGCCCATTGGTTTTTTTTCCTTTTTCATGATAATAATTGGTTTAGTTTATTAAATCTCAACCAGCCGGTTGGCTAATAGCGCATTGAATTAAGAGCAGCCAAGAAAAGTCCCGTGCGGCCCAGTACAATAGGCAGGCGCGCAACCAATTTGATAAATACCATCACTACAACTGGTATATCCGGTCACACCACCAGTAATCTGTTTTAATTCGTTCTTGGTTAATTCTTTTTCCAGGCTAAGTTTGCCCATTGATTTTTTTTCCTTTTTCATGATAATAACTGGTTTAGTTTATTAAATGTAAGGATATATTTATTAATTACAAATATTATTTAATAAATAACTTTTATCATGTCAATAAAGCAAAACAAAATTATTAAATAATTATACACAAAATGATAAATGGTTTAAGCTGGGACGAAATCCCGTGATACTTTAAGATTTGCAAAGTTTTAAAAACTTCCTAAATCTGTTTTGCTAAACCATATATTTACAATTCAACTTTATAACAATGAAAATTAAACTTATACTCCTATCCGCCCTTATTTTAGCAAGTGGACTCCTAAAAGCCCAGGATTCCGTAATGATCAGAAAGATCTATGATGAAGAGCTGGTTAACGGGCAATGTTATGGAAATCTTCATTACCTGTGTAAAAATATTGGTCAGCGCATAAGCGGCTCGGCAAACGCGCAAAAGGCTGTTGAATGGGGTAAAAAGCTGATGGAAAGCTACGGCTTTGACCGTGTTTTTTTACAACCGGTAATGGTACCGCATTGGGTGCGCGGCGCTAAAGAAGAAGGAACAATAATTAAAGGTGACACTAAGATCAGTATACATATAGCTGCTTTGGGCATGTCGGTAGCTACTCCAAAAAATGGCATAACCGCACCCGTTATTGAGGTTCATAGCTTAAAAGAGCTTGAAACGCTTGGTAAAGATGTTATTAAAGGAAAGATTGTTTTCTTTAACCGCCCGTTTGATCCTAAATTTATTGAAACACTATGGGCTTACGGAACGGCGGGCGATCAGCGTAATGCAGGGCCCGCTGCTGCTGCAAAATACGGCGCAGTTGGCGTAATTGTACGCTCATTGACCGAAAGCCTTGATAATTATCCGCATACAGGTGCAACCTCAGTTGTAAAAAATGGAATTAATATTCCCGCGGCCGCAATTTCAACAATTGATGCCAACAAATTAAGCACGATGCTTAAAATGAGGTCGTTACCCGCCGTTAAGTTCTATTTTAAACAGAGCTGTAAAACACTGCCCGATGCACCATCATTCAATGTAGTGGGTGAAATGAAAGGCACTGAAAATCCTAATAAATTTATAACAGTTGGCGGTCACCTTGATTCATGGGACCTGGCCGAAGGTGCGCATGATGATGGTACAGGTGTAATGCAATCTGTTGAGGCGCTGCGCCTGCTTAAAGTTTTGGGATATAAACCTAAAAACTCCATAAGAGCGGTATTTTTTATAAATGAAGAAAACGGCGACAGAGGTGGCATTAAATATGCTGAACTTGCTGAACAGAATAAGGAAGAGCATATTGCAGCCATAGAATCAGACCTGGGTGGATTTACATCAAGAGGCTTTACCTTTGAAGGAGTATCACCGGCATGGATTCAAAATATTAATGGCAAATGGGGTAAACTGCTGGCACCCTATGGATCAGGTACCCTTGTAGCCGGTGGTGGAGGAAGCGATATTGGCCCTTTAATTGAAAAACAGAAAGGCATAGTATTGATTGGCTATTTACCCGATTCGCAGCGTTATTTTGATGTACACCATACACCTAATGACGTTTTTGAAAATGTGAACAAACGCGAACTTGAACTAGGTGCAGCATCAATGGCCTCATTGATCTATCTGATAGATATGCATGGGTTTAATTAGAAAATTCTTTTAAAGAAATCGAAGTCCTAAAAACTTCGATTTTTTTATTAAGCCGTAAATAGTAATTTTACGCACCACAAAAAAATCATTAGTGTCAGAAGAAGGCGAAAGTAAACACAAACCCGATTCCTTTGCAGCTTTGCGCTATAAAGATTTCCGCTCTTTTCTCGGGATGCGTTTTTTTTTCACATTCGCCAACCAGATGCAGGCTGTAATAATTGGCTTTTACGTTTATCAGCTTACAAAAAGTGCATTTGCATTAGGTTTGGTCGGCCTTTGTGAAGCCTTGCCCGCTATCGGCATTGCTATGTATGGCGGTTATGTAGCCGATAAATCTGAAAAGAGGAAAATGCTGCTCACCATTTCCTGTTTGATATTTTTTGCTTCCATTGTAATGTTTATAGTTACCATGAAAACCATGGGCCCATACATTCACAAAAGCTGGATAGTCCCTATCATATATTTTATGGTATTTTTAAATGGATTGGCCCGGGCCTTTTACGGTCCGGCTACCTTTACCATTTATGCGCAAAGTATCCCCAAAGAACTTTACGCTAATGGAAGTACCTGGAGCAGCTCAAGCTGGCAGGTCGCCTCTATCCTTGGCCCGGCAGCAGGTGGTTTAATTTATGGGTTTTATGGAATAACCATAGCATTCAGCGTGATAATTGTTATTCTGCTACTTTCAATTATACTTATCTACCTGTTACGCTCCTATCCTCCTGTATTTATACCTAAAGAAAATATATGGGTAAGTCTAAGAGAGGGGTTATCTTTTGTATTTAATAGCAAAATGCTCATCTGGGCCATGAGCCTCGACTTATTTTCGGTGTTTTTTGGCGGCGCTGTTGCGCTTTTACCTGTATTTGCCAATGATATTCTTAAGGTTGGCTCCGAGGGGTTAGGGATAATGCGTGCCACATCATCGTTAGGTGCTGTTTTAACAATGCTGGCAATGGCCAGGTTCTCGCCTATGGGTAAACCGTGGCGTAACCTGTTAATTGCCGTTGCAGGTTTTGGTTTATCCATTATATGCTTTGGCTTATCACGCAGCTTCTACCTGTCGCTCCTATTTCTGTTTACCGAGGGAGCTTTTGATAGCATCAGCGTAATTATCAGGGGTACTATTATGCAGCTGTTGACACCCGACCATATGCGTGGCAGGGTATCAGCCGTTAACTCCATGTTTATCGGTTCATCAAATGAGATAGGTGCATTTGAATCGGGCACTGCCGCAAAATTATTAGGAACAGTTACGTCGGTTATTTTTGGCGGCACCATGACGCTGGCAATTGTAACCATAACCTTCTTTAAAACCAAAAAGCTAATCCCATTATCGTTAAGCCAGATCCAAAAACCAGAAACCGTTACCACCGAATAAATTGCGCCTATTATTCTGGACTTGTAGCAAAGCCGATCCTTTTGGCTTTCATCCAATTACATAACCTTTATTTAAAAACATCGTAAAAGGTACCCAACAGTTTGATATATGTTTATGATGGCCAACCATGCTTTCAATTGCCATTATAACCGGATAACCTGCTGATAAGAAAATATTGGTAATGTTATATTCCTTCCTAAAATTATTTATTTTGCCCCTGGCATTGTTATTCAGCATTTTACTATTGCTCAATAACAGTGTAAATGCTCAAAATAAGGTAATAAAGTTCTCGTCCCTAACCATTGATGATGGTCTTTCTCAAAGCGATGTGAAATGTATTATAAAAGATCATTTAGGATTCATGTGGTTTTCAACAGATGATGGATTAAACCGCTATGATGGCTATAACTTTACTGTTTACAGGCACAACCCAAAGGATCTGCACTCCTTACCCGCTAATAATATCACTAATATTCTTGAAGATAAGGAAGGCCATATATGGATTGGAAGTGGCAACGGGCTAAGTGAATATAACAGGAATTCCAACTCTTTTACCACTTTAATTTCAAACAGAAATGATGAAAGTACATTATCAAGCCCTGATATAAATTACATTTTTCAGGATAGTAAAAATAATATATGGGTTGCTACCTATTCAGGTTTGAATCTGCTGGATGCAAAAACGAAAAAATTTAAAAGATTTTTCTACACCAAAAATCACGATGATATTGTCGGGCACCATATTAACGCTATAACCGAAGACAATGAGGGCAACTTATGGCTGGGCACAGGTGGCGGGCTGATACAGTTTAATTATGGTACCGGTTTTACAAAGCTTTATTTGCATGGCGATAAAAATAGTTTAAGCAATAACCAGATAAACACCCTGTTGAAAAATACTGATGGCAATTTATACATCGGCACGGTTGGCAGCGGTCTTGACCTGTTCAATATCAAAACAAAAACCTTTACCAATTTTTCGCATCAGCCTGGCAATGCTAACTCCTTAGTTAATAATAATGTATTTGCTTTAACCTACGGCATTGATAAAAAAATATGGGTTGGCACAGAGGACGGCCTCGACCTGTTTGATGAAAATAAAGGGATATTTACAAAATACATCAGTGACAATAAGTCAACAACCAGCGAAAATAATTCTATAAACTGCATTTATAATAACGAGGGCATTTTATGGCTCGGAACTTATGAAGCGGGCGTAAAGTTTTATGATACCAATCTATCATTGTTTGATTATTTCCATAAAGATCTTCTTAGTCCTGATGGATTGAGCAATAATATAGTTACCTCTTTTGCCGAAACTGAGAAAGGATACTGGATAGGCACCGACGGTGGCGGTTTAAACTTTTTAAACTCTTCAACACAAAAATTCACGCATTATTTTCCACAGCCGGGAAATAAAAATTCCGTGAGCGGTAAACATGTAATTAGATTATTGAACGACAGCAAAAAAAACCTTTGGATAGGATATTACGGTGCCGGGCTTGATTTAATGAATATCCGAACCAAAAGCTTTACCCATTATACGGTTGGCAGCAAACCAAATCAAATAAGCGGAGCAAATGTTTTTGGAATTGCCGAAGACAAAAACGGGAACATTTGGGTAGGTATGGATGGCGCAGGCCTTAATGTTATCAGTAACTCAAAAGTTATAAAGCGGTATCAATATACATCGGCTGACACTATTCATTCTTTGTCAAACAATGATATACAAACCATTTACAGGGACAGGGAAAACAACATGTGGATCGGCACCTATGCCGGCTTAAATCTTTACAATCCGGCTACTGACAATTTTACCCACTTTAAACCTTATAACAGCGGCCTGTCAAGCAATGTTATCATTTCGATATTTGAAGATGCGAAAGGAAACATTTGGGTTGGCACCCTTGGAGGTGGCCTTAACTTATATGACAAGCATAAAAGAACTTTCTCCGCCTATGTATTCCCCGGTGGCTCGAACTACTCAATAATTAATAGCATTACTGAGGACGACAATGGTTTTATATGGGTTAGTACCAATGCCGGTATTATAAGTTTTAAGCCTAATACAAATAATTTTAGAAAATATACTATTTCAAATAACCTGCAGGGCTATGAGTTTTTTATGGGAGCCGGGTTAAAGGCTCTCAATGGCGAATTGCTTTTTGGCGGTCACAAGGGCTTCAACATAATTGACCCTTACCAACTGGCTGTAAATAAAAATAAACACCATGTAGTATTTACTGATTTTCAGCTATTCAATAAAAAGGTAGCCATAGGCGATGGCTCTGTTCTTAAACAGTCTATTACCCAAACAAAAGAGATCAGGCTTAAATATGCACAATCAGTTTTCACTATTGAGTACAGCGCTTTAAATTATACACTGCCCGAAATGAACTCCTATGCTTATATGCTGGAGGAATTTGAAAACAGCTGGAATTATGTGGGTACGCAAAGAAAAGCTACCTACACTAATCTTGACCCCGGCGAATATACTTTTAAAGTAAAAGCGGCCAATAGTGATGGCATTTGGAATGACGCACCTGCTACTATTAAAATTATAATAATACCGCCTTTTTATATGACTTGGTGGCTCAGGATAGGGATTCTTTTGGCAATTTGCCTGGTTATTTACAGTTATTACCGTTACCGCATATTTACCATAAAGGCACAGAAAAAAATATTACAAAAGCTGGTTAAAGAACAAACCGCCGAAGTAGTTAAAAAATCTGAAGAGCTTCAAAATCAGTCGGAAGAATTACAATCACTAAATGAAGAGCTGCTGGCACAATCCGAAGAGTTGCAATCACAGTCGGATTATTTACAAGAGTTAAATAACGAGTTGAAGGATCAGAAAGACCAGGAGCTGCAGGCACGTAAAGAAGCCGAAAAGGCAAATAAAGCCAAAAGTGTTTTTTTGGCTACCATGAGCCATGAGATAAGGACACCTATGAATGGTGTATTGGGCATGACATCGTTGCTTTGTGAAACGCCATTGAATGCCGAGCAGCGGGAATATGCTGATATTATTAAAGTTAGTGGAGAAAACCTGCTAAATGTAATTAATGATATCCTGGATTTCTCGAAAATAGAATCGGGCCAGATGGAACTTGATCATCACGAGTTTGACCTAAGACATTGTATTGAAGATGCACTGGATCTTTTTTCAGAATCGGCTGCTAAAAAACAATTAAACCTGCTATATCAAATAGCGCATAACGTACCTGAAAAGTTAATTGGCGATCAGCTGCGCATAAGGCAGATTTTGTTAAACCTGGTGAACAACGCCATTAAATTTACCAGTAAAGGAGAAATCCTGATTGAGGTGAGCCTGCTTGAAGCGGATGGGAATAACCTAAACCTTGGGTTTAAAATTAAAGATACCGGTATGGGCATACCTAACGAAAAACTTAGCCGGTTGTTTAAGGCATTTTCGCAGATTGATGCTTCAACTACCCGCCTGCATGGCGGAACCGGCCTGGGCCTGGCTATATGCGAACGTTTGGTTGAGCTGATGGGCGGCAGTATTGATATTGAAAGTGAACCTGGAAAAGGCACATCGGTAATATTTAATATAAAAAGCATCAAAGACGATAAGACGGTAACGGTAGCTAACAGCTTTAGCGTAACCGGTGATACTGGTAAACGTGTTTTGGTAATTAATCAAAGTCCGAAAATTTTAAGTCTTTTAGAAGATCAGCTTAATAAATGGAAATTAATCTCTGTTTGTACTTCAACTGCCAACGAAGCGCTAAAACATTTAACTGGTGGCGAAAAATTTAACCTGGTAATAACAGGCACCAACATTCCGGATACAGATACCCTTGAACTAACAAAGGCTATTAAAAATATCGATCAAAACATCCCGGTTATATTAATATGCTCAGTCCTCGAAAAAAATAAAATTGCAGACAAGTCTGTTAAAATATTATTAAAGCCTGTTAAGCAGCAGCAATTAAGCAATCTTATACAAGCCGGGTTGCTGCACAGCCAGCCTTTATCATCAGAAAAAACAACTGCAACCTTGCTTTCTGAGCAATTTGCTCAAAGATTCCCGATGAACATCCTGATTGCCGAAGATAACCTGATCAACCAAAAGTTGATCACAAAAATTATAAATAAACTGGGTTATACACCGCAGGTGGTTAATAATGGCAACCAGGTGTTAGAAATAATTGCCAATGATTTTTTTGATATTATATTAATGGATGTACAAATGCCGGAGCTTGACGGACTGGAAACTACCCGGATCATCCGAAAAAACGAGTTAAAACAACCCTATATAATAGCCATGACAGCCAGCGCAATGGCCGAGGATAAAGCCGCCTGTATGGAAGCCGGAATGAATCATTTTATTTCAAAACCAATCAGTATCCAGAATTTGATTAACGTTTTGGAATGTTCGTACGTTGAAAAAGAGGTTGGTCATAACGTGTAAATTTTCAATTAATAATACCGTCATGCTGACTTGTTTCAGCACCCCCAGCATAAAGGTATGTGGTAGATATGTATACTACCAGGCAAACGAAAATGTCTTGTGGGGTGCCGATCCGACCAGTTGGCGGACGACATGACCTGCGAGGAGGTTAATTATTCCCCCTGAAACTCCTCATCCACACTCTCCCGCAAATCATAAAGCAGCCATTGTTTTTTAGCGATGGATTTCGTTTTTGATTTTAACAGCTTTATAAAATCGTTTACTCCTACCGGTTCGTTACCATTCCCATGAATCAAAACTATACTGCCGGCCTGTGGCTGCTGCCCTTTGGCTAACCAGGCATCAGTACCTATAGGGATCAATCCAAAATTTGTGATCTCAAACACCAGTTTTTGATCAGATACAAGCCCCGGGAAGCGAAAAAACACGGACGGCAACAGGCCGTTTTTAAGCATGGCTATTTCTGTTTCCATCACTTCATAATTAATATTTGTCCCTGCTTCCAGTAAAAAATTCTGTTTTAGCGGCAACGTTGCGCTTACCCGGTGATTAAAGGAATGATTTATCCAGGTGATATAAATTTCGCCATCCTGCTGCATTTTTTTTAGCCATTCCAGGTCCTGCGGATGCTGCCGCATCCATATACCGGTAATAGATAGTGCTACAGGAACCGGGCGCTCTACCTTTTTAAATTGAGCAATAATATCAGTAAAGATCCTTTTATCCAGCGGTCTGTGCGAAGGGCATAGGTCTGCCGTTAAAGTTATTCCGGTTTGTTTGGGCATGCCACTTTCAATGCCAGCATCCTGGGTGTTTACTGATTGTTTGTCTGCTTTTTGTAAGGCCTTAATATAAGGCGATGTTTTAAAAAACAGCTTTGCTTCATCAAGCGTCATTGGCTTAACCTGGTAAAAATCGGGTTCATCTATTCTGGTTTCCAAGGTTTGAGGGTTTACCAGCAAAAAATAACTTTTGTTATCATTATCAAACTGACGGATGATCATCCAATCCCGAGGGGTATGTTTGGCCCATCCGTAGTAAACCCGGTAATTGGTGATTTTGGTATAATTAGCCTGGGCATTGACATTAATTACGCACGCTGGGAATAAAAAAAGAAGCAATAAATATTTTAATAGTTGTTTCATTGAAATTTCGGATACCGGATGTTCAATTTCGAATTTAGTATTTATAAGTTTGTATTAAGATTAAAGGAGCTAAAAATAATAAGCAAATCCGAAATCGTAATTCGTAAATCCAAAATCCTCATGACCCGTCTATCTGTAAACATCAATAAAATAGCCACCCTTCGTAACTCACGTGGAGGCAATAATCCAGACCCGGTACAAGTAGCAAAAGACTGCGAGCTTTTTGGTGCGCAGGGGATAACCGTACACCCCCGGCCTGACGAAAGACACATTCGCTATAATGATGTTTTTGAGCTGAAGAAAATTGTTACTACCGAGTTTAATATTGAAGGCAATTGCCAGGAGCAAAAATTTATTGATCTTGTATTAGCAAATAAACCCGAACAGGTTACGCTTGTGCCTGATATTTTAGGACAAATCACCTCAAACCATGGCTGGGACACCATTACTAATCAGCAATACTTGACTGATATGATAAAGGTTTTTAAAGATGCCGGCATCAGGGTCTCTATATTTGTTGATCCGGTTGTTGAAATGGTTGAAGGTGCTGCCAAAACCGGTACCGACCGCATTGAGCTTTATACGGAAGCTTATGCTCATCAATATCATTCAAACAAAGAGCTTGCAATAGCACCTTATATAAAAGCCGCAGAAGTGGCCAAAGAACTGGGCATTGGCATAAACGCAGGCCACGACCTCGACCTGCAAAACCTTAAATATTTTGCAAAGAATATTCCGGGTTTGGATGAGGTGAGTATTGGGCATGCACTTATAAGCGATGCATTGTATTATGGGCTGGAGAATATTATACAGATGTATTTAAGGCAGTTGGCATAAAGGCCTAGATATTCACTCGGAAGATTACAAAAAACATCGCTCTGTGCGACGCCCTCCCCAGGAAATTAAGCTGCCATGTATACATCTTTTTGATTTTTTGCTCGGTATTTATGTTTTGATGGTGGCTTTAAGTATAAAAATCAACAATGACCCATCGGGTCTACCCCTTTGTAGAAAAAACGATAAAATATTTTTTTGACTCGTAGAGTCTACCCTTTGTCCGCAAGACCTTTAGACTGGCGGAGGGTAGACTCTACGAGTCAAAAAAGAATGCATTTGTGCCTCTACAAAGGGGTAGACCCGATGGGTCACAGATCAAAACAAGACTGTTACTGGCACCCTTTTACTTAAAGATGTATACACTCGGTGTCGCTCTAGGAAAGAATCGCAAATTCTTCCTCTTACTACCAACTTAAACTACCTGATGATAGTTAAGCTGCCCGACAGTATATTACAATTTGTTTTCAAATTAATAATATAATAGTATACACCCGCGGATAGCTCTTTTGCATTCAGGTTCCCATCGAACGGAGTACCATAACCTTTGGATTCATATACTTTTTGTCCGTACCGGGAAAATACCTGTACAATTGCATCAGGATAATTTTCTATACTGGTAATTTTCCAATAATCATTAATACCATCGCCATTGGGGGTGAAGGTGTTGGCAATATTTACTACTGACAAGCCAACGACTACCTTCACCTCGGTGCGGGAGCTTTCACATGTTCCGTTTAGCTGGGTTACAAAATAGCTCCGGTTAGCGTTTACAGCAATATTGAACTTACCCCCCTTTTGTTCATCTATGGGCTGGGCGCTGCTTTGGGTATCATATAAACGATAGGTAACGGATGACGATGCATTATTAACAATAAGCAACGCACTGCCGCTGCTGCATAATTGCAGATCTGAAACCGAAGGCGCTGCTACATCTGCAGATTCGTCTGTGATGGTATAACGAAGATCCACATTACCACACCTGGTATCAACAATATTTAAAACATATTTACCGGCAGCAAGGTTTGTAATTGAGCTGGTTTCACCTATTACCTCGTTATTGGCATTAGTCCACTTATAGGTATATGGCGGTACCCCCCCGGTAATACTAACATTGCTTATGCTCCCAATTTTTAACCCGCATTGGTCATTTACGGATTCTCCTGTGCTTGCCACTTTATATTCCGGCACTTCGTCAATAGTGTAGGTATTATATAAATTTTCGCAGCCGTTTTGGTCGGTTATGTAAAGGGTGTAGGTTCCGGCTGTTACACCATTAATTGAAGACTGGTCGCCGGCGGGTGCGCCCTGGCTATCAACCCAGCGTAGGCTTTTAACCAGTCCGTCGGTAGCCACATAAACCGAGCCGTTTTTGCCGCCAAAGCAGGACGCAACAAGTGTAGCCGAATAGTGTGGCAATTGCACGGGCGCCTGCTGGCCAACGGTGTAAGGCTGGCTGGTTTTGCTACAGCCAAAATTATTTGACGCGGTGAAAGTATAAACGCCGGGGGCAGCGCCCATAAAATCGGAGGTATTGGATACTACTTTATTATCGGCATCCATCCATTGAAATTTAGTAGCACCTGTAAAACTGATGCCTTTTATCGTTCCGTTATTTTGGCTGCAACTGGCTATGTATGTTTGCACTTTTGATTCATCAAGCGTAATCCCATTTGTTTCAGGAATTACTATTTCTGTTGTATAGATTGAGCCGCATTGCGTATCATCAGTAACCTGTAATTTATAAGTTCCGCCCGGCTGGGTTAAAAGATCTTTGTTTGTACCAACCTCTTGCTGCTGATCATTTGTCCAGCTGTATTTCAAGGTACCGCTGCCTGTGGCGCTAATGTTTGTAATTGATCCGGTTGATTGTCCGCAGTTTGTTGATTGTATTTTGGCGGCGGTTTGGTTGATGTTTGGGCCGGTGGCATTTTTTAAGACTACCGGGCCATAGGTCGTGCTGCATTTTGTGACAATATCTGTCATGGTAAGTGTATAACTCCCCGGTGGTAAGTCATTTATGTCACTCTCGTGCCCTGCAATATGGTTATTTTCATCCTTCCATTCATACGAAGCACCATCACTTGAATTGGTAGTTGTTGACAACCCTGTTATAGAGCCCCCCTTACCGCACGAAGGTTGAACAATGGAAACATAAGGATCAAATATCAGGGGCTCTATATCGTATAAATCGTAGAAACCTGATTGATATTTGCAGTTACCATTATATCCCACTGCATAATAAGTTCCAGGGCCTAACCCCCTAACCGTAGAGCCATCGCCGACCTTAACATTATTTTTGTCGTACCATTCCATTTTAAGTACATATTGAGACGCCTCAATAGCTATTACACCGTTGTTTTGATGGCACGACGGCTGGCTTACAATGCGATTTCTGTAATCGTAATAAGAAATATTAGGCGTTGTATATTGCGATGAATTTTGATTGAGCAATGCATTTGCCAGCATTTTCCTGTTTGCAAAATTGCCGCCTAACTTCCAAATACCATTGGCGTCGGTGGTAACAGTTTGTATAAAAGTCTGGGGGTTGCAAGTAGAACAATCGGTTTTGTCTTCATAAATGTAAATGACCGAACCGGGGTTGCATGTACCTGAAATCTGCGTATCGTTATTTATCAGTACTTTAATGTTGGGTATAATCGGCGGATTTTGTGTGTCATTACTAATGATATATGGCGTAGCACCAATACAATTCAGACTGTTTTTCAGGACTTGAATATTGCTGGAGTTTTGAGAACCGATACCATCAATAGTATTGTCAATACCATGAAAAATATTCTGTTGGGCAATATCATTTGACCCTATGATACCGTTTGCACATTCATACATTTCAATATAACTGGGACGTAGAGAAGGGCTGGGAATATCAGCATCTGTATTGGCATATACTTTAAAACCGTCCATGCCATTTAGTTCAAGATCAAAACTGTTGGCTTTATTATTATTGATCGTGAAGTTTTTCCCGCTTCCCTTAATAACAACAGACTTATCTGTTATAGGTGAACCATCTTTATTGAGGCCAAGCAAATTATTAGAAACCCGGTCATTGCTTCCTGCAATTGACAAAGTACCCAACAAGTGGTTACCTTCAGATGGAGTATCACCACCAAATAACACGTTATCATCCGTTAGGAACACGCCACCATACATACTATTCCCATCCATATAACCATAATCAAAATAATTGGATTGGATTTTAATGTTGCCGATTACACTATTTGTCGTGATGGGATAGTCGTTATCACATACAGTATAGTCACTATTACTAATAAAATTACCTTTACCCGGGGCGCCTATTGTTATATTGCCTGAAGCGATAATTAAAATTCCCGCATTTATTACATAGGCGTCTTGAAACGTATTTCTCAGATAAAAGAAACCTTCGATATCGAGCCCAAATATGCTTACGTTAGTAACATTGAGTATAGCGAATGCACCGCCCGACACACCATACACTATATATTGAAACCTGTCGACGGCTATCTTTACACGGGCATCTCCAAGATTTAAATCAGGTCCGGGCTGTGTTGATGCATCAATTACTACATTGGATGATACGTAGGGTAACTCACTCTCTAAAGTTATAGTCCGGCCAGTTACACTCAAATCCGGCAGATTAAAATTAATATAATCAATCTGTGTCGTACCATTTGCAGCCGCTTTTGTCAAAGCCTCCCGCAAAGTTCCCGGCCCCGAATCCGCTTTACTGGTAACCACAAAAACAGCTGAAAATGATCTCAGGCTTAGTATAAAAAATAATAAAAAAAGGAAAATGCTCTTGTGATACATTAATTAGGGTATTCAAAGCCAAAATACCACTTTATTAATTAATTTATCAAGTTAACCCTGGTTGATTTTGCTTTGAAGATTATCAATTACATCTTACTGTAAAATCCCTAACATTAGGTTAACCTAATTGATACTCATTATCTAAAATTGTACCTTTGCCCCAAAATAACTGACCACCCATTTGATGAAGTTGAATATTGATTACCAGGAAAAATTCCAGTCGCGTCATATAGCTCCAAACGAAGCTGATACCGCACAAATGTTAAAAGCTGTTGGCGTAAATTCATTGGACGAATTGATCGCTCAAACCATTCCGGAAAAGATAAGATTAAAAGCACCGCTTAATCTTCCGCCGGCAAAAAGCGAGTTTGATTATTTAGATGCGCTGAAACAAACTGCCTCAAAAAACAAAGTATTTAAATCATTTATTGGCCAGGGTTATTATGATGTAATTGTGCCCGGTGTTATCCAGCGCAACATTCTTGAAAACCCCGGCTGGTACACCCAATACACCCCCTACCAAGCCGAAATAGCCCAGGGGCGTTTACAGGCGCTGTTAAATTTCCAAACTATGGTGATTGACCTTACAGGGATGGAAATTGCCAATGCATCATTGCTTGATGAAGGCACAGCTGCTGCTGAAGCTATGTTTATGCAATACAGCCTTCGCAAAAATCAAAACGCAAATGTGTTTTTTGTATCTGAGGAAGTGTTCCCGCAAACCATTGATATTTTAAAAACCCGTGCACAGCCTTATGGCATTGAATTAAGAATTGGCGATCATCAGACAGTTGAATTAACCGATGATATGTTTGGCGCCATAGTTCAATATCCTGCAGGTAATGGTGCGGTTTATAATTATACCGACTACGCCGCAAAAGCGCACGAAAAAGGCATTAAACTTACCGTAGTTGCCGATATAATGAGCCTGGTGCTGTTAACCCCTCCCGGCGAATGGGGTGCGGATATTGTTGTCGGCTCAACCCAGCGCTTTGGCGTGCCAATGGGCTTTGGCGGACCTCATGCTGCATTTTTTGCTACTAAAGAAGAATACAAACGTTCAATCCCCGGCCGTATAATAGGGGTTACTATTGATAGCGCAGGCAATTATGCTTTGCGGATGGCGCTGCAAACGCGCGAGCAGCATATCCGCAGGGATAAGGCTACTTCAAATATTTGTACTGCGCAGGCATTACTTGCTATTATGGCCGGTATGTATGCCGTTTATCATGGCCCTGCAGGTATTAAACTGATTGCTGAAAGAATCCATGGCTTAACTGTTTTACTGGCTGGGTCATTAGGACAATTAGGTTATGAGCAGCTGAACGACAGCTATTTTGATACGGTAAAGTTTGAACTTGGTAATTTGGCTAGCCCGGTTCATGCAGAGGCTATCAATAACCAGATGAACTTTAACTATAAAGGTTCGGCTGTTACTATATCTGTTGATGAAACCACTTCACCTGAAGATATAAAAACCATTGTCCGCTTTTTTGCACGCGTGAAAGGCAAAACACTGAACGATGTAAGCTTTGACGAACTTAAGACAAACCTTACAACGGTTATCCCTGCCGAATTGCAGCGTAAATCAGCATACTTAACGCATTCCTTATTTAACTCGCATCATTCAGAACATGAAATGCTGCGCTATATCAAATCACTGGAGGCAAAAGATCTTTCTCTTTGTCATTCAATGATTGCTTTGGGTTCATGCACCATGAAGCTGAATGCTACTACCGAGATGGTTCCTGTAACCTGGGCAGAATTCAGCAAAATGCACCCCTTTGCACCAACCGACCAGGTTGGTGGTTATATGCAGCTATTTGATGAGCTGAATAACTGGCTAAGCGAGATCACAGGCTTTGCAGCCATGAGCTTACAGCCAAACGCAGGGGCACAAGGCGAATACGCCGGCCTGATGGTGATCCGTGCTTATCATAATGATCGTGGCGACAGTCACCGCAATATTGCCCTGATCCCATCATCGGCACACGGTACCAACCCTGCATCAGCTGCAATGGCCGGTATGAAGATTGTTGTGGTTAGATGCGACGATAACGGGAACATTGACGTTGCCGATCTGAAAGCCAAAGCCGAACAATATAAAAATGAGCTTTCCTGTTTGATGGTAACTTATCCGTCAACGCATGGTGTGTTTGAAGAGTCGATCATCGAGATCTGCGAGATCATCCATGCAAATGGCGGTCAGGTTTATATGGATGGCGCAAATATGAATGCGCAGGTAGGTCTAACAAGTCCGGCTAATATTGGTGCTGATGTTTGCCACCTTAACTTACATAAAACATTCTGTATTCCGCATGGCGGTGGCGGCCCGGGCATGGGCCCTATCGGTGTAGCAAAACACCTGGTACCTTACTTACCAGGGCATGCGGTTGTTGATATCGATAAAGGCAAATCAATCCACGCAGTATCATCAGCGCCATGGGGATCAGCTTCTATCCTGATCATCTCACACGCATATATAGCTATGATGGGCAGCGAAGGCTTAACTGACGCAACCCGTTATGCCATCCTAAATGCCAACTATATCAAAACACGCCTGCAACATCACTACCCTGTGCTATACACAGGCGCTAACGGTCGTTGTGCGCACGAAATGATCCTGGATTGCCGCTCATTTAAGAGCTTCGGCATCGAGGTTACTGACATTGCCAAACGCTTAATGGACTATGGCTTCCATGCACCAACTGTATCATTCCCTGTTGCCGGTACGGTTATGGTTGAGCCAACAGAGTCAGAACCTAAACACGAACTTGACCGTTTTTGCGATGCGATGATCTCTATCCGTCATGAAATTGATAACGTGGAAAAAGGCTTATCTGACAAAACTGATAACCCTCTTAAAAATGCGCCGCATACTGCATCGGTAATTACGGCTAATGAGTGGGAACATCCATACACCCGTCAAAAAGCTGCATTTCCGCTGCCTTACGTTGCTGCCTATAAATTCTGGCCGTCGGTTGGCCGTGTAAACGATACTTATGGAGATAGGACATTGATCTGCAGCTGTCCGCCTTTAACAGACTATGAATTTGAAGAGAGTGAAATAACAACTCCGGAATACGGAACGTGAAGTTGATGTGCGAATTTCTGATGTGCGGATGTGCGGATGAAATTGGCAGATATTTATAAAATAAGAAAGCCGTTGGATGATTTTATCCGGCGGCTTTTTTGTTTTAAACAAACTTGCGAAGTTTTGAAAACTTCGCGAGTTTTAAACCATATCTATCTCAACAAAAAACCCCGGCTAAATACATAACCGGGGTTTTCTTATTCCCCCTTTACGGGGTTAGAGGTCTTTATTTTACTTCTTCAAAGTCAACATCTGTAACAGTATCAGAGTTGCCTTCTGCATTTGGTGCACCGGAACCATTTTCTGCGCCTGGCTGAGCCTGACCTGCATCACCTGTTGCTTTGTACATCTCTTCAGATGCTGCGTTCCAGGCACTGCTTAGTTCAGCTTGTGCTGTATCAATGTCAGCAAAGTTTTTAGCTGCATAAGCTTCTTTCAGTTTTTTCAAACCTTCTTCAATAGGAGCTTTTTTGTCAGCTGAAATTTTGTCGCCGTACTCCTTCAGTTGCTTTTCTGTCGAAAAGATCAGGGCATCGGCAGCATTCAGTTTTTCAACTTCCTCTTTTGCCTTTTTGTCAGCATCAGCATTTGCTTCAGCTTCGTCCCTCATCTTTTTGATCTCAGCATCAGTTAAACCTGATGAAGCTTCAATACGGATCTTCTGCTCTTTACCGGTAGCTTTATCTTTTGCAGATACGTGCAATATACCGTTGGCATCAATATCAAACGTCACTTCAATTTGCGGAATGCCGCGGGGTGCTGGTGGTATGCCATCCAAATGGAAACGACCAATTGTACGGTTACCGGATGCTATCGGGCGTTCACCCTGTAATATGTGGATCTCTACTGAAGGCTGGCTATCAGATGCTGTTGAAAACACTTCTGATTTTTTGGTAGGGATAGTAGTGTTAGCTTCTATAAGCTTGGTCATTACACCACCCATAGTTTCAATACCTAATGAAAGCGGGGTAACGTCTAACAACAACACATCTTTAACCTCACCTGTTAATACACCACCTTGAATAGCTGCACCAATGGCAACCACTTCATCAGGGTTAACACCTTTTGAAGGCGCTTTGCCAAAGAATTTTTCAACAGCTTCCTGTATCGCAGGGATCCGGGTTGAACCACCTACTAAAATTACTTCGTCAATATCAGAAGTGCTTAAACCTGCATTTTTCAACGCTGATTTACAAGGTTCAATAGTACGTTTTATTAAGCTATCTGCCAGTTGCTCAAATTTAGCACGGGTTAAAGTTTTAACAAGGTGCTTAGGCACACCGTCAGATGCGGTAACGTATGGTAAGTTAATTTCAGTTTGAGCTGAACTTGATAATTCGATCTTAGCTTTTTCAGCAGATTCCTTTAAGCGTTGTAAAGCCATTGGATCTTTACGCAGATCAACGCCTTCGTCGCTTTTAAACTCATCAGCTAACCAGTCTATAATTACCTGGTCAAAGTCATCACCGCCTAAGTGTGTATCACCATCAGTTGATTTTACTTCGAACACGCCATCACCTAATTCAAGGATTGATACGTCATGGGTACCACCGCCGCAATCAAACACGGCAATTTTCATATCCTTGTGTGTTTTGTCAAGGCCGTAAGCCAGGGCAGCTGCAGTAGGTTCGTTTATTATACGGCGTACTTTTAAACCTGCAATTTCACCGGCTTCTTTAGTAGCCTGGCGCTGTGCATCGTTAAAATAAGCCGGTACAGTAATAACTGCTTCGGTAACTTCATGACCTAAAAAGTCTTCAGCTGTTTTCTTCATTTTTTGAAGAACCATGGCCGAAATTTCCTGTGGAGTATACATGCGGTCGCCAATTTCAACACGCGGGGTGTTGTTATCGCCTTTTACCACTTTATAAGGCACACGTGCTGCTTCTTTAGTAACCTCGTTAAACTGGTTACCCATAAAGCGTTTTATAGAATAAATAGTTTTTGTTGGATTGGTGATTGCCTGACGTTTAGCCGGATCACCAACTTTACGCTCGCCATTGTCAACAAAAGCCACTACTGACGGCGTAGTACGTTTACCCTCGCTGTTGGCAATAACTACAGGCTCGTTACCTTCCATTACTGCAACGCAGGAGTTAGTTGTTCCCAGGTCGATTCCAATTATTTTAGACATATGATTATATTTTCTTGATTGATTATTTGTATTACAACCTATTTAACAAGGGTTGTGCCAATTTGGGTTTGGCAGAAAAAATTAAGGTGAAAGGTGAAAAGGAAAAGGAAAAAGGGAAAAATTAGTCAGTTCGCCGTATAAAAACGGTGACAGGTTGGCAGAAAACCGGCTGATAGGATTATACAACGGCAGGTTGTATAATTGCAGTAATGAAAACATCATTATTATTCGTATGTTTAATTATACATGTAACCGCCCGCGGACAAAACCGGGTCGAGAAAACAACCTCGCTTTTAACCTGGCTTATTAAAAAAGATCATATAACTTATCTGAACGCAAAAAGTAATGCCGGAACTTTCTATGATACTACTGCATTGACGAAACACGCCATGGTGGACGAATCTTTTAAAGAAATTCCAGGCGGATGCATAAAAGATATGCTTTCTGCCGATGAGGTTGAGACTTTTAAAAAGGCACCCAAAATGCTGATGCAAACCGATTGGAGAAAAAAATATTCACAATTGAAGGTAAAATTCATGAAGAACTGGTCTCCCTATAGTACTAAGACTATTTATTCCTTTTCAGAGGCGTTATACCTTAATAAAAACGAAACACGGGTATTAATTGGGGAAAATTTTTGGTGCGGGATGACGTGCGGACGAATGGACTTGTTACTGTGTGAGTTTATAAACGGTAGTTGGCAACTGCTTGGGAGGGTTATAATCGAGAATGAATAAACAATATATGTAGCAGGCCCACCCCGCAGCACTTGATTGTTTACTATTGCCAAATTAGTTAAAGCAATTACTGCCGGAATTACCCGGCAGCAATTCTAAAGGTTACTAAGCAACACCGTGACAAGGGTCGCTTGGTGGTTCACATTTATGTGTTGAACCGGGACACTCGGTCAGGCCTGTACAGCAACCTTGTGAATAAGATTCGCCATTTTGGCCCTGTGTAGCACAGCCGGGTAATTTACCGCCCATAACAGCTTTCATTTCCGTTTTAGAAAGTGGTTTTCCTAAGTTAAATTTCATAATTATTTGGTTTAGTTCTCGGCCCTGGTTTTTAAAAGAGGTACAAAGCTCACTACCTTTTAAGGCTGATCTATATGGTTTAGCAGATCAATCAAAAAAAAATTAAAAAAATGGCCCAGGGCAAATATGTACCGATGAGGTTGTGATTGCGTTTAGGTTGACATAAAGCTACAGATACTTATCTGATAAAACAAAATTTTGTATTCCATTTAATTCAAGTGAAGCACCGAAAAAATTATTTGATATAAAATCTGCATTTAAACTTATTAAAGAAAGAATGGCTTGTAATAATTGTTAATATTATTTTATGTTTGTGCTATAAAATAAATGCCTCTGTTACTTAACAAACCAAACAGGCAAATCGCTTTGCCTGGAATTGTATAACAATAGCCAATCTACGCAGCTAAACCTTCAATTAAATTGAACTAGTTTTCTATTGTTATTAAATTCAAAATCAAATGTTTTTTATCGAATCGGAACGGTTAAAAATGATACCGTTAACACATGAGTTATTGCAGTTAATGCATACTGACAGGCAGGCTATGGAGCTGAAACTTGGCCTTAATGCTTCCCTACAGCAAATTGATGAGCTGTATGTAAAAGAAATTGAAGACGCAATGGTCAATTTTTGGCTGCCAAAAACACTGGAGCACCCGGAATCATATAAATGGTATACAAATTGGGAAATTATATTAAAAAGCACCAATACCAGTATAGGAGGTATGGGCTTTGCAGGTGAGCCAAATGAACACTGGGAAGCGGAAACAGGTTACATGATAGACCAGCAGCACCAAAATAAAGGCTACGCAACTGAAGCCCTGCAATTATTAATTAAATGGGCTTTTACACATGATGCGGTTATGGCTATTGTTGTGCATACTTATGAAGATAATTTACCGTCGAGGAAGATCCTGGCTAAATGTAATTTTAAAGAGGTCGGAAAAGATGCAGCAGGTTTGATGGCTTACAGGCAGGAAAAAACACCTGGTTCCAAAAAAAACCTGACAAAATAAATTATGGTCTATAGATTCTAAGCAAGCCGGCATTTAAACCAACTATTGTTAACCAGTGTCCGTTTGTTTACATGAGCCAGGCCTAAGTAAACAAACGGACATCTTTATTTAATAACTCACTATTACTTATCCCGTTTAAGCGTGGTATGCATTTTTGTGCCGTTATAATCTATATCCATACCAACTGAATCGGCTTCGGGATAAAATTTACCGGTGTGCGGGATAACTATACCTTCTGTGTTGGTAATTTTAAAAGTAAAATCATTACCCTTTATTTTACCCTCGTCAATAGCCACCGTGTTACCATTTGATTCACCGGATCCCGTCAATTTATCACCATCAACCTTAATAGTGTAAGTGAGAGTAACATCCTGCCCATCCGGAGTTTTTACTACACCTGTCCATTTGCCCGACAGATCAGCTACTACAGCAGCCAGGCAGATCATAAAGCAGCATACCAATGCCGCAGTTGTAAATAATTTTTTGCTCATAATTTTAAGTTTTGTATGTATGATGCTGTTAGCAGACATTACGTTACAGGAGTTTAAATTTTGAGCCAGGAACTCAGGGGTCAATATAAAAAAGCTGGTTTAACCAAGTTCAATTATTCCCTATTTCTGGCTTTTGATTCCTGAACTCTTGACTCTTACCCACCATTTTTCGCAAACAAACACTGCCGGATGGGCAAGGTTTGTTTTATAAAATTTTAATAAGGATAAATTATTTGTCGCCTCGTTTAAGCGTAGCATGCATTTTCATTCCGTTGTAATCTATGTCCAGCCCACATGAATCTGCTTCAGCATAAAACTTGCCGGTGTTTTTAACGGCCACACCACCTACATCAATAGTAAAAGAGAAATCGGCGCCATTTACTTTGCCTTCAGTAATAGCTACTGAGCCTTGCGGAGAGTCACCGGTACCGGTAAGTTTATCACCGTCAACTTTTAAAGTATAATTTAGAGGGTAATCATTGCCGTCAGGTGCATGCAGGGAGCCTGTCCATTTACCAGTAAGGTCTGCAACAACAGCAAAGCAAACCATAAAGCAGCAAACCAATGCCGTAGTAGTAAAAATCTTTATTTTCATATATCTGTGTGTTTAAGTTTATGTGATAGGTTTTATTGTATTATTTGTCAGCCCTTTTTATAGTAAAATGCACCATTTGACCGCCGAAATCAATATTCATTGCACAAGAATCTGTATAAACCTTACCTGTGTGCGCATAGTCGCTACCATCAACGGTAACTTTAAATGAGAGGCTATCCCCCTTTATTTTTCCGTTATCAATAGTTATTGATCCCTGCGGAGAATCTGCGGTACCGGTTAGTTTTTCACCGTCAACCTTAAAATTGTAAGTTACAGGGATGTTCTGACCGTCAGGGCTAACAATTGTGCCTGACCATTTTCCGGTAATGTCTGCCACTATAGCAAAGCAAACCATAAAGCAGCATAGCAATGCTGTAGTTGTAAAAAATTTTCTTTTCATAATTTAGTTTTTTGTAAGACGCTTTAGTAATATAAGTGTTACAATAAAGATATAATTAATAACCGGGAAATTCCGACAACCATTATCTCCTTAAAAATAAAGTTTTTAATAATTAAAAGTGTACACGTTGGGGAGAATATATTCGGGGGGATGGTTTGCGGATCTGCATAGTGTATAAGTCCAACTCGCATTACACAAGACTCAAACACCTCTACAGAGAAGAAATTTGAAAGTTGATCCTCTTTAGAAGATTACTTTCTTATCAGCGTAGCATGCGACTTTGCATCGCCCAAACTGATATCTACACCAACCGAATCGCCATAAAATTTGCCGCTATGGTCAATTTCCATATTATTTACCACAACATTAAAAGTAAAACTGCTGCCGGTTACTTTGCCATCATTTATGGGCATATCGCCTTTGGGGGTTTTGGCAGTTCCGGTTAGCTGGTTACCTTCAATTTTAAAATTGTAGAGTAAAGGGTATTCATCACCCTGGTCTGTTTTTAAAAGACCGGTCCACCTGCCGCTTAAACTTTCAATTGTTGCAAACCCTGTAAAAAAGCAGCACGTTAACAATGCAGTAAAAATGATTTTTGGAGTTTTCATGATTAATTTTTTGTGTGATGTTGTTTTCAATCACAAAAGTAGGTTTGGCATTAAATGTTATCATTAACAGCAGGTTAAGTTTATAAACAACATAAGTTGGTATTTAGGAATTTATTAACATTGAAATGGTTATTAACACTTATTTTGCCTGAATCATAATTGCCTGATCTAATTTCAGCACTTTAATTGGTCATTGTAATTCATAATCCTGCAAATCATAAATCAAACAACATTCCTCTATCCTACCCCAACATCTCAATCAAAACCAAACAACAAGATAAAATACGGTTACAATCAGGTAAAAATCCTTTATTATAAAATTTTATAGTATGTACTTTTGAATTGTGTAAGTTTATAATAGGATAGCGAATGGTTAATTAAGCTGAAAACTAACCTGGTCAACCATACACTTAATCAACTAATTCAAAAAGGATATGATGAAAAAATTGTGTTTACTGGCTATAACCTGCTGCTGGCTTTCAGCTAATGCACAAAAACAGGATTATCCTATCCAGCCGGTGTCTTTTACCAGTGTTAAGCTTACAGACCATTTCTGGACATCGCGCATTGAGACCAATCGTACGGTTATCATACCGGCATCGTTTAAACGTTGCGACAGCACGGGCAGGATTAAAAACTTTGTGATGGCTGCCGAGCATAAGGGGAAATTTTGCACGGTTTACCCGTTTGACGATACCGATATTTACAAAACTATTGAGGGGGCATCCTACTCGCTGGCTGTTCATCCCGATGCAGTATTATCAGCCTACATTGACTCCTTAATTGGTATAGTTGGCCGTGCGCAGGAGCCGGATGGTTATTTGTATACCGCCCGCAGTATTAACCCTGCCCACCCGATATCAGCTGCAGGGCCTGAGCGCTGGATAAACGAAGGAAAAATGAGCCATGAGCTATACAACTGCGGCCACATGTTTGAGGCTGCTGCTGCACACTACATGGCAACCGGCAAGCGCAATTTTTTAAACATCGCCTTAAAAAATGCCGATCTTTTGGTACGCACCTTCGGTCCCGGTAAAAAGCAGGTAGCTCCCGGGCACGAAATTGTGGAGATGGGTTTAGTTAGATTATACCGCATTACCGGCAAAACTGATTATTTAAACCTGGCCAAATTTTTTATTGATCAGCGCGGCATAAAGAAATACGACAAGCGGAGTAAAAACCCTTACGAAAATGGCGTCTATTTCCAGGATAATGAGCCTGTTGTTGACCAGGACGAAGCCGAGGGTCATGCGGTGCGGGCAATGTACCTGTACTCGGGCATGACGGATGTGGCTGCTTTAACCGGCGACACCGCTTATATTAAAGCTATCGACAGGATTTGGAACAATATGGTCACCAAAAAGATGTATGTGCAGGGAAGCATTGGTGCCGTTGGCGACGGTGAGCGTTTTGGCGATAATTACGAGCTGCCAAATACCACCGCCTATAACGAAACCTGTGCAGCCATTGGCAGCGTTTTCTGGAACCAAAGGATGTTCCTTTTGCACGGCGATTCCAAATACATTGATGTGATGGAAAAAACGTTGTATAATGGATTGATCTCCGGTGTTGGGTTGGACGGGAAATCATTTTTTTACACCAATGCCATGCAGGTAAGCGACAGCTTTAATCATCCTGACCTGGAGCGCGGACGCTCGGGCTGGTTTGTATGCTCTTGCTGTCCTACCAATGTGGTGCGGCTTATTCCGTCTATCCCCGGCTACATTTATGCACAAAACGGTAATGATGTTTATGTAAACCTGTTCATCAGCGGCATCGGGAATTTGAAGGTAAATAATAAAGATGTGAAGATAATCCAGCAAAACAATTATCCATGGGATGGTGGTTTAGCTTTCACCATTAACCCATCATCAACAATGGACATGAACCTGAAGATCCGCATCCCGGGTTGGGCGCAAAACGAGGCTGTTCCGTCAACACTTTATTCATACGAGCAGTCATCGGCACAAAAAATAGAAATAAAAGTTAACGGTAAAGCGGTTGATTATCAAATAAAAAATGGCTATGCGGTTATCAGCAAAAAATGGAAAAAGAACGACAAGGTTGAGCTAACCCTGCCAATGGATGTACAACGCGTGGTTGCTAACACAAGTTTAATTGATGATAATGGCAAGGTGGCATTGCAGCGTGGCCCTATTATGTATTGTGCCGAGTGGAAAGACAATGATGGTAAGGCAAGTAACATTATTGTTCCGAAAAACACTGTTTTTACAACAACTTTTGAGCCAGATCTATTAAATGGTGTAACTGTTTTAAAGGCTGGTATAAAAAGTGTTAATATTGATGAAGCAGCGCAGATCATAAGTACATCAAACAAAACCATGACCGCAATTCCCTATTACTCATGGGCTAACCGGGGGAAGGGCGAAATGACAGTGTGGTTTCCCGAACAAGTAAAATATATTGAATTGATGACAAAATAATTTATAAACCGTAGTTTTGACAGTATTAAACCAAAAAACCACCGTTTCTACGGTTAAACCAATTATCAAATCAATATTAAAATGATGAGAAAACTATTTTTGTTGACCTGCATGGTTGCCGCCCTTACATTTAGGGCCGCCGCACAGGAAATTTCAATCGCTAAAGGATGGAAATTTGCAATCGGTGATTCCACTCAATGGGCATCGCCGACGTATAATGATCAAAACTGGAAACCCATTAGCCTGGCGCATAGCTGGGAGCAGCAGGGCTATAAAGGCATTGATGGCTTTGGCTGGTACAGGCTGCATGTGGTTATCCCATCATCAGTAAAAGAAAAATCATATTTAAAAGATAGTCTGCGCATCAACCTGGATGAGGTTGACGATAATGATGAGGTTTACCTTAATGGTAAGCTGGTGGCAAAATATGGCGGCAAAAGTGGCGACATAAAAACCGGTAACTACGGACCGCGCAGCTATACCATAGCAGCCAATAACCCTGCAATTTTATGGGATAAGGAAAATGTGCTGGCTATACGCATATTTGATACCGGCGGTGATGGCGGCATATACGGCGATAAATTTTCGATAGGCATGGCCGACCTGATGGACCCGGTAAGCATTAATACCGATGCCGAGTTTAATTTTGGCGATAATAACAGCTTAAACAAAGCCATTAAACTAACAACAACAAGCAACTATGCCTATAAAGGAAAACTGGCTTTTAAGGTAACTGATCCGGAAAACAACAAGGTTATTTATGATAAGATAAACGATGTAGAATTTACGGCAGGCAAGCCGTTTACCTATAGTTTCAGCATTGCCCGGCTCGAGAAAAAATCATACCTGGTTAGCTATACTTTTATTGAGGAAAAATCGGGTAAAACCATTACAAAAACCGATGGCACACCTTATGTGCTTACCCCTTACCCAAGCTCAAAGCCACAGATAAACGGGCCTGACGTTTATGGTGCCCGTCCCGGCAACCCATTCTTATACTTAATACCTGCCAGCGGTAAAAAGCCATTGATTTATGCTGCGACAGGCTTGCCCGATGGCTTAAAGCTTGATGCCAATACCGGTATAATTACCGGTGTGGTTAATCAGAAAGGAGATCACGCGGTAAATATCACTGTAAAAAACGCCCTCGGCACAAAAACAAAAAAATTTACCATAAAGATTGGCGACCTGATAGGCCTTACCCCTGCCCTGGGCTGGAACAGCTGGAATGCGTTCGGGCTCAGTGTTAACGATGAAAAAGTACGTGTTGCTGCGAAAACCATGATTGATAAACTAAGTGCCCATGGTTGGAACTTTATTAATATTGATGATGGATGGGAAGCAGAGCAGCGTGCAGCAAGCGGCGAGATTGTAACCAACCAAAAGTTCCCGGATATGAAAGCCACAACTGATTTTGTGCATAGCCTGGGTTTAAAAATGGGCATTTACTCATCTCCTGGTCCGCGCACCTGCGGCGGCTACTTAGGCAGCTGGCAGCATGAAGACCAGGATGCCAAAACCTATGGTGATTGGGGCATTGACTATCTGAAATACGACTGGTGCTCATACAGCGAGGTAACGGCTAAAGATCCAAACCTCGACGATATGAAAAAGCCTTACCAGGTAATGCGCGCATCATTAAATAAAATTCCGCGCGATATTATGTTCAGCTTTTGCCAGTATGGGATGGGGCAGGTATGGAACTGGGGCGCTGAAGTTGGCGGCAACAGCTGGCGTACTACAGGCGATATTACAGATACATGGAAAAGCATGACCGACATTGGCTTTAGCCAAATGGCAGCTGCTCCGCACGCAGAACCGGGTCATTTTAACGATCCTGACATGTTGGTGGTTGGCAAAGTTGGCTGGGGCGATAACCAGCATAATACGCATTTAACCCCTGATGAACAATATACACACATCAGTTTGTGGAGTTTGTTATCATCACCGTTATTAATAGGCTGCGATATGGGTAAGCTTGACAGGTTTACACTTGGCCTGCTAACAAATGATGAAGTGCTGGCTATTGACCAGGATGCCTTAGGCAAAGAAGCACGCCAGGCTGTTAAAAATGATGATTACCAAATTTGGATAAAGGATTTGGCTGATGGCAGTAAAGCAGTTGGGTTATTTAATACATCAGACAAGTATCAAACCATCACTCTTAACCGTGATGAAAACGATTTAAAGGGCCTTGCCAAAATACGCGATGTATGGCAGCAAAAATATTTAATAACAAGCGGAAGTACTTATTCAGCGCAGGTAGCACCGCATGGGGTGATGCTGGTAAAGCTTAGTAAGTGAGCCCCCCCCTAAAGGGAGAGGGCTTTAAAACGAGTAAATAACAAAGTAAAAACAATAAAATAGAAAGTCTCCCCTTTAGGGGAGATTTAGAGGGGCATAATATGAGCGTAATTTGGAAAGGGGTTTTCCCGGCGGTAACTACAAAATTCAATGATAATGATGAAATTGATTTTGAGGCATTCGATAAAAATATCGAGGCGCAGCTTGAGGCAGGGGCTAAAGGGATCATCATAGGTGGCTCACTGGGTGAAGCCAGCGTATTAACAGATACTGAAAAGATTGAGCTGTTAAAGCAAACCGTTAAAACGGTTAACAAACGTGCCTATGTAATATTAAATATTGCAGAACAAACCACCAAAGCGGCACTACTATGTGCCGAAAATGCGTTAAAATACGGCGCTGATGGTTTAATGATGCTGCCACCCTTACGTTACCTTGCTGATAAGCGGGAAACGTTACAATATTTTGCAACTGTTGCCAAAAGCACGCCATTGCCAATTATGATCTACAATAACCCTTATGATTATAAGATTGAGGTTACTTTGGATATGTTTGAGGAGCTTGCAAAATATGATAACATCCAGGCGGTAAAAGAATCGACCCGTGATGTAAGTAATGTTACCCGGATGATAAACCGATTTGGCGACAGATTTAAACTATTATGCGGTGTGGATACGTTAGCATTAGAGAGCATTTTTATGGGTGCTGATGGCTGGGTTGCCGGTTTGGTTGACGCATTTCCGCGGGAAACTGTGGCTATCTTTAATTTAGCTAAACAGGGCCGTCACCAGGAAGCATTGGAAATTTACAGGTGGTTTTTACCGGTGCTTGAGCTGGATATTCACCCTAAATTGGTACAGTATATTAAGCTTGCCGAAAAACAAACAGGCTTAGGTACCGAAAATGTGAGGGCGCCACGTTTAACGCTTATTGGCGAAGAACGTGAAAGAATTTTATCAATTATTGATAAAGCCATCGCCAACCGCCCTGAATTGCCCACAGGCAGTTGGGGAGTTGAGGCTGAGGTGGATGTTAGCGGCGTTAGTTAAAAAATGGGTGTCACCCTGAGGCGCTCGAAGGGTGAGCGCAGAGGCCTTTGCCCGCATGCTTCGAGTGCCTCAGCATGACACCCAATGTAAAAATTACAAACTATGGAAACAAGAAACTTAATAGGGTACAGTTACCAACCCGAACAAGGCAATAAATTTAAAGCGGTAGATCCTTCTTTAGGAGTTGATCTGCCCGGCGAATTTTATGCGGCAAGCATAGCGGAAGCAGGTGCTGCTATGAATTTGGCTGATAAAGCTTTTGGATTTTACCGCCACATCGGCAACAGCAAAAAAGCTGCTTTTTTGCACAGCATTGCCGATGAAATTATAGCCATTGGCAATCCGCTGATCGAACGTGCAATGGCCGAAAGCGGCTTACCCGCAGCCCGTTTGCAAGGCGAACGGGCGCGTACTACCAATCAGCTAAAAATGTTTGCTGACCTGCTTGAGGAAGGCTCATGGGTTGAGGCTGTTATTGATACTGCTATCCCTGATCGTCAGCCATTACCGCGTATTGATATCCGTAAAATGATGGTGCCGCTTGGCCCATGTGTTGTGTTTGGCGCAAGCAATTTCCCCATGGCATTTTCTGTTGCCGGTGGCGATACTGCTGCTGCTTTAGCTGCGGGCTGTCCGGTAGTTGTAAAGGCACATCCTGCACATCCCGGTACAAGTGCTTTGGTAGCAGAGGCCATAAAAAAAGCTGCTGAAAAAACCGGTATGCCTGAAGGTGTTTTTTCTATTTTGTATGATGATGGCTATGCCATTGGCGAAGCTTTAGTAAAACATCCAAAAACCAAAATAGTAACCTTTACAGGCTCGTTTAAAGGGGGAATGGCCTTGGTAAAAATGGCACGCGAGCGCGATGAACCCATCCCGGTATTTGCCGAAATGGGTAGCACCAATCCCATTATATTTTTACCAAAAGCGTTGGAAAACCGTGCTGAAGGACT
Organism: Mucilaginibacter sp.; assembly: GCF_028288225.1. Taxonomy (GTDB): domain Bacteria; phylum Bacteroidota; class Bacteroidia; order Sphingobacteriales; family Sphingobacteriaceae; genus Mucilaginibacter. Next base: position 206,413 of record NZ_JAQBOC010000076.1, read on the forward strand.
GGCAAAATTATCTGCCTCAATAACCACAAACGCGGGTCAGTTTTGTACGCAGCCCGGTTTATTAATAGCCGTAAGATCAGAAGGATTAGAAAAATTTAAAAAAGCGCTTAGTATCGCGATAGCAGATGTAAATTCGGCTACCATGCTAACACCAGGCATATGTGCCAATTTTAATAGGCTATCAAGCGGGATGCTGGCAGATGATGCAGTTACTGTGATCGCAAAATCAGACAAGCTTGACGCCACAAAAATAAACCAGGGGATAGCCGTTGTTACCGAAATAACAGCAGCAGCATTTTTAGCTGATGAAAAATTTAAAGAGGAAGTTTTCGGACCTTATTCCATGCTTGTAATTGCTGATGATATAGCACAACTGGAACAGGTTGTTGATTCATTGCATGGCCAGCTAACTGCAACCGTAATGGCCGAAAATGAAGAACTGCCAAACTATAAAAGCATAACCGATAAACTGTCAAATTTAGCGGGCAGGATAATCTTGAACGGACCGCCAACAGGTGTTGAAGTTGGCAATGCCATACAACATGGCGGCCCATTTCCCGCAACATCCGACAGCAGGTTTACATCTGTAGGAACATCTTCTATCAAACGCTTTGTGAGGCCGGTATGCTGGCAAAACTGGAGCGAAGATTTATTGCCCGATGAATTAAAAACCAGCAATCCGCTAAAGATCTGGCGGTTGTTTAATAACGAATGGACTAAATAGTTATTGGTCAATGGTCATTAGTCATTGGTGAAAAATCTTAACCAGGCTAATACCAATGACGAATGACATAATGACTAATGACCAAAATGACTAAAACCTTTTTCTGTATAGATGCGCACACCTGCGGTAACCCGGTAAGGCTGGTAGCCGGTGGCGGGCCAAACCTGCAGGGCGATAATATGAGCGAGAAACGCCAGCATTTTTTAAAGGAATACGACTGGATCCGTAAAGGGCTGATGTTTGAGCCGAGGGGGCATGATATGATGTCGGGCAGTATTTTATATCCGCCACATGATGCTGCAAATGATGTAGCCGTGTTATTTATTGAAACCAGTGGCTGCCTGCCCATGTGCGGGCACGGAACTATCGGCACCATTACCATTGCCATTGAGGAAGGCTTGATCACCCCAAAAACTCCAGGCATAGTGCGCATGGAAGCGCCTGCCGGCCTGGTGTTAATTGAGTACAAACAGGATGGCGGCAAAGTAAAATCGGTAAAGCTTACTAATGTAGCCTCATACCTGGCTGCTGAAAATCTGGAGGTGGAATGCCCAGGCCTGGGAATGCTGACTGTTGATGTAAGTTATGGCGGTAATTACTATGCCATTGTTGACCCGCAGCCAAACTTTAAAGGTCTGGAAGATTATACTGCCAATCAGCTGATCTCGTGGAGCCGGGTTTTAAGACAAAAGATAAATGAGAAATATACTTTTGTTCATCCACAAAATCCTACTATTAACGGCTGCTCACACATCCTTTGGACAGGTAAAACTATCTCGCCCGAAGCTACCGCACGCAATGCTGTTTTTTATGGAGATAAAGCAATTGACCGTTCACCATGCGGAACCGGCACATCAGCCCGTATGGCGCAATGGCATGCAAAAGGCAAACTAAAAAAAGGTGATAAATTTATCCATGAAAGCATCATCGGCAGCCAGTTTATCGGCACGGTCGAGGATGAGGTAACGATAGGTGATAAACCCGCTATAATTCCCGGAATTGAAGGCTGGGCAAGAGTTTTTGGATACAATACAATAAAAATAGATGATGAGGATCCATATGCGTTTGGGTTCCAGGTGATATAAGCCCCACCCAAACCCTCCCCTAAAGGGAGAGGGCTTAAAATAGAGTAACTAACAAAATATTAACCATAATTTAAAAGTCTCCCCTTTAGGGGAGATTTAGAGGGGCATGAGCAAAGCAATAATAATTGGCGGTGGTGTTATAGGTTTATTTTCAGCTTACTACCTGCATAAATCAGGCTGGGAAGTTGACGTTTTAGAACAGGGCGACCTGTCTGATAATTGCTCATACGGCAATGCGGGAATGGTTACACCAAGTCATTTTGTGCCGCTGGCTTCGCCGGGGATGATTGAACAGGGTATCCGCTGGATGTTTAACAGCAAAAGCCCGTTTTATGTAAAGCCATCTTTAAACAGGGAATTGATTGGCTGGGGATTAAAATTTGTAAAAAGCGCGACTAAGAAGCATCTGGAACGCTCTGCTGGCGGTTTAAGGGATATCTCACTGCTTAGCAGAAATTTATACCATGAGTTTGAAAAAGATTCGGGGATTGATTTTGGTTTGGAGGATAAAGGCATCCTGATGCTGTTTAAATCGCCAAAAGTTGAGGAGGAAGAGCTTCATTTGGTTGAAAAAGCAACCAACCTTGGTTTGGATGCGCAATACCTTACCTCAGCAGAAGCCCACAAGTTGCAACCGGATCTGGAACTGGATATTTTAGGCGCGGTACATTACCGTTGCGATTCACACATGTCGCCCAATAAACTGATGAAGGGACTGGTAAAATATTTGGAAGCTGAAGGTGTTCGCATTCATCGCAATACTGAAGTTTTAAGAATTAACCAGGATGGCAGCAAGGTCATATCAGTAAGTACAAAAGACGCAACATACACAGGCGATAATTATTTGATTGCAGGTGGCTCATGGTCGCCGGGCATAGCAAAGCTGGCCGGGCTAAATATTCCGCTGATGCCGGGTAAGGGTTACTCCTTTATGGTAAATGATCCGGTTAAACCGATGTCCATCCCTTCTATACTTTGTGAAGCCAGGGTAGCTATTACGCCAATGAACGGCGGCATCCGTTTTGGTGGCACCATGGAGATCGGCAAGATCAATAAACAGGTAAACATGAACAGGGTAAAGGGTATTGTTGAATCTGTTCCCAAATACTTCCCTGATTTTAAATTGGCAATGCCTGATCAAAAAGATGTTTGGTTTGGTTTCAGGCCATGCTCACCTGATGGATTGCCTTATATTGGTATGACAAGTAAATATAAGAACCTGGCAATTGCAACCGGTCACGCAATGATAGGTTTGGGATTGGCGCCTGCAACCGGTAAACTCATTGCAGATGCTTTTAATGGGGAGAAACCCGTTATTAATGCCGGGTTGTTTGACGCGAACCGGTATAACTAAGATTTATAGGATTAGAAGATTTTAGGATTGCCTTTTTAACTGGCAATTGATCTTATAATTCTCTAATCCTACAAATCTTAGTTCAAAAGCGCTTCATACAATCCATAATTCTCGTCATCAAAACAAACAAACACCACCTTTTCAATTTTATCTGTTTTAGATAGGAAATCTTTAACCATATCAACAGCAATTTTTGCCGCTCCATCCTTTGGGAACCTGTAAATACCGGTGCTGATATTGGGGAAAGCAATTGTTTTACAATTATTATCGACAGCTAATTGCAGGGAGTTTTTATAACAATTAGCCAGTTTTTCTTCTTCGTGATATTTACCATCGTTCCAAACAGGACCGACAGTGTGGATGACATATTTTGCAGGCAACCTGCCGGCATTAGTTATTACTGCTTCGCCAGTTTTGCCGCCGCCTTGCCTGGCAACTATTTTACGGCACTCTTCTAAAATTTCAGGTCCGCCGGCACGGTGTATGGCACCATCTACACCACCACCACCTAACAGCGAAGTATTGGCAGCATTTACAATGGCATCTGCAATTATTTTGGTGATGTCCGCTTGCAGCAGTTCTATTTTATTTTCAACATTCATAATTATAGGCTTTGTGAAGCTGTCAAATCTAACTTAACTAAATAAACAATAAATGTTCCAATTTTAATCAACCCATTCTAACCAAATTAACCTAATCTAACTTATTCAACCTAATCAACTTACCCAACCCAATCAACCTAATCTAACTATTCAACCCAATCAACTTAATCAACCTAATTACCTAAATTTACACCCATGAAAGTACTGCCCTTCACCATTCCTGTTCCGCATGATCATTCAATCATTGTGCAGGAAGAAGTGTTGCCGCATTTTTATACTTACCTGCACCGCCATGCCGAAACCCAGATCACCTGGATCCAAAAAGGCGAGGGCACCTTGCTGGCCGATAACAACATGCATGTTTTCCGGGAGGGCGAAATTTATGTAATTGGAGCCAACCTCCCCCATTTGTTTAAAAGCGACCCGGCATATTTTCAGCCAGATAGCGGTAAGGAAGTTCGTACGGTTACCATTTTCTTTAATCCCTCTGGTAAATTATCAGCCTTATTTAATCTGCCCGAAATGAAGGCTGTAAAAGCATTCATCACCCAAAACCAAAGTGGGTTTAAGATTCCTGATAGTATGTATACAGACATAGCTGGCAGGCTGGCTGCTATTCAGCATGCTAACGGTGCAGAACAGTTATACAGCTTTATTGAGCTGCTTAATATTTTAAGCACAACTGATAACCTGCAGCCCCTTTCATCCGGCAGCTATGCATTCTCCATGACCGATCCTGAAGGGATGCGCATTGCATCGGTTTATAATTATATTATGCAAAACTACAGCAGTGCCTTAACGCTGGAGGATGTTGCCATGCAGGCCCACCTTACCCCTACTGCCTTTTGCCGGTATTTTAAAAAGCACACCCGGCATACATTAGTGAATTTTGTGAACAAAGTAAGAGTGAACGAAGCCTGTAAAATGCTGGTTAACGGCTCTGCAAAAAGCATTGCTACCATTGCCTACAGCTGCGGCTTTAACAGTATCACTAACTTTAATTATGTGTTTAAAAGCATTACCGGCGTATCACCCCGCGATTATGTGCACAGCTATGCGAATACGATAGAATAGATTTTAGAGTCAGGAAGCAAGAGACAAGAATGAAAATTCAAAATAAGACCATACCTATTCCCTGAAAAGGTATTTTAATCAGTTTCCCGTTCCTTCTTGAATCTTGGTTCTTTTCTCTTGATTTCCCTTCCTATGGTGTTTTATAAAAGTATATCGGCGAATAAACACCTTCGCTCGTGGTGTAATATCCCTTACCATCCGGTGTAAAACCTACTGCTTCGCCTTGTTTCTCGGGAACATAAAACGGCTCTTCGGGTTTTGTCTGTATGGTTTTCCAAATCGGCTCATTACCATCACGTTTCCAATAATAGACCTTTTCGTAGCTTTTCAATACTATTTGCGAGCCATCTTTTGATATATCGCCTGCCGTTATCCATTTAAACACTTTAAGTCCATTAAAAAACAATTTGCAGCGTTTTGTTAATGTAATGGTATCCCCTGACTTATAATTTAGCGGGGCTGTATATACAGCTACCGAGTCCTGCCGCTTTGTTACAATATACATTAGCTTTTCAATAGGATCAACCATTAATGTTTCGGCATCCCTTGGACCATCCGGATATTTAAGATGAACAGGAATTGCATCCGCAGTTGAAGTTTCATTATTGAGCCATGCGGCATTTTCCTCCATACGGTATACTGTTAAAAATGACCGTTTTGAATTATTATCACCTATATCGCCAAGGTAAACATAGCTTTTACCTTTAAGCGGCCCGGGGCCAACGGCAATATCTTCGCAATCATCCACTCCCAGTTTCCCCTTCAGGTCGCCTTTATAATAAATGGTTGATTTTAATTTACCATCTGGAGCTATGGCGAAAAAACGGCTTGTATCGCCGCTATCGTTATGTATATAATAAATATCCGGAACTATACGAGAAGCAGCAATTCCTGAAATTTCGTTCATTTGCTTGTCGTCCAGTTTGCCGCTGATATCTATTTCCCGGCTAAAATGCCTGTGCCGCCCATAAGCACCCAAAAAAAGGATAATAACAAACGGTACCAGGATCCTTATTTTAGTAACGCGGTTCATTTAATGCTGCTCTCTGTTTACAAAAATATATAATAACGCAAATAAACGCATTTAGTGTGAAGAGTTTATCAGGAGATGACGGAGTTTAGATTGGTTTTGAGCCGAAATTCGGAAAAGTCCGGAAGATGGATAGGATTTAATTTAAACACTCCACAAAGAGTTTTTATATATTGCACACGTGAACGATCCTAAAATTATCAGTATTATATTATTGCGTGCAATTGCTGCCTTATCTGTATGTATTGTTCATATTCAAATGATTTGTGATTTCCATGTAAATTTCATTATTGACTATTTAATTAACGTCGGACAGCAAGGCGTCGTCATATTTTTTGTTATATCAGGTTTTATTTTACCTTATTCGCTTTATAAGAAAAAGTATGTGTTGAAGGACTTTTTTTCATTTTTACTCAGGCGAAGTATCAGGATTGACCCTCCTTATTGGTGTATTATAGCTTTGCCCTTTATAATTGGCGTTCTGCCAATTTCATTGCTAAACTTAAATTCTGTCCTGTTACACCTGTTTTACCTGGTACCATTTGTAAAGGGAACAAATTGGTTCTTAGGTGTTTTTTGGACACTTGCAATTGAATTTCAGTTTTATTTGCTCTTAGGCATATTTTTCCCTTTTTTAATACGTATTAAAGCTAATGTATCAATACTTATATTAATTTGCATAAACATAATTTGTATTTTAAGTAAGCTAAACTATCATGGTGTTATTATTGAACAAATGTCTGATTTTGTAATAGGGTTTATAGCCTTTATGGCTTACGTTAAAAGAATTAGCCTAACCAAAGGTTTATTAGTGTTGTTTGCACTTTCAGCTTATATAATGGTTTCTGTTTCCATTAAAAGCGGCGCTGTGCCACTATCGGTAGCTCTCTTTATTTTATTGTATAAAAGTCAAAAAGAGATTAAGCCGCTTTATTTTTTAGGTAATATTTCGTATTCATTATACCTTATACATTTTCCTTTAAGTCTTTTTTTGGTTGGGAGTATTGGTTCACATGTCACCAATAAATCATTATTATTTGGGGGATGCTTACTTCTAAGTATTCTATCGGCCTATATTTTTTATTTATTGGTAGAAAGATATGCTTTAAAGCTCTCTAAAATGATAAAGTTATCCAGGTAATTATGCTTATTTCTCTTTTCAGGACTCTCTAAAAAGAAATAGTCTTGAAGGTTGCTGGGGATTTAAATTTTGGTACCATGGATTTTCCGACTTAGTAACTTTTCATCTTTACAGTTATCTAAATAACTAAAAAGATAGTTATTTAGCCTATTATTTAAAAACAAATTAATAAATTAGCAATAAATCAATTTCACAATATGCAGCTAAAGAAAAGCGTTTTTTGTGCACTCGCAGCGGTATTCCTGGCGGGTCTACAAGCTAAAGCGCAAAAAGTAGAATTTACGGAATACGATCTGCCTAATGGTTTGCACGTAGTTCTGCACAACGATAGTAAGGCGCCTGTAGTGGCTGTCACTGTTATGTATCATGTCGGGTCAAAAAATGAGGTTGTGGGCCGTACAGGTTTCGCTCATTTTTTTGAACACCTGCTATTTGAAGGCAGCGACAATATTAAGCGTGGCGAATTCATGAAGGTGGTATCGGCAAATGGAGGCCAGAACAATGCCAATACCACACAAGACAGGACCTTTTATTACGAGCTATTCCCATCAAACCAACTGGAAACCGGCATGTGGCTGGAGAGCGAACGCATGATGCACCCGGTAATAAATGAAATTGGTGTAAAAACGCAGAACGAGGTAGTAAAAGAAGAAAAACGCCAAAGTCTTGATAATCGTCCCTACGGTAATTTAATTACTTATATAAGCGAAGGGCTGTTCCCTACCCACCCTTACCACAACGGAGTAATTGGATCAATGAAAGATCTGGATGCAGCCAGGCTGACTGAATTTAAGGAGTTTTTTAAAAAATACTATATCCCTAACAATGCCGTATTAACCATTGCCGGCGATATTGACGTTACTAAAACAAAACAATTGGTTGAAGCCTATTTTGGACCGATACCACGTGGGGAGAATATTGTTTACAAAAAAACGGGCGAGTCGCCAATAACCAAACAGGTTACTGATACTGCCTATGACGCCAACATTCAGATCCCTTTTATGATTGAAGCTTACCGGGTGCCGGGCAGGGACAGTCATGATTCGAAAATAATGCAGATGATCTCTACTGTTCTTTCGGGTGGTGCAAGCTCGAGGATGTACAAAAAAATGGTTGATGAGAAAAAGAATGCATTACAGGTGGTTGCCTTTAACTATGCCCTTGAAGATTACGGTATGTACATAGTTGGTGCACTGCCAAACGGCGGGGCTGACCCGGCAAGCTTATTACCTGATATGGACGAGGAAATTAAAAAGCTGCAAACCGATCTGATAAGTCCTGAAGAATACCAGAAATTACAAAACCAATTTGAAAATAACTTTGTGAGCGCTAATACGCGAATGGTTGGGTTAGCAGAAAATCTGAGTAACGGATATACCTTTTATCATAAGGATACCGGGCATGTAAATGAAGAATTAACTGAGATAAGATCAATAACCAGGGAAGAAATAAGGGATGCCGCTAAAAAATACCTTAACCCTAACCAGCGCCTTGTTTTGTATTATTTGCCCGGAAAAGGTAAAGCTCAATAATTAACTTATAGCACGAAAAAGATCATGAAGAAATATATAATGATAGCTGCCGGAGCATTATTGATGCAATATGCGCAGGCACAAATAACTATTGACCGCACAAAACAGCCCAAACCGGGGCCGGCACCTGTGTTAACTATAAAAGACCCTGTTAAATACACATTGCCAAATGGTATTACGGTTTTAGTTGTTGAGAACCATAGCCTGCCGAAGGTATCAGCAAGTTATTTGATTGATGTTGGCCCGGTAACCGAGGGCAGTAAAGCCGGTGCAGTAAACCTGATGGGATCTATGCTTAATGAGGGCACCAAAACCATGCCTAAAGCTGTATTTGATGAATCGGTTGAAAAATTAGGTGCCGACGTTAGCCTTAACTCCTCAGGCGGATATGCATCAGCGTTAACCCGCTATTTCAAAAATGCATTTACCCTAATGGGGCAGGCTTTAAAAGAGCCCGCATTTACACAGGAATCTTTCGATAAGTTAAAAACTCAAACTATAACCGGTTTAAAAGCAAATGCAAAAAGTGCCAAGGCTATTGCAGCCAGGGTGGGCAATGCACTTGCTTATGGCAAAACACACCCTAACGGCGAATTTGAAACCGAAGAAGGTATCCAGTCCCTTACCCTGCAGGATATTAAAGATGCTTATAGTAAATATGTGACGCCTTCAAGGGGTTATTTAACCATCATTGGCGATATTAAGCCAGCCCAGGCCAAAGCATTAGCTACTGAAATATTTGGCAGCTGGAAAGGCGCTGAACTTACTTTACCTAAACTTGCAGAAGTAGCTAATCCAACAAAAACCGAAATTGACGTTGTTGACGTGCCAAGCGCAGTACAATCAGAGATCAGCGTGATAAACCTCGTTGATATTAAAAAGAACAACCCCGATTATTTCCCGGCTATATTAGCCAGCTATATTTTAGGTGGTGGTGCCGAGAGCCGATTATTTATGAATCTGCGCGAAAAACATGGCTTTACATACGGCGCTTACTCACAATTAGGCACAGGCAGGTTCCAGGAAACTTTTGATGCTTCAGCATCAGTAAGAAATGCCAAAGCAGATAGTGCCGTTACCGAAATATTGAACGAGATAAAACGGATCCGCACTGATAAGGTATCAGCCGAAGAGCTAAGCACGGCCAAGGCTTTATATAACGGATCATTTGCATTAGGATTGGAAGACCCGGCACGCATGGCAACGTTTGCCAGTAATATACTGATTAATGACCTGCCTGCTGATTTTTACAAAACTTACCTGCAAAAGGTAAATGCGGTAACGGCTGATGATATTTTACGCGTGGCTCAAAAATACTTTAACTATGATAATACGCGTGTGGTAGTAGTTGGCGGTGCCGCCCAAATGCTTGACGGGCTTAAGAAAAGCGGACATCCTGTTAAGCTATACGATAAGTATGCCAACCCGGTAACAGAAGGCGCCCAAACTGCTGCCGTGCCCAACGTAAATGCTGCCGATATAATAAAAGGCTATATTGATGCTGTTGGCGGAGCTACCGAATTGAAAAAGGTAACATCGAGCGTTACTACCATGGATATGAGCATGCAAGGCATGAAACTAAATGTTTTGCAAAAGAAAATGGCGCCTAACAAAGAAACCATGACCGTTACTATGGGTGGCAACACGGTGATGAAAGAAACATTTGATGGTGATAAAGGCTATCAGCAACAGGGACCTAATAAAAAAGATCTGGGTGCCGATGAAATAGCGCAAAAAAAGGTTTTCACTTCATTAACCGAGCAGCTTGATTACTTAAGCAACCCTGCATTTAAGCTTGCGGTAAAAGGCATCCAAAAAGTGAATGGAGCCGATGCATACCAGGTTAGCGTTACCGACCCAACCGGCAAAACATCAACCGAATATTATGATGTTAAAAGCAAGCTGCTGGTGAAAAACGAAAGCACTACAGTAAGCAATAATGTAAGTGCAAACACTACAGTGGATTTTAGCGATTACCGCAAAGTTGGCAATGTGATGTTCCCGTACAAGCAAACCATAACACAGTCCGATCAAACATTTGAAATGACCGTAACTGATGTTAAAATAAATACTGGCGTAACTGCTGACGATTTTAAATAGAATTGTGATTATCACGATATAATTCCATCGTAGGGTACTCTATAAGAGGCATTGCGAAAACAGAGATTAAATTTATTTTTAAAAGAGCTTGCCGGTGGCAGGCTCTTTTTTTTATGAAATAAATATTAACTTAGAAAACTACAACCGTAAAAAATCATCACAAAATGAGAGAGATAAAAAGAAGGAATTTTCTGAAACTTTCAGGCCTTTCCCTGGTTCCGGCTTTATTACCGGGCCTTGCTGCCAATGCGCATGCTGCTGTAATAAAAATCGACGCGCCTGTAAATACTTACATTTCTTTTACTGATGATGGGGTCCACTATGCCCCCGCAGATTACCTGGCAAAGCTGCAGGAGATCAGTCAAAAAGATCCTATAAAAGCAGACGTTTATGGACAAGGTGGAACACTTGCAAAGCTTACCAAACGGTTTGCGGAAATTACCGGCAAAGAGGCAGCTACCTATATGCCTACAGGTACCATGGCTAACCAGCTGGCTATATCGGTGCTAAATGGTGAAAACACCAAGATTTTTGTACAGGACACAAGCCATATTTACCGCGATGAAGCTGACGCCGCCCAATCTGTTTTCAATAAAAGATTGATGCCATTGGCCCCGGGCGCAGCTTTTTTTACGCTGGAAGATCTCAAGGCAGGCATCAATTATGTTAATGACGGCGAAGTTTTTAAAAGTGGGATAGGAACTGTCGCTATTGAAAACCCGGTAAGGCGCTGCGACGGTCAGCAGGTCCCGATAGAAGAGATCAGGAAGATCTCTGCCTTCTGCCGCAGCAATGGCTATAAACTTCACCTTGACGGCGCGCGGATCTACCTGGCCGCGGCTGTTAGCGGAATTTCAATTGCAGAGTATGCTTCGAATTTTGATACTATTTATATTTCGCTTTATAAATACCTTGGAGCCGATGGCGGTGCCATTCTTTGTGGCGATAAAGCTGTGATAGATAAGATGGAACATCTTATCAAGATTCATGGCGGTACCGTTTATAGCAGCTGGAGCAAAGCGGCAATGGCGTTATACCACCTTGATGGACTGGAAGACAGGCTAAAACAAACATTTATACAAGCGAATGACCTCTTTAGTAAACTGAACAAATTACCGGGCATAAATATTAATCCTATAAAGGGTGGTTCTAATATATTCGATCTTAAATTAACTGCCACCGATGTTAAAAAATTCAGGCAGCAACTGTATGAAAAACACAAGGTTCTGGTAAGAAATGCTAACCATGAAGGTGTTATCAAGCTGCAGGTAAATGAAACGCTGCTTAAAACAGATAATCAATCGTTAGTAGCAGCTTTTACCGATGCGCTATCATCTGCAAAAGTATAAGCGTAAAATTTCTGGTATAATGAGTTTATTTTAAACCAAGCGCATATAAACAACCGTCGGCGCTGCCAAAATAAATTACGCCATTACTAATAACCGGTGATGAAACTATTGGGCCAAGCGTATACAATTGATCCATGATTTTAACCGAAGTGGCATAAAGCTCGTTATCCTTACCTGTTGAAATGTAATTATAATCAAGGGTGTCTTTCTTTAATAGTTTAGCGGCATTTCTGTTCCTGCCATCAGTAGTAAAATGACCGGTTAGTTTACCTGATTTAAGGTTAACGGCAGAAAGTTTACCAGTAAAGTCTCCAAAGTAAGCAGTGCTTCCGCCAATTGCAGCTGATGAATAAAGATAGCCATTGGCTTTGTAGCTGAACTTTTGTTTCCCGGTTTTAGCATCTAAAGCTGCGAAAATATAAGTATCAGATGTCGAGGTATAAACAACCCCGCTTTGTATGGCGGGTGTGGTAAGGATCCATGAGCCTTGTGCGCTGTATTTCCATGTCATTTTACCGGTGTTAGCATTGAGCGCATACAAATAACTATCTCTTGCACCAAAATAAACCATGCCATTGCTGCAAGTCGCCGAACCCTGGACGCCTTCCAATAAATGCACAACAGGCTGGTCGCCGGTTTTAAATTTCCAGAGCTGTTTGCCTGAGGTAGCATCAACAGCATAAAAAAAGGTATCCCAGCTACCAAAATACAGTTTGCCATTATACAAAGCTGGTGTAGTATGAATAAGGCCTTTTGTTTTAAAGGTCCATTTTAGCTTACCGCTCACAGCGTTTAACGCATACATATTGCCATCGCTGCTGCCGAAATATACAGTAAGGTTATTGCTGCTAAATATTGGTGAGGAGAGAAAGAAATCATACAGATCATTCATATACTGATCATGCGGTTTCATGGCCCATAAGCTTTTTGCGCCTACCAGTTTTTCGCCCCCGGTTTTAAATTTCCATATTAAAGTGCCGGTCTTGGCATTTAAAGCGTAGTAATGCCCATCAAAACTGCCAAAGCACACTATATTACCATTTATTGCCGGTGAAGAATGCACCGCACCTCCTGTTGTAAATTTCCATAGTTGCTTACCTGTTTTTATATCAATGGCGTACAGGTTATGATCGGCACTGCCGATGTACGCAATGCCATTAGAAATGGCGGGAGATGAAAATATTTTGCCCTGCGATTTGAATTTCCATTTTAAGCCGGCAAACGAGCTATAGTTCTCTCCCGTGTAAACACCGGTATGCGCTGCACCAGCATGAAAAACTGAGGTAACTGAATTTGAGTTGCTTTGGCCGAATGCAATATTCATCCAGCAAAAAACAAAAATCACAAGGTATTTAGGCATCATCTAGGGATAAGTGGTTGGTTATAAATATGGGGTTAATAAATATGGCAAAAATTGCGGATAAAATTTGTGAACTTTCTACACTCATAGCCGATCCTGATGGCGAAGAACGAAGCTACCCAATCGCATAACAACGCGCTACTACTTCTTCCCATTCTCCACGCTTTTAATTTCCTCCTTGCGGTCTTTCTTGAAATCAAAATTATTAAAATCAGGTGTTTGGGGCAGTTCCATTGTATAACTGCTCAGGATATCAACCTCAATAATTATGTCATCAGCTATCACATCAATTATATGGCCGCCCGATGTTTTATCGGCAGATAAAAAATGAAAATGATACCCGCTGATGTGCGGACCTTCCATAAATACCGGCAATTTGTAACCTGCCAGGTCGCCTTTTATGGTGTTAAATTCAAAAAAGTGCTGCTTATCAAGCATGGCTGCAAGCGGCAAATATGGTTTTTTCTCCACCGGCGGAAATGCCCTTGTTTTTACGTACTTAAAATTGCCGCTAATGTGAATGGCATAGATCCCGTTTTGATTGGTAAGCACACTATCCAGGTATTTAAAAAGCGCTGCCTTGTTTAATTCTTTACCCGGTTTATAAACTTTAGCGGCATGAAAAAAGCACACCACCGCATAAGGTGTTTTTTCGGCATCACTTACCGGACTGGTTTTGCCGGTATATTGTGTTTTATAAAGTTTACCATTCAGCATTATTAATTCGCCGTCGAGCATGGCGGGGGCACCCAGGCCAAAATCACCATGCTGGTGCAGGTCTTTATATGGATACCAGGCATCGTATAATCCACCTATAAATGCTGAGGCATAGCCCGCGCTGTATAAGTTACTACCGGAAGTTGCGTTCTTTTGCTGCGCGATAAGGCTGAAATTCAGACTAAAAACTAATAGAGTAGCGGTATAAAAATATTTAATTGTTGACGTCATAATTTAGAACAAAGGTGATTATAAAGTTTTACTTTCTGCTTACGGTGATGTTAAGATATGGATTTAACTTTGCTTTGCCACGATCGAAAAATGAGACGACTGCGAATTTGAAGCAAATCTCTGTTGCTCTCCGTGGCTGCTCAGTGCTCTCCGTGGTTAAATTTAACCGCAAAGTTCACAAAGGCAAACGCAAAGGAACACAGAGAAAAAGTAAACTTTAAATTGAACAAGATGAAAGTTGAGATATGGAGCGATGTAATGTGCCCGTTTTGTTATATAGGCAAGCGCAGGTTTGAAGATGCTTTACAGCATTTTGAGCACAAGGAAGAGATTGAAATTGAATGGAAAAGCTTTCAGCTGAACCCTGATCTTGAAACCGATCCGACTACTAACATTGATCAATACCTTGCTGATAGAAAGGGGTGGACAATTGACTATGTCCAACAAATGAATGCCCGCGTAACCCAAATGGCTGCCGAAGCAGGCTTAACTTACAACCTTGATAAGGCCGTTGTTGCCAATAGCTTTAAAGCACACAGGTTTAGCCATCTCGCTAAAAAACACGGCTTAGGCGTTGAAGCCGAAGAACAATTATTTAAAGCCTATTTTACCGATAGCAAAAACATTGACGATAACGAAACCCTGATTGCTTTAGGCAAGGAAATAGGCCTTGACGCTGCTGAAATAAAACAGGTTTTAGAAGGTGATGCTTATGCTGATGAGGTTAAGCATGATATTGATACCGCACAGTATCTTGGCATACAGGGCGTACCATTTTTTGTATTGAATAATAAGTATGCTGTATCTGGCGCACAGTCCATCCCCGTGTTTGAGCAAACCTTGCAGAAAGCTTTTGGCGAGTGGCAGCAGGAAAACTCAAAACCCAAATTAGAAATTATTGAAGGTGAATCGTGCGGGCCTGATGGCGACTGCAATTAATTATAAGGAACTTTATTCCCGTTTTTGTAACCTAACACTTGCAAATTACGTATTGTGGTGTGGATAATTTACGCTATAAATTATTATTCACAGGCATTTAACCGACAAGTAAATATTTATACTTATAAATCGGATCACAAAACGGCGCAATGAGAAAATTATACTTTAAAGTTTTTACTTCACTACTTATAATTGCCGGCTTAACCGGTTGTAAGCTCGATCCACCAATTTATCCTGCCAATAGCACTACTACGCAAACGGGTACTCCCGGCGAAATACTTGTCAAAAATGGCAGTACAATTACTTACAACGTTAATGGCAGTGTAACTACACTTACCATGATTGCTTTCCAGGTTATGGCAGCTGATGCCTCAACCCTACCTGATGGAAACACTCAAATAATGGGTGGAACAACACCCGAAGGTGGCTTTTCACTTTCGTTTAGCAACAATAAAGCCGGCACTTACAATATTGATGTCCTGTACTTAAACAGCATGCTGGGTGATAACGGAAAGGTAACCGTAACACAATTGAATACTACAGACGGTTTTCATGGCACTATTAAAGGCACTTTTACTACAGATCTGTTCAATATTTCAACCGGCGAAACAATACCCGGTGTTACAGGTACATTTAACATTACTTTGTAATAAGAATTGGAGCCGGGTTAGCTTTAGTCACTGTGAGTATTTGATGCTATAATAAAGGGATGGTTTTATTTTTTTTGTAAAAATTAAAACTATCTTTTCAACTTTGCTGAAAATCAGATACATTTGCATAAAATGTAAAGTGTAAAACATACACTAACATAGTGCAATGGCAGATACAATTACAGCAATACAACCATCCATTACCAGAAAAACGCTCCGCATTGCGGTAGGCGTTTTATTTTTTATGGCCGGGTTGTGTTTTTCAAGCTGGGCATCGCGGATAGCTACTATTCAGCAAACCATGGGCTTAACTGATGCTGCCCTTGGTGCTGTACTCTTTTCACTTCCGGTTGGTTTAATGTTATCATTGCCTTTTTCGGGCTGGGTTATTACTAAAATAGGAAGCAAAAAATTACTGCTTGCTGCCATATTGGTTTATGGTATTTGTTTAATAAGCCTTGGCCTGGCACAAAATACGTTTCAATTGATCATCTGCCTGGTTTGCTTTGGTTTTTCAAGTAATGCAGTTAATATTTCTGTTAATACACAGGCAGTTGCCGCTGAGGGCATGTATGATAAGCCAATTATGGCATCGTTCCATGGCTTGTGGAGCCTGGCCGGGTTTACCGGGGCTGGCATAGGCACTGTGATGATAGCCAACAGGATTGATCCTTTTCATCACTTTATCTTAGTGCTTGTTATTCTTGCTATTGGCGTTGCAGCAGCCTCTAGGTATTTGTATGATGATGCCGGTGCACCTAAAAACAAAGGTGCGGTTTCAATTTCTCTTCGCGAAAAATTCAGATTGATGGTTCCGCTATTAACATTGGGCAGCATCGCCTTTTGTTCTATGATCTGTGAAGGCGCTATGTTCGACTGGAGCGTTGTTTACTTTAAAAAAGTGGTGGCTGTACCTATTGCTTTACAGGGCGCTGGCTTTACTGCATTTATGCTTACAATGGCTAGCGGCAGATTTATTGCCGACTGGTTTGCCCATCGTTTCGGCTTAAAACGCACATTGCAGGTTAGCGGCTCGTTAACTGCATCAGGCTTGCTGGTGGCAATTATCTTTCCTTATTTTTATACCGCAATGGCGGGTTTTCTGCTGGTTGGCGCAGGGGTATCATCAGTTGTGCCTATGGTTTATAGTGCTGCAGGGCGATCAAAAACCATGTCCGCGGGTGTGGCACTGGCAGCGGTTTCTACAATAGGCTTTATAGGCTTCCTGGTTGGTCCGCCGGTTATAGGTTTTATCGCAGGCCTGGCTACTTTAAGGGCATCATTTGCGTTTATAGCAGTTATGGGGATCAGCGTAGTGGTGTTATCAACGCGCGCGCGGTTATGATTATTTTAGGATTGCACTGATTTCAGGAGGATTACACCGATTCTTTTACTTATTGCCTTATCTTTTTTGACTTTTCCGACTTTCGGACTTCCTTACTCCTCATCCAAATCTTCCTCATTGGGATTTAGCATGTATTCAAAATTTTCATGGCCATTATGAAAAATGAATTTAAGGCGTTCTTTAGGTACATCTATATCTAATGACATAGCGCCGAGCGTTGCCGGCAAGTTATCCCGTATTAATTTCAGATCGGTTACGTGTGGCATCTCAATGTAAATATCTTCCTCCAATGGTTCAATTTTCCAATTAGGGATATGGGCGCTTTTTAAAACTTCGATCCACTTTTGCTGGTATGGGTTCATAATAGTAGTTGTTTATGTGATACACCTATAAAAGCGATAAGAAGAATAATAGTTTTTAACCGCTGATTTTTTTGATTACGCTGACTCACTTAACATAATGTTACTTCAGACTTCAGACTTCAGACTTCAGACTTCAGACTTTTTCGCCAACGGCCCAATGGTAAGGCCCTGAACTATTATAGAGAACACAACGATAATGTAGGTTATCAAAACAAATTCATCCCTATGCATAGCTTCAGGGATGGAAAGCGCCATGGCAACCGAAAGACCGCCCCTTAGCCCGCCCCAGGTTAGCATCAGTATGGCGTTATTTTCAAATTTCATCCAGATCTTTAAAAACGTAACGGGGATTGCTACGCATAGCAGGCGTGCCAGTAATACCACAACTATCATTATCCCGCCAATTATCATAATGGTTGGGTTAACCTTAATCACCAGCATTTCCAAACCTATCAGCAGAAAAAGAATAGCATTAAAGATCTCATCAGTAAGGTCCCAGAACTTACTTAGGTAATCGCGGGAGATCTCAGACAAGCCTTCCTTTTTGCCTTTGGTACCCATTATTATGCCGGCTATAATAATGGCCAGCGGGCCGGATAAATGAAAATGATCCGCAACAGAATAACCGCACATAACAACTGTTAAGGTTATTAAAACCTCAACACGGTAATTATCAATAGATTTGATCAGAAAATGTCCCAGGTATCCCAACATAGCCCCAAATAAGATCCCGCCCCCGGCTTCCTTTAAAAACAGCACAGCAGTGCCGCCAATTGAAAACTTATCGGTACCGTTTACAGCCACTTCAAAAATCGTCAGGAAAACAACTACGCCTACCCCATCGTTAAAAAGCGATTCGCCGGCAATTTTCATTTCCAGGGTTTTGGGGATACCTGCCTGTTTCAGTATCCCCATAACAGCAATTGGATCTGTTGGCGAGATAAGCGCTCCAAAAAGCAGGCAATAAATGTATGGCATTTGCAGTCCGAAAAGCATAAACAGGTAGTAAGCCATTATGCTTACCAAAAAGGTAGAAATAAATGTACCCGCCGTAGCCATCAACATTACTGGCCAAAACTCCTTTTTAAGCTTGTTGGCGTCAATGTGCAATGCGCCGGCGAATAACAAAAAGCTCAGCATTATTTTCATCAGTACCTGTTCAAAGTTGATATTTGAAACCAACAGTAAAGCTTTTGATGAAATGCCCGGGATTAAATTACCAAGGATAACGATCAGGATTGATGACAGCAACGCGATTACCATTATACCGATGGTTGGCGGCCATTTTATCCAGCGGTCATTCATATAGGCAAAAACTGCCGTTAAAAATATGAGGATGGATATAATGTGATAAACTGCCATTTAGGAACGAAAATACTGAATATTGTTCATTGGTTCACTGGTGTAATTAGTTCAGTTGTGGTTTGGTCATTATTTCTGTTCCATACCTTTCGCCTTTTGCCTTTCAGCTTTCACCTAAAATCACCATCTTGCATTTTATAAACCGATACTGTGGATAATAAGATTAAGCTATTAAGTAAAAAACGCGAAGAGGCCCTTTTAGGCGGCGGACAGGCGCGGATTGAGAGTCAGCATAAAAAGGGAAAACTTACTGCGCGTGAGCGTTTGCATTTTTTGATGGATGAAGGATCTTTTCAGGAGATAGGCATGTTTGTATCTCACCGCTCAACCGATTTTGGGATGGAAAAGGAAAAGTATCCGGGTGATGGTGTAATAACAGGCTACGGTACGGTGAACGGCAGGCTGGTATATGTTTTCTCGCAGGATTTCACCGTTTTTGGTGGATCACTTTCAGAAACCCATGCGGAAAAGATCTGTAAAGTAATGGACCTTGCCATGAAGAACGGCGCACCATTTGTCGGGCTGAATGACTCGGGCGGAGCACGCATCCAGGAAGGCGTGGTATCATTAGGCGGCTATGCCGATATATTTTATCGTAATACTATGGCATCAGGCGTTATACCGCAAATTTCGGCTATCCTGGGCCCTTGTGCAGGTGGCGCTGTTTACTCCCCTGCAATAACAGATTTTATATTAATGGTTGAAAATACAAGCTATATGTTTGTTACCGGGCCAAACGTGGTAAAAACCGTCACGCATGAAGTGGTAACATCTGAAGAGCTGGGCGGGGCAACTACACATGCCACTAAATCGGGTGTTACGCATTTTGCCTGCGCCAATGAGATTGAGGCCATTCAAAATGTAAAGAAGCTCTTGAGCTATATGCCCCAAAATTGTGAGGATACTGCACCAGCCCTCCCCTATGAAATAAAAAATGAACTACGGGAAGAGCTTAACACTATAATGCCCGAAAACGCATCGCAGCCTTATGATATAAGGGATGTGATAGACCATGTTATTGACGTGGGATCATTTTTAGAGGTACATAAGGATTTTGCAGAAAATATTGTTGTGGGTTTTGCCCGGCTGGCTGGCCGCAGCATTGGGATAGTGGCTAACCAGCCTGCATTTTTGGCGGGTGTGCTTGACATCAACTCATCAACCAAGGGCGCCAGGTTTGTGCGCTTTTGCGATAGCTTTAATATCCCGCTGCTGGTTTTTGAAGATGTACCGGGCTTTTTGCCGGGCACCGACCAGGAATGGAACGCTATCATCACTAACGGCGCCAAATTGCTTTATTCATTTTGCGAAGCTACCGTCCCCCGTATTACCGTAATAACCCGTAAAGCCTATGGTGGCGCTTATGATGTAATGAACTCCAAACACATCGGTGCCGATATGAACTATGCCTGGCCTACTGCTGAAATTGCCGTAATGGGTGCAAAGGGCGCTGCTGAAATTATTTTTAAGCGGGAGATCACCTCTGCCAAAGATACGGAAGCCAAATGGAAGGAAAAGGAGCTGCAATATTCAGAGATTTTTGCCAACCCCTACCGTGCTGCCGAACGCGGATTTATTGATGAAGTAATTGAGCCTGCAGAAACCAGGATAAAACTGATCCATGCCTTTAAAATGCTGGAAAATAAAGTAGTGAATAACCCGAGGAAGAAGCATGGAAATATTCCGCTGTAATTTCTGATGTCGGATGTGCGATTTCGGATATTTAGAATATTTTATTTAAACTGAGTACTAATAAAAAAACAAAGCAGCTTAATTCAAATTGAATATCATAGATGCAAATAAATAAATTCGAAATCGAACATCCGAAATCCGAAATCGAGCAAATAAGACCCGAACATACCTGGCAATTACGCAGGGATGTTTTGTATCCCGGTAAAATGAAGCACGAAATGGAGATGGAGGAAGATGTGGATGGGATGCATTTCGGCGCTTTTAAGGATAATAAGCTGGCCGGTGTGGTTTCGTTATTTCAAACCGGAACTTCTTTTCAATTCCGTAAGCTGGCAGTTGATACAGCTATGCAAAAAGCTGGAATAGGCAGCAGTTTATTAGCATACATCACAAAACACGTTGAGGAAAATGCCGGCACCCGTATTTGGTGCAATGCCCGCACTGATGCCCTTGGTTTTTATCTAAAGCTTGGATTTGTTGAAACGGGTGATGTATTTTCCAAAAACGGGATAAATTATGTGATCATGGAAAAAATGATCACTCCTCCTTTAACTCAGCAAGGATCGCGGTAGCAAATTCATTGTTATATTTATCTGATGATTGCTGCGCCAGGTCAATAGCGGCATCAATATCCCCTTCCGATTCATAAACCACGGCCAGGTTATAAGCCGCCTTACTTGCAATCTGCGGATTTTTGTCCTGTAAAAATGGCGCCAGCAGGCTATCAGCCTTATCAAAATTACCTGTCTGGATCTCCTTTATCGCAGGCAGAAAAATAGCATCATTATAAAGCGGCCTGTTATGGGTTATGGTGTAGGGAAAATAATCCTGCAAGGCGTTTTCTGTGGCATGTTCTGCCGATGTTTTAATAGATTGTTTATTACCTTTTACTGTCGGGTGGATCAATAAAGTTGGTAAAAGCCCAAAATATGGCTGTTCGGATTGTGCATCAACAGCAGTACCATTTAAATTACGATGATAGATGCCGTTGCTTTCGTATAAAACAAAATTGACCGCGGTATTAGTGTTATAATAGGTGGTATAATTTGCAATATCAGATAAGCCGATATCCGCAGTAAAACTTTTTAAGGCCAGCAAATAATTTGCATGATATTTTGATGCGGTAAGCTTTACCGAATCAGTGTTTACAGTAAACGCCACGGAATCAACCAGGTTGATCACCTTAACATGCGGCAGTGAGCTGAACTCCAATCCGGCAAATTTAATAGCAGCAACAGCTCCTGCCTTAATTACGTCAAGCTTTTTCTTATTGGTAATTTTTGCCTGGTTTATATCAAACTGATTGATCAGTATAATAATAGTTGAATCGGGCCTGAAATTAAGCTTTGCCGTATAATCAACCGGGACGGCTACATACAGCGGCGCTGTGCAAGCACTAAAAAACAATAACAGGATAACGCAGGCGGATTTTAATAGTTTCATGTTATAGATAGGGCGGCCTAAAGTACCGTTTTAAAATGAAATCGGGATGAAAAAAAATCAGCCTGTTACTAGCAGGCTGATCTAACTAACTAAACTGATCTTATCTTAAAAAAATTTACTCGTCACAAAGGAACAGTTGTTATGTAAAACTAGTGTTAAGGCATTAATAAATGTTAGGCGTGTAATTAACACCATCTTATTACCCCTTGCGGACTCAGTCCGGGTACTTTTCGAAATTATTTTAAAAGGTCGCCTGTTAAATCAGTTTACAATTTTTTTACACAAGTTTACAATAACCGGATCAAAATCTAAAAAGCGGGTTAGATCTGAAATATTAAAATTAATTTCACCGGAAATTATCCGTAAATAAATTATAAATACCTGTGGTAATGTTGTTTATGTAATTATTTGATAAATAATTTCAAGCTATTGCTGCAATTTGTTCAGCGAAAGTTTTTGCTGCTTTTCAAATCCCTTCTTTAAATTCCCGCATATGAAAAGTGTTTTATTTGTAAAACAAGCCATTTTGACAACAGTTTTAGTTTTATTGGCTGTAGCTTCCTGGGAAATTTATCTCAGGCACAAAGGCGTTCCAATTGATTTTGATGATAACGATGAGTTATGGGCGAGTAAACGGGCAATGGTGTACGAACCAGCTGATAAGGCAACCGTTTTCATCGGCTCTTCGCGCATAAAATACGACCTGGATATCCCGACATGGGAAAAGATAACGGGTAAACATGCAATCCAGTTAGCCATGGTAGGTTCTTCGCCCAGACCATTTTTAGCTGACCTTGCCAATGATCCTAAGTTTAAAGGAAAGCTGATAATAGACGTAACGGAAGTGTTGTTTTTTAGCCAGTCGCCCTGGGTAGACTTATCACCAACAGGCGGCATTGATTACTATAAAAACATTACGCCTGCCCGGCGCGCAAGCTTTGCTATCGACCGCGGGCTTGAATCGAGGCTTGCATTCCTGAATTATAATTTCTTTTCGATGAATGCATTGCTCGACCATTTGTACATACCAAATCGTAAGGGAGTGTATGCCGGGCTGGATTTTCCTTTGGGTTTTGGATCAACCATGTTTAACCGGCAAACCAAAATGACAGACCAGTTTTTGGCTGATACTAATTTACGGAACAAAGTAAGGGGGATTTGGGCCACTCTGCCAAAACTTGATCCAACACCACCGGTAAAGGGTAAGGCTTTGCTGGATATTATGCAATCTGTAAAAAACGATGTAGACAAGATCAGGGCCAGGGGCGGCGATGTTTTGTTTGTGCGGACGCCTTCGAGCGGGCCTTTTTTAATGGGCGAAAATATGGGCTATCCGCGTGCTGTTTACTATGATAAGTTGCTTGAATTTACACGGTGTAAGGGGATCCATTTTGCTGATTATCCTGCATTGAATCATTTTATCTGTCCTGAGTTTTCACACCTGGCACCTTCAGACGCGGTCTTATACACTAAAAACATGATCGATATACTTAAAAAGGACAAAAGTGGGATCTGTAACAATCATAAATTAATAACCTTTTAACTTATTATACCATGGTTTTTAACTCTTATACCTTCGTCGTATTTTTTATAGTTATTTTTTTTCTGCATAACCTCCCTTTTTCATGGAAGGCGAAGAAAGTAAACCTTTTACTGGCAAGCTATATTTTTTATGCAGCATGGAATCCGCCGTTTATTTTACTGCTTTGGTTATCAACCGTTGTTGATTTTTTTGTGGGCCGGGCATTGTATACGCAGCCTAATATTCACAAACGGAGGGTTTTACTGGTTATAAGCCTTATAGGCAACCTTGGCATGTTATGTTTTTTTAAATATGGAGGTTTTATATTAGAAAATTTTACCTATTTAGTTAATGCTTTGGGCATTAATTATCATCCGGCAAAACCTAACATCATATTGCCCGCAGGGATCTCTTTTTATACGTTTACCACCCTGTGTTATACAATTGATATGTTTAAACGCCGCAGCAAGCCGGTAAAGTCTTTACTTGATTTTTCATTGTTTGTAACCTTTTTTCCGCACCTGGTTGCCGGGCCAATAGTTAGGCCGCCGCAATTGGTGCCCCAGTTTGAAACAGCCCATAAGGCTACCCGTCAACAAGTGCTGAATGGTTTATTGCTGCTTTCCCTCGGCTTATTTATGAAAGTGGTATTAGCTGATGCCATGCTGGCAACAACTGCTGATGCAGTATTTGGCGCACACAGTAATTTAAGTCCGCTGGATGCGTGGGCAGGGGTGCTTGCCTTTTCGGGTCAAATATTTTTTGATTTTGCGGGATATTCAACGGCGGCCATTGGCGTAGCTTTATGTCTTGGTTTTGTGTTGCCTCAAAATTTCCTTTACCCTTACGCAGCCATTGGCTTTTCAGATTTTTGGCGCAGGTGGCATATTACACTATCAGCGTGGTTGCGCGATTATCTTTACATCCCACTGGGTGGGAACCGGCATGGCAGTTTTAAAACTTATATTAATATTATGATAACCATGTTGATTGGCGGGCTTTGGCATGGCGCCAACTGGACCTTTGTTGCATGGGGAGGTTTACATGGTGTTTATTTATGGGTTGAAAAAGCTATAAAAGACAGCCGGACTAAAAGTAAGGATAGTGAAACCTTTGATGCAACAACACCCAAGGTGGTTATTGCCACCATAATACCAAATGCGGTAAACAGGAACTTTTCTTTTGGCCCTCTGCGGGCGGTGTTAACCTTTTTACTGATATGTTTAACATGGGTATTTTTTCGCTCAGGCACTTTTTCAGAGGCGTGGCAATTATTAATGGGGATGTTTGGCAGGGTACAAAGCGGTGCACCTTTATTAACAACTATAGCAATTGTTAAAGTGTTTGTAATTATACCATTGATGCTTATTTTTCATTGGATAATGCGCAACACCAATGTTATTACTGCAGCATCAAAATTGCCCTGGTGGATGGTTAGCATCGCATGGTCTGTAATGTTAATATTAATTATCTTAAGTCAGCAAACCGGCAAATCATTTATTTATTTCCAGTTTTAACCAATAGGATACGTGATTAAATTCAAGGATATTATCTAAGTTTTAGAAATTATCAAAATAAGCAGTCTACTGCCCGCTTACACCCGGCAGTGTCTTTCCGTGTTGTTTCCCCCATTTTATCATTTCATCAACCAGCGGGGTAAGGGTGCGGCTGTGTGTAGTTAGCTTATATTCTATGGATACAGGGTAGGTATCATGTACTAAGCGAACTATCAGCTTGTTCGTTTCCAGGTCCTTCAGCTCTTTCGATAATACCCGGGTAGTGATATTTGGGATATTGCGCTGCAGATCTCTAAACCTGGAAATGCCAGAATACATAGACAATAAAATGGGGAGCTTCCATTTGCCGTTAATAACAGATAAAGTATTTTGAATCTGGCTGATCTTGTCGGCGATTTTACTAATGTCCTGCTTCATGCTGGTATACTTTAATGTTTTGATATTAAATATATATCAAATAAATATAAATTCCAATTAAGCGTTTCAAAATTCTTTTTTATCATTATTAATTTCATAATTTTATAGGTGAAAATACCTTGATACCTTTAACAATTATGGAAAACACTGCGGTGCTGCCTCAACCTGATGCCCTTTCTTTGCAGGTTACCTGTATAAAACCTTTTGAAAATATTGCACTTGCCTTTTCTGGTGGTGGTTTTCGTGCAGCATCATTTGCGCTGGGCGTTTTGTCGTACTTAAACAACGCAAAATTTAATGATGCAGACGATCCGCTAAATGGCAAGTCATTGTTGCAGCAGGTAACTTATATGTCGTCCGCATCCGGCGGCACTATAACCACAGCACTGTATGCACTGTATGATGCCGAGGGTAAAACGTTCGGGCAGTTTTATGTTAAATTATATGAAACCCTGCTTGGTGAGCAGATCCTGAAGGATGCGCTCGAAATACTATCAGACAAAGTCAGGTGGAAAAACCGCCCGGATAAAAGCCGTAATATCATTAATGCTTTTGCCATGGCTTATGACGAATATATTTTTGAGGGGAATACGTTAAAAGCACTTGGTAAAAACAGCCCCGGCAAGCACCTGCAGGAAGTTTGTTTTAACACAACTGAATTTTATACCGGCCAATCTTTCAGGCAGGAACGGAAAGTTGTTTATGATGCTATGCCCGATAAGTACTTTAAGTTTGGGAACGAGGCGATATTTCTGGAGCCCTCCGTTGCCGATGAACTGAAGCTAAGCGATTTGCTGGCGGCATCATCCTGTTTCCCGGCCGGATTTGAACCCATTATTTTCCCAAGTGATTTTACTCACCAGGGACTAACCGAACCGACCCTTAAAAAAGCGCTGACCATGCGGCCGCAAACGGGCGATAAGCAGGAGACCAAATTTATTGACCAAAAACGGGTTGGCTTTATGGATGGGGGCATAACTGATAACCAGGGACTGCAAAGTATGATGTATGCCGACAAAAGGCGAATAAAGTGCGAGACGGATTTTAAGCCATTTAACCTGATGCTGGTTAATGATGTTGGCAGCCATTTTATAAAGCCATATGTTATGCCTGCTGCGCCAAAAAAAGGAGGGCTCAGCCTGAGCGCATTAAATTTAATTGTCATAGCCTGCTTTATAGCTGCCGTTGCTATTACAGTTACAGGTGTATGGATCCATTGCACCCCTTTAATTATTATGGGTAGCGTACTTATACCCCTTCCTTTACTTTTTATGATAGGTGTTTTATGGATCAAAAAAAAGATCTTTAACGTTACCGAATCGGGCATCTCTTCAGGGTTATTGAAGAGCTTTACTGAACGGATTGTTTTATTACTGGTAAAATATCTCACAAAAACCTCGTTACCTGTGCTTAAACAAATGCTGCTGGCCAGGGCCGATTCTGTATTGCTGCTAAATATGAGTGTTTTTTTAAAGCGGATAAGGCAGCTTCTTTACAATACCTTTTACGGATCGCCTGAGTGGAAAAACCGTGGTAAGGGCAATCACATTTACGATCTGTCATTTTCAAATGATATAAACCGGAACCGCAACCCCGAGCCTTCACCTTACCCGCCCAGTCGCGATATGCAAATAGTGGCCCAGGTAGCCTTTAACATGGGCACAACTTTATGGTTTGATAAAACCAACTGCCTGCAGGAGCATGACGAAGCCTGCATTATTGCCTGCGGACAATTTACTACCTGTTATAACCTGCTTGAATATATTGTGAAGCTGATGAAAAATCCGGCAGCCTATGATGCAGTTTACCTGAACAGGCTGCTTAAATTGAAAGAGCAATTAACAAATGATTATACCCATTTTAAAGCCGATCCGTTTTTTATGTATAACGATTCCGGCAAGGAATACAAAATTGAAAATTTTAAACCAGTAGGTGTAAAGGATATTCCGTTTCCTACAAATTGGGAATAGGGTGAAAATAATCTTGTTCGGTACTGTTTCACCCTGTGTCGAACAAAAAGCGAACGGAACAAGATATCTCAGTTTTTCTTTATTGCTTTTTAATAATTCCGGCAGGGAATACAAAATAGAAAACTTTAACCATTAACCATAAAAGATATTCCTTTCCCTACTAATTGGGAATAGGGTAAAAATAATCTTGTTCGGTACTGTTTCACCCTGTGTCGAACAAAAAACGAACGGAACAAGATATCTCAGTTTTTCTTTATTGTTTTTAGTACATAATGCAGGATCAAACAATAATAGAATCAAATGATCAAAAGTGGTTTGAAGCTACTTATCAAATAGGTTATGTTTTGAGTGGAGGCGATCGGGAAGAGTTGTAAGATTTGTATAGTCAGTCAATAACTGAAGTAAAAAAACATAATTACTTTAAATAAGCTATAAAAATATAAGACCAATGAAAATACTGATACCAGCTATCACTTGATGGAGCGTTCATATTCACTTTGTTCCGTTCGCTTTCTGTTCGGAACAACCCAAACAAAAAGTGAAACAAACCACCACCACGTCATCTGAGCAATAAGTTCAATATGAACTGTTATTACTATTTACTCTTCCCCCAATATCCTGAACACCATTCCATCCATATCCTCGCTGATCCTTAGCTGGCAGGCCAGGCGGCTGTCATGTGCAGCATCGGGCAGGGTATCCAGTAGATCCAGTTCCTGGTCTGATGGATGGAAGTATTTTTCGGGGCCCTCAACAACCTGTACATGGCAGGTCGCACAAAGGGCCATACCACCGCAGGTGGCAAGTATATTATGTTCTGAGGCTTTTAAAACCTCCATCAAACTCAAGCTTATATCTTCGGGTATTTCAACAGGCCGGCGACTGCCATCCCTGTCTTCAATAGTTAAATTGATCATATTTTAATCTTTCTTTAGTTACCTGCCGCAGGCAGGTCTCACATCTCACATCTCACATCTCACATCTCACATCAAAATGCGCTTACACCATACACCGTAGTATACTTAAAGCTTAATTTCTGATCGGGATAAACCTGCTTAAAGGCGCTTTGGGCCATCAGGGCTGCCTCGTGGAAACCGCAAAGGATCAGCTTTAGCTTGCCGGGATAAATATTGATATCGCCAATGGCATAAACCCCTTTCACATTTGTGCTATAGTCAAGCGTA
Source organism: Mucilaginibacter sp. (assembly GCF_028288225.1). Lineage (GTDB taxonomy): Bacteria > Bacteroidota > Bacteroidia > Sphingobacteriales > Sphingobacteriaceae > Mucilaginibacter. The sequence goes on from NZ_JAQBOC010000076.1 coordinate 235,115, forward strand.
TCAACCATAATGGCCGATTTATCTACATTTAAACCCCATTCGGCTATCGGACCAAGCTTTGGGGTGAGGCCAAACAACGGGATCAAATGATCGGCATTAATAATGGTGGTTCCGTTCTCCCTGTCAATCACTTCCACTTCCTGCAAATGCCCGTTACCATTTATAGCTTTTATGTGTGCCTGCAAAATCAGGTTGACGCGGCCTTCTTTGGCCAGATCAAAAACTTTTTCAGCACTGTCTGGCGCTCCTCTAAAAGTATCCCCGCGATGGATGAGCGTAACTTCTTCAGCAATATCAGCCAAAAATATCGTCCAGTCCAGGGCTGAGTCACCACCGCCTGCCAATACTACCTTACGGCCGCGAAATGCTTCGGGGTTTTTTATCATGTAGGCTACACCCCTGCCTTCAAATTCTTCTAAATGATCAATTGCCGGTTTACGTGGTTCAAAACAGCCAAGGCCGCCCGCTATCACCACAACCTTGCTATGCACCTCGGTGCCATCGCTTGTGGTGGTGATGAAAGAGCCGTCTTCCAGTTGCTGCAATTCATTAACCCTTTCGCCTAATGAAAAGCTGGGTTTAAAAGGTTCAATTTGTTCCATTAAGCCATCAACCAGCTGCTGCGCATTAACAGTGGGAAAGCCGGGAATATCGTAGATTGGTTTTTGCGGATAGATCTCAGAAAGCTGCCCGCCTACCTGCGGTAAAACATCAATTAAGTGACAGCGCATTTTCAAAAGACCTGCCTCAAAAACAGCAAATAAACCAACAGGACCTGCGCCTATAATACAAATATCAGTAGTTATTAGTTCCATAAAAGTACCGGTTAAATAATGACTAAAGGTGGTAGTTATTATAACTTAATGCTAATGACAAATAGTAATTACTAATTACTTTAAGTTATAGCTAGCAAGGCAAAACCTTTTAAAAAGATCTATTAGCTTTGAGTTTTTGCCATGCAGCTGGATGAATTGGAAGGTGCGGAAGATCTCCAATCCCTTAATTTCTATAATGCTAAGCTCGTTGTATTTTAATTCGCTTACAACAGACTGGATGGACAGGAATGTGGCAGTTTCTGAATATAGCAAGTATTGTTTTATAGCTATGCTGCTTTCCAGCTGAATTTCGATGCGCAGGTCTTTGGGGTTAACACCGGCACTGTTCAACGCGTTAAAAATAACATCTAATGTTCCCGAACCGGCTTCACGTAAGATCAGCGGGATATTTAATAATTGTTTAGGGGTGATCTCTGCTTTTTTCGACAGCTGATTATTGGCGCGGGTAACTAAAACTATCTCATCCTTGGCAAATGGTGAATAGGCTATCTGCGGATAATGAGCTGCGCCTTCAACAATGGCAATGTCAATTTTCTCGGCCAAAACCAATTGGGTTATCACATCCGTATTGCCTTGTATAAAGGTGAAGTTTACAGCAGGATATGTTTTTTTAAACAGCGCAAGGATCTTTGGCAGTATAGTTTGTGCAACTGTAGTGCTGGCGCCAATGTGTACCGTGCCGGCTTCCATATTATTAAGCTGTGCCAGTTCGGTTTCAAGTTCGGTATAGGTTTGGAAGATCTTTTCGGAATATTGTAGCAGGATCTTTCCGGCGGTTGTTAAAACAATGCTGTTACCGTTACGGCGGAACAATTGCACATTCAGCTGATGTTCAAGCTCTTTTATGTGTTTGGTAACCGCTGGCTGGGTAATAAACAACTCGGCGGCGGCTTTTGTAAAGCTTAGCCGTTGTGCAACCGTATGAAATACCTTTAGCCGAAAATCGAAGATCATTAAATATAGGAGACGCAATACTTTACGTCTCTGCTAAGGTAACAAAATTATGATTTGTCTGGTAGAAACGCGATGCTTCGCGTCTGCCATTATATCCGATTTAACGTGTATCCGATTATCCCTTCAGCAAGGCGGTTAAAGACGCGAAGCATCGCGTCTCTACGCCGATTTCTTTGCTGTAGCCACAATCACAATCCCGCCAATTAACAGTATTCCTCCTAAATAAGGCGGCCAGTTAACCGTTTTTTGCCTGTCGGCAGATATTTGCAGCGGGCCTGCATCAACAATTTTTTCTTTTTTAGTGTAGGTAAAGCCTGTCCATATCAGCATAATGGCGCCTATAATAATGAGCGCAATTCCTATAGTTCTGTTCATAGCGATGATTGAGTTTATTACACAATATAAAATACAGAAAATTGTTTGAGTTGAACAGCTAATGACTAAATATTCAGGACTTAACTATAGTGTTAAGTCAAAATAGTCTTAAGTCGCAAGTCAAATTTTGTCTTTTTCTGACTTAGAGCTCAAGACTTTCGACTCAAGACTAAGAGTCAATTCATGATTGACACAACACTAGTTATTTATCCAGTAAATTTTTCGGAGCTATCCTTAATAACGAGATTACTATCCTGAAGCCATCCGGATCTGTAAAAGTTATGCCGTTATTTCGCCAGTAAGGGTTCTTGGGTGGTACAGGCCTTACCCGGTTGGCAATAAATTTTTGTTTTATCGCATTAAACTCCTCAATCGATTCGGCATAAAAAACCAGCAGATCATCATCATCCGGGTAGTGAACGGGTGTTATGCCCGATGTTGTAAACTCCAGGTGCCAGTCGGCACCGGGAAGTCCTAAAAAAACGCCGTTGTAGTCATAATGATCTCTAAATTCTCCCAAAACTTTTAAACCTAAAACCCTGCCGTAAAAGTCAATAATGCGGTTTAAGTCTTTAGTATGTCTGGCGGCTCTGAACTTCATCTTTTCTAATTTTCAAAGCTAAACATATCTTACTAGAGAAAAGAATTGGGAAAAAGAATCAGGAATCAGAAAAAAAGAATCAGGATTTCAGGAATCAGGATAAAATGGTTTCTATCCAGGATGTTTCTCACCACAGCGATTTTATCAAAATTTCCACACGTGCCAAACACGGTACAAAACCGATACACACTTTTTTACAATACAGATTTGTCTGGTCGGGCGTAAAGCAAAAAGGATAAAGAAATAGCATAAATCAATTTTTCTTAGCTTTCAGCTTTAGTCTTTTCGCTTTCAGCTATTTCCCGTTCACATACTTTTCCGCAATACCAGGGTACACATTAATGTACTCATTAGCTTTGCCATCCTTGTCAAAAATGCCTTCCCAGGTGCTTAAGGGCTCCCAAATGAATGATCCCAATGCTTTATTGCCGGGTGCGGTAAAGGCAATATCATTCACCACCTGTTTAAGCTGCGAGTATTCGGCAACCATTACCTGTTTGTTGTAACGTTTGGCAAGATCGGTCATGTTGTTCCTCAGGTCGGCAGGCGTACCGTGCCACTTAGGATAATAGGACAAGCCTATCACATCAAACGGCACATTGCGCTTAGCCATATTATCAAGAAAAAATTTCGATTCTGCGCTTTGTCCGCCCAAAGCAATATGAAGCATAATAATAGTTTGGGGACTAACCGATTTCACCGCCTTAATTCCCTGGTACAGCAGTTGCGAAAGGCTGTCAAGGTTATTGATAGCACCATCCGGCCATACTATGCCATGGTTAATTTCATTGCCTACCTGCACCATATCGGGCGTTGTGCCCTGGTCTTTCAGTTGCTGCATTACATTAATTGTATAATCGTACAATGATTTTTCAAGAGTGGTAAAATCCTGGCCCACCCATGCAGCAGGTTTATTTTGCTGCTGCGGATCAGCCCAGTAATCGCTGTAATGAAAATCGAGTAAAAACTTCATGCCGGCAGCTTTTATGCGTTTGGCCATTTGTTTGGTATGCTCCAAATCGCAAAAACCTTTATTGGGAGAGTATCCTTTAGGATTTGCAGGCTCATTAAAGATCCGCAGGCGGATGTAGTTAAAGCCATGCTCCTTCATTATTTGGATAGCATCACCCGGTTTGCCGTTGTCCGAAAACTTCATGCCCCGATTTTCCAGCTCTGGTAAAAAGGAAATATCTGCGCCTAAAATTTTATCGCTAACGGTTTTAGGTACATATTTATCAGTTGTAACCACATGTGCAATGCCAGGCTGCACCGTATGGATCTCGGTAGAACCCGTGTATAAACTATCTGCTTTAGCCTCAAACTTTACCCTTCCCGGGATGCGGCCGGTGCGTAATATAACCCGGCAGCTACCAGTAATATTTGCCTGCCAGGTGCTGTCAGTATGTGGTAAACTATTAAAGTCACCGGCATCATAAATATTTACAATTTTAGCATCACCTGCTATATGAAACGTAACAGCCAATTTTGCATTAGCTATGCTATCTCCTTTACTGTCAATTATTTTCACCGTTATCAATGCTTCATCCTTACCATCTGCTATCATGGTAGTTTTATAAGGCGTTACCTGTAGTTCGGCTGGTACGCCTGCAGGTTTGGGTTTTCTTCTTCCCTGGGCGTTAGCGGTGCCTGCAATAAATAATGACAGCAAAGCAAATAGTAAACTGCCTTTAATCATTGTTTTGGATAATTTTAACATTACGGTATAATTGGTATGTTAAAGGTAAAATATAAATTGTGCAGGCGACAATTATATTTAGGGTAAATAGAAGTGTAGCTAATATTTTACAGTGTAAAATGATGATAGTAGTGAACGCCAACAACTAAAAAAGTTACACAGTTATCATTCCCATGCCTTTTCCGGTCATCCTTACAAAGCCTTCAGCAGCCCTAACGCCAGCTTCCCTTCCCCTGAAATCCTCCATTGAGGCATGTCCGCAGGCATAGATCCCCGGTGGGTCCTGGCTGGTGTGGCAATAAACGGCTTTCTTTTTTTGCTCCTGGGTTTCGCTTATATCCACATAATCGGTAGGGTTAAATATCATGGTTTGCTCACCTGCACATACTTCAAAAAAGTACAAAGTAAACTTAGCAGCTGCACGTACCCAGCTTTGTATGGTTAACAAGCCGGCCACCTGGTGGTCCTTATGCGAGTCGACAGGCCAGTGGGTAAAAACCACATCGGGCTTTTCGGCAGTTATCAAACTTTGAATGTGCTGCAAGGCTGCATTATCGGCAATAGTGGCACCATCAATCTGTCCGGCAAAAACGGGTTTGGCATTTAATATTTTACAGGCATTAATAGCTTCCTGTTTCCGGGTTTTGGCGGCTTCATCATGGTTAACCCCGGCAATTCCGGCCTCGCCGGTGGTTAAATAAATTATTGTGACCTCATGTCCCTGTACTGCCAGCTTTGCCAGTGTTCCGCCACAGCCGCTTTCAGGGTCATCAGGGTGCGCTCCTATACAAACAATTTTTCTCTTTGCTGCCGCGATGGTATTTTCTGCGTTTAATAAAGTGGGCAGGGTAAGCAGGCCTAAACCGGTAGCAGTGGTTTTTACAAATTGACGGCGGGTGTTGGTTTTAATGCTCATTTTTATTTAGGTTGAATATAAGCTTAAAGCAATCATAAAATAATACATGCATGCTTAGATTTCTGTGTCACTGAGATCAAAAAGGTGCTATTCAAATACCACCGTTTTATTCTTATACACAAATACCCTATCCTCAAACACAAGCTTAAGCGCCTTTGCCAGTACCGAGGTTTCAATTTCTTTCCCCGCCTTTACCATATCTGCTGCTGTAAAAGAGTGGTTTACCGAAATGATCTGCTGGGTGATAATTGGCCCTTCATCCAGTTCATTTGATACAAAGTGAGCTGTTGCGCCAATTAGTTTTACGCCGCGCTCAAAAGCCTGCCTGTATGGACTGGCTCCAATAAATGCCGGCAAAAAGGAATGATGGATATTGATGATCCGCATTGGGAATTTTGCTACCAGATTAGGTGACAGGATCCGCATAAATTTAGCCAGGACAATATAATCAGGTTTATATTGATCAACAGTTTTCGCAATTTCTTCTTCAAAGGCTTCTTTACTTACCCGCTCATGCGATATAGTGAAAAAAGGCATATCAAACCGTTTACAAATATCTTCAAGCACGGTATGGTTGCCGATAACACATTGCACCGTTGCGCCAAGCGTACTAAAATAATTGCGGATCAGTATATCAGCAAGACAATGGTAATCTTTGGTTACCATTACTACTACTTTTTTATCGGGAAGAGGATTTATTAAAATAGTAGCATCATCAGGCAGCACTTTACGCAATTGTTTTTCAAGCTTTGAGCCGTCGTCGCCAAAGGTAACTTCAAGGCGCATAAAAAACAGGTTATCGGCCTGGTCCACATGCTCGCGTAATGAAACTATATTAAAAAGGTTTTTTGCCAATATGGCTGATACAGATGCCACAAGTCCGACGCGGTCAATACATTGAATTACGATGATCATACTTTGGGATGGAAAGTATGGTAAAGATATAAATTGATGTGATGTTAGGAATTAATATCTTACAATTCTATATTAATATCAATAAATGCGGGCACCTAATAATGATGATCCTGGCGGTAAGGGTTCATCTTCTTTGTTCAATACACCCAATATTAATAAAATAAAAGAGATGAGTTCAAGCACAGCGTTGCCTGTATGGGAATATTCCCATTGCTGCCTGAGCGCTACCCAGTTTTTAGGTGATATTGTCCAATTGCTGGTAGCTGCATTAGCCGGATAGGTGAATATAAAAAATATAACTATAGTTATAGCTAAACATAAAAATGCAGCAAGCGTAAGCCTGAAAACAATAAGTTTTTGCCTTACATAAAACAATAAAATGAAAGTAAATACAATAGCGCCAATTTGCAGAACTCCTAAAAGCGACCATCCGCGGTAAATGGCTTGTACAACCTTATAATTCTCCATAGATAATTCCATTTTTTGGGGCATTTCCAGCAAATGGGCCATTGCGGGTGCTAAAGTAAGCCCTGCAAACAAAAGACTAAGAAACCACATGATTTTTTCCATGATATGTTTTTTAAATACAGAGCAAATTTCATGCAAATATTAGATTACAGCGATTGAGAGGATGGTTGATTGGGTAATTGTAGGATAGAACTGTTTTAACGTACAATGTTAATAAGGATCAGAGAACTCCATCAGTTAAACCATTATTTCATGAGTTGTAACAAAACGTGATAATCATTATCAAAATATAAAGCTGGTAATTATATTAGCTTAAGCTTTTTGCTTAAAAAATGATTATGCGATACTTTTTATGTTTTTTATGCCCGCCGATAGCTATATTAACTACCGGGAAGATTGGCGCATTTATATTAAATATCCTGCTCACATTATTTTTTTGGGTACCTGGCATTATACATGCCGTTTTGGTTACCACAAAATATTATGATGACAAGCGCCACCGGCAACTAATGCGCGTGGCCCGCAGAGGGTATTAAATATGTTTAAATTCCTAAAATAACTGGTAATCAGCAATAAATACCAAGTGTTCTCTTGGCATACTTAGCTATAATCCCTATTTTCACCGCTGATTTAAACATTGCCCATCCCTACTGGTTTTATAAATGCTTTTTAACAAATTTTCATCGAGGTATATTTTTATACCGCTATTAACATTTTTATGTTTTACAAGCTTTGCCCAGCCGGGTAGTACTGACTTGTTAAATAAAGGGCAAAAGGCCCGCTCCGCCTCAAATTATACTTCAGATACAAACAATGTCCATTTAAGGCGGCAGGCAGATAATGAATGGCTTGTAAACGAATTAAAAATTAAAGAGCAAGTCATTGCGTTTAGGAACAAGTTATTTTGGTTCAGGAACGTGATAGCGCTGTTTGTTGTCATTTTTATATTCCTTATCATCCGCAGCAATCGCCAAAAAACAGGCTTGAATAAAGTGCTTCAAAAACAAAATGCTGATATTGCCTTGCAAAAAGCGGAGATCACACAACAAAGGGAAACGCTGCACCAGCTCAATCATACAAAGGACATGCTTTTTTCAGTTATCAGCCATGACCTTCGCAGTCCTTTTGCTGCAATTTTGCAAACAATGGATAGCGTCAGGACAGGCGAGATGTCAGCCGGTGAACAAAAGGAGATCCTCAATAGCTTTTATCAGCAGCTAAGCCTGGTTAACCTGATGGTGAACAATTTACTGGTTTGGGCAGATAGCCAACAATCAGGCATTAAAACCGACCTGGTAACACTTAATGTTACCGAAGTTATTAATGAAATACTCCAGTTATCAAATTTCCTGGCAAAAAACAAACATATCAACCTCCGGCACAATTACGAAGGCGAAAAATGGATATTGGCAGATTTAAACCACGTGAAAATTATTTTTCATAACCTCATTGGCAACGCCATAAAATTTACCCCACATGGCGGTACAATTGAAGTGTTTTATACTGATGATGACGATTACCTTGCTATACATGTTAATGATAATGGCATTGGAATTTTGCCTCAAAAAATGGAAAAGCTTTTTAAAATAACAGGCAAGGATATTTCAGGTAATGGTACAAATAATGAAGTAGGTGCAGGAATAGGGCTGGGTTTAATTAAGCAATTTGTTGATGCCAACAATGGCCGGCTTGAAGTGCAAAGTAAACCGGGCGAGGGCGCGGAGTTTATAGTTTATTTAGAAAAAGTGGAGGCTTAATTTTCGGATGATAGATTTCGGAGTTAAACCCGATATGTCATGCTGAATTTATTTCAGCACCCCACATGCTAAGTCTACCCTATACAAGTTGATCGGGCATGGTTTAGACCGGTTACATGGCTTGTCCTGTGAGTTGCTGAAACAAGCAGCATGACTTCCTCTGATATTAAAATGATAAATATGCAATCCACAAACATCCCTTTCCAAACCATCAACTGGGACGATATTGACAAAACAACTCATCCCGGCACAACAGGCACGGCCTGGTGGCAAACTATTCAGTTTAAAGGTCTACGGGTAAGGGTTGTTGAATACAGCCCAGGGTACCTGGCAGATCATTGGTGCAAAAAGGGGCATATTGTTTATTGCCTGGAAGGCGAATTTACAACCGAGATGCAGACGGGTGAAAGCTTTCGGCTAACTAAAGGCATGAGTTATATTGTGTCGGATGATTTAAGTTCCCATCGCTCAATCACTGAAAACGGTGTTAAGCTGCTAATTGTTGACGGTGATTTTTTGAACACAAACACTATTTAAACACGATTCAGGGATTTTTTGATTTTCGTGATTAAATCAATTTAAAGAATCCTGAAAATTCTTCCAATCCTTAAATCGTGTTATAATTGTTGTTTAGACACTTGTTTATCACGAAATTAATCCTAAATTTATCACAACCAAATAACACTAATCGTATGAGTTCCCGTAGAGATTTTTTACAAAAATCTGCCATCGTAGCCGGTGGCAGCCTGTTAGCATCAGCTTTAAATAACCAGGCTTTTGCCATTTTTAAAAGTGGTATTGCGCCAAGCGACCAACTGAATATTGGTGCTATTGGTATAAATGGCATGGGCTGGGCAGATGTGATGGCGGCATTAAAAGTGCCGGGAGTAAACCTGGTGGCTGTTTGCGATGTAGATAAAAATGTGATAGATAAGCGGCTGGCCGATTTAGCCAAAACAGGCTATGATACCTCAAAAATTAAAAAATTTGAAGACTACCGCCAGTTGCTGGACCAAAAAGATGTTGACGCCGTTGTTATCGGCACACCCGACCATTGGCACGCCCTGATAATGATACACGCCGTAGAGGCTGGTAAAGATGTTTATGTTGAAAAACCTGTTGGTAATTCAATAGGAGAATGCAGGGCAATGGTGAACGCCCAGCAGCGCTATAATAAAGTGGTACAGGCAGGCCAGTGGCAACGCAGCCAGCAGCATTTTAAAGATGCGGTTGATTTTGTGCAAAGCGGGCAGTTGGGGAATATACGAACTGTAAAGGTTTGGTGTTACCAGGGCTGGATGAAACCGGGAGCAATAGTGCCAAATAGTGCGCCGCCTGCCGGTGTTAATTATGCTTCGTGGCTTGGTCCGGCAAAAACAGTTCCGTTTAACGCGAGCCGTTTTCATTTTAACTTCCGCTGGTTTTGGGATTATGCCGGAGGCCTGATGACCGACTGGGGTGTACATTTACTGGATTATGGTTTACTGGGTATGAAATCGCCTATCCCAAAATCAGTCTCAGCCTTAGGCGGACGGTTTGCTTATCCCGAGCTATCAGAAGAAACACCGGATACTCTTACCACGCTGTATGAGTTTGATGGCTTTAACATGGTTTGGGATTCGGCAATGGGAATTGATAATGGGTCCTATAACAAGGATCATGGCATTGCCTATATCGGTAATAATGGTACTCTTATTTTAAATCGCAATGGCTGGGAAGTAATTGAAGAACGTCAAAGCGGCAACAAGGTGAGCAAGCCTTTTGTAGCAAAGTCTGACGATGGGTTGGATAAACATTGGGAAAACTTTGTAAGCGTAGTAAAATCGCGCAAAATGGACGATCTGCATTGCCCCATACAGGCAGGCGCCCATGTAGCAACCGTTGCACAAATGGGAAACATCGCTTACCGTAGCGGTAAAAAATTAGAGTGGAACGAAGCTGCTCATGAATTTACTGATAAGGCCATTAATAAAGAATACCTGATGAAGGAATATCATAATGGGTATAAGCTGCCGAAGGTTTGATTTCGGAACTCGGATTTTCGATTTCGGATTTATTTAATTTTGATTAACGTCATGCCGTCCATCAACTGGTCGGCATGACGTTTGTTTTAAGCAGCGCCTCTTTATAATTCCGAAATAATATTCCACATTTGCATCATATCATGCAAAAAGATAAGCTGTTAATTATTGACGATGAGGAACGCCTGCGCAACCTGCTGGCCCGGATCCTTCAGCTGGAAGGTTATGATGTGCTGGTAGCATCAAACGGAAAGGAGGCATTAAAAAAATTACAGCATGAGCCGATACCTGTAGTTATCAGTGACGTTAAATTACCTGATATTAATGGGATTGAGCTTACATCGCAAATAAAAGCTAGCTGGCCGGCTACTGAAATTATAGTGTTAACTGCTTTTGGCACCATAAACGATGGTGTTAAAGCCATAAAAGGCGGTGCGTTTGATTATATTACCAAAGGGGATGATAACGAAAAGATAATCCCGCTGGTAAGCAAGGCCATGGATAAGGCCCTTTTACAGCAAAAAGTTTTAGAGCTTGAAAAGAAGCTGAACAGCAAATTTGGTTTTGAAAGGCTTATAGGTAGATCTGCCGCTATAGGCGATGTCATAAAACTGGCCCAAAAAGTAGCATTAACCGATACCACCGTTTTATTATTGGGCGAAACCGGCACCGGTAAAGAGATCTTTGCCGAAGCTATCCACCAGGCAAGTCCGCGCAATGCAAAATCATTTGTAGCGGTAAATTGCAGCGCCTTTACCAAAGAGCTGCTGGAAAGCGAGCTCTTTGGCCACAAAGCCGGAGCATTTACCGGCGCTATAAAAGATAAAAAGGGACTTTTTGAAGAAGCCAACGGTGGCACTATTTTTTTGGATGAGATAGGAGAGCTCGATCACGACCTGCAGGCCAAACTGTTAAGAGTATTGGAGTCGCAATCGTTTATTAAAATTGGCGATACAAAGCCTACCCAGGTCAATGTGCGCATTTTGGCGGCAACAAACCGGAATTTGCAGGCCGAGGTTGGTAAAGAAGGCTTCCGGTCTGACCTGTATTACCGCTTATCCGTGTTCCAGATCACACTGCCGGCCCTGCGCGACCGCAAAAAAGATATTAAGCTGCTGGCTGAATACTTTATGCACTACTTTGGTGCAAAGGTTAAAAAACAAATTGCCGGTTTAAGCGATAAGCTTATAGAAAAACTGGAGGCTTATAACTGGCCGGGTAATATCCGCGAACTGAAAAATATTATTGAGCGCGCTGTTATTTTGGCCGATGAAAATATTTTAGACGAAACACTGCTGCCTTATGAAATGCAGGGGCCACAAACTGCACAAGCCGGTAATTCATTGTCAGCATTTGATCTCGCATCTGTAGAAAAAATACATATCCAGCGCGTACTTAACCATACCCGCGGCAATCGCGCCGAAGCAGCCCGCCTGCTTAATATAGGTATAGCCACCTTATACCGCAAACTGAAGGATTACGGGTTGGAGTAGATTGAATGCGGAAGTCGGAATGCCAAATGCGGAATAATGTCATGCATGCTGTTTCAGCACACCATATGCTAAGTTTACGCCATGCAAGCGGGAATGACGTGGTGATTAATCATCCGCACATTTGCATATCCGCACATCCGCACATCATTTCTCCGCCATTGCCGAGATCGCTTGCAAAAACCAGGCAGCATGAGGGATCCATTGTTCGGTCCAGCGCCATTCATTGCCGTTATCTTCTGTTTTATAATCTATGCCGCTGCCATCACCGTTATCTTTTTTACCGGTTATCCCGTTGGAGATGCCGCCTTTTTCGGATCCATGCCCAAAGTTTGAATGCATATAAGGCACATTGTTTTTTCCGAACCCATACATAAAACACATGGAATAAGGATTGCAGCCCAGGATCCACGATACCTGCTGCGAAGCAAAAACTGCCAGTGAATCCTTAACGCCCCAATTCTCTTTGCCAGAATATACCAGCTTACCGCCAACCAATGCCGCAGCGGCCAATGAGCCTAAGCGGGCATTTTCACCCTGCCACCACCACCCGGTTTCATTATCATGCGGAATAAAAAAGCCATCCTTAACCGCCCCCTTATACAAAAATGATTGCCGTGCATAGCCAAACGGATTGTTTACTTTACTGGTTACAACAAGGTTATAATCCAGTGCTTTTTTAATAGTACTTAAGGCTGCGGTTCGCTGCGCCTCATCCTTTTCCTTTGTTAAATAGCGGGATAGGGCCACTACCGGTAAACCAGCATCTGATGCATGCCAGTATGGGCGATTGGCATCGTTGGCAATAAAATAGCCCCCGGTTGACATTCTTTTATTCAGATTTTGCGCTCTCTTTCTTGCTTCATCGCGATACAGCGTATCATCAGTTGCTATCCACAACTCGGTTGCAGCCATAAGGGCACAATAATCGTCAATGATGTTTTCTTTACCATCATCATCATACTTAGTATTGTTTATAAGCAGGTGAGCAAACGCTCGCTTGGCGCCATCAAGATATTGCTGCGAAGTAAATTCGCCATTCTTTTTCCATTGAGAGATGCGGGCCAGCGCAGCAATTGCCATCCCTCCGCCTTCGCGGAAAGCACATTGGTACTCATCGGTGGTAACACTATTGGCCCTCAAGCCCACTATCCTACGGGCGTTAGGGTCTTTATTAAAGTAGCTGAAAATAATCATATAAAAATAATCATCCTTTGATAGTGCACGCATCATATAGTCTGCTCCGTACAATGCTTCATTATCCAATGTATCTTTAACGTTCCATTTCTTTAGCAAGCCCGGGATAGCTTCGGAAGCGCTCACCATTGACCACGTAACCAGCGGCGTTTGCTGTGGCGACATAAAATTCGCATAAGCCAAATGCGAAAAATATTTGCTCACATCGCCTGATGCATCGCACCAACCGCCATGCATGTCAACAGTTTTGTCTCCGCCGCCCTGTAAGTGCATGTGTACATCCGCTGCCAGTTCTTGCGGGGTATTGGCCCTTTGTTTATTATAATAATGAACGATAGACGAGATGGTAAGCTTTGCCAATGCATCCTCCTCAATTTTAAATGGATATGACTTATAAGTTTTCCCTTCAAAAATTATTTGAACACTGTATTTTCCTGTTTTTTTATATGATGAAAAATCGGCCTGGTAATATACTTTGCCGGGTGTCCATTCATCAATAATTTGGGGGCCGCTCAACACACCTGTAAACTCCGGTTTGTTAGTTGCAATATTTACAAGGTTAAATATGGTTTTGCGAGTAAGTTTATGATCCAAACTTACCACCGCTATTTTAGGGCCTTTCGAATCAAAACCTATTTGGTTTGCATAAATAACAGGCTGGGCAAAGCCCATAAATGATAAAACTGAAAGAGCAACAGACAGTAAAACAGCAGGAAATTTCATGGCTTATTTGATTTATAGCGAAAGATAGGTGCTATTTTGTAAAAAGCATGCAGTTAATACAATAGTAGTAGAATTGTAGGGTGGCTACACCTGTATATAGTCACCCATTAAAAACAAAAAAGATATACTTAAGCATGATTTGGCAGTAACGATGATTTAAGTTTACCTCCTTAACAATTAGGGGCTTAAGCTAAATTCTATTTCTGCCTTTCGGCAATATCATTATATTTGCCCCCATCTTCTAACAGAGGCATTTTAAAAAATATGGCTAAGAAAAAAACTGATACTCCTGATACCCCTAAGCATATTGCTGTTGTAAATGATAAATCATTATCATTCTTCGAAAAATATATAAACAACCCTTCACCTACCGGTTTTGAATGGAAAGGCCAGGAATTATGGCTTGATTATTTGAAGCCATATATCGACGACTATTATGTAGATAACTACGGAACGGCTGTAGGCATTATCAACAAAAAAGCGGAATATAAAGTGGTTATTGAGGCTCACGCAGATGAGATCTCGTGGTTTGTAAACTATATTACGAATGATGGACTGATCTATGTTATCCGCAACGGCGGTTCTGATCACCAGATAGCACCGTCAAAAAGGGTAAATATCCATACCGATAAAGGAATAGTAAAAGCTGTTTTTGGATGGCCCGCTATTCATACCCGCAATGCAGGCGAAAAGGAAGAGGCTCCAACCCTTAAAAACATCTTTTTGGATTGCGGCTGCACTTCAAAAGATGAGGTTGAAAAATTAGGGATCCATGTAGGCTGCGTTATCACTTACGAAGATGAGTTTATGGTGCTTAACGACCGCTATTATGTTGGACGTGCGCTGGATAACCGTGCAGGTGGCTTTATGATAGCCGAAGTAGCACGCTTGCTTAAAGAAAATAAAGTAAAATTACCATTCGGCCTGTACATAGTAAATGCCGTGCAGGAAGAAATAGGTTTACGCGGGGCCGAAATGATAGCACATCACATTAAGCCAAACGTGGCCATTGTTACTGATGTTACGCATGATACCCAAACGCCAATGATCAACAAGATAACCCAGGGCGACCTTGCTTGCGGTCGTGGCCCGGTAGTATCTTATGCCCCTGCGGTACAAAACAACCTGAATAAATTACTGATAGAATCCGCAGAAAAAGCTAAGATCCCTTTTCAGCGCCAGGCTTCATCACGTTCAACAGGTACCGATACCGATGCTTTTGCCTATTCAAATGATGGTGTGCCTTCAGCACTGATCTCATTGCCGCTGCGTTATATGCACACTACGGTTGAGATGATCCATAAAGAGGACGTTGATAATGTGATCCGTTTGATATATGAAGCCTTATTAAACATAAAGGCCGGGCAGGATTTCAGGTATATTAAATAACCCGCTCTCTAAAAAGAGAAAAACATTTTACCATTTTATACATTATTACAAATAATAATTAAATAAAAATGTCATATTTACATTTAATATGACACATCTGAAAAACATATGAAACCTACATTACTGATTTTGGCCGCAGGTATGGCCAGCCGCTATGGAAGCATGAAACAAATTGATGGTTTTGGCCCCAATGGCGAAACTATAATTGATTATTCCATTTATGATGCTATTAAGGCCGGATTCGGAAAAATAAGCTTCATTATTCGCGAGGAGTTTGCTGAGCCATTTAAGGCTATTTTTGAGCCAAAGCTAAAAGGCCGTATTGAAACTGATTATGTTTTTCAAAGCTTTGATCTAAAGCCTTTTGGTATTGATAAAGAAATTGAACGTGCCAAACCATGGGGTACTGCACATGCAGTATTAGCGGCACGCAACCAGGTACATGAGCCTTTTTGTGTAATTAATGCAGATGATTTTTATGGCTATGATTCATTTGAAAAAATGGCTAAGTTTTTAACTACAGAGGTGGCTGACGATAAATATTCAATTATCGGATACCAGATAGACCGGACTTTATCAGATTACGGAACCGTATCACGCGGGGTTTGTAAGGTAGATGATGATGGCAACATGGTTGAAATAAATGAGCGCACAGAGGTTTATTTTAAAGAAGACGGCAGTGTGGCTTATAGAGACGCTACCGGCGAACATCCGCTGAGCAGCGACACCAGGGTATCAATGAACTTTTGGGGCTTTACCCCTGCTGTGTTTAAACAAAGCGAACCCATGTTTAAAGCCTTTGTTGAAGCGAATGAAAGCAATCCAAAGTCGGAGTTTTTTATTCCCATAGTAGCTGATCAATTAATAAAAAGCGGACAGGCATCATTTAAAGTGATCCCCACAGCATCAAAATGGTTTGGCGTAACTTATAAAGAAGATAAACCTATTGTACAAAAATGCATCTCAGAATTGGTGGAAAATGGCACTTACCCGGCTAATCTTTGGGATTAAATCCATTGATATTTGAAATTGAAATCCTGCTTAACCGCGGGATTTTTTGTTTAGACAGGATCCGTTTAAAAAGTTACTTCATTATGTTTTATGCCGCTTTTTTCAAAATCGATATAGGCGCTTTTTATATAATTGATTAAATCATAATCATTCCACGCATTTATTTGATTTAAAGTTGGCATATAAGCTGATTTAAAATCCTCCAGCTCTGTGTCTTTAATGGGAACAACTCTTTTTATAGCAGCATCATTAAAACGTTCGGCAACCTTGTACGATGCCAGTTCTTTTCTGGCATACCTGTTAAACCTTCTGGCATCCTTTACTTCGCTTTTAAAATTCTCATAAATAAAGGTCATCGGTTTTAGAAAAAGATAATAATAGTGAGGTGTTCCCGTATAAAACACACTTTTTCTTCTATAACCGTTCCGGGCTTCTTTTATTTCACTTTTTATTGAATTTTCTTTAATAACAACTTCTTCCAATTGAATTACAGGCGCCATAAAAATTACTTTATCTGTAAAATCTGCAACTACAAAATTTGTTACCTGGTAATTATCGCTCTTAAATTCCAGGGTATCACCAGGCTGCGCCAAAATACCAAACACGCCAAACATACTTGACCTGGCATTACTTAAGGTCCGTTTATTTAAAACCGTTACACTACCTAACCTGATGTTTGTATTGCTTTTTAGCAATAGCCCCTGCTGTAGTTTTGCTGTTTGTGCGCCAGCTTTATTAAAAACACATAAGGTAACAACACCAAATAGTATTATTCTATTGATAGTCATATCATTAATAAAATTAAGCTTACAAATGGTTTAATTATAATCTTTAACTTTTTTTAACAGCATGTATGCTTTGAATTATCTATTATCAATTCAATAAAACGTTATCCTGCTTCATCCGTTACCTTAATAGTTACTATCAGAGCAACAATATGCAAACCGAAATATTAGGAAATACCAAAAGTGTCAATAAGCAGGGCAATGTTCTTATCATAAAAACCAAAGAAGCTGTAGCACATGTATGGGTTTACAGTCCCTCAGTTATCAGGATTAATGTAAGTAAGTCATTTGATAAAAATGACACCTCTTTCGCGGTAATCCAAAACCCGGCTGACAGATTTGATTATACAGAATCTGATGACGAGATCGTCCTAACTACTTCCGCATTAAAGCTTCGCGTTAGCAAATCGCCGCTACGCTTTAATTTTTATACTGCCGATGGAAAAGTATTAAGCGAGGATGATGAGCGGTTTGGTATCAACTGGCAAAGCGAAAGGGTGATTAATTACCGTAAGCTCTATCCCGATGAAAAGTTTATCGGCCTGGGTGAAAAAACCGGCAACCTGAACCGGCGGGGTAGCAGTTATGTGAACTGGAATACCGATGCCGCTTTACACGGTGTTGATGCCGATCCGCTTTATAAGACCTTTCCATTTTTTATTGGCCTGCATAATGGCCTTACTTATGGAATCTTTTTCGACAATACTCATAAAAGCTACTTTGATTTTGGTGCAACAACCGATGAACAAATGAGTTGGTTTGGAGCTGATGGCGGCGATATGAACTATTATTTTTTTGGAGCACAAAGTGTTGAAAAAATTATTGAAGATTATACCTGGCTAACCGGTCGCATGGAAATGCCGCCCTTATGGAGCCTGGGTTACCAGCAATGCCGCTGGAGCTATATGAGCGCCGCTGAAGTGCTGGATATTGCCGAAAACTTCCGCAAGGAAAAGATTCCGGCAGATGTGATCTATTGCGATATAGATTACATGGACGGGTTTAAGATCTTCACCTGGAATAAAGAAACTTTCCCCGACCCGAAGGGATTAATTGACAAACTAAAAGCCATGAACTTTCACCTGGTTACCATTGTTGATCCGGGCATTAAAGTTGAGCCCGGTTACAAGCAATATGATGAGGGCGTGGCTAAAGATTATTTTGCCACCTATCTTAATGGCGAAAAATACATTACTGATGTATGGCCGGGCCGCTGTCATTTTCCCGACTTTTTCAGGGATGATGTACAGGATTGGTGGGGCACATCATTCACCGCATTGACCGAACCCGGTGTAGAAGGTTTTTGGAATGATATGAACGAACCTGCCGCCTGGGGACAAAACATGCCTTGGCTGGTAAAATTCGGCGAATACTACATGCCCGAAGTACGCAATGCCTATGGGATGCAGATGGCACGCGCCACTTATGAAGGAATCAGGAAGATCCCTGACAATAAGCGCCCGTTTGTACTTACCCGTGCGGCCTATTCAGGCACACAGCGCTACTCAGCGGTGTGGACAGGAGATAATTCTGCCTATGATGCCCATATGCTGCTTGGACAGCGGATGGTGAACAGCTTGGGGATAACAGGTATGTCATTAATTGGTGTTGATATTGGCGGCTTTACCGGCGACCCGACACCTGCGCTGATGGTACGCTGGAACTCGCTGGGCGTATATACCCCAATGTTTCGTAATCATGCCATGCAGGGCACTAAAATGCGCGAGCCATGGTGCTGGGGTAAGGAAAATGAGGCTATAATTAAAAAAGATATTGAGCTGCGTTACCGTTTGCTGCCATATATTTATTCAGGCTTCTATCAATCCCATAAAACAGGGATGCCCTTAAGCCGTACGCTCGCTATAAATTATACAGATAACGAAAACGTATTCGATGTAAAATATCATAACCAGTTTTTATTTGGCGATGCTATAATGGTTGCCCCGGTTGAAAGTACCAGGTTTACCGCAGAGGTTTACCTGCCTCAAGGCGAATGGTACCGACTAAGTACAGAAGAAAATTACACCGGCGACAAGGCTATTATTGCTGAAGCGCCGTTAACTGATCTGCCCGTATTTATTAAAGCAGGCGCAATTATCCCAATGCAAAATGTGATACAAAGCACAGATGAAAAAGGCGATGGTATTTTGGAGGTTAATGTGTGGTTTGGCAATGAAGCAAGCAGCTTTGTTTACTATGAGGATGATGGATCGTCTTATGATTATGAAAAAGGGGAATATTATAAAAGAGAAATAAGCTTTGATCCGAAAAATAGATTGATCAGTTTTTCGGAAGTTGATGGTTCTTTTGAATCAAAGTATGATAAAATTAAACTGATGTTGCATGGGTTTGCGAGTTTTTCGATTTCGAAAGAAACTGGAAAGAGTTTCAGCCAGTATGAAAATGACAAAGGAATAATAAAAATTGATTTTTAACTAATTATCTTTAACTTTAAATATGTCGTTATCTTATAAAATATTGCTTAAACCTGAACCTGAGGGCGGTTATACTGTAAATGTTCCCGCATTACCAGGTTGTATCACTTATGGTGTAGATTTAGAAGAAGCAAAGCTGAATGCAAAGGAAGCTATTGAATTGTATATTGACAGCTTAAAAGAACATGGTGAAGAAATCCCCTCCGATGAAGATGTACTTGAATATAACTTGCAAGTTTTTGCGTGAGCAGGAAAGCGTATAGTTCGCATGATATCATTAGTATATTTAAAGAAGCGGGATTTGTTCTTGATCGCATAAAAGGTAGTCATCATATATTTCTTCATCCTCAGAATAAGAAAAGAGCTGTAGTTCCTCATCCTAAAAAAGACTTGCCTTATGGTACGGCACGAACTATATTAAAACAAGCCGGGATTGAATAGTAACAATTTAGGAATTGGGTACTTTATCTAATCTCATAAAATTATTGCAAGGATCAACTGCCCCCCACTGCAAATTTTTTCACCGCCCAAAAACCACCTTTTACCGATTTCTTTTTGCTGCTAACCTAATTCAGATTGCCAATTTTGGGTCCGGGATATAGTTTTACATCAGATTTTATAATGAACACCAAAACTGATACAGAAATGAACACCTATCAAAACTCAGACGCAGCATTCCCAGGCATGACTATGGATGAATATAGTTTTATTCATCATGCATCTGCCGGCTTAAACCAAAACCAAATGACAACTTTCATGGCCGTTTACAACAGCCGCAGAAAGAACCCTACCGATATACTTGCGGCAACTTTGCTTGGCTTTTTGGGCCTTGCCGGCATTCAAAGATTTATGACCAACCAAATACTATTAGGCTTGCTTTTTTTGTTAACGGGCGGTTTCCTGGGAATAGGAACATTGATAGATGCCATTAGTTATAAAAGCATCGCTAATGATTACAACAGGCACCTGGCTTACGATTGTTACCAGATAGCAAAAATGAATAACTGACTCAACGGGGGAGCGCAATGAATAATAACTGAAAAACTCCCTTACTCCATCATATATGAAAAGTAAAAGCTCCATTCATTGACATGAATGGAGTTTTTACTTTTGCAGCAGTATTAGGAGGGTTAATATACCGGGCTTAGATTCAGAAGATTGTTTTTATATGAGGCACACTCCAAAAAGGCATGTATTCAGTCCATCCCCAAAAAAACGAGAAAAATATATGGATCAATGGCGCCGATAGAAAACTCAGAAACAAATACAAAATGGTTTTTTTTAAGCCCATTTTTAATATAATGGGAGGCAGCAAAATGTTCATCAACATTGGTACCGGATAGTATATCCACCATTTTAATCCATAGTTTGCTCCATATTTCCCGAACAGCATACCTATAATTACTATCAGGATTGAAAGTAATATTATCATTGTTATCCTTCGTCTAAATTCTTGTTTCCCTACTACTATCCTTATAATTAAGAAGAACAGAACGAAAGAAGCAAGAACCATTGCCAGGAAGTGCCAAAGTGGGCTCATAAAAGTTTTTTATAGATCGGTAAATAATAACAATTAAATTTTATGACAAGGAACAAAAATCTTCCGCCCTTAACCCTTTCCTTCACTTCTTTTCCATTGATTTCTCCCTAATCGCCTTAAACTCCGAGCCGTTTTTCCAACCAGGGAAGTTGGTTTCATTAGCAAGTTTGTTTCCAACTTTAAAAAGCAGGTTTGCTACCTGTGCCATGCCATTCGCATCCATATCAGTCGAATAGCTGTCTGATGGCTGGTGATAATGCTGTTCACCGTATTCCTTTTGTTTTTGCTTGCCATATGCTTCGCCATGTGCGGTGCTTTCAGCGCCGTTATTCATGTCGAGGGCAGGCACGCCCACTTTGGCAAAATTAAAATGATCAGACCGGTAATAACCGCCAGCACCAGGGTTTTTATCTCCTGTTATCTTTTTGCCATCTGCTTTAGTAAATTCTGCAACATAATCTTCCAGGTCATTTTGGCCCTTCCCTGTTATGGCAAAATTATTTGTTTCGCCATAATTACCCAAAGCGTCCATATTTAAATCGGCCACGGTTTTATTAAGCGGGTAAATTGGATGTGAGGCATAATATTCAGAACCAAGCAGGCCCTGTTCTTCAGCAGTTACCGCTAAAAATACGATGGAACGTTTAGGCTTTTCTTTTAATTGTGCAAAAGCTTTGGCCACGTTTAATACTGCAGCTACGCCGCTGGCATTGTCAACTGCACCATTATAAATGCTGTCGCCCTTTGCATCAGGCTTGCCAATACCCAGGTGATCCCAATGCGCAGTATACAATATGCATTCACCTGGTGTTGTGCTGCCTTTTAAAACGGCTATCACGTTATGCGAGGTTGAGTATTTTAATTTAGTATGCACGGTTAAAGTAGCATTCAGATTTAAAGGGATCGCTTTAAAATCTTTTTTTCGTGCTATTGCCCTGAAATCCCCGGTAATACCTGCGGCTGCAAATAGCTTTTTGGCGGCATCCTCAGTTATCCAACCCTCAACCTTACAACGCGACATATGCTTATCCTGCTGCTGCAGGTACAATTTGGCGCCGGTAAAGCTATTGGCTACAACACTCCAGCCATAGCTGGCAGGCTCGGATTGGTGCACAATAATAATCCCTGCTGCACCCTGGCGGGCGGCCTCTTCGTATTTGTACGTCCAGCGGCCATAATAGGTCATAGTATCCTGCTTAAATAATTTAGCATCACCTGATTTAAAGCCCGGATCGTTAACCAATACCACTACTGTTTTGCCTTTTACATCAAGCCCCGCATAATCGTTCCAATGATACTCAGGAGCCACAACCCCATAACCGGCGAATACCAGGGGCGAGTTTGTTAATTGTACAGCGTCAACTTCCCGGCGGGTTGAGGCTACAAAGTCGGTTAAATAATTTAAGCTGATGTTTCCTTTTGCGCCATTCACGGCCATTGTTGCCGATGGCCTGCTGGTAACTTCAACCATGGGCACATCCTGGAAATAGCTGCCATTATTGCCGGGCTCAAGTCCTTCTTTTTTAAATTGCGATGAAATGTAGGCAATGGCTTTTGTTTCACCAGCGGTAAAAGGTTTGCGGCCCATTAGTGAATCATCTGCCAGTACGGCAATATGGCTTTTTATTTCATCGCCGGTAATTGTGTTTGTGTTTTCTTTATCCTGCTTGCATCCGGCTAAAAAAGCAACTGTTGCAAGGCATAAAATGCGGGTATAATTTATCTTCATATTACGGGGTTGTATAAGCCAAATGTAGGTAAAAAGAGTCAGGAGGGAAAGATCCAGGAGTCAAGAGATCAAGAGTCAGGAAAAACGAAGACCAGGAAGCGTTGGCATAATAATTTATTTGTGGCGATTGAAAATTTTCATATCACTACTGCCTCTTGATTCCCGTTCTCTTGACTCGTACGTTAAAATAATTCTTTACCAAGCCGGATGCTGTTCTTGTATCCGCCCGAAAACGAACAGTCAATTGTATCAAAATGGTGCAAGCAGATAATTAATATCTTCATAACTGCTTATTAATCAAATAATTATAACAACGGCACGTGGTTTGATCGCTTTTATTTGATTAATAGACATGTTAAAATGAGCCATCGCAAACCACTGGAACGGCGCACCTTTTCACAGGACCGTTATGAAATTTTAATAAAAAGGCAAAAAAGCGGTAAGGCTACATTTAACGAGCTAACCGAGCTGGATGATATAGTAAACCGTGACCCCACTATTCGCGAAAGAGTGCTTATTGAAAACCTGTTTTTGAACGACAGGGATGACCAGGATGATCCTGATAATATGCCGGAAAAAGATATTATAAAACCAGTTCAGCATCAAAGTTTATTAAGCTGGCTAAAATCCATTATCAGTCGTATTTTTTTTATGTTCCTGATAAAAAGTGGGATCCTGGTAATTGTTAAAAGTGATGGCGCCATTTAATAAGAATATTATTATTTAAAATTTGAAGATTTTTTTCTGATACAAGCCTCCAGCCTTAACATCCGATCTTTCGGACTACTGACTTTCAGTCTTTTGGACTATATCAATTAAACCTACCTTTGCAGGCATAGTCTATTTATAAAATAACAACCATGAAAAAATTATTTATTTTAATAGCCCTGGCTACATTTACCGGGAGTGTGTTTGCACAAAGTGTTGATCTGAGGCGCAAAATTGAGGTTAGCGGTATTGCCGAAAAGGAAGTTACACCTGACATTATTAACGTTTCCATCTCGTTACAGGAATATCTTGATGGCAAAAAAAAGATCACAATTGATCAGTTAGAAAGCCAATTGGAAAATGCAGTAAAAGAAGCAGGTATAGCTAAAGAGGATTTTACCGTAAACAATGTATCGGCCTGGAACAATACCTACAACAAGAAAAAAACACCTGATTTTTTGGCCAGCAAGCAATACAGCATTAAATTTCACGATCTGAATAAGTACAACCAGATCCTGAATAAAATTGATCCAAAGGGAATTCAGTCAACCAATATTGAAAGCTATGATTATTCAAAAATGACAGAACTTAAACGGGATCTGAAAATACAAGCTTTACTTGCAGCAAAGGAAAAAGCAGGTTATTTGTTGAGCAGCATTAATGATAAGGTGGGCGATGCAATAAGTATTACCGAGGTTGATAACGGTAACTACCAGGCACCAAGACCAATGATGTATGCTAATAAGGCAATGGTAGCTGATGCATCTCCGGCAGAGTCAGATATTACTTTTAAAACAATAAAGTTAAATTTTCAAATCAACGCGATATTTGAAATTGTGAAATAACTATTAAAGGGATCAGGTGAGTATTATTTGATACTCACCTGGTTTACCTGGCCTTATTCCTATATATAGATGACTCCATCTTTATAAAAAGATCTAAAAATTTTTAAGAAAAAGAATAATTCTATTGTACTGTAATAAAAATGTTACAATAGTGATTTTCCTATGAAATCTTATCCAGAATAAGATGCGGAGCTTTAAAATGTTTCCTATAAGTTAATATTGATCAACGTCTTTAGTGCGATTGCTTGAATATTTGTAATATTAAACTAAACCGCAACCTTTTTTAGGGTAATTAACGTAATAATCATTTGACAATGTGAATTTTACAATATATATTTATACACCCTAATTTGTCACTGAGCATGATCCGTACGCGCTTTAAGAAGGTACTATTGGTTGCACCTGAAATTTTTCCCAATCAGTTATTAACTGATTATACCAATGTAAAGCATATTTCTGCCGCAAGCGGCATTTTTCCGGCTATTTACGAAATGAGCCCTGATGTAATCGTGTTTGATTACGAGTTTATGGGTAAGGACATGGAAAAAACCCTTCGTCGCCTAAAGGTTAATAAATTTTACGATAAGGTAAAAATCTGTTGTTTCAAAAACGCAGTAAACGAAAATGCAGACAGTTTTCTAAAAGTACTTGGCGTTGACCACCTGATATATCGGGAAGACCTTGTACAAGCAACAAAAAGCAAATCGCTATTAAATACTTTTAGCTCTGTAGTTGATGCATCCATTGTAAAATGGGTGATTAATGTTACGCATTAAGGGATTATTTCTTAATGGGCGTGTTTTCCAAATAACATTCTTATTGTCGAAGGGCGATGCCCTTCGCTGACATATTAGACCCTTTCCTTTGTATTACCTTTGTATTACCAAAGATAGTTTTTATTAAATATTGTTATTGTTGGAAATGGGGGGTCTGGGGGGTGTTAAAAACTAAAAACTTTGTGGAAAACGTTAACATAAAA
>NZ_JAQBOC010000072.1 GCF_028288225.1 Mucilaginibacter sp.
TTTGGGCTAATCCGACAAAATCGTTGCTGCCTGTTAACAATACCGGAATTGACTGTTCCTGGATTGGCGTAGGATTTTCAAATCCTAACTCAGAGATGGCATTAACAATATCATGACGGATTCCCAGATTAATAAATGGGTTCATGAATTTAAATAACGAATTTGACTACATCGCCAAATCGGGCGCAAAGGTATCCATTATTATTTACAATTCAAATACCAATTTTGAAATTTATGATAATGATATTTTATCGGTATAAAACATTACTTTTTAGACAATTATCATATATTTATTGAAAGTTTACCTTTTACAACATGAAACTAAGAATCGTCATCCTCCTCATTTTAAGCATTTTTATAAAATCCAGCTTTGCACAACAAGGTGCATCGCCATTTGATACTACCAAATATGGTAAAAATGCAGCAGTTGGCAAATATGCCGACATCCGCGGATTTAAAATGTATTATGAAACTTATGGTAAGGGCGAACCCCTGCTCATAATCCATGGCAATGGCGGCTCTATCAATAACTTTTTATACCAGATCCCCTATTTCGCCAAAAACTACCAGGTAATAATTGCCGATAGCCGGGCGCAGGGAAAATCAATTGATCATGCAGATTCATTAAGCTATGAAATGATGACCGATGACCTGAATGCCTTGCTGGATAAACTGAACTTAAAACAGTGTTATGTAATAGGATGGAGCGATGGCGGCATTAACGGTTTACTTCTGGCTATTCATCACCCTGATAAAGTAAAGAAACTTGCTGTAACCGGCGCAAATTTATGGCCCGATACCAGCGCGGTTGATCCCTTTGTTTATAACTACGCTTTAAATTTGAATTTGAAAGGTCAGGATACTATTAAAAAAATAAAGAATGTAACGCCTGAAATGAAGAACCAGATTAAATTGTTACACTTGCTAACTTATGAACCGCATATTAAATTATCGGATGTAAAAAAGATAAGCTGCCCTACCCTTGTTATAGGTGGCGATCATGATGTGATACAAACAAAGCATACTATGCTGATAGCGGAAACCATTCCCAATTCCTATTTGTGGATCTTACCAAACTCCGGCCATTCAACACCTATATACTATAAAGATATGTTTAACCAGGTAGTAGGAGATTTCTTCACGAAGCCTTATAGGAAGATTGAAGGATACGGAAGGTTTAATTAAAGTAGTTGATTGGGTTGATTAAGTGAGTGGTTGACTAGGTTGAAAGAATGCGAGCAATTGAATTTTCACCTTCAAAAACTTAATCAACTCAATCCAACCAAATCTAACTTAATCAACTTTTCACGCTACCTCAACCTATCCGCCGATTTCACCAGCTTTTCATCCGCTTTTATTGCACGGATACCCAGCAGAATAAACAACATACTTAGCGAGGAAAGAAAAAGGCCGATCCCCCAATTATGCGTATCGATCTGAATACTGCCCATTATTTTTTTTGCCGCTTGTGATAACCAGAAGCTATAGCCAACAATTACCAATAGTGCACTGTAGCACAGAGCAACTTGTTGTTTGCGATTTTTATATAAAAATATAATAACCAATGGTATTAAGCCAATAAGGGCTGTAGCAATGGTAAGGCCCGCAAAAAATTCCGTATGGGTATTTTGTCCGTTCACATCCTGGTAAACACCGGTAACCATAAGGGTAATGGGTTTGCCACCTGTATAAATGTTGTGTACCAATGGGAAAAGAAACAGGGCAAACAGGGCAAGGCTGGCAAGCAAAAGATAAATGCTTTGTATTCGTTGTAACATATAATTAATTTATCTAACAAAGATAGATAAGAGTCAAGACATTAGCGTCAAGAATCAGGAGAAAAACAATGTAAACCAATTATTGGGGTTATCTTCCTGTCTCCTGGTTCATCGCTCTTAATTCTTATTTATTAAGTATCAATTAAATATTGTAATTTTAATGACTTTAACCCCTGATATAAATTGATATGAGCGATTCATTATCTTCTTCCTTGCAACCTAAAGATGTGCGTATGGACGACTACCTGTTAAAAAAAACATTCCTTGAGCATTTAAATTACATTTATTATGGCAAGAGGCATCTTATTGATTTTTTTGTTGAAGTCAAAGACATAGCAACCTTATCGGTGTTAAAACATGCCATAGAGGAAGCCATTGACGATAACGAGAGCCAGATAAAACAGATGGATGATATATATACAGCGATAAAAGAAGCACCATCCAAAACAAATACACTCGGTATAAAAGCCCTAACCCTTGAAGCGTACCTTGCCGCAATAAAAGCGGGTAAAACCCCGCTGGAACGCGATGTATTTATCCTTTTTTATCTGCAGCAAATTGAAGGAATTGAAGTTACCTATTTTAAAGTATTAAAGAACCTGGCCAAAGCCATAGGTTACAGTAATTCTTTTTTAGATCAGCCTTTTGATACCGCCGTTGAGAACAAGATTTTGTTTGAGTCGATTTATCAGGAGTATATTTCTTAGGTTGTTGAAAAGTTGTAATGTTGAAAGGTTTTAATGTTAGAAAAATAAAAATATCGAATTCCGGGCGATTTCATCATTTTATGTATTCATAATTAAACTAACCGACACGTATTGATCCAAAACTTTACAACATTTCAACCTTCCAACATTCCAACTTCCTCACTACCTTTGCCGCGTGACCAAACAACGTTATTTTATTGAACTTTCGTATGATGGAACAAACTACCATGGCTGGCAGATCCAGCAAAATGCGGTTAGTGTACAGGAAGTATTAAATAAAAGTTTATCTATTGTGTTACGTCAGCAAATTGAAACATTAGGCTGCGGACGAACGGATACAGGTGTACATGCGAAAGAGTTTTTTGCACATTTTGATTTTGAGACCATAGACCAT
The DNA here is from genome assembly GCF_028288225.1 of Mucilaginibacter sp. GTDB lineage: Bacteria > Bacteroidota > Bacteroidia > Sphingobacteriales > Sphingobacteriaceae > Mucilaginibacter. The sequence goes on from NZ_JAQBOC010000072.1 coordinate 2,880, forward strand.
GGACTATGGACTATGGACGAAACGAGTACAATTTTAAGAAGTTTAAATTCCATCCTCCCCAAAGACATCGCTATAAAAAAAATCTTCCCGGTTGCTGCTGAAGCCCATGCGCGGTTTGATGCAACTTTACGCAGCTATGAATACCATATCCATTTTAATAAAGACCCGTTTAAAAATGGTTACTCCTGGGAGCTGCGGGATAAACCGGATGTTGATTTGATGAACAAAGCTGCGGCTATTATTATGGAGCATACTGATTTTAGCTGCTTCAGTAAATCAAATACACAGGTAAAGACCAATATTTGTAAAATCTCAAAAGCGGAATGGGCTATTAAGGGCGATGGAATAGTATTCCACATCTCTGCCGACCGTTTTTTGCGTAATATGGTGCGCGCTATAGTAGGCACATTGCTTATGGTTGGCAAACACGAAATTGAACCTGAAACAGTACGTTCTATCATCGAGAGCAAAAATCGCAGCAACGCAGGCATGTCAGTACCGGCAGGGGGATTATATTTAACTGAGGTAAAATATTAGCCCCCTAACCCCCTAAAGGGGGAATAAATGAAATGAGTTTTAAGAATTAAAGGTAACTTTGAATTATAAGTGAGCAACGATAAAAATAGCAATTCAAAAGTTCCCCCTTCAGGGGGCGGAGGGGGCATTACCGGTAAAGCGCTTGATTGGAAACTGCTAAGGCGGGTAATGCGTTATGTTAAACCGTATAATGTTACCTTTATCATAGCGGCGTTTTTAACCATCTTTTTGGCGGTCAATGCGCTGGTTCAGCCTATACTGATCCAGAAAACGCTTGACGATTATATTTTAAAAGATAACTACGGCGGTTTGGTCTTTATGGTTGAGCTGATGATAGCCCAACTTGTTATTCAAACCGCCGCCCAATATTATCAAACTTATTTAACCAATTCACTGGGGCAATCCGTTATCCGCGATCTTAGGATCGATATATTCAACCATATCACAAGTCTGCGCCTGAAGTACTTCGACCGCACACCTATCGGGATGCTGATTACGCGCACAGTATCAGACCTGGAAACCATTGCAGATATTTTTTCGGAAGGCCTGATATCTATTATGGGCGATCTGCTGCTGGTTGTTGCTATTATAGGGTACATGATATTTAAAGATTGGAAGCTTGCCTTCATTACGCTTATCCCGATGCCTTTTTTGTTCCTGTCTACCTATGTTTTTAAGGAGGCTATCAAATCATCCTTCCAGGAGGTGCGTACACAGGTTGCGCATCTGAACACTTTTTTGGCCGAGCACATTTCGGGGATGAGCGTTATCCAGATTTTTGCCCGGGAGGACCAGGAGATGCGAAAATTTAAAGCCGTTAACGGGAAATACAGGGATGCGAATATCCGCTCAAACTGGTATTATTCTATATTTTTCCCGGTGGTTGAAATATTGTTTGCCTGCTGTATGGGCCTAATGGTATGGTATGGTTGTAAGAGGATCCTGAGCGATCAGCAATTAAGGGCTATCTCAGCATCGCCAAACGGGGTTACCCCCGGGATGATCCTGGAATTTATAGTTTACTTAAATATACTTTTCAGGCCCATCCGCCAGCTGGCTGATAAATTTAACACCCTGCAAATGGGCATGGTCGGTGCCGACCGCATCTTTAAAGTTTTGGATACAGATGAGATAGCTATTAACACCGGGAAATTAAATCCCGCTGTTTTGCAAGGCGAGATAGAATTTAATAATGTTTGGTTTGCCTACAATGATGAGAACTGGGTTTTAAAAGACATCAGCTTTCACTTGCAGCCGGGCAAAACCCTGGCGCTGGTTGGTGCAACCGGTGCCGGCAAATCGTCAACCATAAACATCCTGAACCGCTTTTATGAGATTGGCAAAGGAGAGGTTAAAGTTGATGGTATAGATATAAGGGAATATGATGTTGACTATCTGCGCTCGCATATTGCAACCGTTATACAGGATGTTTTTTTGTTTACAGACACTATTGCCAACAACATCAGCCTTAGCAATACGGAAATAACACGCGAGCAGATCATCGCGGCAGCAAAAGATGTTGGCGCACATGAGTTTATAGAGCGGCTACCGGGGGGGTATGATTATAATGTGATGGAAAGAGGCTCAACTCTTTCGGCAGGGCAGTCGCAGTTAATTTCTTTTATCAGGGCATTGGTGTACAATCCCACTATCCTTGTGCTGGATGAAGCTACCTCATCTGTTGATACTGAGACAGAGATCCTGATCCAAAATGCCATCAGCAAGCTTATGCAGGGCCGTACAGCTATTGTAATTGCTCACCGCCTGTCAACCATTCAAAATGCCGATAAAATTATAGTACTTGATCATGGCGAGATAAAAGAAATGGGCACCCATCAGGAGCTTCTGCGCATTGAAGACGGCTACTATCGTAAGCTTTACGATTTGCAATTTAATTCAGCGGGGATTGTGAAGGAGTAAAGTTCATAGTTGATGGTTCATAAAAAAAAATTCACCAACGCACTGCCGCCTCTATTGTTTATTAAAAACGATATTCTTGATCCTTCCATTAGTCAACTTAAACCCGGAAACTTTATTTTGCCCGTTTTTATAAAATGCGATGTTCCCGTTATAGCTGCTAAAGCCGCCCGCAATGGCAATATCGGGGTCGAAAGCAAAATCGCCCAAGCGCATGTGGTGTGCAACCAACTTTCCGTTTTCAACTGTAAGACGGTAAGATGCTTCCAGTTCGGGACTGTAGTAACTGCCTGCATATTCATTAAGCTGCGATAGGTCGGCTTTTATAGGGACTATTCTTTTTGCATTAATGTCCTTGTATTTAAGCGCACCCGCTTTATCAGTTATGCCGGTAAATGTTACAGAAGCGCCATAAGCCGGCACCCAAAGCGATGTATCTGTTTTTAAATCTGTCGAAAATTTGTTTTCGCCGTTTGCCTGTACCATTAGTTTGCCGTCTTCAAGGGTAAATGTAGCGTACCAGCCTGTGCCCAATTGATAGGTGCCGGTATATTTTTTTAGTATTGAGCTGTCGACTTTAATGGTTGGCAAGCTGTTAATATCGGGGCGTGCCGGCCCAGCCTTTAGCTTATGTTTTAAAAACAGCTGCGCAATGGCATCAGCATTTGCCCCCGAGTCGAAATTACCGTGATTACTTAGCAAGATAATGGAAAGCTTTTCATCCGGGTAATTTGAAATAATGGTCCTGAAACCAGCCCAGCCGCCGTCGTGCTGTATGTTTCGTATCCCGTTGTTGTCGCCCACTGCCAACCCATAAGCATAGTTATTTTTTTGTCCATTATTAAGCAAATCCGTTTCTATCATTCTTAAATAAACCGGGTCGCGCTTATCCAACGATCGCTGGAAGTTAATCATCCATTTTGAAAGGTCTTCGGCGGTGGTAACTATTGAGCTTGAGCCCCAGGCCGTAAGCTCATCATTATTTTTGCTGTAGCCCCGCCCACTAGGCGAATAGGAACCCGCCAAATTTTTCACAACATTCGAATAATCACTCAACACCTGCGATGAATTCATACCCAGCGGTTTAAATATATTTTCAGCAATCCAATCCGGGAAAGTTTTGCTACTTACTTTGGCCACAATAGCGGCGAGCAGGTTATAGCCGGTATTTGAGTAAGAGTACTGCGAACCCGGCTCAAAATCAAGGTCGCGTTGCTTGCTCACCATGCGCATAATATCGTCGTAGCTAAACGCTTCGTCCCAGCGCCAGCCTGCGGCATGCAGGCCAGCCGGCCAGTCGCGCAAACCACTGGTATGGTGTATAAGGTTGCGGATGGTCATCGGCTTGTTAAACTGCGGCACATCGGGCAGGTATTTATGGATGTCGTCGTCAGGCGAAATCTTTCCCTGCTGTATCAATGTCGAAATGGCGAACCCTGTAAATTGCTTGGATACCGAAGCAATATCGAAAACCGTAGTAGTGCTTACCTGTATATTGTATTCAAGGCTGGCCAAACCATAACCCTTTTTAAAAACAACATTGCCATCTTTTATAATTAAAACAGCTACGCCGGGGCTGCCAGGTTGCGTGTAAGCTTTAAAAACAGAATCTATTTGTGTTTGCTGCGCCACAGGGATATCTTGCGAGCATCCCGCTACACAGCATAAAAGCAATAAAAAGGTAAGGTTAATTTTCATGGAGCTAAGAGTTAACGGCTTCGTTATTAGTTAATGGCACACATAAATATGACCATAAATTTCACAAAGCGTTGCATTACCCCAAAACTAATTTGCGCTATACTTTGCGCTTATCGCCGGGGTGCACCGGCTGCTCTTCCCGCTCGTGCTTTTTAGCAATATCGCCGCCGTGAGGCTTATCGGCTTTGTATTCACTATCCTCTTTCCTCACCTTACTTTTACTACCCTTATCAACCGGTTTATGTGTTGATGATGGTTTATCAATTGCGTTTACTGGCTTTGTCATAAAAGATTAACAAAGTAAGGGGAGATTTGTTCATTTTCGGTATTTTATGTCATTGCAAGCGCTGCGCTGCAATGACATAGACAAGAAAATAGACAAAAATAAAAAAGGCCGCTCTTTTCAGAGAAGCCTTTCAATATAAGATTCTTATAAAATTACTGTGCCGACAATGCTGCCGCGCCGCTCACAATTTCGGTAAGCTCGGTAGTAATTGCTGCCTGCCGTGCCTGGTTGTAGGCTAGCTTCAGTGCCTTCAACAGGTCACCCGCATTTTCAGTAGCCTTATCCATTGCCGTCATACGTGCACCATGCTCAGATGCATTTGAATCAAGCACTGCTTTGTATAACTGGGTTTTTATGTTTTTTGGGATCAGCTGTTCAACAATTGCTTCCTGTGAGGGTTCGAGGATGTAATCAACCTGGGTTTGGCTGGCAGCCTTATCAGGAGTTTTAGTATCCTTTTTAGCCTCTTCCTTTCTCTCGGTTTTTGGAACAGGCAACAGCTGTTCAACCGTTAATATCTGCATTGCAGCATTTTTAAATTGATTGTATACCAGGTCAACACGGTCATACTCGCCTTTCAAAAAACCATCCATAATACTTTGGGTAATTACCGATGTATTTTCAAAATTCAGGTCAAGGTACAGGTCATTGTTGTTACCAATAACGTTGTATTTGCGCCTCTGATAAAACTCCTGACTTTTTTTACCTATAGCCACAATTGATACATTGCCTGCTCTTAACTGCTCGCTGTATTTTTCGGCTATAACGTTGTTGGCAGTTTTTATAACGTTAGCGTTAAAAGCCCCGGCCAAACCACGGTTTGATGAAACCACAACTACCAATACCTTATTTGGCTCGCGCTGTTGTAAAAATGGCGATGATCCATCTTCTAAACTTGCAGACAAGTTTGCCAGCAGCTCTTTCAGCTTATTGGCATAAGGGCGTAATTGTACAATAGCGTTGGTAGCCCGTTTCAACTTAGCCGCCGAAACCATTTTCATAGCCTTGGTGATCTGCTGTGTTGAGCTTACGGACTTTATCCTGTTTCTTACTTCTTTTAAATTAGCCATGCTTTGTTGAGTCTTTAGTCCCGAGTCTTTAGTCTAAAGTCTATTGACTCAGGACTAAAGACTTCAGACTTTGAACTAATTAATATTTTCCTGTCAGCTCTTTAGCAACTGTTTCCAGTACGCCGGTTATTGTATCATCAAACTTACCTGCTTTAAGGGCAGCTAATATTTCAGGATGACGCACTTCAAGCTGACTTGTAAATTCGCTTTCAAACTCACGGATCTTGTTTACAGGTACGTTACGCATCAGGTTTTTTGTACCTAAGTAAATAACCGCAACTTGTTTTTCAACTGTTACCGGTGAGTACTGGCCTTGTTTCAGGATCTCAACGTTACGGGCACCTTTATCAAGTACGTTTTTTGTTGATGCGTCCAAATCTGACCCGAATTTTGAGAAAGCCTCAAGCTCGCGGTATTGAGCCTGGTCAAGTTTTAATGTACCGGCAACTTTCTTCATTGATTTGATCTGCGCGTTACCACCCACACGTGATACAGAGATACCTACGTTAATAGCCGGACGAACACCTGCGTTAAACAAGTTTGATTCAAGGAAGATCTGACCATCGGTAATTGAAATTACGTTGGTTGGGATATAAGCTGATACGTCACCTGCCTGTGTTTCAATAATAGGCAACGCAGTTAATGAACCGCCACCTTTTACAAGGCCACGGATAGACTCAGGCAAATCATTCATCGCCTGGGCAATTGAATCATTCTGGTTGATCTTGGCGGCACGCTCTAATAAACGGCTGTGCAGGTAAAACACGTCACCCGGATAAGCCTCGCGGCCCGGCGGACGACGCAATAATAAGGATACTTCACGATAAGCAACCGCTTGCTTTGACAAATCATCATAAATGATCAATGCAGGGCGACCTGTATCGCGGAAGTACTCGCCAATGGCAGCGCCTGCAAACGGAGCAAAGAATTGCATAGTAGCAGAGTCTGACGCACTGGCTGCAACAATGATAGAATATGGCATAGCGCCTTTTTCTTCAAGTGTTCGTACAATGTTTGCCACTGTTGAAGCTTTTTGGCCGCAGGCAACATAAATACATATTACCGGTTTGCCGGCATCATAAAATTCTTTCTGGTTGATGATGGTATCGATACAAACAGCAGTTTTACCTGTCTGACGGTCACCAATCACAAGCTCACGTTGTCCGCGGCCGATAGGGATCATTGCATCAATAGCTTTAATACCTGTTTGCAATGGCTCGGTAACCGGCTGGCGATAGATAACACCCGGCGCTTTACGCTCCAAAGGCATTTCATAAGTTTCGCCAACGATAGGGCCTTTACCATCAATAGGGTTTCCCAATGTATCAACAACACGGCCAAGCATGCCTTCGCCAACGTTGATAGAAGCAATCCTGTTAGTACGTTTAACGGTATCACCTTCTTTAATATCATCGGATTTACCTAACAATACCACACCCACGTTATCTTCTTCAAGGTTAAGTACGATACCCTGTAAACCGGTACCAAACTCAACCAGCTCACCCGATTGTACTTTTGTTAATCCATAAACGCGTGCAATACCGTCACCCACCTGGAGTACGGTACCCACTTCTTCTAATTCAGATTCTGACTTGAAGCCTGCCAATTGCTGACGCAAAATTGCTGATACTTCGTCTGGTCTTACCTCTACCATTTTTTATTTATTTTAGAGTTTTAGTTTTTAATTTTTAACTGGAACTACCCTGTGGGCAAATTCTTTTTTCAATTTATGTAAATCGCTTGCAATGCTGGTATCAATCTGCCTGTCGCCAACGGTTAAAACAAATCCGCCTATTAATGACGGATCAACCTTAGCTTCCAGTTTTACAGTACCACCTGTTGCAGCCTGGATATCAGCTATCATTTTTTGTTTGTTAGCATCAGACAAGGCCGTTGCCGATACTACTGAAGCATGAGTGATATTCTTTTTAATATCATACAGGTTAACAAACTCACTGGCGGTGGCATATAAAACCTCGCCCCGGCCTTTGTTCACCATCAGCTTAAAAAAAGCAAGGCTTGCCTTATTCACCTTTGCAGCAAAAATCTCTTCGAGTATTTTTACCTTTTTTGAGTGAGATACTATAGGGTTAGCCAAAACCGCTTTTAATTCAGGGTTTGCCTTTAAAGTGTGCAGGAAAAGCTCCATATCGCCTTTAATTGGCTCAACCAAATTTTGCTCTTCTGCAAGATCGATGATTGATTTTGCGTACCTGGCTGCTACTGTTAATTCTGACATATTTTTATTTCGGATTTCGGAAGTTCGATTTCGGAATTGATTTACTTAAGATTTCTTATTGGATAAGATGCTAAATTTCATTTTCTTAAATCCGAAATTGAACATCCGAAATCCGATATTAACTTAATTTCACTTCCTTTAAAAGATCCTTAACCAGTTCGTCTTGTTTTTTCTGATCTTCAAATTGCTTGCGCAATACTTTCTCGGCAATTTCCAATGAAAGTGATGCTACCTGGTTTTTAACGTCAGCCATAGCAATTGCTTTCTGGTTATTGATCTCGATGCGGGCAAGGTCAATCTGGCGGGAGCCTTCTTTGTGTGCAGCCTCTTTAGCATCGCTGATGATCTGGTTTTTTACTTTAGTAGCCTCTGATAAAATAGCATCGCGTTCTGCACGTGCTTGTTTAAGCAAAGCTTCGTTTTCGCTGGTTAAACGTGCCATTTCTTCTTTAACTGCTTCAGCTCTTGACAAAGCAGTTTCAATAGATTGCTCACGCTCGTTTACAGCGGCTAAGATGGGTTTCCAGGCAAATTTACCCAGTAAGAACAACAGGATCAGGAATGATAGTGTTGTCCAGAAAATTAAACCTACTTCAGGTGTAACTAATTCCATTATATTTTATTTATTACTGTATGATACTTTTTAATGAATCTTAACACATTCCCGGAACCAACCGTTCCGGGATGTTTTGTTTCTCTGTTGCCTAATAATAATTAGAGCAAAGCCACTACCACGGCAAACAATGCAACACCTTCTACAAGGGCCGCAGCGATGATCATGTTAGTTTGAATTTTAGAAATAGCTTCAGGCTGGCGTGCAATAGCTTCTACAGCTTTTCCACCAATCTGTCCGATGCCGATACCAGCACCAATAGCAGCTAAACCTGCACCGATAGGACCATATCCTCCTGTCATTGTTTAAAAATTTAAAGTGTATATATAGAATAATTAATTTTAAATCACCTCATGATCATGATGCTCCTGTATAGCCATCCCTATAAACAGGGAAGTAAGCATCGTAAAAATATAAGCCTGTAAAAACGCTACCAGTACTTCTATCGTATCAATAAATACCACAAACACAACCGATACCGGTGAGATCCACAAGCTGTTAAATATAAATATTAACGAAACAAGACTCAACACAACAATGTGGCCGGCTGTTATGTTAGCAAACAAACGGATCATTAATGCAATAGGCTTTGAAAATATAGAAACAATTTCTACCGGGATCATGATAGGGAATAACCACCATGGGTTAGGTACAAATATGTGTTTCCAGTAATGTTTATTGGCTTTCAGGTTAACAACCAAAAGTATAATAACTGCTAATACAAGGGTAACTGCAATATTACCGGTAAGGTTGTAACCACCCGGGAAGAAAGGGATCATCCCGAAAATATTATTGATCAATATAAAAAAGAATATGGTAAGCAATAAAGGCATATATGCTTTATACTTAACACCAATATTTGGCAGGGCAACATCATCCCTTATAAACAAGATCAAAGGCTCCATCCATGATTGTAAACCTTTAGGCGCTTTGCCAGCACGTTTTTTATAAGTTCCTGAAACGCTGAAGAATACAAGCAAAAGAATAATACCTGTCATCCACATACTGGCAACGTTTTGGGTGATGGAGAAATCCCAAACCTTTTTGTTATTAACAGCATCAATTTGCTTATCGGCAGCAGCAACTTTTATTTTATTATTTACCAGCATATAATTATAATACTTGCCGGTATAAACTGCACCCTGTGGCTGCAGGTGTGCCGATGAAAACATTTCTAACCCTTTATCGGTATAAAGTATTACCGGTAGCGGGATATATGACTTTCCGAACATATGCCACTCATGCTTGTCAGCAATATGTTCCATTATAGTTTCTTTCGGGTCAAACTTCTTTCCAGCACCCTCTTCCTTATTTTCCTGCGCCAGCGCTTTGGTTGGAAATCCCCCTAACGCTAAAAAAAACGCACAAATTAATGATATGTTAAAAATTTTTGATTTCAAAATCGAGCCGTTTATCATCTAAATGAAGTTTTCTACCTTAAAATTTTGTGCCGCAAGGTACGTAACAAAATATAAACTTCAAAGGCTGTATTTAAGAAATATACGTAAAAAAAATCGCCTATAAAAACATACTTATTTACCTTGTTTTTTACCAGGAAAACCAACACAAAAATGAGGCATGACAGGATCTTGAAAACTGTTGCACCCATAAATGCCTCTGAGAACATATTAGGGTACATTTGGCGTACAACCAATATGCTTGTTACCACCAAAAGCGTTAGCCCTGCTAAGAAAGAGAAGATAAGCCAGAAGTCGGGCATTATCAATTCAGCGTGTCCATAGTTCTTTAAATAATATGGCGGTATGGCAATAATAAAGGTAAACCATAAAAAAAATAATAATGCCTGGTAAATTTTCATAAGGACTGGGTTTGTAATTGTTTTTGATCAATCTTTTATCGACTTTATAACAACGTACAAAGATATAAAAACCCCGGTAAGTGATAGTACTGCAGTTACCCACTTTACGCTATGATTTGCTGACTGGTCTATCTTATAACCTGCAAATGAGAACAGGCCAATTATCACGATCATCTGGAATGCTATCCCCATAAATTTACTATAGTTATTTCCGGGGTTACCGTTGTCGTTGCTTTCTTTTTGTTCATCTTTGGCCATATGCAAATTTATTAATCCTATTGCATAATTGTTATTAAATTAGCGAGGCTTTTACAACCACCTTTACATTGGATCGAATTTCTAAATTTCAAGTATTAAAACAAATCAGGTTCCTGCTTTTTGCGTTGGCAATTATCACAGCAGGGTGTTCACTTGAAAAAAAGAGCGGATTTAACCGCACAATGCAAAACCTAACCGCCCATTACAACATTCTTTTTAATGCTAAAGAGATCTTAAGGCAAAAGCAGGTGAGCTATGCATCATCATTTGTTGACAATTATAACGAGATCCTGAGTGTTTATCCTGATACCATTGCCCAATCAGGAATACCGGATAAGGATCTGGAAGAAGCAATAGTTAAAGGAAACAAAATAATAAACATTAAAGAACAGAGTAGTTACCTGGGCGACGCCTACCTGGTTTTAGGAAAGGCTAATTACCTTGAGGGGAACTATTTTAATGCAACCGAGTTTTTAAACTACGTTATCAAATCGTTCCCAAAACGTTTGGACCTGGTACAGGATGCCCTGGTTTGGAAAACCCGGTCGCTAATGTATCTGCATGATCTGCCACAAGCTAAAATAGCTATAGACAGCGCAATACAAAATATCGACCCCAAAAAAAATAAGCGTCTTATTGCTGACGTTTATGCTACTAAATTGCAATACGACATTAATGTGCAGGAGTATGTTGATGGCGAAGAAATGGCCAAACAGGCTATAAGTTATTGCAGGGATAAAATGCAGCGCCTTCGCTGGACGTTTATTTTAAGCCAGCTACAGGAACTCAATCAAAAACCGGCCGGAGCTATTAAAAACTATAATAAAATAGCAAGCAGCAATGTATCATTCGAGATGGCTTTTAACGCCAGTTTAAACCGGATAAGAATTGATGATGCCCGCGATGGAATTAAAACAAACCGCACCGGACGTTTACTTGCCCTTTTAAAAGAGCCTAATAACAAAGATTTTAAGGACCAGATCTATTTCCAGGTGGCCGAGCTGCAAATGATTGATAAAAATGTTGACGGCGCCATTAAAAACTATAAACTATCAGTTAGTAACAGTGTTAAGAACCAGAATCAGAAAGGCCTCTCCTACCTGCGACTTGCTACCATCTACTTTAAAAACAAGGCAGATTACCTGAGCTCAAAAAAATATTATGACAGTACATTAACCAGCCTGCCTGTTAATTACCCGGGATACCAATCGATACAAAAGACGAATGCCAACCTGCAGTTACTGGCAGATGGCTACCAAACTATTGCCCGCGAAGATACTTTACAGGCATTGGCTAAAATGGACGAGAAAACACGGAGTGCGGTGATTGATAAAATGGTTAGCGATAATACGCTGCAACAACAGGCAGATCTGAATGCTGCGAGTGCGGCAGCGGCTACTACAGGGGTTACTGAAACATCTGGGCCCCGCTCGGGCCAGGCCAATGCATCTAATTCCTTCTATTTCTATAATTCAAATGCCGTTAGTAGAGGTTATAGTGATTTTAAACGAAAATGGGGCGACCGCAAGCTGGAGGATAACTGGCGCCGCAGCAGCCGCTCAAACAGTGATGTAACAGCCAACTCGGTAAATACCAGCAATATAGATCCTGATGCACCTGTGGGAGGGCAGCCTGGGGCTAAACCTAAAACAGCAACCGCAGGAGGTTATCGTGCTGAGCTTACAAAAAGCTTACCGCTTACGCCCGAACTGCTTGCGCAATCAAATTTAAAGATCTATCATGCCTATATAGATATTGCTAATTTTTACCGCGATATTTTGGGAGATAAAAAGGAAGCCATTGCTGTTTATGAAAACATTCTTCGCCGTTTTCCTAATGATGCTAATAAAGCATCCATATATTATAATTTATACCGGCTGTACAGCGATGTGGATAAACCAAAATCTGATCAGTATAAAAACATACTTTTAAAGGAATATGCCGATACCCCGTTTGCCAAAATAATTTCAGATCCGGATTTTGCTAAAAAGATGGAAGATGAAAATACAGAATTCACGCAGGCCTATAACCGGGTGTTTGACCTGTATTCACAAAAAAAGTATACAGCTGTTATTACCGGTGTGCCACAATTGTTTAAACAATACCCCGGCAATAAACTATCGGCTCAGCTATATTACCTTAAAACCATAGCCGAGGGACATAATGAAACCATAACCCCTTTTGTCGACAGCTTAAAGCAAATTGCGCAAAAGTTTCCGGATGACAGGTTAGTTACCCCTTTAATTAACCAGCAGTTGGCTTATATAAATACTAACCTTGCCGAATTGCAGGCAAGGCCGGTGGTACTTACGGATGATAACCCGCAGGACATACCGTTTACCCTTGATCCGGCTTTGCAGAAAGAAACCGCTTATCGCCCTAAAGTAGATCCGAATGCGATTAACCAGCCACAGGTTAGGATTGAAAGACAGCAACAGATAGCGGCTGAACAACCGCGCCAGGCTCCGCCAAAAATAACACCAACTATATTGCCTCCGGTTAAACAACCCATAGTGGTGAAAAAAGACGTTCCGCAAATTACCCCGCCGATTGAGCAGCCTGTTAAACAACCTGAGGTGATAGCGCAGCAGCCTGCGCCGGTTACCCCGGCAGCTAAGCCACCGGTTCGGGATACTGTAGCACCGCCGGTTAAACATGATACCATTACACAATCGGTGCAGAAAAATATTGTAATAACACCTGCTATAGAACAACGGGAAATTAAACCGGATGTGATCACTTCTGTTTTTACAATGCATGATAGTACAAACTATTACTTTGCAGTAAATGTTAAAAGCGGCACAACTAATTTGGCTTCATCGCGTTTTGGTTTTGGACAATTTATAAGGGCCAATTATCCCGGCAAGGGACTTAAACATCAGCTTATGGCTGTAGGGGCCGATAACCAGGTAATTTATATAGGCCGCTTTTTGAAACTTGCAGATGTAAAAAAATATGCCCGCGAAGTTATCCCGCTGTTGCCTGATATTATGAAAGTGCCAAAGGATAAATACAGCTTTTTTATTATATCACAGGAAAATCTGAATAAATTAGCCGACGCAAAATTATTGGATAGTTATTTAGACTATTATCAGAAAAACTTCTAACCATGAGCATTAAACTTGCACCACAAGATATACGAAGATATAATTGGTACATATGGAAAACTGTTATTTGCTTTTTAGCACTTTTCGTATTGATGCTTGTTGTAACTTATTTTGGCTTATTTGGCCAGCTGCCATCATTCAGAGCCATTGAAAACCCTAAAAGCAACCAGGCATCTGAAGTGCTTGCTGCAGATAAAACAGTTTTAGGTACTTATTACGTACAAAACCGTTCAAGCGTAAATTATTCACAATTGTCGCCAAATGTGGTTAATGCCTTGATAGCTACTGAAGATGTTCGTTTTTATGAACATTCAGGTATTGACTTTCAACGCTTGCCGGGCATTGTTTTCTTTACGCTGATAGGCAAAAAACAGGGCGCCAGCACAATTACCCAGCAGCTCGCAAAAAATCTTTTTTCGGGGCAAATCTCTCACAACCCTTTTGTACGCTTTACCCAAAAGCTTAAAGAGTGGATAATTGCTATACAATTGGAACGCCGCTACACCAAGCAGGAAATAGTTACCATGTATTTAAATACGGTTGATTTTGGCGCCTATAATACCTTCGGCATTAAGTCGGCTGCGCGTACCTATTTTAATGTTACGCCTGATAAGCTTAGCCCTGACCAGGCCGCATTGCTGGTAGGCATGCTTAAAGGCACCGGGGTCTATTCACCCATCAGGCATCCGGATAGGGCGTTAAACCGCCGTAACCTTATCTTAGGATTGATGGAAGGCCAGGGATTTTTAAGCAGTGGGCAATTAGCTGAGCTAAGGGGAAAACCACTTGGACTTAACTTTACCCAAACCACCCATAACGACGGGCGTGCACCTTATTTCAGGGCAGTATTAAAGCAGGAGATCCAAAAGATCTTTAAAGATCAGAATATCACTAAATCTGATGGTTCTGCATATGACCTTGACCGCGACGGGCTAAAAATATACACTACCATTGATGCAACCATGCAGCAATATGCCGAAGAAGCTCAGCATGATTATATGCATATATTGCAAGATGAGTTTAATGCCCAATGGAAAGGCGTTAGCCGCGCAAAGACCATTAAAAACTACAAGTTGCTGCTTGACCAGGGCATGTTCAGGTCTGACAGGTATAAGGAGCTACAATTGCAGGGAAAATCGGAAGATGAAATAAAGGAGAATTTTAATACCCGCGATAGCCTGGAACTTTTTACCTGGAGGGGGAATGTTGATACGGTGATGAGACCTATCGATTCTATTGTGTACAGTAAGATGATGCTCCGCAATTCCATGATGAGCATGGATCCTACCACAGGTTATGTAAAAGCATGGGTAGGCGGCACAAACTTTGAACATTTTAAATATGACCAGGTAAAGCTTGGAACCCGGCAGGTAGGTTCAACAGCTAAGCCTTTTACTTATTCGGTAGCTATTGAAAACGGGTTTTCGCCTTGCCAGGAGGTTGATAATGTACCGGTAACTATAACGGGATATGGATCAGGGCCATGGACCCCAAAACAATCATCATCAGATTGGCTGCAGGGTTCCATAACATTACGAAAGGCCCTGGGCTATTCGCAAAACTACGTGGCCGCCTATGTTATGAACGAAGTTAAACCCATCCCGGTGATGGAGCTGATAAAAAAAATGGGGATCACCAGCGATGTACCGCCGTACCCTTCCATATGCCTGGGTACGTTTAATGCCTCGGTATATGATATGACAGGCGCATACTCGGTATTTGCCAATCACGGTACCTGGACGGAGCCTACTTATATACTGCGTATTGAAGATAAAAATGGCAATGTGATATACACCCACACCCCCAAGGTAGTACAGGCCATGGATGTGCAAACCGCTTATGTAATGACCTATATGCTTAAAGGTGTAATTGAAGAAGGTACAGGATCAAGGCTGATGTACAAATATGGGTTTCATAACCCTATAGGCGGTAAAACAGGCACCACTCAAGACAACTCGGACGGCTGGTTTATGGGTATTACTCCGCAGCTTGTTACCGGCGTGTGGACAGGCTGTGAAGACCGCGACATCCATTTCCGTTCAACAAGGCTTGGGGAAGGCGCTAACTCGGCCCTGCCTATTTTTGCCGGGTTTATGAAACGGGTATATGACAACCCAGCCCTCGGCATTAAAAGGAACGTCGATTTTGATGCACCAAAAAATGGTGTAAATATTGTTATGGATTGCAACGCGTATAAGCAGCAACAACAAGGAACGGGTGAGGTGGATAAAAAACTAGGGTTCTAGTTTATTGAAAGGTTGGAAAGTTGTAATGTTTTAAAGTTGTAATATCGTTAATTATTAACATCGTCATTGCGAGGACCGAAGCAACTTCTGCACTCGCTGATCATGAACCTTGAGGTTATGTAGCGCCCTGACAGTTGACAAGCTTTACATTCACCATGTAAACTAAGTTCCATGAATGTCCTTTGCAGAGGTTGCGTCGTTCCTCACAATGACATTTGTTA
Source organism: Mucilaginibacter sp. (assembly GCF_028288225.1). GTDB lineage: Bacteria > Bacteroidota > Bacteroidia > Sphingobacteriales > Sphingobacteriaceae > Mucilaginibacter. The sequence continues at coordinate 18,891 of NZ_JAQBOC010000072.1, forward strand.
TATTACTAAGTCATTCACAATGACTTAATGACCAAATGACAATGACTACAATATTTGATTATAAAGTCGTATTAAAGAACATACCTCACAAACCCGGTATTTACCAGTTTTGGGATGATGAGAAGGAACTGATCTATATTGGTAAGGCGAAAGACCTGCGTAACCGTGTTACCAGCTACTTTAACAAGGACAACCATGTAAATGCCAAAACAAAGGTACTGGTATCAAAGATCAGGAATATTACATTTACTATTGTTGATACCGAAGTTGACGCCTGGCTGCTGGAAAACAGCCTGATAAAAAAACATCAGCCGCGATATAATGTGATGCTGAAAGATGATAAAACCTATCCATGGATCATCATTAAGAATGAGCATTTTCCCCGCATATTTTATACAAGGCGCATTATTCGGGATGGCTCAAAATACCTGGGGCCTTATGCCTCTGTGAGTATGATGCACAATATCCTGGGGCTTATAAAAGAAACTTTCCCCTTACGTACCTGTAACCTGGCACTTACCCGTGAAAACATTGACAAGGGAAAGTTTAAAGTTTGTTTGGAGTACCAGCTGGGCAATTGCAAAGGCCCCTGCCAAAACTACCAGACAGAGGACGACTATGATCACAGCATTGAAGAAATAACCGATATTTTAAACGGCAAAATTGGTGCTGTGCTGCGTAACCTTAAAGCTGATATGGAGAAGGCCGTGAGCGATATGAATTATGAACAAGCGCACCGCTTAAAAAGAAAATTCGAGCTGCTGGACAATTACCAGAGCAAATCAACCGTAGTAAATTCATCAATAACTGATGTGGATGTTTTCAGCATAGCATCCGAAGAGAAATATGCCTTTGTTAACTATTTAAAGGTGATGAACGGCACAATCATCCAGACACAAACCATCGAACTAAAAAAACGATTGGATGAAAGTGATGAGGAGCTGTTAACCCTGGCCATATCCGAGTTCAGGAGCCGGTATGATAGCCATTCAAAGGAGATCATTGTGCCGTTTAATATAGATCTGGATGATGCTAAGATAAAATTCACTGTGCCAAAGCTGGGCGAAAAAAGGAAGCTGCTTGATCTTTCGCAAAAGAATGTTCATTTCTTTAAAAGAGATAAGCTGGATCAGTATGAAAAATTAAATCCAGAGATAAGGACCGAAAGGCTGCTTACGCAAATGATGAAAGATTTGCGGATGAACCAGCTGCCCAGGCATATTGAATGTTTTGATAACTCCAATTTCCAGGGTAAATACCCGGTATCGGCAATTGTTGTTTTTAAAGATGCAAAACCATCAAAAAAGGATTACCGGCACTTTAATGTGAAGACCGTTGAGGGCCCGGATGATTTTGCAACTATGGAAGAAGCAGTTCACCGCCGTTACAGGCGGATGCTTGATGAAGGTACAGAGCTGCCGCAACTAATAGTTATTGATGGCGGCAAGGGACAGCTATCATCAGCATTAAAAAGCCTTAAACTACTGGGCATTGATAAGCAGGTAACCGTAATTGGTATTGCCAAGCGACTGGAAGAGCTATATTACCCCGGCGACCAATATCCATTGTATCTCGACAAAAAATCAGAAACCTTAAAAGTTATTCAGCAATTAAGGGACGAGGCGCACCGCTTCGGTATAACTTTTCACCGTAAAAAACGCGACAAGGGCACCCTGGTAACCGAACTTGAACTTATTGAAGGCATTGGCAAAACAACCGCTGAAAAGCTTCTTAAATACTTTAAATCTGTTAAAAAAGTGCGTGCAGCAACGGAGGTTGAATTACAGGAAGTAGTGAATACGAAGCAAGCGAAAGCGATAATAGCTTATTTTAGTGATCAGAGGTTAGAGACCAGAGATTAGTTTAAAAAAAACTTTGCTTCTGCGGGTTTAACACAGCGTAAATTAAAAAAGCCTCTGCAAAATGCAAAGGCTCTATATCTTTCGGTCTTTACTGACTTTCGGACTACAACATTAATACGACCACAAATTAAGCTCCCAGTCCATCAGGGTTTTCTTCATCCGTTCAGCTTCATACAGCCGGTCTATACCACTGGCGTAATCTTTTATACGTTCGTCCTTGTCGTTTGATTCTTTTACTATGTAACTCGTGAAGATCCTTTTTACAAAGGCATCGTCAAAGCTTAGCCCTGTAGCATCATTATTTCGACTAACAATTTCTTTGGTTGCCAATATGTGCCTTGCTTCCTGAAAATTCACCCAAAATGCCGGCTGATAATCTTCAGTAGCGCCAACCTTAACCTTAATCATTGGTGCAATACCAACTATACGGGGTTCAAAAATGGACCGCTGCCTGTCAAATATCCAATCTTCCTTAATCCGGAACTTCACAACACTATCGGCATTAAATTCTCCTGCCTGTACAGTAGAGCCGGTTTTGTTGCCGTTGGCGTCAAATTTATCAACTACACTGCTATCCGCCATTTTGCTCCTTGCCTTTCCCTGTGCTAATGGAACTAAAAACCTGTCGCCTCCCGGGTCATCCTTGCTGGCAATTGGATCATATGCTGTTAGTTCGCCGGCGTCAATAGCAGTTAGTAAAACTTCAATTAAACGCTGTTTTGGCGAAGCAAGGTATGCGTTCATTTTTTCGCGGATATCAATTTCGCGCCATACGCGTTTAACAAATGCAGCATCAGATTCCCTTAAATTAGGATATGGGGTTACTTTGGCGCTTAAAATATTGGCCTTTTTAAAATAGCCATCCAACGGCGGTTCAAAAGGCTTTACCGGGCCTGCTTTTTTTGTGGTATCAATACCTGTAGGTTTTGCACTTGTAGTGGCATTGGGATTTACTGCTGCAGGTTGTTGTTGCTGCGTTTGCGCAGGTGGCGTAGCAGCAGCTTTTTTCTTACGTTTTTGAGCATAAGAACTTATGCAGGCCAGGCAAAGTATAACAATTAAAATCCTTGTTTTCATAATTCTTTTAATTAGCAGTTAATACAATCGAATCAAGTCCGCGTTGTGTACCATCAGGGCCAACAGCAATAATCTCTTTAAATACGACAGTTGTACCTGGCGTAACACCATTCATAGCAGAACGCATAGCGCTTGTTAATTCACCGCCATTTGCTGATAATATAACAACATCCTGGCGGGGCTTTGCAATCATTAAGGTAAAACGGGTAACGTTAAATTTAGCATCAAAATCAAAGTTGTCAAGTTTTGCAAAAAGCCTGTCCTGCGCCCTTATGTTAGCCGCACTGGTATTGCCGCTGCTTTTACCTGCAAACTGAGGTTTAGGATCAGGGATCCGTTTAGTACGAAACAATGAGCTACCCAAAACAGATGTTTTACCTGGTGCCAATTCACCCGAAACGGTAATTGTCGCTTCACCTATAGAGGTAACGGTAGCCGTATAATGTCCATTTGAGCCACTTATACTACCACCTGTCATACTTACTCTAAGTTTTTCTTTTCCGATCCCGGGAGCCGAAACTGAAACTGGATTTGGCACACCTATGTATAATACATTCATTTTATCAGGAGACACAACAGCTGATGGCCTGGCAACCTGGTAAGTTTGTGTTGGAAGATCATATGTTTTAATACCATCCGGGCCTTTCACACCAATTTTACCAGAGTAGGTAAAAACACCTTCCTTTGAAGTATTAACAGTATATTTCCCTTTGCCACCTGTTACCGCAATGTTTCCCCCGTTAACAGTAATGATAGGATTTGATTTAGAATCATATGCAGTTAAAAAAATATCTGCAGTATATGGCTGACCAGCTAATACATAGCTTGTTGGCGCAACAGCAACACCTACAAATTGATCTAAAGTAACCTGTGCTACATCAATTTCACTCAATATTTTTTTAACAACTTCGTTTTCAGCGTTTTTATTATCAGTTTGGATCTTGGCAAGTGTGGTGATTGTAGCACCCAAAGGTATCCCTTCTCCAAAATAAGCCTCCTCCCAATTTTTCTTAGGGCCTTGTCCCGCAGTTGCAGGCGGGTCAACAGCCTCAAGTGAGAAATTAACCCCGGCTCTTTCTTTGTCATTCTTTAACAAAGCCAGTAAACTGGAACGTGTTTCAGTAATCTTTTGGCGTAATTCCTCACCCTTTTTTCCGGTTATCATTACCCGGGGAGAAACATCCAGGTTATCCCGTTTTTCAACGTCATTAGTTGTGGTGTTTATACCACCACCTTCAGCAGTTAATTGATCCCTTAAAGCCTGGATATAATCATTCAGGGCTTTTGCCACAGCTGTGGCTTTCTTGGCCCTATCATATATGGGCTGCGCCCGGTCATGCTGTTCCTTAAGCTTACCATTCTCAAAAGAAGTATAAGTTGTACTAATACCCTTTTCTACATTAGATGTGGATGTATCCAGGCTATTCTTTATATTTTTAAATGCATCAAGTAAATTATCCGGTACACTTAAGGCCACAAGGCCTAAAAGCACCAGGTAAAGGATACCCATCATTCGTTGTCTTGGGGTTTGCTTACCTCCAGCCATTTGTCTTAAATGTTATGTTTTTAATTAAATAAAAATTAATAAGCCTTAATTAACGCGTGGCTGATTCATTGCTGAAAGCATATTGCCGTATATTGAGTTTAATGTCGACAGGTTCTTAGCTAAGCGATTAACCTCTTCCTTAAATTGTTTTGAATCATTTGCTGATGCATTAAAGTCCTGAATGGTTGCCGACATTTCGCTATAAAACCTGTTCATTGATTTTAAATGGTTGCTTGAATCCTGCAGCTCAAGCTCATAAACAGCATTTAATGCGGTTAAATTTTTAGCCATTTTATTGATCTGCTCGTGGTATGGTTTTGAATCAACATTTGAGTTGGCCATATCTGCCAGATTTGCTGATGCTTTTTCAAACGCATTGTTTAAGTTATCATAACTTGCTGATGCCTGCTTAATTTTTTGGGTGAAAGCAATAGTTGCATCGCCGGCATCGGTAACACGTGAAATAGAGTTCACTTTATCGCCAAATGTCCTTAGCCCGCTTGCAAGGCTCCCTATTAGTTCAGGACCAATTTTAGCCTCGCTCAACATTGCATCTAAAGCTGCCGTGTTTGAAAAATTATCGCCCGTTGATACAGCCTTGGTAGCCTTTGGCATCTCACCATCATAGTCTTCATCCAGCTCAGGATAGGCACGCTTCCAGTCAAGTTCTTTCTCTTCTCTCTGGAATCCTAAAAGGAAGAACAAAATGGCTTCTGCCGATAGTCCTCCTGAAATAAACCAGGTAGCACCCGGCCAGTGCAATATTTTGAACATCAGACCTACAATAACCACTGTAGCGCCCCATGATACGATATTATTAATTCCGTAAGGTTGTTTCTTCCCTGCCATAGTAATTTGAAAAAGATTAAATTTTATTTTTTATTTGATTAATGTGTTTATCGTTTGTCCCTTATGTCGCGACCAAGGTAAGAAGTTACGCAGCGGAAACCTATATATGATTTGGCTGTATCCTGGTATTCATAAGTACGGGTTGAATTTTGAAGAAAATAACCGATATCTTTCCACGAGCCTCCACGTACTACTTTACGTTTCAGTACTTCGGGATCGCTTGCTTTAGCTTCGTAGTTAAATGTAGGCGCAAGGTCATGAACAAAGGTTGAAGCAGATTCATCAAATGCTGATAGCGTCCACTCGGCCACGTTTCCTGCCATGTTATATAAACCGTAATCATTAGGGAAGTACGACTTAACATTTACTGTATATGCCCCGCCGTCATCAGTATAATTACCTCTGCCGGGTTTAAAGTTAGCCAACAGGCACCCTTTAGCATTTTTTGGATAAGGCCCGCCCCATGGATAATCGGTACCTATCCTGCCGCCGCGGGATGCATATTCAAATTGAGATTCAGTAGGCAGCTCGTAACGCGCACGGTGGGCTAATTTTCTTGAATCTTTATAAGCTTCGTTATAGCGTGTGCGCCATACTGTGAATGCACGTGCCTGGCGCCATGTTACACCCACAACAGGATAGTTGCGAAATGCAGGGTGAGAAAAGTAACCTTCTGTCATAGGCTCATTGGCGGCGTATGAAAAATCACTCAGCCAAACCAGTGTATCAGGATAAACCGGTACAGTATCACGTAATATGAAATCAGAACGTTTTTTGGTTTTATCATTCTTATACTCGGCTGCGTTACGCAAAACCATTAAGGCAAAATTATATTTCAGTAAGCGGACATCCAGCTCGTCGCGGTCAAAAACACGGTCATCGCCCTGGTAATACATTCCCTGTAGTTTTGAAGCATTTGCAGCGCTTGCCTTACCTTTTTTAGTACTCATTACCGGGTATTTTTTTACATAGGCCCAGTTGATATATTTCTTTCCGCTTGGGTTTGCAGACGCGCCTTTACCTGGCTTAAGATAATATTTGTCGTCGCTGATATAATTGGTGATTGCTATTGAGTCGCGAACCCAGTTTACAAACTGATGATACTGACTATTGGAGATCTCCGTTTGATCCATAAAAAATGGAGCTACGGTAACTTGTTTTGTTTGCGCAATTTGTGAAAAGGTAACATCCTGGTCTGTTTGCCCCATAAGGAACGAGCCACCCGGGACGTAAACCATACCATACGGGACCTCAGCACGGAAAGAGCGTTGCGGAACACCTGTAAGCTCGCCCCTGTCGCCTCCCTTGCCACATCCGCTTAAAATTCCAACTGCCAAAACCCCTAGTAAAAAGTATAATTGTTTCATCTTAAAAATCAATGTTAGCTATATAAATATAACACAATGTAACCCCCGAATATATTACTTTTGACGGATTATATCACAAAAAACATTTTTTATCAGTCAAATCTATTCTATTTACAGTTGAAATAGTATAAATCTATAGCTAATAAAAGCATAATTTCAATTAATTAGCCTAATACCATTATGCTAATTAGTTTGCATTTTTACGGAAATATAAAGAAAATAGTTGCAACAGGATTAAATAAATTTAAACAAGTTAATCAAATTGCCTAGCAGTCATGGTAAATTGTTGATTAAGTGAGCAATATACTAATATTGCTCAACAGGTTAAATAATTTATTAACATGCATTTAATACTTTAATAACTTAACCAGGAACCGTGAATGAACCTATTATACAATGAACGCCCCGATATTGGGGCGTTCATTGTTATTATATATCCGGATTAAGTATCCGGTTATTTATTAACCTGTTTTACGTATTGCTCAATAGCCATCGTCATGGAAGGGGCGCCTGGGGTTGGAGCGGGGATATCCATTATAAGGCCCGCTTCCAAAACAGCCTTATGGGTAGTTGCGCCAAAAGCTGCTATCCTGGTATTGTTTTGTTTAAAATCGGGGAAGTTTTTATAAAGCGATTGGATGCTTGAAGGACTGAAAAAAGCAATAACATCATAAAATACTTCTGCCAGATCTGAAAGATCGCTGCAAACAGTGCGAAAAAGCACAGCAGGAGTAAAATTATAGCCGTTTTCCAGCAAAAATTTTTGCGTTTCTTCTGCCGCAACGTCTGAACAAGGATAAAGAAACTTTTCGCCCGAATGCTTTTTTAATACTTCGGCAAGGTCAGATGCGGTTTGTTTGCCAAAAAAGATCTTTCGTTTACGGTACTGAATGTATTTTTGAAGATACAGGGCAATAGTTTCGGATAAGCAGAAATATTTCATTTCAACCGGGACCTCAAAACGCATCTCTTCACAGATCCTGAAAAAATGATCAGCAGAGTTCCGGCTGGTGAAAATTACTGCGCTAAAATCAGCCAGGGTGATTTTTTCCTTACGAAAATCTTTAGCCGGCACGCCTTCAACATGAATAAATGATCTGAAATCAATTTTCAAATTGAGCTTCTTAGCTAGCTCGGCATAAGGGTTCTTATCGTTTTCTGGCTTAGGCAAAGTAACTAAAATGCTTTTAACCTTTTTCTTTCTCTCTTCCAAATTCAAATCGTGTAACAACCTTAATTTATCTATTAAGTGCTTTAATTAAAATTAAAACGGGGCAAATTTCGAGGGCACAAAGATAGATAAATAAATAAAATTTATGAAATCGAATGTTAGAAATGATATTTACACTGTTGCGCAGGTATTGCCATGCAAATATTATAGCTATTAACACCACTGTAAAAATCAATAACCCGGGTATAAACCTGCTTGAAATTAAACTAAAGCAGATTGCGATAAATAAAAGAACAAAAGCTACATTAAAATAAGTAAGGTTTAATATAGCTATATATTCGCTAACTACCCTGTTTATATCAAAAACAAAACCGATAAATTTCAATACAAAAAATTTAAGGGCAAAAAGTAAGCTTATTGATACGGAAAGAAAAACAAACCGCCGGAAACCGCTAAAAGGCAAAGTTATTTTATAATAAATGGTAAGCTGGTATAAAACAAGGCCAAAAGTTAAGCTGAACAATACAAACAAACCTATAAATGCCCATGAATTGATCATGCCGCCCTCTTTATCCAATTGCGTATGTTTACTGTAAAATGATTGTATAATCAATTTTAGATCCTTGCCTAAAAAAACATTAAGCAGTGCAGTATATATCAGCAAACAAATAATAATTGCAATAAGCCATGGATTACGATAGATGCGTACCTCGCCAGTGCGCAGCTGGATATTAGTTTTTAACGGAATATTTAAAAATGAATTAATATCAGCAAATGGATTTTTGTTTAACGTCTTCAAAAACTGATTTTCGCGCAATGAATCGGGCTTTAGCCAGAGCATGGCTAATGAATCGGCAACAAACTGTTCGCGTTTTTCTTTGGCCATAGCGGCAGTATCAGGCACCGGAACAGAAACTATGCGTGTTGGTGCTGCTGTTAAATTACTATCTTTTTTTGCAGGTACTGTATCTGGCTGGGCGCCAGCCACCATGCAACAAATTATTATTAACAAAAAACAAAAAACACTAAACTTCATTTTATATATAACGCATGCCTTATAATGCCACAAAATTACCTTAATAATTGATTGTTTTATAACAGCGTAATCAATTTAGTGTTAAATTAATTACTAAGCGAATGTTTTTGCCTCGCCTAAACCCTCTCCAAGGAAAGGCCTTAGAAACAACTGCTATTTAAGAAGCTCTTTCTTTGAAGTCAGGATGAGGAAAAACAATTAACTTATACTTGTATATGAACACCAATCCAATAAACTTAGCTATTAGGTTTTTATTAGAAATAGCCATGCTTATTACATTTGGCTACTGGGGCTGGCATATAACCAGGGGCTGGATGCAATATACAGCGGCATTGGCCCTTCCGGTAATAGCAGCCGTTTTGTGGGGCGTGTTTCGCATACAAAACGACCCTAAGCCGGCACCTGTTGAAGTTCCCGGTCTTGTAAGATTACTATTGGAATGGGCGCTATTTGGCGGTGCTGTTTTAGCCCTGTTTAGTTTAGGGTATTTTACACTAAGCCTGGCAATGGCCATAATTGTAAAGCTGCACTATATTATATCATATGATCGTACCTGGGCGATGTTGCGGAATAAGCCCTACCGGGGTTTTATCAATAATTAATATCCAAAATCAATGCACACTGTATATTTTATTACCCATTTAAACTACACTTTATAGATTTTTTTACCCCATTTGCGATTTCTTTATTTGCTCGCTTTTTAAAAGGCACCCCATTTTAAAATAAAGAAAGTGACGAAAATTTACTGAAATTATGATGAATTTCAATACACAAGTCTACTAAAACAACTTATAGTTGTATAATGCTTGTAAAAAAAAATCGTCTATAAGCTTCAAACCGGTTAAAATAAAATATTGGTAAGATTTTTGTTAATATTATTTAGTTATAATTTATTATTATTACTAAAAATTAAATTCTGCGACATGAGTGCTTTATTTGTTAACGATAATCATTTTGAAGATAATGATGATATAGCTTATAAAAATGCTGAGGTCGCTCATAAAAATGCCGGTTTAAATTATGGAAGCGTTTTAGAAAAAGCTGTCAGAAAAGATTGTATGGGCATCAGTGAGATTGCCCGTAAACTACAGGTAAGCCGCCGTACCTTATACAATTGGTTTGAATCAGAAAACCTTGATCTTGAAGTTTTTTATAAAGTCGGGCTGGTTACCGGTCATGATTTTTCTAAAGAAATTCCAGGTTTCGAGGAGGAAAAAAAACGCTTTGCCGGTAATTTCCCAAAAGAACTTTCAGCTTTAGATGACAATGCCAATACAGTATATTATTGGATGGAAAGATATATTCATTTACTTGAAAAATACAATTCGATTTTAAGAGAACTTAATCTTGAAAATGGAGAGTAATGCCTGTTTTGCATTTAATTCATTTATCCCGATAGTCACCAGGTGTATTTCAACAATCATTTTTCTTAGTGGCAAGCTTCTCTTAAGTCGTTCTCTCTTTTATTTATTACGGATCATTTAATGATTTAGTATTTTCTTATCAGTCTCAATAAACCAGCATTTGCATCCGCGTAATCTATATCACATTAATCTGTAAAAACCGATTTGCGCTTACCTTGCCATTAGCGGAATTAGCATATAGATATAAGCAGGACACTGTATTTGGCGCTTTTATTTTTTATTTCTAAGGCCGCCATTTGTTACTTTAAATTCAATAAAACACATAGGAGTAACAAAATTAACGAAGCTAATTAAAACGCAGAAATAATTATGTTGCATACTGACAATGAATATTATACTTATTAGTCCGTTGCGATTTATATAAATTTAAGCTCTCATAAAAGCATGGCCGGAACAGAATATTTAATTGATTTACAAATACTTAAAACTTAAAAGTAACAAATAAGCAACAATGCGGAATGAAAAATATCAACTAAAAAACAGTTGGTTTATAGGGCATGCAAGAGGCCATCCTTTCGGCTCCAATATTCTCCACCGTAAATCAAATGCTTAAACCAATAAGTTTAAATACATTAAAATGTGTTTTTCTGTGTTTTTAAAAAGAAAGGTTTGTCGCGTATTTTTGAGAGTCAGAGGCAATTTATAAATTACGCAAATGACAAGACGACATTTAATAACTTTAATTTATTTTTTTCCGACACTTTTGTTTGCCCAGAAGCAAGGAAAACTGACCGCAAGTCAAATTGTAGATTCTTCATTAGTTTTTTGCGGTGGTGAACTCCGAATATCAAAAATAAATTCGGTCCAAATTAATTACTTACTTATCCAACCAGACCAGTCAACAGCAATAATTGATGATAAATTAAAAACTGGAGAAAAATATGTTCAGTGTATTTTATCAAAAACTCATTTTCCGCAGACCACGTTCTTCAATGGAGATAAAATTAGCAGGGTTGACGGAAACTCGGTCATTCATGTTACTGACATTCAATCAAAAGAAGAAGTAAAACTTAAAACATACGGTCAAGTTCAATATGGTTACAAAAAACTTAACTATCAATTGTCCCGACTTCCTGACCAAAAATTTAAAAACTTTGACTGTTTTGTAGTTAATGCCAAAGCGAACAATGGTTATACGACCATGAACTTTTTTGACAAAACAAATTATAGACTATTAATGGTAGCTTACCCCAATGGCAACAAATCAGCCATGATAGAATACATTTTTAAAGATCGCGTTCTTTTTAATTCCCACATCGTAAACACATTCGCTAATTCCAAGGACTTACAAATATTAGAACTGCGAACAATTGATTTAAACGCGAACATTTCCAACACATGGTTTAATTGTCCGTATTCGGACAAAGTATATGTTCCTGAATATATTAAAACCGGGCAATTCGCCTCTACAAATGGGGAAGCAACAACATTTAACAGGACTAAAAGTTCAATGGACTATACTGACAACAAAGGAAATGTAGATTTAAGGCGATTCTTAACATGGGGTATTGTTTCGCCAGACACTTTCGGTCTAATCGATGAACAAGCATTGAAAAATAATGATAAATCTTCATCATCACAGATATTAGTTAGAGTTGTTTCTTGGGACAAACACGGATATGTTTGTCAATGGATTACCGACAAGTATGCAGATACTCAGGATTATAAATTAATTAAGTAAATAGGAGACCTGTCCCTAACAAGGATAGTTTAACTTTGCATTTTATTAATCCCCAATGGCTGGCATATATATCCATATTCCATTTTGTAAACAGGCGTGTCATTACTGCGATTTTCATTTCAGCACCTCTTTAAAATATAAGAACGAGCTTTTGCAGGCATTGATTAAAGAAATTAACCTGCAAAAAGCTTATTTGGGCAACGATACCATTGAAACCATTTACTTTGGCGGTGGCACCCCATCAATATTAAGTGCTGATGAATTAAACCTGCTTATTGGTACAATTACCGGTTTACATACTGTAGCTGCAGATGCTGAAATTACTATTGAGGCCAACCCGGATGACCTGGATAAAGCCAAACTGCAGGCGCTTCGCCAAACAGATATAAACAGGTTCAGCATAGGGATCCAGTCGTTTTTTGATGATGATTTGGAGTGGATGAACCGGGTACACCGTGCCGCCGAAGCTGAAGCATCTGTAAAAAGGGCGCAGGACCTTGGGTTTGAAAACATAACCGTCGACCTTATTTATGGTTATCCATTATTAACTTATGTAAAGTGGAAGCACAATCTCAATAAGATATTTGAACTGAATATTCCTCATGTATCGTCCTATTCTATGACAGTTGAGCCCCAAACCGCGCTGGCATCATTCATCAAAAAGAAAAAACAGGGTGCAATGGATGAACAGCAAAGCGCCGAGCAGTTTATATTGTTAATGGACGCCATGCAGAACCATGGTTTTGAACATTATGAGATCTCCAATTTTTGCAAGCCGGGGCATTATTCCAGGCATAACTCCAATTACTGGAAAGGCGTAAAATACTTGGGAATTGGGCCCTCTGCCCATTCTTACAATGGCGAGGCCCGGCAGTGGAACATAGCTAACAATGCTAAATACATACAAGCTTTGGAAAAAGCAGAAATACCTGCCGAAATGGAATTACTTACAGAAACTGACCGTTTAAACGAATATATTATGACCTCACTGCGCACTATGTGGGGCCTCGATCTCAACAAGCTAAACAGTATTGTAAAAGGGGCCGAAGGACAGTTAAAAAAGGCAGCGCAACGTTACTTTGAAAATCGTTGGATAGAACAGAAAGATAATGTAATTTATCTTACCTCAATAGGGAAGCTATATGCGGATAATATAGCTTCGGGGCTGTTTTTTTAGTGGCTTAATAAATTTATCCAGTCTGCAACTTAAACATCAATAAACGCTGTTTTACTTTTTGAACCTTGCAGTAAAATCAACTGCCCAAATCACCAGGCAGGAACAAAAGATAGCAAAAACGATCAATGCAGTATATAGGGTGAAAAGAGAAGCTGGCCGTAAGGGATAAAAAGACCGCTGCTGCCCAGTCACCTTCGTAGTTTTGTAATTTTAACAATTTGTTAATACAGATCGTCATATTATTTCGTTATTTTGTTAACTTTCCGATAAATAAGTTTTTGTTTTAGCTTATATTAATAGGGAATCAAAACAAAATATGAGCTTTATTCTTCGCCCGATAGATACTGTAGAAACTATTAGTCCCGCAGATTTTACAGCCAACTACTTAAAGCCGCGCCGCCCGTTGGTTATCAAGGGATTAACCAACAACTGGTCCGCACGTGAAAAGTGGACGCCCGAATATTTAAAAAGTGTTGTTGGCAGCAAAATAGTTCCGCTTTATGATAATTCTAAAGCCGATCCTTCAAAACCGATCAATTCATCAGCAGCAGAAATGCCGTTTGATAAATATATCGACCTTATAATGTCAGAACCTACTGAGCTTAGGATCTTTTTCTTTAACATTTTTAAGCAGGCGCCGCAATTACTGGATGATATTGTCTTTCCGAAAGAACTGATGGGCGGCTTTTTAGAAAGCATGCCTTCTATGTTTTTTGGAGGATCAAACTCGGTTACGTTTTTGCATTACGATATTGATTTGCCCCACATATTTCATACCCATTTTGGCGGTAAAAAACATGTGATATTGTTCGAGAATAAATGGAAGCGCCGCTTATACTGTATCCCTAATGCAACCTACGCACTGGAGGATTATGATGTATTAAATCCTGACATTAAAAGATTCCCTGCTCTTGACGGTGTGGAAGGCATTGAAGTGTTTTTAGAACATGGCGACACTCTGTTTATGCCTACCGGCTACTGGCACTGGATGAAGTACCTTGAAGGTGGCTATTCTTTAAGTCTGCGCGCCTGGGATGCATCCATAAGCCGTAAAGCAGCAAGCATATATAACCTGGCCATAAAGGGTGGTTTAGACAGTGTTTTAAAGATGGCCTTTAAAGCCAATTATGCGCAATACCGCGAAAAACTGGCAGTAAAATGGGCTGAGCGGGAACTGGCTGCGGGAAAACCGTATTAGGAGAGAGATTATCGCCTCTCTGCGGTTCAACTGTTTTTGATCTTCTCAACCCTTTAAAATTCCGCGTCGATGTGTATATTCAATTGGTTGCTAAAAATTATTAGTTAAATTTGCCTTATGAAAACAAGCTTAAAAACTGCATTATTCCTTATCGTATTTGGGTTGATGGTTGTAAGCACCATACCTGTTAAAGCACAATGTGCCCAGTGCGCCGCTACTGTTGAAACCAATACCAAAAATGGTGGTAACGCTGCAAGAGGTTTAAATAAAGGTATTATATTTTTATTAGGCGCTCCTTACCTGGCTGTTGCTGCTGTAGGATTGATCTGGTATAAAAAATATCGCCGTAAAAACGTTGATATGAACATGCGCGATGAAAAGCTGCATCTAAATTAAGAAAGCTTACAGTTAATGGTTCATAGTTCATAGCAGGAGTTTATTAATCCTTTCTGTTACAACTATCAACCATGGCCTTTTCCTACCATGAACCATCAACTATGAACTATGAACAACTGCTATGACGCAAACACCAAAATCATGGGCAATGCTGCATACCAAATGCCCGCGTTGCAGGCGTGGTGATATGTTTAGCGGTGGCCTGTATAATTTTGGCTCAAATAAAATTTACGACCATTGTCCGCACTGCAATTTGCATTTTGAAATAGAACCGGGATATTTTTACGCAGCTATGTATGTAAGCTATGCTTTAAATGTAATGGAAGCTTTTGGCATAGTGGCAATTACCTGGGCCGTTACTCAAAATGCTGATTCGCCCTGGCTTTATACGGGCGTAATATTGTTGGGATGTTTGCTGCTTTCGCCAATAAATTTCAGATATTCCCGCGTTTTACTTTTATATTGGCTATCCCCTAAAATAAATTATCAGCCACATTTAGATACCGATGATACAACGCCATACCTTTGATTTTTTAAAAGATCTGGTTGAAAATAATAACCGCGAATGGTTCAATGCTAACAAGGATCGCTACGAGGCTGCCCGGGAAAACGTAATTGACTTTACTACCGGCCTTATAAAGCTGATGCATAAAATTGATCCCGGAATTGATGCAGGGCTCGACAGTAAAAAATGCGTGATGCGCATTTACCGCGACATCCGCTTCAGCAAAAACAAAACACCTTATAAAAATAACTTTGGCGTTAGCATACCTACCAGGGGCCTTAAGCTTGGCGGCGCCGAATACTACCTTCATATTACGCCCGATAAATCATTTATTGCCGGCGGCTATTGGATGCCCGAGGCGGGTCATTTAAAATCAATAAGGCAGGAGATTGACTATAACGGGCACGACCTTAAAAAAATAATTGATGATACAGGATTTATTGAGTTATTTGGCGACTTCAGGAAGCAGGATCAGTTAAAAAGCGTTCCGAGAGATTATGGCGCTGATAATGAAAATATTGAGTTATTAAAACTTAAAAGCTTTATAGCACAACGCTCCCTTAAAAACGAGGAACTGCTAAAAGAAAACGCCGCCGAAACCGTGGCCGCAATATGCAGCAGGATCTATCCGTTAAATGCTTTTTTAAACAGTGCCATTGCTTAACTTATTTTATATACTATAATGAAGACCAGATACATTTTATTTGCAGCCCTATTTTGTTTTGTATTACATTCCTGTGTGGTTATGTCGCCTAAAAAGTATAAGGCATTGGTAGCCGAACGCGATTCACTTTCAATGCGCACAAATTCGCTGTTTGATACGGTAGCCATGCTTCGTGCCGATACCATGCGCCTGCACCGTGAAATAAGGGAAGCCCACGGCACTTATGATGCACTTAAGGGCAACTATAATAGCCTGAATGATAAATACGGCGCACTCAACAATAACTTTAATGCAAGCTCATCAAAAGTAAACGAGCTATCATCTGATCTGAAAAAGAGGGAGGCCCGCTTAAAAGAAGTAGAGGATGCACTGCGTAAACGCGATGAAGCCACAAACGCCTTAAAAGATAAATTACAAAAAGCCCTGCTTGGTTTTCAGCAAAACGGTTTATCTGTTGATATCAGGAACGGAAAAGTTTATGTTTCATTAACTGATAAATTGCTGTTCCCGTCAGGCAGTATTATTATTGATGCCCGTGGTAAACAAGCCCTGGGACAATTAGCCACGGTGCTTAATAAAGAAATGGATATTAACATTGCAGTTGAAGGGCATACGGATGATAAAAAGGTAATTAACCTGGGCCAGATAAAAGATAACTGGGACTTGAGCGTATTGCGGTCGACCTCCGTATGCCGTTACCTTACTGAAGTTGAAAAAATAGATCCGAAAAGACTTACTGCAACCGGCAAAAGCCAATATCAGCCTATTGACGCTGGTATTACAGCAGATGCGCTTTCCAAAAACCGCAGGATCGAGATCATCCTTAGCCCTAAGCTGGATGAGTTGTATAATTTGATAAAACAGTAATACGATTGAAGGATTTAAAGGATGACCATGATTGAAGTAATCATGGTCATCCCCTAAATCCCAAAATCATAAAAAAAATAAATTAGAAAGGGCTAATAAAAGAGTCGAAGGTTGGAAGTACCTCATCTTTGGGCGATAATAAAATTTCGCTGGATGGCAGGCCCCAGTCAATGCCTAAAGCTGGATCATTCCAGAGCACGCCGATCTCTGAGGCTTTATCATAATAGTTATTTACCTTGTAGGTAAAAATGGTATTGTTTTCTAAAACGGCAAAGCCATGTAAAAAGCCGGCAGGCACCCAAAATTGCAAATTATTGTCGCCGCTTAGCTCAATCGAAAAATGCTTTCCATAGGTTGGTGAGTTCTTACGGATATCAACAGCAATATCCAAAACCCGGCCGGTTATAACCCGTACCAGTTTGCCCTGTGCAAACGGGTCAGCTTGGCCATGAAGGCCCCTAACCGCACCTTTGTGTGAAAAGGATTGATTATCCTGCACAAAATCAACCGCTATACCCGCTTCAGTTAACTTTGCTTTACTATAGCTTTCGTAAAAGTATCCCCTGTCATCCTTAAAAATGCGTGGTTCAATTATTAGCAAGCCCTCAATGTTAGTTTTTGTTACTTTCATTTTAGTCTACAGTTTTCATAAGGGTATTGAAGATCACAAACTGATTCTCAAATTCCTGGTTGTGGATTGCCTGTAGCTGATGCAGGTGCATATTATAGAACCGGTTAAAGTTTTCAATATTTTCTGCATAATATTGAACACAATAGGTTATGCCCTCGTTTGGCGAATCAATAACATTCAGCACCTGGTACGATTTAAAGTAGCCGGTTGCCATTACTGCGGGAATATGGACTTCCTTTACCCATTTAAGCCATTTCTCGTGGATAGCTTCATCCACAATTACGGTATCGTTAAATATAATCATTGGCGCAAAGGTAAGGTTTTGGGTTGAATTGTTGATTGAGTTGATTAGGTTAGATTAAGTTGATTGGTTTAATTTGGTTAAATATTACAAAACTTAGTCAACCTCTCACTTAATCAACTCAATCAACTTGCAGCTTCATTCTTATCTCCCCTTAGCAATCTGAAACGCCTGCGGGCTTCATTTATGTAAAGGCTGCCGGCATAATCTGTAATTATTTTTTGGTAGTATATCTTGGCTTTTTCTTTATCCTGAAGCTGATTTTCGTAAATATCGCCCAGCATAAAAACAGCATCATCGGCCCAAAGGTCAAAACTATGCTCTTCAGCAATTTTTTTCAATAGCGGTACGGCATCCGCGTAATTTTTTTTCTGGATGAATAAGCGGGCTTTAGCCATTAAAATATCATCGGAAAGTGAATTACCCGGGTATTTTATATCTATGCTGTCAAGTGTAATTAAAGCTTTGTCGGGCTGTTCGGCAAATATCAACAGATCAGCCCGCGCATAAATTTTCAATGCTGCCCCGGTAGAATCAGCCGTTATATTATCAGATATCAGCAACGAAAGGTTCAGTGCATCATTAGCTATCAGTTGCGTTGTTGCCGCTTTTAGTACATCAAGCTGCCCCTTTGCCCAGGTAAAATCGCCGGTATACCAGGCCAGTTTAGCATTTCGATATTTGGCATCCTGGCCTATAGTTGAATTCGGAAAATCCTTCTCAACCTGGCTATACAGCAATGTTGCATCCCAGGGTTGATTATTTAAAAGTGTAACATCGCCAAGGTCAAGCTTACAGCCAGCCAGCAAAGCAGGCTTAATGCCGGGAATTTTAATGGTTTCTTCCAATAGCTTTTGCGCGTCTGTCAGCTTGTGCAGTTTAAACGCCTGCAGGTTAGCCAGCTTTTGCATAGCGAAGGCAGTGTTTGCATTTTTGCCAAACTCGATTAACAGGTTGTTATAATCCTTTTCAAGACTCAAAAGGTCCTCGTTAGTATATTTGCCAGATGTTACCCTTGAATTTTTAGTGTTTATCAGCTCAATTTTTGAGGGAATATATAATTGCTGGTCTTTCCCCTTGCTAACCAAATATTCGTACCCGCGGATCGCTGCATCATATGCCTCATTAGCGGTAAGTGTGCGGCACAGTTCAAAAATATTGCTGCCATCATCATTTTGACGCCTGCTCAGGGCAAGAGCCTGATTCAATGCCTGGTCAAATTGCTTTTGCTGGAGGAATTGCCAGGTAAGCAGCTCAGGATATAAAGTTTGCTGCGGATCTTTCTGGATCCGTTTCAGCAAGGCCGCTTTAAGCAGGTCATAATCCGCCGGCCCCTCAAACAAAGCCGACAATGTATTCTCAGCCTGGGTTATAAAAGGTGGGTTTGATGGCAAAAAGCTTAGGTATTCCTCAACCAATGCCGCCTTATCTCTTTTATAACGATAAAGGTTTATCAGCTCGTAAGAAAATAACTGATCACTCTGCAGCAGCTTGCGGCCTTGCAAAAAGATCTTTATGGCATAATCAACATTGGCATTTTGGTAAAACAGTGAGGCCAGCATTGCTATCTGGCCCTGGTCGGCCGGCAGGTCTTTAATCAGGTCATCGTAAATGGCACTTGCCTTATCGACAGAGCCCTGCTGTGTGTAAGTCGCTCCCAGCATTATATTATATTGATGATCTTCGGGATGCTTACGCATCATTTTTTTAGTGATACTTATAGCATCATCAAACTTTTTTGCCCCAAGCAGGCTATTTACATAAACAGTAAAATAAGCTTCGTTATTTTGTTTATATAACTTTTGATAAATGTCAAGCGCCTTTTGCTGATCGCCATTGGCTGCATACTGTTTGGCCAATAGCAAATCATTATCTTGTGCAAAAAGCGTTGAGCAAGCTATTAATACAAATAAAAAACACAGGCGTAATTGCTTCATTAATCCAAAAATAGTTTTTTAATTTGAAGTTTTTTAATTTGAAGATTTGGTAATTAGTTAATTTGAAAATGAGCATCTTCAAATTATCAAATCAACACATTTTCAAATTAAGTCGCGGTAAAATTGTAGTGACAGTTTGAATTGATAAAGTTTATTGTATAATTTAACCTGATTAATAACAACGAAGTATAAACTAATGTTAAAGCTTTTCAGAACATTACTGTTTATTTATGTAATAACTGCTTTAAGCGCCTGTAAACAAAAGGCGGTGTCTATCCCTGTGATTGATTTTTTTAAAACCCCTGAAAAAGTTTCGTACAGGATCTCGCCCGATGGTAAATATATTTCCTATTTAAAACCGTATAAGGATAAGCAAAACCTCTTTATTCAATCACTTGCTGGCGGAAAAGAACAAATGGCCACAGCATTCACCGATTATTCAATAAGGGGCGATTATTTTTGGACCTACAACAACGAGATTGTTTTTTTCCAGGATATTATCACTGTTGATGAAATAAGGATGTTCGCCCTGGATGTTTCCACTTTAAAGGCGCAAATTATTATTTCACCAAAAAAAGTACGGATTTCCGTTATTGGCCGTGACAAGCATGAGCCGGATGTTGTAACCATTAGGATGAATAAGAGGGATTCTGCAAACTTTGATATCTACAAGTTAAATATCAAAACCAAACAGCTAAACCCATACCTGGTAAATCCTGGTAATATAACGCAATGGTTCCCTGATGCTGATGGCAAGATCCGCCTGGTAAGAGCATCAGACGGCGTTGATGAAACCATACTTTACCGGCCAAATGATAACGCGCCGTTCAAAAGCATTATAGCTAATAACTTTAAAACATCAGTTAAACCAATAGCATTTACAGGCGACGGGAATTGTTTTTTGGCCCTGTCAAATGTCAATCGGGATAAATCGGCCCTGGTTGAAATTAATGCCAAGGATGGTAAAGAGCGAAAAGTTATATTTGCCTCAAACAATGCTGATATCCAGGATTATCAATATTCAAAAAGCAAACATAAAATTGAGCTTGTAACGTGGGATGCGGCAAAACCTCAAAAGCACTTTTTAGACCCGGAAATAAAACACATCTACGATAAATTATCAACAGAACTTAAAGGGAATGAGATTAACATTGCAGACAGGGATAGTGCTGAAAATAAGTTTATTATTACCACTTATACCGACCGCAATCCCGGCTCATATTATCTGTATGAAAAAAACACAGAAAAGCTCACTAAATTAGGTGATATAAACCCAGACCTTAAGCCGGCTGAATTATGCGTTATGCAACCCATATCATTCAAAGCCGGCGACGGAATGACCATTAATGGTTATCTTACCTTGCCACTTGGCTCAAAAACAACTAACCTGCCGTTAGTTGTAATGCCGCACGATGGGCCTTTTAGCCATACCGGCTGGGGCTATAACCCCGAAGTACAGTTTTTAGCTAACCGGGGCTATGCTGTTTTCCAGGTTAATTACCGGGGATCAACAGGTTTTGGAAAAGCTTTTTATAGCGCAGGCTTTAAAGAAGTTGGGGGTAAAATACAGCAGGACATTACCGATGGGGTTAACTGGCTTATTCAAAATAAAATTGCAAACCCTAAAAAGATAGCCATTTTTGGGGGTGGATTTGGCGGTTTTTCGGCTTTATATGGCGTATCATTTCACCCCGGCCTATATAATTGTGCAATAGTACAGCATGGCCTTATTAATTTTTTTACTTACATTAAAGATGCCCCGCCTTTTATGAAGCCCCTGGTACAAATGACATACGAAAGAGTGGGTAACCCCGAAACCGATGCCAGTCAGCTTAGGGCCATATCACCGGTATTCAATATACGTAAGATCAGGGCTCCTTTACTCATCTTCCAGGGAGCCAGGGACGACCGTGCAAACATAAGCGAGCTAAACCAGTTTGTGCGTGAGTTGCAAAAACAAAATGGGAATGATAAGGTTAAATATTTTTTAAAGGCCAGAGAACGTACTTTTTTCAGGAGCCAGGCAAACAGAATGGAGATGTATGCCGAAATTGAAAAATTCCTGGACGAAAATATGCGGATGAAACCTTAACCTGGTTTTTATGAAAAAGCAGGACACAACTTACCGGAAAAATTTTTCACTGATCATCGTTTTCCTGGTCCTTATATCAGTAACCTTTATAATTGCTCTTTTTGTATCCTATGACCTGAATGTTAAATACGTTGAAAATGAGTTTGCATCAAAAAAAATTGATGTTCAGGAGCAAACTATGAAGCCTTATTACAATCTTTTTCAAAACAAAATACCCGAGATAACTTCATACCAGGGATTTCTTGATTCAGCTTCTGCTGCCAGGTATGCCGATTCAGTATTTCACAACTATAATTTTGTAAGGCGTATAGTTTTTTATGATGTACAGATAGGCAATCAAAAAAACAATAATGCTATTACTAAAAATAAATTGGGCATTTCAATAAAAACCATGTACCAGTACCTGCCTCGAAAAGGCAAGGTAACGGGAATAAGGATCTGGAACACTAATGATGAACCTGATTTTGACCAGATGGCTTCAAAATTGAGTAATTATATAGCATTATCAGATACCTCGCACGGATCAACGCAGGATGAAATATTCCATTCATTTTATGACGTTAAGCCCGGTAAAATAAGCTATTCAAATATTTTGCGCCGCGAGGATGTGAAGATCTTGCGCGAATTGAAGAAACATCCAAACTCATCGTCTTTCTCTAAACAGAACATGATGACGTTTTTTCTTGACCCCAACTTACTAAAAGTTAAAAACACACATAAGGAGCTATACCAGGAGGTAACCATACAACCGGTTGTATATGACCCGCCTGATAACCAGGCAGGCAACCTTATAACTGAAGCACCTTTACCCGGCGCCTTTTCTGATTATAAATTATATTTCAAATCGGCACCAGATTATCTTACTGCTGAAATTAATCGCAGGTTTATGCCAATAGGTGCTTTAGTGCTGTTAATTTATTGTTTTTTGGTACTCATAGGATGGCTCATTTATCGTAACTTAAGTATTAATATAAAGCTGTTTAAACTGCAATATGATTTTATAAATAACTTTACCCACGAGTTTAAAACACCGGTAAGCGTTATTAAAATTGCAGGGTCAAACTTAAGCGGCGATAGCGAGTTAAGCGAACGGCAGCGCAAGCAATATGGCCGTATTTTAAATGAAGAAGCTGATAAGCTTAACGAACTGATGAACAAACTTTTATCATTTACACAGCTTGAAAATAAATCCTTCAATATAAAAAAAGAGGAAATTGATGTTGAGCATTTTGTTAAAAGTTACATTGAAACGTTCAGGATAAAATATCCTGATTTTAAAATCAGCTATAAGGTGCATGATGTCGATCCTTTATACACAGATCCGGTACTGTTGGGGAGTATTTTTCAGAACCTGATAGAAAACGCTTACAAATATTCGCACCCTCAAAAAAAGGAACTTTATATAAATGTGAGCCATACGAAGCGCAATATTGTATTTTCTTTCAGAGACCGGGGGATAGGGATCAGGAAGGATGAGTTGAACAATGTATTTAAGAAATTTTACAGAATAGAGAACCAGTATAATCAAAATGGAAGTGTGGGCCTGGGTTTGGCTTTTTGTAAAGAACTGGTTAATTTTATGGATGG
The DNA here is from genome assembly GCF_028288225.1 of Mucilaginibacter sp. Lineage (GTDB taxonomy): Bacteria > Bacteroidota > Bacteroidia > Sphingobacteriales > Sphingobacteriaceae > Mucilaginibacter. The sequence goes on from NZ_JAQBOC010000072.1 coordinate 42,259, forward strand.
AGAAATAATTGTTAACAGCAAGGTAAACGAAGGTTCGGAGTTTATAGTTACCTTACCCTATGAAAATTAAAATATGAATAAAGAAATAAAAATTGCGCTGGTTGAAGATGATGAAAACCTGCGTTTCCTGGTGGCTGAACGCTTACAGAGTGAAGGGTATAAAGTGTTGGAAGCCGCTAACGGCGACGATGCCGAAAAGGTAATTTTGCAGGAACTGCCTGATATTGTTTTACTCGACTGGATGCTGCCCGGCAAGCAGGGATCGGATGTTTGTACAAACATCAGGGAAAGAGGCTTTGATAACCTGGTAATTATGATGACCGCCAAAGGGCAGGATGTCGACAAAATCCAGGCTTATAATTTTGGGGTATCTGATTATATCATCAAACCATTTAATATGGATGTATTGGTGGCCATGATTGATAATAAGATCAAGTTTTCGCTAAACAGCGAGAAATCAGAATCGTACAAGTTTGCCAATATGGAGCATTTACCAAACACGCATTTGCTGATAAGGGATGGCCGCAAAATAGAGCTTACCATTTTAGAAAACCGCATCCTGCTGTATTTCCTGAAAAACAAGAACAAGGTAATTAACCGCGAAGAGCTGATGATGGAAGTTTGGGGATATAATGCTGATGTAAACACACGCACCCTTGATATGCATATTGTCAGGCTCCGTAAAAAGATAGAATCAAACCCGGATTCACCGCAATATTTGCAAACGGTTAGGGGTATTGGGTATAAGTTTGTGTATAACGGGTAGGTAAATAGAATTCATCTTCCTTGTCATTGCCTTTAGATTGGCTTCAACAAAATAGAATAGGTTATTATTATTGTTGAAGCTTTCTTTTTGCTTCTTTTTCTGTGTTAATAACCTTGATTTTTGTTGATAAAGTTAACAACGGTAAGGGTGCATCATTGTCATTGCCAGGCTTAAGGCCTATAGCTCGATTGAATCCCTTACCGTTTGTTTTAAACTGTGACATCAAATAGAAATTAGAGTTTGGAAGGCTCATTAGTAAGGTATTGATGTGGTTTAAAACCGTTAACTGTTTACTTACATAAACAGGACAAAGATATGGAATTTGAATTTTTCATCGGGATCGATGTATCAAAGAATGAACTGGATTTCTCAGTTCAGCAAGGCAAGTGTTTCCTTTTCCACAAGGAAATAATCAATGAACCGGAAGCCATCAAGGCGCTTTTAAAAGAGATCGGTAAGGTAGAGGGCTTTTCTTTAAACAATGCTGTCTTCTGTATGGAGCATACCGGTATTTACAGTAATCACCTGTTATCTTGTTTGTATCAGAAGAAGGCAAACAGTTGTTTGGAATCTGCTACCCAGATCAAAAAATCGCTTGGCAATCTCCGGGGAAAGAATGACAAGGTTGATTCCATGCGGATCGCAGCCTATGCTTATAAAAACCGCGATGAACTTCGTTTATGGGCACCCAGGCGGGAAGAAATCCAGCGACTGGCCCATTTATCATCCACCCGTTCCAGGCTTATAAAAGCAAAGAAGATGCTCAAGACCCCACTTAAAGAATATGGCTCTTTTGTTAAAAAGAAAGCAGCCAGGCAAAATACAGATGTATGTAACAAAGCATTGAATGGCATCGAGGCCAGCCTGGAAAATGTGGAAAAAAGCGATAATGATTATCATTAATACAGACCCGGAACTGAAACGTTTGTTTACTTTAGTTACTTCTGTAGTTGGGATTGGTAAAGTTACAGCCATACAGCTAATAGTGACCACCAACGAGTTTAAAGATATCAATAATGCCAAGTCATATGCCTGCTATGCTGGCCTGGTACCTTACCTTGAAGAGTCCGGGATATTCAAAGGAAAAGGCAGGATCTCCCACATGGCCAATAAAAAAGTAAAGACACTTTTGCATATGGCAGCATTGGTAGCCATTCAATATAATGATGAGCTAAGGCTTTACTACGAACGAAAGGTCAACGTCGAAAAGAAAAACAAAATGAGCGTAATTAACGCGGTCAGGAATAAACTTGTACAGCGCATTTTCTCCTGCGTGAACCAAAATAGAATGTATGAAAAAAATTATCTTATTTTAGTTGCGTAAATCATAGAAATCGAGGTACAAAGCAATCGCATGCTATACAGAGCGATCAGAAAAGTTGCAGAACTGCACAGTTCGCGATTGCTTCGTTCCTCGCAATAACATATTTTATAATTTTTGGTACACTCTGGATATTATAAAATCACTAAAAAAAGCCTTCTCTATAATAACTTTATAACCATTCAGCTCAAACTGCTTATCTATATCAGGCAGTTTTGATGCTTCGATATTACAAAGCATCCTAAAAAATAAAAACATCGATCTCAACAAAATATTCTGCCACCATTTACCGGTTAGCTGAAAATCTGCATTGAGCCATAACCCAACAGGCTTGAGTAAATTGTGAAGATGATTGAACACCTTTTGTGTTGTTTGTTCAGTAAAATTATCAAACAGGAATGGGGTTATTACTAAATCAAATTTTATATCCGGGTTTACATTTTCCACAGCATCGTTAATAAAGATTACCTTATTGCTGCCAATGTTTCTTTTTTTCGATAAAGCCATCATATCAGCAGCAATCTCAACATAAGTTATTTGCAAGCCGGATAGATGGATCTTTGTTAACTCCTCCAGAATCCAGCCCGTTCCCCCTCCTGCTATCAAAACATCAGCACCGGCCGGAACATATTGCAACAGGTATACCTGGGCATTGATCAAAGCGCGCCCATAAACCATGTGCGAAAGCCTGTCATAAAACCATGCTGAATTATTATAGTTAGCGGACATCTGTCTTATTTATGAGCTAATCAGGTAATTATCTAACTTAATCAACCACTCAACTAATCAACTTAATCAACCAATTCTTATCTTTAAACAACCTTTACTCAGCAAATATGAAAGTAATATTTATAAGGATCAGCTTTTATAGCATTTTACTATTAAGCGTTTTTAATTTATCGGCTCAGCAAACAAAGCCTGATGATAAATACAACCGGCAAGAAGTAATGATAACCATGCGCGATGGTGTTAAACTGCATACTGTTATTTTTTCGCCAAAGGGACAAACGGAGAAGTTGCCGTTTTTAATTTTGCGCACACCCTATGGTGTCAACAATTATCAAAGTCCTGAAAAAAGTAGTTACACTAAAGATATGGCTGATGACGGTTACCTCTTTGTTTTCCAGGATATAAGGGGGAGATACCTTTCGGAAGGGAAATATGCGATGATGCGTTTTAGTCGTGATAAAACCGATCCTAAAGCAATAGATGAAAGCAGTGATACTTATGATACCATCGACTGGCTTTTGAAAAATGTACCTGATAACAATGGCAAGGCCGGTATGTACGGGATCTCATACGATGGATGGACAACCATTATAGCAGCAAGCGACCCCCACCCTGCTTTAAAGGCAGTTTCAGAACAGGCCACACCGTCGGATATGTTTATGAATGACGACCTGCATCATAACGGTGCATTCCGTTTAAGCTACGCTTTTGAATATGCCTTTATGGAAGAGATCTCGAAAACAGACTCGCTTTACCAGTTTGGCAATTATGATACATACGACTGGTATTTAAAACTGGGGCCTCTATCAAACATGAACAAAAAATATATCCATGGCAAACTGCCCAGTTGGAACGACTTTACGACTCACCCTAATTATGATGCTTACTGGAAAAAGCAGGCACTTACTTCAAGGCTTGATTATCCGCGCCTGGCTATACAGCATGTAAGTGGCTGGTGGGACCAGGAAGATATGGTGGGGCCGCAGGACGCCTATAAGGCTTTAGAGAAAAGGGATACCAACAATAAGAATTTTATTGTACTTGGCCCGTGGCGGCATGGCGGCTGGGCCGGAGGCGAGGGCAAGAGCCTTGGAAATATTAAGTTTGATGAACCAACTGCTACCTATTTCAGAAAAGAGATCCAGGCTAAATGGTTTGCCTGGTATTTAAAAGATAAAGGCGACGGCAAATTTGCCGAGGCTATCTCCTTCCAAACCGGCTCAAATAAATGGAAAAATTATTCATCATGGCCGCCAAAGGAAGCGGCGACAAAAAATATTTATTTTCACAGTAATGGTAAGCTCTCTTTCAATAAGCCATCGGCTGCAGAAACAAAACCATTTGACAGTTATGTATCCGATCCTTCAAAACCAGTTCCTTACCGCGCCCGGCCGATTGAAGAAACCTATGGCCCCGGCTCACGTTGGTATACCTGGCTTACTGATGATCAGCGCTTTGTTGATGGTCGTCCTGATGTTTTAAGCTGGCAAACCGATACCCTTACGCAGGATGTTACCATAACCGGCAACGTAATTGCAAAACTTTATGCAGCTACATCAGGCAGCGATGCCGACTGGATAGTAAAATTGATAGATGTTTACCCTGAAAATTATAAAAAGGAACCCAAAATGTCGGGGTATCAACTAATGATAGCTGATGATGTATTTCGCGGCAGGTTCAGGAACAGTTTTTCAAAGCCGGAAGCCATTACACCTAATAAAGTAGAAATGTACACAATTGATTTGCACGGAGCTGACCACGTGTTTAAGAAGGGGCATAAAATAATGGTACAGGTACAAAGCACATGGTTCCCGATAATTGACCGGAACCCACAAAAGTATGTACCCAATATTTTTGAGGCGAAAGAAAGCGATTATCAAACAGCAACGCAAAAAGTGTTTCACTCTTTGCAGTTTGCCAGCAGTATTGAATTGCCTGTTGTGGAGTAATTTGAAGTTTCAGTTTTGACAACTTTTAAAAAGTTGTCAAAGCTTTTCTATAAGAAACTCCAACCCCAGCTAAACAACAGCACAAATACATATTGCAGTATCAGCACGCCATCCATATAAAAAAAGTAGTAATACTCATTCTTTTCCCATTTGGATTTAAATATGAGCCATCCGGTTAACACCACAGTAAGGGTTAACGCCAAAAAATCATGAGTAATACCTCTGTTTTTGAAAAGAAGCAACAGAACAACATAGCCGGCCAATAAAACCTGGCAAAAAAGATAGGCGTTTTTCTCGCCCAAAACTGTTGGTACTGTTTTTAGTCCTGATTTGCGGTCATCAAACAGATCGCGGATATCAAAAGGAATGGTAAGCGCGGCAATAAACAAAAAGCGCTTGGCAATAAGTATAGTAGTATCCCTTAGTGATATGGTGGTTAAATGAAAATGCTGCGCCTCCAAAACCGGCAGCAAAACAATGCTCATAGTCCATACCAGGGCTATCATAAATTGTTTTAACCAGGGGATGTGCCTTAGCCCAAACTTGTGGTCGCCGATGGTAAATAACGGGATGCTGTAAAAAAAAGAGATGATCCCCAAAAAGATGAGCAGGATCCTTGACTCCATCGACAGTAATACAAACAGCGGAACCAATGAGAGGAGCGATACAATGGTAAAAGTAACCATCAACCTGTAGTGCGAAAAGAACCAGCGTACACGTAAATACGGCGATTTAAGCGGGTCGCCGGTCTTTGTGGCTAATATGCTAAAATTGTAAATGCCCAATGTTGAGGTAAAAAGCAAGCCAAGTACCGGGAACACTGGTTTTGCGCCAATTAAATAAAAAGTTAGCAGGCCTTGCGCAACTGCACATAGCGACATGAAAATATTACTGAAGAGCAGAAAATCAAAAACAGAATATAATGTTTTCTTCATTTTCAATGGTTAGTAGCAGAACTAGGTAGTGTTATGCTTTTTTAAAGCAGGGTCTGTTCCGGTTTTTAATTCAAATATCGTAATCTCCGGCAATATTCCAACACGTCCCCGAAAACCTAAAAAGCCATAACCTACATTTACGTACAATTGCTGCGGCCCCTGGTGATAATGCCCTGCCCATTCGTTATAAATATACTGGATAGGGCTCCATTGAAAATGCTCAGTTCTAACGCCCATTTGCATGCCATGGGTATGCCCCGAAAACATGGCGTCAATTTGCGGATATTGCGGCAATACCTGTGCCCGCCAGTGCGACGGATCGTGCGAGAGCAGTAGTTTTACAGGCAGGTCGTCTGTGTTTTTTACGGCAAGGTCCATTCGGCCATACTTTGGAAAACGGCTCAGCTCACCCCAGTTTTCAATACCGAGAATGCCAATTTCCTCGCCATCAACTTTTAAGCGGCGGTTTTCGTTCATCAACAAATCCCAGCCCATTGTTTTGTGAATTCCTATTAATTCATCCAGATTTTTACGCCTGGCTTCGGCATTTGGCCACCAGGCATAATCGCCATAATCATGGTTGCCCAAGCATGAGTAAACTCCAAGCGGCGCCTTTACTTTGCTAAAAATATCCTGGTAATCCTTTACCTCATCACTAATGGAGTTTACCAGGTCGCCGGTAAAAAATATAAAATCAGCTTTTTCCCTCATTAACATTTCAACTCCGCCACGCACTGCTTTTTTATTGAAAAAACTACCTGAATGGATATCCGAGATCTGCCCCAGTTTAATACCGTCAAATGCTTTTGGCAAATTTGGGAGATATAGCTTACGGCGTATTACATGATAATCATACAGCCCGCTTTTCATGTTAAGCTTTAGAGCGGCCAGCGGAATAGCCCCTGCCAGTAAGCCTGCTTTCATCAAAAACTCTGAACGGGGAATAGCTGGCAAAGGTGTATGCGATATGGATATATCTGATTGGGGCGTATGTGATAAGGGCGTATGCGATACGCCCCTACGGAATATACGATTTTTTATAGCCAGGATCAACCTGCGAACATCATCAATCAATAAAAAAGGAATATAGGAGATCTTAAATAAAAACACCACGAAAAAGAGCATAACAAATGCCAGCCTTATCACCAGGCCCATCTTCACAAAAACAACAAATATTAAACCTGTTATCAGTAAAACTGATGCGATCCAGTACCAAATATGGAAAGGTCTTTTTTTCAGGAACAGCCATTTTTTAGAAACGCCTCTTAATCCGCTTAAAACATACAGATCAATTAATAAAAGTGCAGCTACCAGGAAAATTATGTGCAGGGCTTGTCCCTTCATTATACAGGATAAAAATTTACAGGATTAATAACGATCATCATCCAGGTCCAGATCGTCCTCATCGGGCTGCAAATTAAACAAACTATTAAACATATCCGAAAACGCAAAGCCATTATCTAAAAATCCCTTATTCAATTGTGAGAATTCCGATAATCCATGCAAAACAAACTCCATTAGTAACAGGTCCTGGTTTTCGGTTAAACGCGGGTGGAACTTTTTAACCAACGCTTTTAAGCCGGTAACTGAGTTTAAGTTCTTTTTATATTCCTGCTGCGGCAATTCATCAACTAATGATAAGTTATTGCCATCACCAAACCAGTTGATAATTTCGGCATAAGGATTTGGGGCCTTTGCTTTTTTTGATTTTTCAGGATCAGGGAAAAATTGCAGCATTAGGGTTTTGATGGCTTTGCCGATAAGAATATTCGCTACTTTACCCGGGCCTTCCAACTCGCCTTCATAAACCAGCTCTATCTTACCGGTAATTGCAGGGATGACGCCCAAAAAATCAGAAATACGTACAAAAGTGTTTTTTTCGTGATTGATGAGCATTCTTCTTTCGGCATTACTAACCAGGTTTTCAAAAGCTGATATAGTTAAACGTGCCGATACGCCTGATTTTTTGTCGATGTACTCCGAATTGCGGGCTTCGAATGCAATTTGCTCAACCAGGTCTTTAACAAGGCCGTCAGCCTCAACCGCAACGCGTTGATCGTCTGTAAGTGATGCTTCCTGCTGGGTTATTTTGCGGGAGATCTCAACCGAACGCGGATAGTGCGTAAGGATTTGGCTCTCGATCCGATCTTTAAGTGGTGTTACAATAGCGCCACGATTGGTATAATCCTCTGGATTTGCAGTAAATACAAACTGGATATCAAGCGGTAAGCGCAATTTGAAGCCACGGATCTGGATATCCCTTTCCTGCAGAATGTTGAACAACGATACCTGGATGCGTGCCTGCAGATCCGGAAGCTCATTGATAACAAAAATCCCCCTGTGTGCGCGTGGTATTAATCCAAAGTGAATAACCCGCTCATCCGAGTAGGTCAATTTCATGGTGGCTGCCTTGATCGGGTCAACATCGCCAATTAAATCAGCAACGGTAACATCAGGAGTAGCCAGCTTTTCGGTATATCGTTCAGAGCGATGCACCCAGGCAATCGGCGCATTATCGCCTTTGTCCAATATTTCATGATGTCCAAACCATGAGATAGGCGCTAAAGGATCATCATATAATTCTGATCCTTCAATATACGGCATCCATTCATCCAATAAGTTAACCAGCAAACGGGCTATGCGGGTTTTTGCCTGTCCGCGCAAACCCAGCAGCAAAATATTATGGCGTGAAAGTATCGCAGTTTGCAGGTCGGGTATTACCGTGTCCTCAAATCCAACAATTCCTTCAAAACCGCCTTCGCCTTTTTGCAGTTGCTTTATCAGGTTTTCACGTAACTCATCTTTAACCGACCGGCTTTTGTAATCTGTCTTTTTTAACTGGCCGAGGGTTGTTATTTCTTGTTTGTTCATTAGTCATTATTTGAATTTGAAAATTTGGCGATTTGATGATTTGAAAATGAAGATCATTAACATCTTCAAATTTTCAAATTAACTCATCTTCAAATCAACGAACTGTCTTTCTTCTATTTTTAATATAATCTTCAAAAATATATTCACCCAAACCGTTTAACGAGCTGTAAAACGCTTTACCGCCATTTGTTTCGGTAAACTTACGTACAAACTGCTGCAGGTAGGGGTCTTTAGCTATCATGAATGTGGTTATAGGGATCTTAAGCCGTTTGCATTGGGCAGCCATATTAAGGGTTTTATTTACCACTTTTCTATCGAGCCCAATGCTGTTCTTATAATATTTTGTGCCTTCTTTTAAGCAGGTTGGCTTGCCATCGGTAATCATAAAGATCTGCTTGTTATGGGTTTTACGCCTGCGCAGCAAATCAGTAGCCAGTTCCAACCCGGCATAAGTATTGGTATGATAAGGCCCTACCTGTAAATAAGGCAGATCTTTTAAAGTGATAGGCCATGCATCATTACCAAACACTACAATATCCAAAGTATCCTTAGGGTATGTGGTGCGGATCAGTTCTGCCAGTGCCATAGCTACCTTTTTTGCCGGGGTGATCCTGTCCTCCCCATAAAGGATCATGGAGTGCGATATATCAATCATCAGCACGGTAGAAGTAAGGGTTTTATAGTCCATTTCCTCTACTTCCAGGTCGCGCTCGGTCATCATAAAATCGCCGATCCCGTGGTTTACCTGTGCGTTGTGGATGGACTGGGTCATGTTGATCTGATCCAAACTATCGCCAAATTCAAACTCGCGGCGTTCCGCATTCTTTTCATCGCCCTGGCCAGATTGCGGCGAACGGTGATTTCCCTTACCTGATTTTTTGAGCTTACCAAAGATCTCTTCCAGCGCTGATTCACGAATGCTTTGCTCGGTCTTTGCAGTGATCCTAAACTCGCCGTTTTGCTCTTCCTCGGTCAGGTAGCCTCTTTGTTTCAGGTCATCAATGAAATTACCCATACCATATTCATCATTGGTAAGGTTATATTGTTTATCAAGCTCATTCATCCAGGCCAAAGCTTCGCCTGCATCGCCTGCCGTATAGTTAAGCAATTCCAAAAACAACTTTAGTAATTCCTCAAATCCGCCTTTTTGGATCTGATTGGGTTTAAACTTCGAAAATTCGAATCCGCGCATACAATACCCTTTCTGATATAAAATAACGGATTATTTTTCTTAAAAGTTTTAGAAAGGTGGTTTTAGATAGAATTGTTATGAGAATATGACAAACGTGGTGAGTTGGCAGTTATGAGTAGGCAGTTGGTAGTGTAATAAATTTGCAAGTCGCAGAGGCGTATCGCATACGCCCTTAAACGGCTGTACAATTAGGTATTTAATTGGGGGGGGGTAAATTATTTACGCATGCAAGGGCGTATGCTATAGGCCCCTACAATTGACACCAATTATTTTTACAACTAAAATTTCGCCAGCAAACTCTCATCATAAACTGGATTGGCTCCCCTATGACCGGCAACAAATGCACCTACATAACAAGCTTTTTCTATCAGCTGCTGCATAGGTTCATTTTTTAACAGGCCCGAAACAAAAGCCGCAAGGAATGCATCGCCGGCGCCAACAGTATCTACTACCGATACAGGGCAGCCCGGGTGTTCATAAAATTCATAGTCGTGCCAGGCTATTGCGCCATGTTCGCCACGGGTAACACAGATGGTTTTGGGGTGATATTTTTTCTGAAACTCTATAATTTTTTCTTTTATATGGCTGTTACTGCCGCCAATTAATAATGCCGCTTCGTCCTCGTTCATCTTTATCACATCGGCGCCGGCAACCAGCGTTTCAATGGTTGATAAGGTATAATGTGGCGCACGCAGGTTTACATCAAATATTTTTAAAGCGGTAGTTTCCTGAAGCAAGTTTAACAAGGTGTCTTTAGTTTTAGCTTCGCGACAGGCCAAACTCCCATATACAATTGCCGATGCCTTTCCGGCAGCTTTGGTAAGCGCAGTTTCAGTCAAAATATTATCCCATGAAACCGGCTCAGGGATAATGTACGTTGCAATCCCATTTTTATCCAGTTCAACGGTAACCTCGCAGGTAGGCAGTTTTTCATCCAACTGGATCAGGTCGCTAAATAAGCCGTTTGCTTTTAAAAAGTCGACAAGGCCATCGCCCGATGCATCCCTGCCAACCCTGCTGGCAAATAAAACATTCATGTGCTGCTGTACCAAATGACGTGCAACATTCATTGGAGCGCCGCCTGCAATTTTTTCATCGCCAAAGGCATCCCATAATATTTCGCCAAAGCAGAGTATGTTCTTCATAAAGGTGAAAGCTGAAAGGTCAAAGCTAAAAGGATTTTTGGTTAAAATTGTTTAAATTGCTTTATGAAAAAAATCATACTCTCTTGTCTCCTGATCCTTACCTTTTGTTTTTTCCTCCATGCGCAGGATAAGCAGGCCATTTTAAAAGTATTGGAAACCCAGCGCATAGCCTGGAACAAAGGTGACATTGATGCATATATGCAGGGGTACTGGAAATCAGATTCTTTACTGTTTGTGGGCAAAAGCGCACCCACCTATGGCTGGCAAACCACACTTGATCATTATAAAAAAGGATACCCTGACAAGGCTGCTATGGGCTTCCTTACCTTTGATATTTTAAAGGTTGAATTGCTTGATAAAACCAATGCCTTTATACTGGGTGGCTGGCATTTAAAACGCGAAAAGGATGCGCCGGGCGGTTATTTTACGCTTTGGCTTAAAAAGATTGGTGGCGAATGGAAGATAGTTTGTGACCATACGAGCTAGATTTGAGATGTTAGATTTGAGATTAACATCTGAATATGAAGGCATTACTTATTATTGATATCCAGGAAGGCTCCTTTATACGGAATCTAAAGGGTGAAGAACATGAGGCGTGCGGACAAAGGCCTCTGCACCATGCTTAGCAAGTGGATAGGCCATTGCGCTCATGCTTCGAGTGCCTCAGCATGACAGCCCATTATATGTTCAATATAACTTGAGTATTTTAACGTTTCAAACTACATTATTTAAACCGATCACTATTTCCTGTAACTTATTATTTTATCCTTCGTCTTATCTTTAAATGGTCGAGATCTTTAATAATATCCGTAAAGTGCATCAGTTCATAAAACCATGCGATGAACTTGCCGGTCATATTGAATTTTTCTCAGAATCAACGCCGCCTGTTCCTGAAAATTCTTTTGGCTATAAAATAGTTCCACAGTTTGAAAGCGTAAAAATGTTCCCCAGCTATACGCCTACCTTCTGGATAAACCTTGGTACTCCTTATTACTTAACTGTAGCTAATAAACAATATCTAATAAAGGAAACCGATGATATTTTAGTGTTAAGGGATACCAGCGTTGAAAAATTCAAACAACCAACCGATCATATATTCACTGTTAAATTTTTACCCGGCGGACTCGAGGCTGTTTTAGGGATCAGCCAGGTTCAGTTTGTAGGGCAGGTAATTAATCTGAATACCTTTTTACCTCCTGCTTTTATAAAAAAGATCAAGCAACCAATGTGCCTGGAAGAAAGGGCGCTGCTAATGGAGAGCTTTCTTTTAGCCCGTTTTAAAAATAAGAGCAAAGATCATTACCTGCAGTTTGTACACGATTGCATTGAAAATTATGATTCGGCCGATATGCAGCTAAACACATCGGAAATGGCCGAAAAGATGTTTGTAACTTCAAAAACCATTAACCGTTATTTTAACAAGGTGGTTGGCACATCACCAAAAAACTATTTTACTATCATGCGTACCCGCACTGCCCTAACCGCATACGTAAACCGAAAAGACCTTTTTACCCCATATGATTTTGGCTATTATGATATGAGCCACTTTTATAAAGATGTGGTAAAGTTTACCGGGCGAAAGCTTACTGCTAACAGTTTTTAAAGATTGTCCGTTTTTTACTAAAAATCCTTCCCACTATGCTTTTACTTTGAGGAAAATAAATAATCATCATGATAAAGCATATTATACTCATATTCCTATTCATAACTTCCTTTCAGCATATTTCAATTGCCCAGCAAAAGGGAACTTACACCCCAAAAATTGAACCTTGCGCATGCATATTTAAAGCGGATAGCAGTTTAAAAACCCGTTGCGCCTATTTGGTTGTGCCTGAAAACAGGAGCAAGCCGAATGGCAAAACTATAAAGCTGCCTTTTATTTATGTAGAAAGCAGCAACCCCAATAAACAAAAAGATCCCGTACTTTATACTGCCGGTGGCCCCGGAGCAAGTTCATTAAGTGGCGTACGTTTTATCCACTACCGCCAGTTTGTAAAAAACAGGGATTACATTGCCTTTGAACAAAGGGGTACAACCTTTGCCCAGCCATGCCTCTCGTGCGATGGAATTAGTGAGGCGGTAAAAAACGCCTATCGTAAAAACCTGCCATTAGATAGTTCGATTACTCAGGAAGCAAAAAACTGCCGTAAGAAACTGATTGCAGATGGCAATGACCTTTCAGCATACAATACCATTGAAAATGCAGCTGATATTGAGGATTTGCGCCGTGCCTTAAAAATCGACTCCATAAACTTAATAGGCATCTCATACAGCGGCGGACTGATGATGACCGTAATGCGTAACTATCCGCAGCATATCCGTTCTGTTGTCCTTGATTCGGCGCTGCCTGGTTTTGTAAATTACGAGGAGGATGCCTTGTTCAGTATCAACCAATCTTTTAACAAGGTGTTTGGCAATTGTGAGCGTGACTCTACCGCTAATCCATTGTATAATAATTTAAAACAACGGTTCCAGGAGTATTTTTCATCCATCGGCAATAAGGAGTTTACTTTGAAATATTTAGAAAAAGGCAGCGGCGATAGCATCAGCATAAAATACAGGCGTAGTGATCTGCTCGATTTTTTAGTTGATAAACTCACCAGCAACGGTGAATTAAAAAATGTTCCTTACCTGGTTACTCAATTTATTGCAGGCAATCAGAAAGTTTATATGACCAAATACTTTGATAACATTTTTAATGCGGGTAAAAGTAATACTTTAGGGATGCGTTATTCTATGTATTGCTCTGAGCAGATCTACTTTGCCGATCAACATTTGATTGATAAGCAAAATGAGATTTTTCCCTACCTTGCGGGATACCGCTTTAATGATGTTGATCACCCGATATGTAATTGCTGGAATGTAAAACCAGTTAGCAGCATTGCCAAAACACCTCTGTATTCAAACATCCCGGCTTTGCTGTCGACAGGAGATACCGATCCATACTGCCCGGCTTTTTACAACGATGTAATTCACCATTATATGCCCAATAGTCAGCGTATATTGTTTACTGATAAAACGCATGGCCCTGCATTAAACTCCAGGGAAGGCGATGTTTTAATAGCCCAATTCCTTGACCATCCCTTTCGGCCGGTAAAAACCGATGGAAAGAAGATAACAACATGGTAGAGTTAGTTAGTGAATTAGTGAGTTGGTGAATTAGTGATTTAAAAAATTATCAAATTGAATTATGAGAACACTTATAACCATTATATTTTCCATTATTTATTTGTCAGCAGTTGCTCAAAAAGCAGATAACAGGATTGTAATAGGCACGATTGATACCGTTTATTCAAAGATCTTGAACGAGAAAAGGACATTGCTGATCCATGTACCACAAGGCAATAAAGATGAGCGCTACCCGGTATTGTATTTACTGGATGGCGAATCACATTTTCATTCGGCTGTTGGTATTGTGCAGCAAATGGCCGGTGTAATACCTGACATGATAGTTGTTGGCATTGTTAATACTGTACGCGATCGTGATCTTACACCAACGCATGTAACAGATTCAAAAACGTCAGGCGGGGGAGAAAACTTTTTGAAGTTTATTGGAGATGAATTGGTCCCTTATGTCAATGCGCATTATCCGGCGGCACCATACTGGGTTTTAAGCGGGCATTCTTTGGGCGGATTAACGGTTGTAAATACTTTACTTAATCATACCAAATTGTTTAATGCCTATATAGCCATTGAACCAAGCTTATGGTGGGATAATAAAAAACTATTGAAACAGGCTCAACAGCAGTTATCATCAATTGATCTTTCAAAAAGATCATTATTCGTAGCTATCGCCAATAATATGCCACCTGGAATTGATACCATCAGCGTAATGAAGGATACGCTCAACAGCAATACACAAGTAACCCGCTCCGTACTGCCATTTGTTAAGGCTTTAAAAGATGCCAGACCAAAAGGACTGCGATGGAGTACCAAGTTTTATCCCAACGAGCGGCACGGCACCGTTGAGCTTAATGCGGAATATGATGCACTGCGTTACCTGTTCGACTATTACCCTTTCAGAGAAGACCAATTTGACGGGCATCCCGAATTGAATGTTGATTCAGTATTAGCCGCTCATTTTAAAATGCTTTCGGATAATTTTGGTTATACAGTTGTCCCGCCTGAATCATTGGTGAATAGCCTTGCCTATCATTGCTGGGGTATTAATAAACCCAAAGAGGCCTTTTCACTTTTCAAAAGGAACATCGACAATCATCCTCAAAGCGCAAATGCTTTTGACAGCATTGGTGAATTTTATGCAGGAACAGGAGAAAAACAAAAAGCAATAGAAGCCTACACCAGATCATTAAGCCTGCAAGAAACGGTGGATACCAGAAGAAAGCTGAACGAGTTGAAGGCGAAGAAATAAAGGGGAAATATCAGACTTACGAAGTTTTAAAAACTTCGTAAGTCTTTGTAAACAACCTAAAAATGATAATAAGGCGAGATCATTACATAAACTATAACGCCTGTAATAGTTACATAAAGCCAGATAGGGAATGCCCATCTAACCAATTTCTTATGTTTTTCAACCTGCATTTGCAGCCCGCGGTAAAAGCTTAGCAGGATGAGCGGCAATACGCCTGCTGCAAGTATGATGTGTGAAATTAAAATGACAAGATAAACATTGCGAAGTCCACCCACTGCATCGCGTTCTATATTAGATAATTGCCCGTCGCCATCCAGATCACCAAATACTATATCTTTTTTCATCAGGTAATGAAAAGTAATGTACGAAACCAGGAAAAGTGAGGAAAGACAAAACGCCAATATATTGATCCGCTTGTGTACCTTAATGTTCTGCTGACGTATAAAATATAATGATATACATAGCAGCACACAGCACGTGCCGTTTAATATAGCATTAAGCTTTGGCAAAAAAGGAGTAAATGAAGGAGTAACATCTGGTCCCGGTATAATTTTCCTATTAAGGATCACTACTACAGCAAACACAAATATGGATACTGCTGCCACAAAACGGAATATAAATTTATCTGTCATTTTTTGAGATTCAAGAATCAGGAAGTCAAAAGTCAAGATAGAAGTTAACGTTATCTACCCTCTTTATTCCTGATCCACTTTTAATAACTGATTTTATTAATTTTTTTATTTCTTGATTCTTAACGTCTTGATTCCTGCTTCTACCTTACTTCTAATACAAAGGCGTGTCATTCTTCCTCAACTCGTCAGATATTAACACCTTAATTTCATCATTCAACCGCTCCGCCTCTAATGTAGATGCACCTGTGTAGTACCCTCTGATGCGCCTGTCGCGGTCAACTAATATCAGCTGATCGCTGTATACAAAATCATCAGAGCCAGTCTGCAGGGCGTTTACTAAAAAGCCTTTTCGGGCAAGGTTATATATCGTACTGGTATCGCCGGTCAAAAACAATCTTTTTGGCGATAGATTCTTAAAGCCTTCAGCATATTTTTTTAAGGCAGGAACATCGTCATGCCTTGGATCAACCGTTATTGATACAAAATACACCATTTTATTCCTGGTGTAAAACGAATCAATAACATTAACATTTCTGTTCATCAATCCGCAAACCGAGGAACAGCCTGTGTAAAAAAAATTTACTACTAATATTTTATTATCCAAGGTTTTAAGCGATACCGCTTTCCCGTTCTGATCGGTTAAATTAAAATCGGGCAGGGTGTGGTAAATGGTATCCTGAATATCTTTTCCATTAACTTTATGAGAGGTTTTGGCAACCTGTTTAGGGCCAAAAACAGCTAATGGCTTATACCTGTTTTTACCGTGGGCGGTTAGTAAATAATATAAAAATCCTGGTACAACTAAAACTAGTACCAGGATCGTGATTTTTTTCAATATGCCGGCTTTCTTCATTACAGCCTTAAGTCAATCCAATAGTGGCTCTCGTTTGTAAGTACCAGTATTAAACCGATGATGAAAAGTATAGGTACAATAATAGCCAATGCCAGGCCTATCCTTTCAAACTTTAAGTGCATAAAGTAAGCAACAATATAAAACGCCTTAAATAAAGTTAATACAATATAAATAGGGTTTATCCAGTGTGATGGCCAATGGTAAGTAGGTGCCAGCCAAAGTGCTATAATAAACTCAATACAGGTTATACCTAATAATATGAAAAATACTTTCCATATCCTACCCTTGGTCATTGTATCATGCTCTTCGTGCTCAGCGCCTTCTGCATGTATATGTGTGGTTTCTGATGACATATATAAATCGGGTTAAATTATCAAACTAAATAAAAGTAAGTAAATACAAACACCCACACCAAATCTAAAAAGTGCCAGTAAAGGCCAACTTTTTCGATCATTAAGTAGCTGCCGCGTTTTTGGTAGGTGCCTAACAACACATTAACGGTGATTATAATATTTATAACAACTCCTGAAAATACGTGGAAACCGTGGAAACCTGTAATGGTAAAGAACAAGTTTGCAAACTGGTGCGATGACATTTGCTGCTGTGCAAGCGGAATACCTTCATTAAAAAATTCCTTCAAAGTATGCGCATTCGGAATTGCTGACCACCAGAAGCCTTCGCTATGCAGGTGATTCCACTCCAATGCCTGGCAGCTTAAGAACATTAAACCACCAATAATGGTGCCTATCATCCACCAAACTACTTCCTTTTTTGAATTTCGGTGACCAGCCTCAACAGCTAATACCATGGTTACAGAGCTCATGATGAGGATAAACGTCATTAACCCCACAAATACTAAAGGGGCTCCGGTTTCAATTGATGTGCCGGGAACCGATTGAAATACTAAAGAAGGCGACGGCCAGGTTGGCGCACTAAAACGTAAAGCGCCATAAGAGATCAGCAATGATGAGAAGGTAAATGCATCCGAAAGGAGAAAAAACCACATCATCATTTTACCATACTCTACGTTAAAAGGCGATCTGCCTCCTGACCATGGTGTTGATTTTACCTCATCAACTTGTTGTGTTACTACTGTACTCATTTGTACTTGGATAATTGTTTTAATTTTGGTTCAAAAGTAAAAAAACATACAGATAAATCCACATAATATCGAGAAAATGCCAAAAAATAGATGCCATTTCCATCTTAAATATGTTCTTTACCTGTGGGATGTTCTTGTATGTGGCCAATACGGTATTAAGTAATACCAATAGGCCGGCAATAATGTGTAATAAATGCATCCCGCAAAACACATAAAGAAATGTGCGTGATGCATTGGGGTCTGTAAAGTAGATCTGCATTTTATAGGTTAGTACATAACATGCATAAAGCTGTACTGCGAAAAAAGCAACACCTAATAAAATTGTAACCCATAAATACAAACGTTGTTTGTCAATTTGCAATTGTTTGGCCGCCTTTGAGGCCATAAAGAGCGTTATACTACTTATAATTATAATTAGTGTACTGTACAAAAACGGCTGGGGTATTTGTACATTAAGTCCATGCCCCTTGCCTCCGCTGTAAACTATAAAGCCACTGGATAAAGCCGCAAAAAACATAAACGAAGTGAATATAAAAATCCACATGGTAAACTTTTTGGCCCCCAGGTTAATTTTATCTTCTTGTTGTATCTGAGCCATCATTTCACCTTTCCTATAAAATCAAATAAAAACATTAACTGCACAACCGGTAAATAAAAAAATGAACCATACATCAATTTTTTTGCCGACGGGATCTGCAGATCTTTTAAAAGTTTAAACGCAAAATATAAAAACGCCAAACCGCACACTAACGATACCCCTCCTAAATAGTAACCGCCATAACCATAATAAGTTGGCAATAAACTTACGGGTATTAATATTAAAGCAGATGCAAAGGTAAATATTGCACTGGTTAAATTTCTTTTTCCTGACGGCAACAATCTGAAGCCAGCCAACTTATAATCATCATCAAGTACCCAGGCAATGGCCCAAAAATGCGGAAATTGCCATACAAACTGAATCCCGAACAAGATTAAAGCTATTTCATCTATTTGCGGATGCGCCGCTACATAACCAATAAGTGGTGGTAGTGCACCCGGAATAGCACCAACAAATACAGCAACAGGCGATTTACGTTTTAACGGTGTATAAGCAAATGCATACAGCAGTACCGAAAATACTGAAAGATAACCCGCTGTTAAATTAAGCTTGCCCAGTAAAATAGTACCGGCTATGCCCATAAATAAACCCATTACTAAGCCTTGCCCTGTAGTCATACGTCCGGCAGGGATTGGCCTGTCCATAGTGCGTTTCATTAGTTTATCCAGGTCCTTTTCAATGATCTCGTTAAAACAATTAGCCGCTGCCGTAACCAAAAAGCCCCCTGCTATCAGTTTTAGCCAGTTCCCCCAGTCAATATGGCCGTTAACTTTGCTGCCTATTAAAAATGATATGGAAGCTGAAAACACCACCAAAAAGGTGAGCCTCAATTTTATCAGCTTTGAAAAATCTTTCCAGATCATTTATGAACCCCTCCTTTAACCGACCGGTATAAATTTAACATCAGGTAAAATTGTGCGCTAAAAACCAGTGTTGCCAGTAATACGTGCGCAGCTTGTGCAACCGGTGGTAATGCCCAATAGGATAACAATATCCCGGTAACAATTTGCAGCATTATCATTAAAAACGCAAAGCTCATTATTTGCTGCTGTATAGAGTGACGGCTAAATGTACGGCGCATTAAAGCGTACAATACAATATTAGCAATTAAAACCAGTACGGCAACATCCCTGTGCCGGGTAAAAATAGCGCCGGCATTGCTTATCCAGTCATCGCGGTAACCGCCCTGTAAATGGCCGGCCACAGCATCAATCTTTTCCCTTACTTCGCTGCCAAATGCTATTTGAACAATGCTTATTACTAAGGCAAGTAATGTTACTATATGCGTTACCGGGTTAACATTAAGCTTTGGCCTGCCATTAGCCCTTGCCAGGTGATAAGTAATTATACTTAATGCCAATATGGCCAATGCCAGCAGCATGTGTACCGTAACTATCCACGCAACCAGGTTTGTTGACACCACTATTGAACCCAGCCATCCCTGGAAACCTACCAGTATTACATTAAGGATGCTTAAAACCGAGATCCATTTATTTTCACTGCTATAGCTAAAAGCCAAAATTGCAGTTAATAATAGAAATATTCCTGAAGCTGCTCCAATAAGCCTGTTGATATACTCTGTCCAGGTTTTAGCAGCGTTAAACTCTTCGGGCACTAATATCGATCTGTCTTCCCGGATCCTTTTAGCAAGATCACTATAGCCAAACACATCTAATGTTTTGGCAAAGCGCTGGTTTTTTGCTAAACGGCCTGCAGCATATTTCTGCTTATAATCTTTTGGCAGCTCCGAACTGCTTATTGGGGGTATATATCTTCCAAAGCATTTGGGCCAATCAGGGCATCCCATTCCCGAACCTGTACTACGAACAACTCCGCCGGCGAGTATTAATATAAATAGCAGAATAATTGTAGCGAGGTTAATTTTTTGGAACCGGATTTTCGACGTGGATGTCCTCATTTATTTTTAAACTGAAGCATTAACTTAGTCCGAAGCCCTAAGTCTTTAGTCATAAGTCCGGAGGAAGAAGTTCAAATAAACATTTTCGGAACCTGTAACTTTATTTCACTGAATTATAGTCTGAGTCCTAAATCGTAACCAAAAATCATTTTATTTTTAATTCCAGACTTAGGACTCAAGACTTAGTACTTTACTTTACCGCTTCATTAGCTTTTTGTACACTTGTCCATTTAGTGTGTTCATCCAAACCGGCCGGATTATCTTCAAAATCATGTGGCAAATTTGAGCTCATAGTTTGTGAAAAAGGTACATTTTGCGGTATAAAATCTTCATCATGCCCTGGCTTGCTGTAATCATATGGCCAGCGGTATACTGTTGGGATCTCTCCTATCCAGTTACCATGTACGTGCTCAATTGGCGCTGTCCACTCCAATGTGTTGGCATTCCATGGATTCTGAACGGTTTTCTTACCCCAGAATATGGAGTGAACAAAGTTATATGCGAAAGCTAATTGTGCAATACCCGCCATAATGGCCGACCATGTAATAAATACGTTTACTGTTAACCAGCGCTTCATTGATTCAAACTCAGTGAAGGCATAGTATCGGCGTGGTACACCATCAAGGCCCATAAAGTGCATCGGGAAAAACACCAGGTAAGCACCGATAAAGGTTAACCAAAAGTGCAGGTAGCCTAAACGCTCATCCATCATACGGCGGAACATTTTAGGGAACCAATGATAAACACCTGCCAGCATTCCGAATATAGCCGCCGACCCCATTACAAGGTGGAAGTGGGCAATAACGAAATAAGTATCGTGTAAGTTGATATCCAAAGCAGCATTACCAAGGAAGATGCCTGTTAAACCACCAGAGATAAAGAATGAAACCATCCCGATGGCAAAAAGCATAGCTGGTGTAAAGCGGATATTACCACGCCATAATGTAGCCAGCCAGTTAAAGGTTTTTACAGCCGATGGCACCGCAATAATCAATGTTGTGATCATAAATACCCCGCCCAGGAACGGATTCATACCCGTTACAAACATGTGGTGGCCCCAAACTATAAATGATAATACGGCAATACCTATTAATGAGTAAACCATTGCATGGTAACCGAAGATTGGTTTGCGCGAGTTTACTGCTAACACTTCCGATGAAAGACCCATGGCTGGCATAATAACAATATACACCTCAGGGTGTCCCAGGAACCAGAATAAATGCTGGAACAATATTGGGCTGCCGCCCTCATAAGGCTGCACAGCACCGCCAAGCACAATATCAGAAAGATAAAAGCTTGTACCAAAGCTGCGGTCAAATATCAACAATACTACACCGGCAACCAATACAGGGAATGATAATACACCCAATACTGCAGTAAGGAATAAAGCCCATACTGTTAAAGGCATTTTCCAAAGGTCCATACCTTTAGTGCGCATGTTTAATACGGTACTGATATAGTTGATACCGCCCATTAGCTGTGATGCAATAAACAATACCATACTGATCAACCATAGTGTCATCCCCATTCCTGACCCCGGCATAGCTTTTGGCAATGCAGATAGTGGCGGGTAAATTGTCCAGCCACCGCTTGCAGGGCCTTTTTGAACAAGGAAAGATGATAGCATGATCAAACTGGCAATAAAGAAGAACCAGTAAGAAAGCATGTTAACAAATGGCGATGCCATATCACGCGCACCAACCTGAAGAGGGATCAATAAGTTTGCAAAGGTTCCGCTCAAGCCGGCCGTTAATACAAAGAATACCATGATGGTACCATGTATAGTAACCAATGACATATAAAAATCAGGGCTAATTCGTCCGCCCGGAGCGAAATGACCTAATAATGTTTCCAGTATAGGGAATGATTTATCCGGATAAGCAAGCTGGATCCTGAATAAGATAGATAAGCTCATTGCAATGAAAGCCATAACGATCCCTGTAACAAGGAACTGCTTGGCTATCATTTTATGATCCTGGCTAAATACGTAGGTATTCAGAAAAGTTGCTTTATGGTGGTGTTCGTGACCTTCTTCGTGATGTACAACTCCGTGATCGTGAACTGCTAATGTTGACATAATCGTTACTCTTATATTAATTGTTTAACGCTAACGTGTTTGATGCTGCCTGTACCGGGATTGACGGTTTTGCATCAGCAAAATGCAACTCCTTCTTTAACGGCTCAGATAAATATGGTTTTTGCTTTGCTATCCAGTCCTGGTATTCGGCTTGTGTAACAACGCGCACTACTTTCTGCATATTGTAATGGCCGGTTCCGCATATTTTATTGCAATACAGCAGGTATTCAAATTTTGGATCGTCCGTTTTCCTACGCATCTCAGACGTAAGAATAGTCGGCGTAAATTTAAAAAATGTTGGCAGGCCCGGTACCGCGTTTAGTTGAACACGGAAGTGAGGCATGTAAACGCTATGGATAACATCCTGTGCATGGATGTTGATCCTGATTGATTTATTAACAGGTATTACCAAAGTATCTGCCGATAAGTCGTCAAAACTATTGCGGTCTTTAAAATTAACACCTAATTTGTTTAATGCTGTTGTTAACCTGAAATTAGTTGAGCCAAGTTTCCCGTCGGTACCAGGATAACGTAGTTCCCAGGAAAACTGGTGGCCGGTAACATCAATATTTATATCGCCTTTTGCTTCTGTAGAGTTCATTACCTTTTGCCAGGTAAAGAATCCGAATACAACCAATATGGTTAAAACGGTGGCAGGAACAATTGTCCAGATCTTTTCAATTGTATTATTATGCGGTAAAAAATATGCTTTGCGTTTATCAGACCCACGGTAAACAAATGCGAACCCAAAAAGGCAGATCTGCGTAATTACAAATACTATCAGCGTTAAAATGGTTGTTGTTGTAAACATACTGTCAATTGCACCGCCATGGGCTGATGCTGCTTCAGGCAAGCTCATGCTTCCCTGTACAGTTAATGACCAGTAAGCTCCATACATACCGGTAATCAGGAATATTGCGCAGCAAATTCCCATTATGCCGTTCCAGTTTAAGCCTTTTTTTCCCTGCATTTTTTGGGTAAGGTCATAAACCCTTAATATTTTACCCAGTATGGCAACACAAAGTGATGCTACAAAAAATAGTAATACGTAATAGGCAACCCCTGTCCACATAGCGCCCTTATCAGCAGTAGCAGTATCAGCCGCTGCTGTTGCCTGCGCCATTAACCGGTTTGTGCCAAACAGCACGAACGCTGCAAAAAGCGATAGTGTTTTTTTAGAATTTATTAGTTGTTTGAATCCCATTTTAATGGTTGTTTGGTATTCTTTTATTTAGTGCAAAAATAACAATTATTACAAATGATGATGAAGGCTCTCTTCAAGCAACGGATGTTTTTTAGGAACAAGTGACTTAAATTTACTTAATGCCATTGAAAACATAAATATAAATAAGCCAGCAAAACCTATAAACAAAAAGATCTCGATAGGGCCTATTTCCGTTGCCCAGCTTGATTGAGGTCCTACAGCGCCTGGCATAATCATTTGCCAGTAATCCAGCCAGTGGCCGCAGATCAATATGATACAAGCTACTTTTAATACCTTAACCTTACGTTTTGCATCCCGCGACATTAACACAAGTAATGGCGTAAGAAAGTTAATTACTATATTCAGCCAAAACCAGAATTTAAACTGCGGTTCCCATCTCCTGTAAAAATATGCTGATTCCTCAGGAATGTTGGCATACCAGGTTAACAGGAATTGTGCGAACCATAAATAAGTCCAGAATATGGAGAACCCAAACATCAGCTGCCCTAAGTTATGCAAATGATCTTCGGTTACCCACTGCATATAACCACCTTGTCTTAAAAGTATCAGTGTTAAAGTGATAACCGATAAACCTCCAACCCAAAGGGCTGCAAAGTTATACCAGCCAAACATGGTTGAAAACCAATGAGCTTCTAACGACATAATAGTATCAAAAGCAAATAATGGAATGGTGAAACCAAATATTACAAGGAATATAACCGATACTTTGAAACTTTTGTTGTAGTTAAACATACCTCCAAGATTATCCTCATTGTTTGAATATTTCACAAGCAAGCGGCCTAACAGGCTATAACTTCCAAGGTAAATCACCAAACGGATCAAAAAGAAAGGAATATTTAAGTATCCTGATTTAGCAGTAATTATAGCATCAAAATTTTCACTGTGAGTGTCGGTTACACCTTTAAGCGCCCAAAGTTTATACAGGTAAGGTATAGTTGTCAATTTACCTTCCTCGTTAGGGCCCGTATGGGTAATAAATAAACCTGCACATATAATACCAAGTAATATAAGGCCTGCATAAGGCAAAACTTTTGCAAATGCCTGCGGCACACGAAGCACTGAGGCTGACCAACCTGCTTGTGCCACATATTGTAAAGCGCAAAAGAAAACACCACAAATACATACACATGCTAAGTAATAACCATTCAGCAATAAATTTGCGAATGTGCGTTCCACATTACCAGTAACGAGGCCAATGATCAAACCAACCAGACCAATGGCTATCATGATCAGGCTCCAGGTTTTGGCCTTGCCTTTAAATTCAAATTGCTCGTCGAAACTATGAGAATTGTTCATTAATAATAAGCTTATAAAGTTTGTAAATGGTGAACGTACATAATTACTTTCCAGCGTTCTTTAGGGTCAAGCTGTGAAGCGTATGAACCCATTGCGTTTACACCATAAGTAATAGTATGATAAATTTTACCGTCTGACAGATCTTTCATTGCGCCGCCGCGTGAAGACTGTCCTTTTGAATAGGATGGAGGAGCCGGAAAACCGTGCGCTACCACCAAACCATCGCCCTGCCCGTTTACGCCGTGGCATGGTGAACAAAAATGCTCAAATAAGATCTTGCCATCGGCATAGTTTGCCTGTGTTTGCGGCAATGTGCTTTTTACTTCAAGGCCTGCTTTTTCGTACCCATCCTTATTGTTCAGGTAATCAAATCTTACAAAACCCAGCGGCGTGGTGCCTGCAGGTGGAACCTGTGCGGTTTTTCCATCCTTAAAGTTTTCATTTTTCTGGTCGGGGTCGTATGCAATGTGCTCATACATATTGGGAGCGTATTCCCATCCGGTACTTCTTTTATCCTTGCACGATGTAACTATAACCGCTGCAACGATAGCAATAACCGTTATGCCCAATATTTTAATTTTATTCATAGCTAACATATTTTCTATCGTTATGCTTAACTTCTACTGCGCCTGCTTCTTTTAATAAATTGGTGATATCCTCATGCGGGATGTTTCCCTTTGCGTCGATGGCAATAACAAACCTGTCGTCGGTAGCTCTTAAATCCATTACCCTTGGTGTACGGCCCGGAAATAGGTGGGTTGCGTAGAAAAAGGTAAGCGTCATACCAAATGCTGTAAATAATACAGTCCACTCAAATGTGATTGGAATAAAATCGGGGATAGCAAAAGCGGGTTTACCGCCAATGTTCATAGGCCAATCCTGTACCAGCATGTAATATGCCATGCTAAATATAGTTGTACCGCCCAGGCAGCCAAACATAAATGCTGCATAGCCCAACCGCGAATCTTTTATACCAAGCTTTTTCTCAATACCATGGATAGGCATTGGCGTGTAAACATCGTAAATAGGAACACTGTTCTTTTGTAGTGTATCAATCCCCTGCATCATTTCATCGGGATCTGCAAAAAGGCCTAAAATATATTTCGTGCTGCTCATTTTTATATTTTTTGGTAATCAGTAATATCAACGCTGTCAAACGATGTTAATGATTCTTTATAAAACTCTACCTGCTCCGGCTCCATGTGGCCACTGTCAATTAATTTTCTCTTAGCCTGCTCACTGCTGCTCTTTAATATCAGTTTCACTTCGGCCATTGCAATTGAAGGCAATACGCGGATGAACAAGAGGAACATGGTAAAAAATAAACCTATTGAACCAACAAACACGCTTACGTCAACCCAGGTTGGATAAAACATTGCCCAGCTTGATGGTATAAAATCGCGGTGCAGGGAAACAACGATAATTACAAAACGTTCAAACCACATACCGATGTTAACCACGATAGACAACACCCATGAAATTGGAATATTTGTACGGATCTTTTTGAACCACATTAACTGGGTCATCAATACGTTACAACCGTACATCATACAACCTGCCCACCAGTATGGCCCGATAAACCTGTTTAAGAAAGTATATTGCTCATATTCGCCGCCTGAATAGTAAGCGATAAAAAACTCGGTTAAATAAGCTACACCTACAATTGATCCGGTTAAAAGGATGATCTTATTCATCGCTTCAATGTGGAACATGGTGATGTAGTTTTCCAAACCTAATACCTTACGGGTTACCAGCAACAGCGTTTGCACCATGGCAAACCCCGAGAAGATTGCACCCGCAACGAAGTATGGAGGGAATATAGTGGTGTGCCATCCCGGTTCAAGGGAGGTAGCAAAGTCCATTGATACAATGGTGTGTACAGAAAGCACCAGTGGTGTTGAAATACCTGCAAGTATCAAACATACAGTTTCAAAACGCTGCCATGTTTTTACTGATCCTGTCCAGCCGAATGACAATACAGAATATATTTTTCTGCGGATGCCTGTAGCGCGGTCGCGGATGGTAGCAAGGTCAGGCAATAAACCTGTGTACCAAAACACTAACGAAACGGAAAAGTAAGTTGATATCGCAAATACGTCCCATACCAGCGGCGAGTTAAAGTTAACCCATATTGAGCCGAACTGGTTTGGCAGCGGCAAAGGCCAGTATGCCAGCCACGGGCGGCCCATGTGCGATACTACGTATGTTGCGGCGCAAATTACCGCGAAGATCGTCATCGCCTCGGCCGAGCGGTTGATGGAGTTTCGCCAGTTTTGACGGAACAATAATAAGATTGCCGAAATAAGCGTTCCGGCGTGACCAATACCTACCCACCACACGAAACCGGTGATATCCCAGGCCCAGCCCACTGTTTTGTTTAATCCCCATGAGCCTACGCCATACCAAAATGTATAACTCACGGCAAATACCCAAAGACAAGCACCCAACGACGCTACAGAAAAACCTATCCACCACGCTTTACCGGGCATATTTTCTACTGGGCGCAGCACATCGTTAGTTATTCGGGCGTATGTGATGTCGTTCCCTGTAATTAACGGTTCCCGGATTATTGATTCACTATGAGATGCCATATTTTAAATCTCTCTTGTAATTAATTAAGCCTCTAATTCAGATATATTTCTAATTTTTGTTTGGTAACCAATGCCTGGCTGTACGTTTAGCTCTTCTAAAACGTAATAAGTTCTTTCGCTCTTTAAAGCTTTTGAAACTTCAGATTCAGGGTCGTTTTTATTACCAAACACAATAGCGTTAGCCGAGCATGTTTGCTGGCAAGCCATTTTAATATCACCGTCTTTAAGCGGGCGTTTTTCTATTTTAGCTTTAAGCTTGCCTGCCTGGATGCGTTGAATACACATTGAGCATTTTTCCATTACCCCGCGGAAACGGGTAGTAACGTCAGGATTAAGTACTAATTGTGTATGCTCGTTGTTCAGGTAGTTATCAAAACGCGAATCGTTCCAATAGTTAAACCAGTTAAAACGACGCACTTTATATGGACAGTTATTAGCGCAGTAACGTGTACCAACGCAACGGTTATAAGCCATGTGGTTCAAGCCCTCAGATGAGTGAACAGTTGCCAATACAGGGCAAACAGTTTCGCATGGTGCATGGTCACAGTGCTGGCAAAGCATTGGCTGGTAAACAACCTTTACGTGATCAAGATCTTCAAGCTTAGCAATTTCATGCTCTCTTGTAACACCACCATCTTTTCCATTATCATTAAAGCTGTAGTAACGGTCAATACGGATCCAGTGCATTTCACGGCGTCTCCTTACTTCATCCTTACCTACAACCGGAATGTTATTTTCAGCACTACAAGCTACCACACAAGCACCGCAGCCGGTACATGCATTAAGGTCAATTGCCATTACCCAATCATAGGCAGGGCGCTCATATTTTTGCCAGAACAGGTTATCCTTTTCAGTATAATCTTTATGCCCTTCACCCTTACCCGTGCCTGTTGCCGGGCTTTTAAGATATTCTGTGAAAGATGCTTCTTTTATAATACTGTTACGGCCCTCGATGGAGTGGTGCGTTTGCGTTTGCGCCAAAGGTGAATTTTCGCCTGTTGGGGTTAATATTGCAGTAGCGCTTGTTTGCAGTGTTCCGTTGCGCAAGCTATGGAAAGGGAAAGCGTTTTTACCAACGTTAATACCCACCGGCCCAACAACTGTACGGCCATAACCAACCGCTACTGATATAGTACCTTGTGCCTGACCTGGCTGTGACGATACAGGCAACGCTATTGAATAGCCATTTGCATCTATTTTAACAACATCACCATCCTGCAAACCTTTCTTCTTCATATCTGAAGGAGACATGGCTGCAAAGTTATCCCAGGTTACTTTTGATACCGGATCAGGTAATTCTTGCAGCCATGGGTTATTGGCACGTTTACCATCGCGCATTGCTACGGTTTGGTAAAGCTGTAATTCTGTTTTATCACCTGCAAGCAGGTTGCTGTGATCTATTACAGTTTGCGCAACCGCATTAAGGTCTTTGCTGAACGTGTATGTACCTGCTGTTACAGATGCTGCTTTAACAAAGCCGGTTTGCAAAAGGGTTTCCCATCCGCTTTGGCCTGATAAGCCGCCTTTAGCTAACAGGTTTTTATCCCAGTTGTTCCTCACATAAGTATAATAATCTTTTGCAGGGTTATCACTCCATTTCATCAGACTTTGTTCAGCCTGGCGGGTATCATAAACCGGGTTAATGGTTGGCTGCAATACAGTGTAGTATCCGGAAAGCGCATTGTCATCACCCCATGATTCCAGGTAATGATGATTTGGAGCCACTATATTACAAAGTGCTGAAGTTTCATCAGTATTTGAAGCGAATGATACTTTTAAACGTACTTTCTTTAACCCTTCTGTAAAATCCTTGCTGTTGTAATAATCATAAGCCGGGTTAGCATTTAAAAAGAACAAGGCATCAACCTGGCCGCTTTTCATGTCATTTACCAGCTCAGCAAACTCTGCATCGTTACCTGCATATTGTAATGAGGGATTATCAAGATCGATAGTAGTTCCGTAGCTGCCTAACAGGGAGTTGATAGCGTTTACCAAAACCTGCGCAGCCACATCGTTTGAACCTGCAACTACCAATGCTTTACCTTTAGCTGCAATTAATTCTTTTGCTGCTATAGCGATTGCATTTTCAGCAACCTTATTAGTTAATGCTTTTGTTCCGGCCAATGTTGAGCCTGATACTGCATTATATAAAGCTACCAGCGCCAAACCTTCTTCTGATGGTTTAATAGGGATTCTTACATCGGCATTTGAACCTGTAAGGCTCATACCAGTTTCAAACTGAATATGGCGCGACATTTTTTTGCTTTCGAGCGATTTATTATTCCTGTTTGAAACATATTGCCTGGTGAACTCCTCAGGAGAGATCCATGTGCCCAGGAAATCAGCAGCAAAACTTACAATTATATCGGCCTTATCAAAGTTATAGTGCGGCAATACTGCTTTACCAAAACTATTTTGATTTGCCTGGATGATACCGGTATATGATACTGCGTCGTAATTAATATGTTTTGCGGCAGGGAATTGCGTAATAAAATCAGCAATAACACCAAGGGTTGAAGGGCTGGTTACTGTTGATGATACAATCCGGATCTTTTTACCGCCGGCTTTAATATTTAACAACTCTCTTACAACAAAATCATCTACCTGTGACCATCCGCTGTCACCATTATCCTTCAACGGGTTTTTCAAACGGTTAACATCATACAGGTCAAGTACTGATGCCTGTGCCTGTGCACTTGCACCACCTTTTGCTATAATGTCATTCGGATGACCTTCAATTTTGATCGGACGGCCCTCACGGGTTTTAACTAAAATAGCCTGTCCTTCATAAGTTGAAGTGTAGTAGTTAGGGATCCCCGGGGTAACTTCCTCCGGTTTTATTAAATAAGGTATTGATTTATGAACCGGCACTTTCTGACAAGCAGCCAGGGTTACAGCACCAACGCCAAAGCCCAGCGCTTTCAAAAAATCGCGACGCGGAGATTTGCCTTCCAAACCACCACCGGTTAAAACTTCTTCGATAGGAATTGGCTCCGCGAATTCGTGTTTATTTAATTCAACAAATTCCGGGGTTTTGTTCAGCTCTTCTAAACCTTTCCAGTATTTTTTATTGCTATCCATTTAAGCTATATAAACTGTAATGCTACGTTTTAATAATATTAATAATGGCACTTACCGCACTCAATACCACCCATTAATGCGGCGGTAACCTTTTTGCCTTCTTTAAGCAAATCATGCACCTGCTGCAGGTTTTCGTAATAAGCGTTACCTTTCATGTTAACATCTGTGCGTTTGTGGCACTGGATACACCATTTCATGGTAAGCGGCGAATATTGATAAACCTCTTTCATTTCCTGAACAGGGCCATGGCATGTCTGGCATTTTAAACCGGCAACTTTAACGTGTTGTGAGTGGTTAAAATAAGCCAGGTCTGGCAGGTTATGAATACGCACCCATTGCATAGGTTTTGTTTTTGTACTGTCGTATTTTTGAGTTTGAGGATCATATCCCAATGCATCATAGATCTTATGAATTTCGGGCGACTCAGTTTTAACAACCTTGTGGCAGTTCATACATACGTTTAATGACGGGATTGATGCATTTTTTGATTTGTATGCACCTGAGTGGCAGTACTGGCAATCAATTTTCATTGCTCCGGCATGCAGATCATGCGGGAATTTTATTGGCTGCACCGGCTGGTAACCCTGGTGAACGTTGGTGGTCCACATGGTAACCCATGTCCAGCTGCCTAAAGCCAGCGTTCCGCAAAGCAGGACAAAGAAAACCAGTTTCTTATTTTTTGCAAGCTTCTTTAAGCCGGCTAAACGGTCAACCGGTTCGCCCTCAACTTCTTCGTCTTCTAAAACTAAAGCACCTTTGTTTTTTAATAACAGGCGCTCAAGTGTTGAAATTACCCTGTTTAAAACAAGTATAATTATAAAGGCAAGAACAATAACGCCTAATAATGAAAAGATAACCACATCGCTCGGGCCTTTTTCTTCAGCAGCCGCCCCCTCACCCTTAGCCGGGCCAGCTGTCTTTGCAGCCTGCAAAGTTTTCCAGTCATTGCGTACATAAGTAATAATGTTGGTTACATCTGCATCGCTAAGTTCCGGAAAAACGGTCATGCTTTTCTGCTCAAACTTATTGAAAATGGCAACGGCCTTAGGGTTTTTAGCTGCAATTAAAGCCTGGTTGTTCTGGATCCATTTGATAAGATATTTATCATCAGTTTCCTCAGTTAACTGGGGACCTAAAGCAGGGCCGGTTAGGATCTGATCAACCTTATGGCACGATGTACATTTGGCCTTAAACAGGGCCTCGCCCTTAGCGGCATCCCCCTGCGCATGGGCCTGCAATCCCAAAAAAGCAAAACAGGCAATCAGTAAAACCGACCGTGAGAATTGTTTAAAAATCAATGAGAAACTCCTCATAAAGCGTATTTATACTAAATAATTTTATTGTTAATGATTGATATTCACGAAGAAATGTATATATAACCCGAAATTTTCAGCCACAAAAGTAAAATTTATTACAGTATGAGTGACAAATAAATGACAGCAATATCTAATTTATAATTGTTCTAAATAAGTTTTTATTGTGCCCTAAATCGCTAAAAATCCATAATTATAGTGTTCTTTTTACATCAATTAGTAATTGCTTATTAATCAAAAACTTACATAGCTTTTGCAAAAGAGTGAGCGTTCTAGTCAATAGTGATAGGTAAAAATATTTGCAGGCCCCGCTGACCCTGCATTTGTCGGTGTCCATACAATGTTTGGCATTCGCTGCAGCAAGTTTAGCGCAGCGGAACCCGTGGTTAAACATTGCCTAGCTTTCAACTACGCGATTGGTGGGTCTAAGCCCCATGTTTTGATACTCAAAAACCCTATAAAAGACCCTGTAATTCTAAAGTCCTGCAAATCATAGATCTAAAATCCTTTCAAGGGTCACCTTATGTCAGTATCCGGTATCAATAAGTACCAAAAAACAAATTAAATTTTATTATTATGAAATCAAAAACCTTAATCCCACTGCTGGCAGGCCTTGTTCTGCTGGGCGCTTGTAAAGGAAAACATGGCTCTGAAGAATTTGTCAACAATAGTAGTAGCAATGCTGACACCCTTAAAGTAGCAGATTCAGCTATCTTAGCACCCCCTAAACTGGTAAAAACTGCCGATATGCGCTTTAAAGTAAAAAACGTGCAGCAAACCAGCGAACATATTACCGCCCTTACTACAAGTTACCATGGCCTTGTATTGCACCACCAGGTCGGCTCATCCGAGCTGCGCAGTATGGATGTTCGCAGGGGTGATGATTCTGTTACGAGGGTAACTGCCTTTAATACTACTGCTGACATTACTGTAAAAGTCCCGACAGATAAGCTGGAGGGCTTTATGAATGAGGTGGAGCGCATGGGTATCTATATTAATAACCGTCAATTGGATATCTCTGATAAATCGCTGGATTATCTTGCGGCAAGGCTCAAGCTTCAAAGCCGCAAGGAACTGGTAAGCCAGCAAAAAAGAGGAAAGATCGTTATAAAAAACCCCGCCAATGTTTTGCTTTTAAAAGATGACATGGTTGACCAGCAAATTGGCAACAGCCAAATTGATGATGAAGTTAAAAACAGTATAGTTACCCTCAGTTTTTATCAAAGCAATACCATTTATAAAGAGATCATAGCCAATGATGATCCGACAGCTTACAATCTTCCGTTTTTTAAACGCCTGGTTAGTGCTATCGAAAATGGATGGTCAATATTTGAAGAGCTGTTATTAGGCCTGGCAAACTTATGGGTATTAATAATAGCAGGCTTGGGGGTGTGGGTGGTGATAAGGTATTATAAAAACAAAAGGCCTGTTCTCCATGCTAAAGCCTAAATACACAAATCGGGCGGCGCTTAACATCTGTTCGCCCGTTTTTATTTAATAATAAATATTATTCCCTTATAAGAAAACCAATATCGGCCCATTATTGTTAATAGTGAAATCAATTATTAATAACCATGGACGATAAAACAAAAACAGGGAGCCCGGATAGGGATCTGATCAATCCAAGCGAATATTATGAGCTGGAATACTGGTCTAAAAAATTTGGTGTCACTCCCGAAAAATTAAGATCGGCAATTAAAGCTGTGGGTTCATCCGCAAAAGAAGTTGAAGCTTATTTAAATAAATAAACCTGCTGTTATGAGCCTGGAAAAATACGCAGAGAAGCGCGACTTCACCAAAACTGCCGAGCCTAAAGCGGGCAAAAGCGAGGATAAGGATAAGCTGACATTCGTGATCCAAAAGCACGATGCGTCGCGGCTGCATTATGATTTAAGGCTGGAGATGGATGGCGTATTAAAAAGCTGGGCCGTACCCAAGGGGCCTTCCACCCATCCAAAAACAAAACGTTTGGCCATGATGGTGGAGGACCATCCTTATGATTACCGCAATTTTGAAGGCATTATACCGGAGGGAGAATATGGCGGCGGTACTGTTATTGTTTGGGATGAAGGAACTTATGAACCCATTGAAGAAATAAAAGGTAAAAAGGCGCAGGAAAAAGCCTTACTGGCTCAGCTCAAGTCAGGCTCATTAAAAATAAAACTTAATGGCAAAAAACTGCATGGAGAGTTTGCCCTTGTAAAAACCCACGGCATGGGCGATAATGCCTGGCTGTTGATAAAACACAATGATGATTTCGCATCAGCAAAGGATATTACCAAAGAGGATAAATCGGTAATATCCGGCAAAACCATTGCCGCGATGGAAAAAACAAGCGACAAAGTTTGGCAAAATGGCCACGAAGAAATGGTAGATCAACCCAAAAAATCTACTAAAAAAAAAGTAGCGACTGAACCTGAAGAACTTGCTGATGAAACGCCGGATACAGACCGCATTGATACTGACGCTCTTATAAAATCAGCACCAAAATCATCTATCCCCAAAAAAATAAAACCAATGCTTACCACACTGGTTGATGAACCTTTTGACGATCCGGATTGGCTGTATGAAGTTAAGTGGGATGGCTACCGTGCGCTGGCCTTTATTAACAAGGGCGAAGTAGAACTGCTATCGCGCAACAATAAGACTTTCCACGAAAAATTTTACCCGATATATGATCTGTTAAAGAAACAAAAGCTTAACACTGTTCTGGATGGCGAGATCCTGGTGCTGAATGAAAAAGGCATCTCCAACTTTGGCGATCTGCAAAACTGGCGTAGTGAAGCGGATGGCGAGCTGGTTTATTATGTTTTTGATATCCTTTGGTACGAGGGAAAAAACCTGATGAGTTTGCCGTTGATCCAACGGCAGGCTATATTAAAAGAGGTGCTCCCAACCACCGATGACCGTATGCGAATAAGCAAAGTATTTAATGCCAGCGGTATTGATTTTTTTAACGCCGCTCAGCGGATGGGGCTGGAAGGGATCATCGCTAAAAAAGCAAACAGCATTTATTCACCTGATCTGCGTTCAAAAGAGTGGTTAAAGATAAAAGTACATAAACGCCAGGAAGTAATTATTGGGGGCTATACCAAAAACGCTGATACTTCAAAGCAGTTCAGCTCACTATTATTAGGCGTTTATGAAAATGGAGGGTTGCAATATGTGGGTAAGGTGGGTACCGGCTTTAGTGATAAGGTACAAAAGGAAATGATGGCGCAATTTAAGCCATTGATAACCAATAAAAGTCCGTTTGATACAACCCCCGATGTAAATAAACCTTCACGTTTCCGGCCCAATCCGCCCAAAGCGAAAGCTACCTGGTTAAAACCCGAGCTGGTTTGCGAAGTTGAGTACGGCGAGGTAACCAGCGATGGCGTGTTCAGGCACCCTTCATTCCAGGGAATGAGAATTGATAAAATGGCTAAAGACGTAGTTAGGGAAACAGCAACGCATACTGATGATGTTATGGAAACAATTGAAAAAGAAGAAAATGACGCTCATGCCAGTGCCATAAAGCCGCCAAAAGGTAAAGAACGAAAAACCTTACTAAACCCAAAAGAAGAAACACAGGTGCGCAAAATTTGCGGCCATGAGCTAAAGTTTACCAACCTGAGTAAAATTTACTGGCCCGAAGATAAGGTAACCAAAAGGGATATGTTTAATTACTATTACCAGGTTGCCGAATATATGCTGCCCTATTTAAAGGATAGACCAATGTCGCTCAACCGCTTTCCTGGTGGTATTCACGGACCAAGCTTTTACCAAAAGGATGTAAAGGATAAAGCCCCTGATTGGGCCAAAACATTCCCTTATACTACCAGCGAAGGAGAGCATAAAGAATACCTGGTAGGCACGGATGAAGCCAGCCTGTTGTGGATGGCATCATTAGGCTGTATTGAAATAAACCCCTGGTTTAGCCGTGTGCAGTCGCCGGATAACCCGGATTATTGTGTAATAGATCTTGATCCTGACAAAAACACGTTCGACCAGGTTATTGAAGCAGCGCAACAAGTAAAAAAAGTGCTCGACGCCATTGACGTTCCCTCTTACTGTAAAACATCAGGCTCAACGGGGATGCATATTTATATTCCGATGGATGCTAAATATGATTATGACCAAACACAGATGTTTGCCCGTATTATTGTTGGCATAGTACACAAGCAATTGCCGGATTACACAAGTTTGGAAAGAATGGTTGCTGCCCGGAATGGAAAGATGTATCTTGATTTTTTACAGAACCGCCCCGGCGCTACTATTGCCGGTCCTTATTCGCTGCGTCCAAAAGTCGGTGCAACTGTATCCATGCCATTGCATTGGGACGAAGTAAAACCCGGCCTTACAATGAAACACTTTACTATTTTTAATTCCATTGATCGCCTTAAAGAAACAGGCGACCTGTTTAAGGGCGTATTAGGTAAAGGCATTGATTTGGAGAAAACAATTAAAAAAGCACAGGCCACATTTAGCTAACAAAGAGACAAGAAGCAAGAGATCAGGAAGCAAGAAAACTAATGCAGGATCAATACATAAAAGAAACGCTTCCGTCCTGACTCTTTTATCTTGACTCTTAAATCTTATAACTATGCCCTCATCTGTTGTTGCAGATATGGAATACAATGAAGAGAAATCATCGCTGCGGATAACTTATACGTCTGGTGCTGTGTACGATTATTTAGGCGTACCTCCCGAAGTTTTTAAGGAAATGAAAATTGCAGGCTCAAAAGGGACATTTTTAAATTACATGATAAAGGGCAAATACCGATATAAAAAGATCAGGCAGGTGTAAATATTTACGTCACTTTAAATTAAAATTATAAAATGCGTTTAAATTTTTAGGTAAACAATTATATTTGCGCCACATTAAACAAAAATAAAATGAACTCAACAGAAAACGCCAACGCAGAAGGTCACTATAAATTAATGGTACTTGCAATAGTGATAGGTACAATAGGTGTTTACTTGCGTTTTGCTGATTTTCATTACTCTTCAATAGTATCAAATATCATATTGATCATTGGTGTTTTATTAGCATTGAAATCTATATTCGCAATACTTAAGTAAGTCCAAAGTCTTTAGTAACAAGTCTTAAGTCAATAGCAAAGTGACTTAAGACTACAGACTCAATACTTTCACCCCCCCCTACTTTCCCTTATATTTCGATTCGTTCAGGATCTTTTGCGCATCTGAATTGGCCATTAGTGCCGGCAGGGTAACTTCAGGATGTCTCTCCATATATTGTTTTACAATTTGCCAGCCCGTCCAGATGGCAAGCTTTGGCGCCGATTCATTCTTTTCGCCCAGTCCGGGGGTAAAAGGCGCCGGGTTAAGGTATTTCTGGATTTTGGGATAGTCACTTTCGTAAAGCAAATTCTCATCTAAAAAATAGGCCCATATTTTCGATTTAAAATCTTCGCACCATTTTATTTGCGCATTGGTGTAGCCAATTTTGGTACTGTCGCCCACATCGGGGAGCACCTGGTCCATAAAGTACATAATCTTGCCATTGTAAATCATTTTCGATAACAGGGTTTTGCTGCTGTCGCTCTCTGGGAACATGTCTTCGCGGGCCAGGCCCTCAACAATACGCGGCACTATGTTTTCCTTATTAAAAAATTGCGACATATAATGCGGGTAAAGATTGGCAAGTGAAGGATAAAATCGCGAGTTTCCGCCTAAAAATAAATCAAGCCCAACGCCGAAGTAATTATTGCCAATCATCTCCTGATGCTCAAAGCCCGAGTAAAACGAATAAACTTTGGGCAGCTGTTTTTTTGGAAAGTAATATTTTATATGCCTGAAGGCGTCGGTTAGCTCGTCGTTCTGCTTATCCAGCCCATCTTTAAATACAGAATCAACGTCATGCTTTAAGTCGTTATAACCCTGGTTGGCAAAAACCTTTCGTAACAGTTCAAAATAGGATGTATCTTGCGTGTTTATGCGGGCTTCCTGCAATATCACACAAATAAAATCGTGATAAAACACACCGTATTTACGCTGTAGGTAAGCGGCTTGTGCTCCCATTGGTTTTGTACGCATAGCGTCAAATTCTTTATCAAAGCGCTCAATCTTAACATCAACAGGTATATTGCTAACATCAATCCTTTTATGGTTTGTACATGCGCTGATAACCAGAGCGGCTAAAAAGAAAAAATAAAATGGTTTTTTGGGGTTTAAAACAGTCATTGTTTGTGCTTTGAGCAAAAATAATTTTTATTTGCATTTAAATATGCAATCAACGGAATTAAACCGTTTGTTATTTATCAATCAGAAAATTTTATAAATGAAGATCGCGTTAGCCCAGCTTAATTATCATGTCGGAAATTTTGAATCAAATACTGCCAAAATTATTGAGCATATTCAAAAGGCCCGTACCAATGGCGCCGACCTTGTCGTATTTGCCGAACTATGCGTTTGCGGCTACCCATCACGCGATTTTTTGGAGTTTGATGAGTTTATCGACCTTTGCGAAGCATCGGCACAAAAAATAGCCGAAGAGTGTTATGGCATTGCCTGTATAATAGGCTTGCCAACCCCTAACCACCGCACCGAGGGAAAGGATTTAAACAACTCTGCTTATTTTATCGAAGAAGGTAAAGTTAAAGCAGTGGCCAATAAGGCACTGCTGCCCAACTATGATATTTTTGATGAGTACCGTTATTTTGAACCATCAACCGAGTTTAACTGCATTGAATTTAAAGGGCACCGGATAGCATTAACCATTTGTGAGGACCTCTGGAACACCATCGAAAACCCACTATATGTTACCCGCCCAATGGACATTTTGATAGCGCAAAAGCCCGATGTGATGATAAATATTGCTGCCTCGCCTTTTGCATATAACCATGATGAGGAGCGGATTAATATCTTAAGCGATAATGCTAAAAGATATCAGCTACCCTTGCTATATGTAAACCATGTGGGCGCACAAACCGAACTGATTTTTGACGGCGGATCATTAATTTTTGATAATACCGGAAAGCTGATAGATGAGCTGCCTTATTTTGAGGAGAGCGTTGCTTATTATACTTTGGACGATAAAGGCATTGTAACTTTTGAACACCCTACAACACTTAAAGTTGAAAGACAAAGCGATATTGAGCAGATCCACAAAGGGATTATTTTAGGGATAAAGGACTATTTTTATAAATCGGGATTTAAACAGGCGATATTGGGTCTTTCAGGCGGGATTGATTCTGCAGTGGTATGTGCATTGGCAGCTGAAGCTTTAGGCCCTCAAAATGTTATGGCGGTATTATTGCCCTCACATTTCTCAAGCGACCACTCTATCAAAGATGCGGAGGACCTGGTTAACAACCTGGGTTGTATGCATGAAACTGTCGCTATAAAAAATATTACTGAAGCCTTTGAAGCCACCCTAAGTCCACAGTTTAAGGGACTGCCGTTTAATATTGCTGAAGAAAATATCCAGTCGCGCAGCCGGGCAGTATTGCTGATGGCCATGTGTAATAAATTTGGCTATATTTTATTAAACACCTCCAACAAAAGCGAGGCAGCTGTAGGCTACGGAACATTATATGGCGATATGTGCGGCGGTATCTCTGTTATTGGCGATGTTTACAAAACGCAGGTTTTTGAGCTAGCCAGGCACATTAACCGCGACAAGGAAATTATCCCTATAAATTCTATTATCAAACCACCATCAGCAGAGTTAAGGCCCGATCAAAAGGATACCGACTCGCTGCCTGAATATGATATTTTGGATAAGATATTACAGGTGTATATTGAAGAAAGACGTTCATCGGCCGAGATCATAAAAATGGGCTACGATGAAAATACCGTTCGACGGGTGATAAAGCTGGTTAACCTTGCCGAACATAAGCGCTACCAAACCCCACCTATTTTAAGAGTATCGCCAAAGGCTTTTGGCATGGGGAGAAGGATGCCGATAGTAGGGAAATATTTGTCGTAATAGTTTTTTTCTATCTTGTAATTCACTGCCGCGGGTTTTAGCGCAGCAATGTTGGTTAATTGTTTTTTTTCTATCTTGTAATTCCTATTACCAGCATATGTTAAAAAACTACATCAAAACCTCATCCAGGTATTTCCTAAACCACAAGGCATTTTCAACTATCAATATTATTGGCTTAAGCACCGGCATTTGCGTTTGCTTTTTTGCTTTGCTGTATGTGCAGTTTGAGCTAAGCCGGGATAGTTATAATAAACAAGCTGATAATATTTACCGCTTGGTAACAGATGTTAAAACTCCGCTGGGCATTAATTATGAAAGCACATCAGCGCCTATGGCGGCGGCCATACAGGCTGCCTTCCCCGAGGTAAAAATTGCCACCAGGGTTTTTATGGATGATATGATCATCCAGAGCAACCCAAACAATGCAGCTAAGGAAGAGATAGCCTACACTGATGCTTCCGCATTCTCTGTTTTCACATGGTCACTGCTGCGCGGCGACGCAAGGCATTTATTTGATGTGCCGTTTAATGTAGTGCTCACCGAAACCGCCGCGAAAAAGTATTTTGGCAATAGCGACCCAATGGGGCAAACGTTGCTGGTTAACGGCCAGGAAAAAGCTGCTGTTACTGGGATAATGAAGGATATTCCTTACAATTCGCACCTGCGGGTTGATATGCTTTTTTCTATCTCCACCTTTCACATGGGGGAGCAAACCAACTGGGCGCACTTTGGCTTTTATACTTACCTGTTGCTAAAGCCCGGTACCGATCCGGCTAAGCTAAGTGCGAAGCTGGCTGGTATAGTCAATGGTAATATGGATCAGAGCAAGTCGAAATACAGCCTGTCACTTGAGCCCTTAAAAAAAGTTTACCTGTATGGCAAGCCGCGCGGGCATAGAACGGGCAGTTCGGAGAACGGCAGCATTACCAATATTTATATCTTCTCTATTATCGCCATCTTCGTTTTATTTATTGCATGCTTTAATTTCATCAATTTAACTACTGCATTTTCTTTAAAGCGCGCAAGAGAGATCGGTGTGCGGAAAGTGCTCGGCGCAACAAAAAAACAATTGATTGTTCAGTTTTTTACCGATTCTGTTTTGCTTTGCCTGGTAGCTTTTGTAATTGCCTTAGGACTCTCTGCCTTACTGCTGCCTATGTTTAACCAGCTTACAGGAACCACCATTGCCACCGGGATCTTCGACAATCTATATTATATAGCCGGGTTATTATTAATAGCGGTATTTGTGGGCTTGCTCTCCGGCGCGTATCCAGCCCTATTCTTATCGGGGTTTAAACCGATCAGCAGTCTAAAGGGACAATTGGCTTCCGGCAGTAGCAGCCTGATCCTGCGTAAATCGTTAGTGGTGGCACAATTTTCTATTTCCATTGTGCTCATCATATCCACCATTGTAGTTTATAACCAGCTGGATTTTATGCAGAACCAGCAACTTGGGTTCAAAAAGGCCCACCAGTTAGTTATCGATTATCAATTTGACCAGCGCATAACCGATCATCCCGATCTTGTAAAACAACAGCTTACCGCCATACCTGGTGTAACAAGTGTAAGCTACTCGTCAAGCGTACCCGGAATGCCGAATAACAAAACCTCAACCATAATAGCAGATAAGGAAAACGCCAGCCAGGATGTACTTGCAGAAACCTATTACTTTGACAGCGACTTTTTAAATCAATACGGCATCCAAATTATAGCCGGGCGCGGCTTTAACAAGCAATTTACTTTGGATGAAAAGGCCATGCTAATCAATGAAACGATGGTTCAAAAAATGGGCTATAAAAATCTTGACGAGACCATTGGCAAACCCTTTAAACAATTTAAAGCCGAAGGAACTATTGTTGGCGTTGTAAAAGATTTTCATTTTCATTCATCGCAGGAGTTGGTGCAGCCATTGGCTATCAGGCCCATCAGTGGTTTCTTTACCTGTTTAACGTTAGATCTCAGCTCAGCTAATATTCAGCAAACCATCAACGAGATAGAAAAGCAGTGGAAGAAGTTGGTGCCCGACTTACCCTTAATTTACTTTTTTGAAGATGAGGCTTATAACAAGCAATACCTTGCCCAGCAGCGCTTCGGCAGTTTGTTTGTTTGCTTTTCTACATTAGCTATACTAATTTCTTGTTTGGGTTTGCTGGGTCTTTCCGCATTCAGCACAGTGCAACGAAAAAAGGAAATAAGCATCCGCAAAATAATGGGTGCTTCTGTTACAAGCATTGCGGCTTTACTTTCTAAAGATTTTGTAAGGCTAGTATTTATGGCGTTCATTGTTGGCTCACCTTTAGCCTGGTGGGCAATGCATAGCTGGCTGCAGGGCTTTGCCTATCGTATCCAAATCAGTTGGTGGGTGTTTATACTTTCAGGTACCGCAGCATTATTAATAGCATTGCTAACGGTAAGTTTCCAATCGATAAAGGCGGCGTTGGTTAATCCGGTTAAGAGTTTGAAGAGTGAGTGAGGGGTCTGAATCAGAATTCTCAGAATTAAAGAATTTTCAAGATGCGCGTTCTCTGGTATCGTTAAGATTCTGTCAATTTAAAAATTCTTTAAATTCTGATTCAGACAAAATTATTCTCCCTTAAACTTCAGCCCTATCTGTTCTCTTGCTTTATCAAGCATGGCGATCATTTGTCTTGACATTTCATGGCTGATGATAGGGCTCTCCGATTTTCCTTCGTTTATCAATTGGCAGAAGTGTCCAATTTCATAGTTAAGGCCACCTGCTTTAAAAGGCTCATCTATTTCAACTGTCCTGCCATCAAGGTAGCTGATAGTAGCCCGTTGAGGGTTCCACCAGTTTTTATGAATGGTTATGTTGCCTGTGGTACCGCAGATCAAAGCATCGCCTTTTCCATGAAGGTCAAACCCTGCATAAAGCTGGGCGTAGCCATTTGTATGAAGGGTTTGAAAAATAGCAAACAT
Organism: Mucilaginibacter sp.; assembly: GCF_028288225.1. GTDB lineage: Bacteria > Bacteroidota > Bacteroidia > Sphingobacteriales > Sphingobacteriaceae > Mucilaginibacter. Next base: position 85,095 of record NZ_JAQBOC010000072.1, read on the forward strand.
ATCAATGCCTGTTTCGCCAAAGCGGCCCATAGTTTGCACTTGTTGGGTTTCCCCCAACCAGTCGATTGCTAAAAATGCTTCGTAAATACCAATCCCCATTATTGCACCGCCAACCAGGTCATAACTAAAATTAGGATGCTCTGACGGAATATCGGCAACTGATGATCCCGCCCTTACATAACCAACCGGGCCAATAGGATCAGTAATTAAATATTCTTTTAAACGGTGGTATAACGGATAGAATGGAGGCTTCATCCCCTCCATAAAAAGCAACTTTTTAAACCTGGCAGCTTCAAGTATCGTATTTAAGATGGGTAGATTAATAGCAGCTGGTTTTTCGCACAGCACATGTTTACCAGCGTTAAAAGCAGCGAAGCAGTATTGCGCATGGCTATCGGGCAGCGTGGCAATATAAACGGCATCGATATCGCTGGCAAGCAGTTCGTCAACCGTTTTACAGGCATGGCCTCCATATTGTTTAACAAAGCTATTAACAGATTCTTCCCTGCGCGACCATAAAGATACCAATTCCGTACCGGGAATTGCTTTAAGCCCCTGTACAAAGCGGTGCGCTATACGCCCGCAACCTATGATGCCCCATTTGATCATTTCTTTTAAAAACGTAGAGACGCAATACCTTGCGTCTCTGATTATGTTTTAATAACTTGAACAAGAGACACAAAGTATTGTGTCTCTACATGATTATTGGTATTGAATATAAATTGGAAAAGGCCTTTTCTTTAAAACCTCTTCAGGCGTTAACATATGATGCGGTGCTTTTTTTATATCATTTTTATAAAAAAGCTTAAAGCCGGTAAACTGAACAGGCTCTTCCCTGATGAAGTAGCGGTAAGTGCCTTCTTTCAAATCAGGTTCGCCCCAGCCATCCATATCTATTACCATTTGAATTTCGGGATGTAATTTTATATTTTTATAGTTAGTTACCATCTTTTTTGTAAAGCGGTGTACTATTAAAATTTTTGGAGGAAGGTTATATTTCTTTACCAAACCACTTAAATAACCTGATACATAGTTAATATCATCAGCATCATAAGTACCTATTTTTTTGCCGGGATGTGTTCCGTCCTTCATAGAAAATTCAGGATCCATACCAAAGTGTACATTTGGCATACTCAGGTATTTTTCAAGTAATGGCAGTTCAACCCTTATAGTACTTAATGCTACCTGCACATCTAAAAACACAATAGCATGCGCCTTTTTGGCAAGTTTCAAAACTGTATCTATTTGTTTAAGTGGCATCCGGTGACGGTATTTACCATCTTTACCAGCGTCGCCACTGGCTACAACTGCAATATAATGTAAAGCCGGTTGTACCGGCGTTTTTGGATCGGCCCTTTCCCAGTTTTTTACTTCCCCTTTTAATTTGGCGAGCATTTCATTTGGAGGCAGCTCACCCAAAATACCCATCTTTTTGGCATAAAGGTTTCCGTAAAATGCAACCACTCTCTTAAAAGGCAAAATTGCGCCGGGTAAAGGATAAGGTGTATTTTTAACGGGCCATTTGCCGGTGGTATCGCCATTTGCCAGTCGCTTCATTAATGAATCATAAAGCTTTTTATCAATTGGCGGGTACACTACATGTGCAGGAACAGTATCCTCTTTTGCTGCTGCGGCAACTTTTTGGGTAGTATCCTTTGGATCAGCAGCCTTGTCCTTAATAGAAGCCGGCTGGCTGCAGCTTGAAAACAGCATTAATAAGGTTAGCATAAATACAACAGATAGAAGAACGTTTTTCACTTTCATTTTAACAATTTTTTGTATGTAACAGGGGTGCCGCAAAGTAACACCTTTTTTGGAGTTGGTATGGCTAAAATTATCAACAATTTTGTAATCAGCTTGCAGTGTCCGGTTGGCTGTGTGCAGTTTTACACTAAGAATAGTTTATTAATTTAATTTCTTCATATCTCTAACCCTCCAGCCTTTGACCTCTAAAGCGCCGCTTTAAAAAACTTGCCAAACACACCCAAAGGCAGCTTTGAACCTGCCGTTGCCTGCAGGTAAAGTTCGCCGGTTTCCAGGTTTTGCACCTTCGGATAGGCACTTTTTATGAGGTTTTCAATAATCACAGATGAAAAGCCTAAAGAGTAGGTATTCAATATCAGGAAATGCTCATCAGGATCGAGCAGCTGCATTACATCGCCCATCATTTCATTAATATTATCTTCCAGCTTCCATTTTTCTCCATTGGGACCATGGCCATAAGCCGGTGGATCAAGGATGATACCATTGTATTTTTTTCCGCGTTTTAGCTCGCGTTTTACAAATTTAAGTGCATCCTCAACAACCCAGCGAATGTTGTTTAGACCTGATAGCTCCTGATTCTCATTGGCCCAGGTAACTACCTGTTTAATTGAATCAACGTGGGTAGTGTCAGCGCCTGCTGCCTGCGCAATTAATGAAGCGCCGCCAGTATAGGCAAACAGATTGAGCACTTTAGGCTCGGGGGTTTTAAACTTCTTTATATTTTGGGTGATATAGTCCCAGTTAACTGCCTGCTCGGGAAAAATACCGAGGTGCTTAAATGAGGTTAATGCCAGCCTGAATTTGATGCTTGCTTCCGGGTTTTTATATTCAATGTGCCAGCGATCAGGTGTGGCGGGGTTCTTTTTTAACCATTCCCCTGATGTTGCTGAGCGACCTTTAAATTTAATGTGGTGCAAGCGTTGCCACTCGGCATTGTTTAAAGCTTTGCTCCAAACTGCTTGCGGCTCGGGCCTGATCAAAATCACATTGCCAAAACGCTCAAGCTTTTCAAAATCACCGCAATCAATCAGTTCGTAATCTTTCCAGTGTGTGGGGGTGAGTAGTTGGATCATTTTTTAAGTCGTAAGTCTGTAGTCTTAAGTCGAAAGCCGCTTTTCGCATTTTAAACGGGTGCAAATATAAACATATCTTAAGATTTCGACTTTGGACTAAAGGTAACTTCTAAAAACTCCTTTTTTTTCGAAAGCGTCGATTTCGATGTTTTTAAAAAAAAGGCGTTTTTAGTTTTGTTTACATAAAACGGTGATTTTTAAGTATGTATTGCTGTTTTTGTTCATTA
>NZ_JAQBOC010000011.1 GCF_028288225.1 Mucilaginibacter sp.
AACCAGCGACCCTCTGATTAACAGTCAGATGCTCTAACCAGCTGAGCTACTCAGGAGTATTTTCTGGTTTGGAGTGGTGCAAAAGTATGATTTCTGATGTAATTTCACAATATTTGTCAAAAAAAAAATTAAAATATTTTACATGAGTTTGTTAGTGATTGGTACTGTGGCGTTTGACGCAATTGAAACCCCTTTTGGGAAAACTGATAAGATTGTTGGTGGGGCCGCAACATATGCAAGTTTAGCTGCATCGTACTTTTATGATAAGGTTAAAATTGTAGCGGTTGTTGGTGATGACTTTCCAAAAGAGGAAATTGCGAGTCTTAATAAACATACAATTGATACCGAAGGCTTACAGATTAAAAAAGGCGAAAAATCATTTTTTTGGAGCGGAAAATATCATAATGATATGAATAGTCGCGATACATTGATAACAGAGTTGAATGTTCTGGCTGACTTTGACCCTATCATTCCGGAAGCTTACCAGAGTTGCGAGTTCCTGATGTTGGGCAATCTTACCCCACAGGTACAGCAAACGGTTATTAAACGCCTTAAAAACCGCCCTAAGCTTATTGTAATGGATACCATGAACTTTTGGATGGACATTGCAATGGATGATTTGCTGGAAACTATTAAAATGGTTGATGTATTAACCATTAATGATGCCGAAGCCCGCCAGCTATCAGATGAGTACTCATTAGTTAAAGCGGCCCGCAAAATTTTAACTATGGGACCTAAATACCTGATCATTAAAAAAGGTGAGCATGGCGCATTACTTTTCCACGAAGATCATATTTTCTCAGCTCCTGCACTTCCGCTTGCTGAGGTATTTGACCCAACAGGTGCCGGTGATACTTTTGCCGGTGGTTTTATTGGTTATATGGCCAAAGTGGGTACGGTTAATTTCAACAACATGAAAAATGCAATCATCTTTGGATCGGCATTGGCATCATTCTGCGTTGAAAAATTTGGAACAGAAAAAATTAAGAATCTTTCACAGGAAGAAATTGCTGCACGTGTACAAGAGTTTGTACGCTTGTCGTCATTCGAGATATAAAACAAATATAATAGTCGCTCGCAGCAGGTGAGCGACTATTATTATAAAGCTACCGATAATTGGGGTTAGCTAATCATTTTAATATTCCAGCCACTTTTTTATATTCAGGCTCACCATATCACCTTCATTGTATTTCCCCTCGTCATTCACTACACGTAGCAGAATGCCATCATTCTCCAGTATCAGGTCCTCATAAAAGCCTTTAAATAAAACTTGCTGAACCTTCCACTTACTGGTTTTAAGAACTTTATTTATCCTTATCCATTCGGGGTAAACTACTACATATTCCTTATCAGCTCGCATGCCGCAAGCTTTCGCTTCATTAGCGTTTAAAACATTACAATTGGTGAGCAGTTCTGCAGTATATAAATTAAGCGGATTTTGATAAAGTGATTTTGGATGACCGCCCTCTACTATTTCACCAGTTTTAAGCACCAGCAGTTTATCAGCCATAGAAAGCACCTCTGCCGGATCATGTGATACCATTACTACCGTAAGGCCGGTTTCCCTTACAATCTGTCTTATATCGTGCTGTAAGCCTTCCCTAAAAGATGTATCTACCTGGTTAAAGGGTTCATCCAGTAATAAAACCTCCGGCCGGGTAATAATGGCCCGCGCAATGGCTACACGTTGCTTTTCGCCGCCACTCAAATCGGCCACGCGTTGCTTGGCCAGCTGCATCATGTTTAGCTGGGTTAAAATCTCTTCAGTTTTTTCTTCTTTAAGCCTTACATTTGTACTGGGCAACATGGCCGATACATTATCCCAAACACGGGCAAAAAGGTTAAGGTCATTGGTATGCTGGGTAACCATCTTCATGGCATCATGCCCAGGGATCAGTTTTTCTTCGGGGCCCCAAATTCGCTCACCCTTAAAATTTACGATTCCTTCATCCGGCGACATTAAGCCATACAGCAATTTTAATAATGTGCTTTTACCGCTCCCGCTCTGGCCTATTATAGCAGTTATTTTACCGGGTTCAATATCCAGACTAATATTTTTTACTCCCGATGCCTCTGCTCCGCTATAAGTTTTAGTTACTGAAATTGCCTGTAAAAAAGGTGCCTTTACCATTAGGCGAAGATAATACGATTTTGGGGATTTTAGGATAGCACATACATTTACCAGCCAACACTTAAGCCGAATGAAAAGTTCTTTAATCCTTTTTGGTCGGGGCTGTTTTCAAACATATCGTTAAAGTAGTATTTAGCGAAGATACCCATGAAACCATAACCTACACGGGCATACATGCCATATCGTAATTTGGTGTAATGATAATCGTCATTAAATTTTTGTTTACCGTTCTCTTCACTTATTTGCTTAACACGTCCGTTCAATAATATGCCAATATCCGGACCGGCAACAAAATGAAACCTGCGACCACTGGCATCTTCATGTGTGCGAAAATCAAATCCTAAAGGTATGCGCAAGTAGCTTGACGAGAAGCGATTTTTACTGTAATTAATATTATCTGTTTGGTAGGTTAATACAGGTTGGTTACGCAGAATGGTAATATTATCACGCAGGCGAATATGTGTCCAATCAAAACCACCGGCTATGTATATTTTGAAAGTGCTGCTAAAACGATAGCCAAACTGTATCACATCAAAACCCACATTGCTGGTTTTCCATTGGCGATAACTCAGAAATTGATTGTTTGGTGATAAGGTAAAGCTGCCATTATCTATTAGTGTTGCCAAACCCAAATCGAACCGTGTAAAGGTAAGCCCAAATGAAAAGCCCGGCGCTTTTGATGCGTGATAAGCGGTATCTCTATCATTTACTGTTACTCCGGCAACATCCTCGCCAAAGCCCAGCTTTACTTTCACTTTTTTTGTTTTAACACTATCACTACGCGTTTTTACGCTATCAGTAGTACTGTTTTGTGCAAACGTAACAACGGTAGTTATAGATATTAACAGGGTAAATATTATGCGTTTCATATGTTCTGTATATAGTCGTTATTCTTGTTTTTTAATTTTTATCACTCCCAAATTAAGTCCGCTGATGGTCGACTCATCATCTTCTGTATTGGTAAATTCTATGATCTTATCCTTGCGTTTATCCACTTTGCTTACCACCACATTTATCAGGTCGCCAAGGCTGTTTATACGGTGTTTTTTGGCAGGCGTAGCAGCAATTATTTTTGCCTGTGGCACTTGTGCAACTAAAGCATTCGGCTTTGTTATTGGCACATCCTCAGTAATCTGCGTTTTTATACTTAAAGGTGTTTCAACATCAGGCACAGTAGGTTTTAGTATTTCGTTATTTCGCTCTACCACTGCTGCAATTTGTTCAGTTGGTTTATTAGTGATTTCAACTGGTTTAGTTTCCTTATCAATGCCAATGATACTGCCTTTATATACTTTGTTAACCTTTGTTACTGATGCAACCTTTTCTGAAGGTTTAAGCAAATTATTGTCCTTAACAGGTGCTATAATTACTTTTGGTTCGCTGTTGTTTTTAACAGCCAATATTTGCACTGGCTTTTTAGTATTTACTTTTACCTGCGGTATAAAGTACAGCCCTATAGCCACCATTACCAGTATGCTTGCCGCAATACTTAAGTAAGGGAATAATGCTTTTTTATACTTATTGGCATTAAGCTTATCAGTAATATTTCCCCACACTTGTTGTGATGGTTCAACCTCAAAATTTTCAAATTCCGATCTGAATAATTGATCAATTTCTTTATCCTGCATATCCATATCTCTTTTTCTCCATTTTTAAAATCTGCTCCTTTAAAATCGCCCGCGCCCTTGACAATTGCGATTTTGATGCGCCCTCGCTTATCCCTGCCATCTCCGCAATCTCTTTGTGCGAATAACCATCTATAGCATACAGGTTAAACACCATCCTATAACCCGGCGACAGATCCTTTATAAGCAGTAGCAGATCTTTTGCCTCCAGGCTGCTGGCTGCAACCGCGTTCACTGATGGCTCATGCCCTACATTATCTATATCAACTACTTGCATCATTTTATGATGACTGCGGTAGTACTCAATTGAACTATGTACCATAATACGCCTAACCCATCCTTCAAAGGCCCCTTCTCCCCTATAACTGTCCATTTTTTGAAAAACCTTGATAAAGCCATTTTGCAGCATATCTTCGGCCTCCATCCTGTCAGTGGCATACCGCAGGCAAACACCCAGCATTTTACCAGCCAACTGCTTATACAGCAATTCCTGTGCTTTACGCTGACCGGCTTTACACCGCTTTACAAGTTCGTCGATAGTAGTTTTAGGTTCCAAAAACATCATTTAACAGTAAGATGTACAAGAAGCGTAAATGGTTGCATGGGTTGTAAAATAATTTTGACTATTATTAACTAATGATAACTCTCAACGGTAAAGATTACAAATTATATTATTTAGATACGTGTGCCTTAAGCGAATTAGTTAAAGATCGATCAGGCTTTGGTAGTAGCTTGTTAAATATTGTACTTGAGGATGGCATTATAGCATTTTCTGTGAACTCGATTTGGGAGTTAAAGTCGGCGCCAGTTATTTATAAAGCTGCTATGGAAGTACTAAGTGTATTACCTTCCATGATACTTAAAACAGGCGAAATGATATTTGATGAAGAATATAAGCAATTCAAAAATTCAAATCATGAGTTCTTCCCATATATCACCCCTTTTTCGGCATCAATATTCAAAAAAAATGGTATTGATTTATTGAAAATTGTAGAGGAAAAAGTGACAAATAAGAAAAATGATTTGGCGAAAAATTTTAGAGAAGATACCTTTCAATTCTTAAGAAAAAACCCATCAAACATTTACTCAAGAGAAGACCTGAAAGATAAATCCAAATTACGATTGAGTGTTGAGATGTGCGCGTTTCAACTTGCCACGCAGTATCGAATGATCGAAATAGGAAAATTTATTGAGAACAATGAATTTCCGATTAACAATTTCCCCTCTTTAATATCAATGGCTTATTTATTACATTACAAATATTTACAGGCTGATAGAAAAGGATCTTCAAGTGATGTAGAGGACATTTTGATGTCAGCTTTATACCCTTACGTAGATGTTGTTGTTACAGAAAGAAACCAGTGTGAAATAATTCGCCAAATAAAAAATTATTCAGGCTTTCTTTCAACACTAAACACTTTCACACTAAGTCAAATAAAAGCCCTTTTATGAAAAGAAAAGCTATTTTGTTATTAATATCAATACTGATATCATTAAAGATATTTGCCCAAGAACAATACTTTTTACTTAAACCCGATAGAGTATTTGATGGAAAAGACATCCATACTAATTGGTGGGTTTTAGTTAAAGGCAAAAAAATTGAAGCTGTAGGTGACCCTTCAACAATAAAAATTCCTGCATCTGTAAAAATTATTGAGCTAAAAGGCACAACACTAATGCCCGGCATGATAGAAGGGCATTCGCATCTGTTTCTTCACCCTTACAATGAAGCCAGCTGGAACGATCAGGTATTGACCGAGAGCCGCGCAGAGCGTACTGCCCGCGCCGTTGAACATGCTAAAGCTACCTTAATGGCAGGTTTTACAACAATTCGTGATTTGGGTACTGAAGGCGCAGGTTATGATGATGTAGGTTTAAAGTCGGCTATTAACAAAGGAATTATTCCCGGCCCGCGGATGCTGGTTGCCACCCGGGCAATTGTAGCTACAGGTAGTTATGGACCAAAAAGTAATGTTACCGAAGCTGTATTACCTATAGGTGCTGAACAGGCTGATGGCTCAGAGGGATTAACCCGTGCTATACGCTCACAAATAGGCTATGGTGCCGATGTAATAAAGCTTTATGCCGATTACCGTTGGGGAGTAAACGGAACTGCCGCCCCTACTTTTACTTTGGATGAATTGAAAACAGCCGTGCAGGTTGCCGGCAGCAGCGGCAGGCAGGTAGTTGTACATTCCGGTACTGAAGAAGGTATGCGCCGTGCAATAGCGGCAGGTGTTCGAACTATTGAGCATGGAGATGGTGGCACGCCCGAAATATTTAAGCAAATGAAAGTTAAAAGTATTGCTTTATGCCCTACCCTTGCCGCAACCGAAGCTATCAGCAGCTACAAGGGATGGAAAAAAGGCATAGATGCCGACCCGGAAGCCGTTAAACATAAACACGAAATATTTACCGAAGCGCTGAAAGCCGGCGTAACTATTTGCATGGGTGGCGATGTTGGCGTATTTACCCATGGCGATAATGCCCGCGAAATGCTGCTAATGGCAGAATATGGTATGAAAAATATAGATGTGTTGCGATCTGCTACATCTGTTAACGCCGATGTGTTTGAGCTGAAAGATCTGGGCAATATTAAGGCTGGTTATCTGGCTGATATTATTGCTGTGGAGGGCAATCCTGCGGAAGACATTAAGGTGGTTAAGCAGGTAAGGCTGGTGATGAAGGATGGGGTAGTTTATTTGCAGAAATAAATCTATTTCTTCTCTCTGTAATACTTATAGATCTTCACTGCCGACATAATAATGAGGCTGAAGACAATAATGCCAATTACTCCAAATATCCAGTTTAGTGCACTTTTTAGCACAATTAAAAAAACAATAGCAAATAGTATAATGGTAGCCAGTTCGTTCCAGATGCGGAGCTGGGTAGATGTCCATTTAAAAATACCTTTAGCCATCTGGTTCATTTTATGCTGGCAAACAAAATGATAAGCTATCAACCCGGCAACAAACGTAAGCTTGATGTGCATAAAGCCGAATTGCAGCCAAACAGGTTTTAGTATAAGCATAGTGATACCTGCGGCAATAGTAAGTACCATAGACGGCACGGCAATGATATACCACAGCTTGCGTTCCATTATTTCAAACTGATCTGAAAGTATTTTACGGTCGGGTTGTGGCTTCTCCTGCGCTTCGGTATGGTAAATAAACAGGCGTACACCGTAAAATAGTCCCGCCATCCAGCAGACTACAAAAATAATATGAATGGCTAAAACGTATTGGTACATTGTTTTTTCAGTGTGTCATTGCGAGGAGCGTAGCGACGTGGCAATCTCGTCGAATGCTTATTAAACGCGATGAGATTGCCACGCTATCGCTCGCAATGACATTGGTATTATTAGTATCTAAACTCTTTTATTACTTCTACCGCGTACTTCACATTATCAAACGGAATATCGGGCATAATGCCGTGACCCAGATTGAAAATAAAGCCCGGTTCACCTTTCATACGATCAAACAAGCGGTATATGCGTTCTTTGATCACTTTTTTATCAGCATACAAAATATGCGGATCAAGGTTACCCTGTACAGCTATGCTTTGTGGTAAACGCTTTTTCATATCTAGCAGATCAACATTCCAATCTATAGATATTACATCCGGTTTAGCTTCAGCCATTAACGGTGCAAACACCGAGCTTCCTTTACAGAAGGATATCACCGGAATATCTTTTCTATTTAGCTTGCTAATGATCTCAGCAATATAACGATGCGAAAATTCGGTATAATCATCCCACGATAAAGCCTGTGCCCAGCTGTCAAATATCTGCACGGCATTAACACCGGCAGCAATCTGCATATTCAGGTAATCGGCTGTAACGGTAGCAATCTTTGAAAGCAACTGATGGGCCATAGCAGGCTCATTATGCAACATTAGTTTAGTCAGCTTAAAATCTTTTGATGATCCGCCTTCAACTAAATAGCTCATTACAGTAAACGGCGCACCCGCAAAACCTATCAGCGGGATACTGCCATTAAGGCGCTGTTGTATCACCTTTATAGCATCGGCTATATATTGCAGCTTATCACCTACGTTAGTTTGCAGGTTATCAATATCAGCCTGTGTACGTACAGGATTGGCAAATTTAGGGCCAACACCTTGTGTAAAGCTCAGGTCGCCACCCATAGCTTCGCCTGTAACCAATATATCTGAAAATAAAATAGCGGCATCAATACCCAGCAGGTCAACCGGTAACATGGTTACATCGGCAGCTAGTTCAGGGGTTTTGCACATCTCCAGGAAAGAATATTTGTTTTTTATTTCCCAATACTCAGGCATAAAACGGCCTGCCTGGCGCATCATCCATACCGGCGGGCGTTCTGTTTGTTGTGAAAATGCGGCTTTAATTAGTAACGAATCTTTCATATATGTTAGAGAAACAAGAGGTAAGAATCAAGATACAAGACAAATCCTCTTGGTTCCTGGCTCTTATTTCTTGTATCTGATTTAATGTTTCTTTAATTCCTGCTCAACCTTCAGGATCACATCCTTCATTTTAGCAGTTATGTGTTCTTTATACTTTTCGGTTAATGATAAATAAGCCCGTGCCTTATCATAATTACCATTACGTACGTTTATATTAGCTACATGTACCAGGGCTGCAACATGGTCATTGGCGCTACGTAACGGGTACTGAGCGGCTAATTCGTAATGTCGTTCCGCTTCGGTATATTCCTGTTTTTGCAGGCATATGCCACCATATATAAATTCATAAAAACCTCGTCGCTTTTTGCTTAACCAATCCGGACGGGCAATTTGCCTTAATAGATTCTCTGCTTTTGTATATTCTTTCTGGTGAAAAGCTTTTGCTGCCAGTACAATGGTTCCCTGTTTAAAGTATCCCCATATCAGTAAAAAAATAAACAAAGCCGCCACAGCCGCCAGCTCATAAATCCTAAGCTTAAGAATAACAGCCAGCAGTATTACAAAAAGCCCGATGACTAAAATTCGTGCTTTATTAGTAAACATTAATGCTGGTTATCAGTAAATTTATAGCCTACACCGCGGATAGAATGAAAATAAACCGGGTTTTTAGGATCTGGTTCAAAATATTTACGGAATGTTAGGATAAAATTATCAATGGTACGGGTTGATGGATATACATCATAGTTCCATACAGTCTCCAGAATTTGCTCGCGCGATACGGCTTCATTTCTACGCTCAATCAAAAGCTTAAGCAGCATTGTTTCTTTTTTAGTAAGCGGTGTAATGCTTTCATCCTCGTTAACCAATTCAAACGAATTGAAGTGGATGGTTTTATCACCTATCTTATAGCTGTTAAACTCTTTAAGATCATCACCTTTCAAACTGCGTTTTACAAGGTTGTTCACCCTCAAAATCAGTTCTTCCAGGTTAAATGGTTTAGTCAGATAATCATCAGCACCTTTTTTAAGTCCTGATATTTTATCCTCATTAGTATTTTTTGCTGTAAGGAACATGATAGGCACTTCAGAGTTTTCTAAACGAATAGTCTCTGCAACCACAAAGCCGTCAATCTCAGGCATCATTACATCCAGTATTACCAGGTTAAAACGCTCTTCTTTAAATATTTGCAATGCCTTTTTACCATTGGTGGCAGTTGATACCTTGTAACCTTCAAGCTCAAGGTTAAGCTTTATGGCCTCAAGCAAATGCTCTTCGTCCTCGGCTAGTAAAATTCTTTTTTTGTTTGGCATGTGATTTAAGTTAATTGTACACTAATATTCACGAATTATATCGAATTGATTTTTAACACTAATTGTCACGAATTGAATCGAATTCACGAATTTTAAATAAAAACTATAAAAGCAGATTTGTGAAAATTCGCCTTAATTAGTGTAATTCGTGTTCACTTAATTCGCCTTCATTCGTGCAATTCGTGTTTCTCAATCAAAAACTACTTCAAATATACTACCTACCGGGCGGTTATCCTTCACTTTTATGCTTGCCTGGTGCTTCTCTAATACTTCTTTTACAATGTACAGACCTAAACCGGTACCTTTTGTGTTGCGGGTATCCTCGCTGCCTACTCTGTAGAACTTATCGAAAATACGATGTTTTTCATGATCGGCTATCCCGATACCATGATCAGCCACTTCTAAAAATATTTTACCATCCTTTGAAAAAAGCTTTACAACCACAGTTTCGCAGGGCCCTGAGTATTTAATGGCATTCTCTATCAGGTTGGTTACAACAGATGTAAGCGCAAATTTATCGCCGGTTATCTCAACTTTAGGCTCAATCTCGGCATCAATTATCTGTTGTGTACCCTCGCATTTGGTTATTTGTAAACGGTTAACAATGCTATCAACTAAAACTGAAAGACTGAATTTGTCTTTAGGAAAAGTATAGGAGCGGTTATCAATTTTTGAGGCCAGCAGCATATTCTCAACCATATCATCAAGCCGCTCAATATCCATTAATGACTTGCCGATAAAATTTAATGTTTGTTCTTTAGTGAGATTTCTTTTTTGAATAGTTTGTAAAAGGATCTTGATAGATGCCAGGGGCGATTTAAGCTCGTGCGTTACCGAAAGCAAAAAATTCTTTTTCTGCTCCTGGAGCTTACGTTCGCGGTTTATTGACCGGTGAAGCGAATAAGCGCCGGCAAAAAACACAACGATGAATATAGAGCCTTCGCTTAATATCATGCCGAAGCTGCTGGGCATCATCTTAATGAGCAAATAACCCCACCATATCAGTTCAGCCAAAGCATAAATGATAAGGGCATAGAAAATTACGAATGATCTCTTCATGTCAGTTTGTTTTACAGTTGCCGGTTCTCAGTTTGCAGTGGGTTATTAACTAAAGATAGTTCAAAATTGCCACCTGCTCACTGTAAACTGCCTACTTTTCTCTGAATACCACTTCAAGGCTATCAAATATAGCACGTTTTGCTTTCTCAAGGTCTATTTTAGTGTGGGCTGATGATATAAACCCAACCTCATAGCCACTGGGACCTAAATAAATACCCCTGTTCAGCAATTCCCGGTGTAATTTTTTAAATTTTTCCATGCTTGCAGGATCAATTTCATCTGCCTTACGGATTGCCTCCTTATCAGTAAAGGCAAACCAAAATATGGAGCCAATAGAAAATACCTTAAACCTGTAATTACGGGCAGTAGCAAAACGTTGGATAGCTTCAGTAAATTCTTCTGTTTTATTGTTAATGTCGCGATAAAACCCCATACGCAGCAATTCACTTAGCTGTGCAATACCGGCAGCCATAGCAACCGGGTTGCCTGATAGTGTTCCAGCCTGGTAAACTCCGCCATCCGGCGAAATATTGCTCATGATCTCTGCCGAGGAGCCATAAGCCCCAACAGGTAAGCCACCGCCAATTATTTTACCATAGGTAACAATATCAGGTTTAATATGATAATAACCTGCAGCCCCCTCAAAGCCAAGCCTGAAACCCGAAATTACCTCATCAAATATTAATAAAGTGCCATTTTGGGTGCATATTTCGCGCAGGTATTGCAAAAATTCCTTTTCCTGCAACAGCAGGCCATTGTTGGCAGGTACCGGCTCAATAATTATGGCAGCTATCTGGTCTTTAAATTCATCAAAAGCTTTTTGGATAGCTTCCCTGTCATTAAGTGCAACTACAATGGTTTCATCAGCAAATGATTTTGGCACGCCAGCTGACGAAGTTTCGCCAAAAGTAACCAGACCAGAGCCTGCTTTCACAAGCAATGAATCGGTATGGCCATGATAGCATCCTTCAAACTTCAGGATCTTATCACGCTTTGTATAGCCGCGTGCAAGCCTTATGGCCGACATAACAGCCTCGGTACCTGAGCTAACAAAGCGCAGCTTCTCAATAAATTTATTGTTTTTGATGATAAGTTCGGCCAACTCATTTTCCAATGCGGTAGGTGCACCGAACGACATACCGTTCTGCATTACCTCTATCACCTTCTCGCGTACCTTGGTATTATTATGACCAAGGATCAGCGGGCCCCATGAACAGCAAAAATCAATAAACTGGTTATCGTCAGCATCCCACAAATGGCAGCCATCGCCCTTTTTTATAAAAAGCGGTGTACCGTAAACAGATTTAAACGCTCTTACCGGCGAATTTACCCCACCCGGGAAAAACGTCTTAGCCTTTGCATACAGTTCTGCCGATTTTTCCCGATTAATATCAGGCTTGCCTGTTGAGCCTGCTGGCTCATTCCCCTCCGACGTAAATTTCTTTTTTATTGAATCAAACATATAGCCCCCTCTAAATCTCCCCCTAAAGGGAGGAGACTTTTTATTTTTTACGTAAATAATACGCTTTTTTATTGCTTTATTTCAACTTGCATTCCTGTTCCCCCTTTAGGGGGTTAGGGGGCAACTACAACCATTTATTCTCCAAAACCTCTTTGGCATGATACGTTAGTATCGCAGTGGCACCTGCACGCCTTATACTGGTAAGAACTTCGGTAATGGCGCGCTGCTCATTCAGCCAGCCTTTTTGAATGGCCGCTTTTATCATGGCATATTCGCCGCTTACATTATACGCCGCAACGGGCAGTTCCGTATTATCCTTTATTAATTTAATTATATCCAGGTAAGGCAGGGCCGGTTTTACCATTAAAAAGTCGGCACCTTCCAGCTCATCCAAATTAGCTTCAATTAATGCCTCCCGCTGGTTGGCGGGATTCATCTGGTAAGTTTTTTTATCGCCAAATTTAGGAGCCGAATTTAACGCATCCCTGAATGGCCCGTAGAACGCGCTGGCATACTTCGCCGAGTACGACATGATTGATACGTTGGTAAACTTATTATCATCCAATACCTTGCGGATATAGCCCACACGGCCATCCATCATATCGCTTGGGGCAATAATATCTGCACCGCATTGGGCATGAGCAAGGGCCATTTTGCCAAGCACCTCAAGCGTTTCATCATTCAGGATCTCGCCATTCTCAACAATACCATCGTGGCCATCGCTGCTGTAGGGGTCCATGGCTACATCGGTAATAACGCAGGCTTCAGGGAAAGTCTTTTTTACTTCGCGGATTGCACGCAGGTAAAGGCTCTCTTCACGATGACTTTCAGTAGCATATTTATCTTTAAGAGATTCCTCGATATTTGGGAACAGATCAAAAGAATTCAAACCAAGTTTAAGACAGCTTTCAATCTCGCGCAGCAAATTATCAATAGAATAACGATAAATGCCCGGCATGGAAGCTACTTCACTTTTTTGAAAAGTACCATCAACTATAAACAGCGGAAATATCAGGTTAGCTGCGCTAACATGCGTTTCCTGCACCATCTGGCGGATAACTTCACTTTTTCGGTTTCTTCGTGGTCGTTGCAACATATTTAGTTTATTAGTTCAATTGTTCATTGGTTCATTGGTGCTTAGTTATTGATTCAAAGCGGACAGTATAAGTGCGCTACCAATGAACTAATGAGCGAATGAACCGATGAACTACATTAACACCTTTGGCTCAAACAAATTGTTCCAAACACGGCTTCTGCCAGGCCGGGTTCATCAGGCGAGTAAGGCAGGGTATATTTTACACCCATTTCATCCAGCTTTTTACCTGTTGATACGCCTATGGCTATGATCTTTTGGTCAGGGTCGAGCAGGTTATCAACAAAGTAAGCTTCAACATTTGAAGGACTTGTAAACACCATTATCTCCGCACCGGTTTGTTGTACATCGTCTTCCAGTATAGTTTCATATACCGTAAGGTCAATGATCTTTGTATCGGCTGATAGTGCTTGCTGAATGCTCCGCATAGAGTTTTCAGCAGACGGGAACACTACAGTTTTTCCGTTGGCCAGGGCTGCAAATTCGGCTGCCACCTCTGCAGGGTCGCCATCGCCGGTAAAGTCAACAAAGTGCCCCTTACGCCTAAGCATATCTTCTGATCCGCTCCCCATCACCCCGAATTTTACTTTTTTAGGCAACAGGGGGTTAAGCTGAAAGAAATATTCCACCGCATTTTTGCTGCTGAAAAACAGCCAGTCGGCATTTTTTAAAATATAGTTATCCAGTTTGGTAATTACCGCTACGGTGCGGATCAGCGAGCGGGCCTCAACCTCAATATCATGTTTCTCTAATGCCTTGCGGAAATAGCTTTTTTCAGATAGCTCACGTGATATAAACACCTTCATGGGGAACTTACGGTCCTTACTAAAAAACAAGGCTACTTTTTGAGCCAGTCCTTCAGTTGTTGGGGCTTCTAAAAATAACCTGTCAGGAAACTCATCGCCTTCATCGGCTTTTGAGGTAAATACCTGGTAAACGCCATCTTCCTTACGGCAATAGCAGCCTAAAGGCAAATGGCAGCCGCCGCCAAACAACTGTAAAAGGGTACGTTCAACCGCAAGCTCTTCGGCAACATCCGGGTGGTTTAATGGCTGTATGGCCTCAAACAACTCTTTATCATTTTCGCGGATCTGGATAGCCAATGCACCTTGTGCCGGTGCGGGGATCAGTTCTGTTGGCGTTAGTTCCTCTACATAAAAATCGCTCAGATCCAAACCCAGTCTGCTAACACCGGCTTTGGCCAGCATTATAGCATCGTAATTTTCACCGCGCAGCTTATTTACGCGGGTGGGCACATTGCCCCTTAAATCTTTTATATCCAGGTCGGGGCGGTAAGCCAGCAGCTGTGCTTTACGCCTGTTTGATGATGTACCAACAATACCGCCATATTTAACAGATAGTTTTTGGTGCACATCAACACAATCCTTCAGTATCAGCAGTAGCTCAGATGGATCTTCCCGTTCTGAAACTGCTGCGATAATGAGTCCCGGAGGGTTTTCAGTTGGCAGGTCCTTGTGCGAGTGTACCGCAATATCAATGGTGCCAGCCAATAATTCATCTTCAAGTTCTTTGGTAAAAAAGCCTTTGCCTTCCAGCTTATCAAAGCTCAGGTTAAGTATGCGGTCGCCTTGTGTTTTGATGATCTTCAGCTCAACAGAAATGTTAAGAGCCTCAAGGCTATCTTTTACAAAGTTTGCCTGCCAAAGCGCCAGATCACTGCCGCGGGTTCCTATAATTAGTTTTCTGTCCAAAGGGCTTAATTATTTGCAATGGCAAATTTAATATTTTATGGGGATGATAATGCACACCAACTTAACGAATTAATTCAAATTGCAAGAGGATGACCCGGAATACACCGCAGCATTGTTAATTGTCCAAACCATGATTCGCCTGATTAAAGGATTGGAGGATGCATAGCGTTCTGATTTAGGTTGATTCTTTCGAATGGTTTTAGAAAACGTTGACGGAGGCGAAAAGGATTTAATTTTCTTCGTCAACCCGCTTTCTCCATACAAGTAAAACAAAAATATCTGACAATATCAGATAAGTCATTATAAAAGTTATGTTTTGTGTCGAAGTCGCATCTGACTGAATAACACTCGGCATATTAATATCGATGATAAAACTTGCAAAAGCTAGTATTAATGGCATAACGAAAAAGAAAAGCAATAAAAAAAAGAAAATCAATTGTATTTTTTTCCAGGTAAAATGAAGCAGCAGGTAAAAAATATACGTTATTGAAATTGCAAATATTAAGCTATATCCGTAATTGTCGATTTCTAATTTTCCCCAATAGAAAGCGCAGGCAATCATCAGTAAGGAGTAAATGGAGATGTGTTTTATAGGGATACTTTTAAAAGACATGATTACTTAGTTAAAATTTTTTTTTCAGCACACTTCTTTTAGTTATACTCCCCTCTATACATTCGTTTAATGAGAAGCCTATACATCACTGGATTTACTTCACAAAATCAAGTAGCCTTAATAGTTCTTTATCCTCAATATCAGATTGCTGTGATTTGTCATAAATGGAAAGCAGGAATATAGAATGTTCACTGATAGCAAAATAAGTAATAACGCGAGCCCCACCGGATTTGCCTTTACCTTTGGATGCAATTGCCATACGTATTTTGTAACAGTCATTACCCAGAGACGTTCCTTTATTCGGTTCTAACCTTAATTCGGTAATAAGGCCGGCGATTTCAGATTTTATGGAAGGATATCTTTTAACGAGTTTTTTAAACTGTTTATCAAAAGGAGGAATTGTTAAAACCTTATAGTTCATTAAGCAGCTCTTCTACCGGGCGGCCTTTAAGCTTACCTGACTTTATTTTTTCAACGTTTTTAAAAGCTTTTTTTATTTCACTTATCTCTTCAAAAAGTTCCGCATCGGGTGCAGAAATAGGCCTGGCTTTTACGTAGGAATAATTTTTAATTATTTCCATAAAGCCTGCAGCTTTGTTATCGGCAATATCAATTATTAATTTCATGGTTTTAATTATCTCAAATTTACCACTTATTCATTTAAAAATAAATAAATAGTTATAAATTTAGTTTGCTGCCGCGGGTTTAGCGCAGCGTAACTAATGGTTCAAAAAAAGCACTTAAATATTTCTTCCAATTACCAATAAAAGTTCTTGTGCCGACCGATGGTTATTATCCGTATCGGCAAGCTTTAAGAAATGGCGAGCTTTATGAATTGATCTTTCAACTGTTTCCCCATCTAAATATATTCTTCCCAATAAGTAGTTTGCTTCGTCAACTTCATATTGACAGTTTCTAAATTCAGATACGTCCTGTGAAATTTTTAATAATATTTCAAGAGCATTTTCTATGCTTTTTTCAGTTCCTATCCCAAAGTGATAGCACAATGCTAATTGTAGTGAATTTGATTTGCCGAGGTTTTGGGCAATTTCATAAAGCTCAAATGCTTTTTTATACTCCTGTTTATTCCTACGAATTATAGCCAAATTATTTGCTGAAATGCCGGAGCCGTTATCAATTCCTTTTTTATAAAGTTCAATTGCTAATTCTATATCCGGGTCACAATAAATTCCTTCACTTAAAAAATCAGCAGTCCGAATAATTGCATCATCATTGCCGTTTTTATAGGCTTTGTAATACCATTCAAAAGCGTTCGATTTGCCTTCGGCTGCAATTTCTACGTCTGCTATTATTAGTCCATAATCATAGTGCGATGCAACTTCAAATTGGGCCACATTATCCCCGGCTTTGGCGAGTTGTAGCAAGGTATTCCAATCTTGAATGTTTGTTATTTGAGTTGCCATTTTGAAGGGTATTTTATCCGGTCAAGGTAATAAAAATATACAAACAGCCATCAACCATCCCTTAATCAGGCGAATCATGGTTTAAAAAAATGCGTTAAGGATGGAAGTGGATACCGGCCCGAGCCTAAGGCCTGCAGGCGTATGAACAGACAGCCTGGGCCGCAGGCAACGCCCCGTTAATTATTATTGATCAATATATCCTTAGCCATTATCATGGGCACGCTGATATATTTTTTCTCCATGTAGTTGATCACTTTTTCAAGTACTTCGCGGCTATGCTGGTCCATGCCCTGCACTTCTTCGGCGAAAACAGAATTGATTGCCGTGTTGCGGATCTCTTTTATTTTTTCAGGAACCTGGCGCATGGCAAGCTCAATGCGGCGTTGCTTAAGCTCCAGTAAAAAATCGTTAATATTTTGCTCAATAATGCCTTCGGCATGGGTAAGCTCCTCATAACGCTCCTGCAGGTTCTTTTTGGCAACTTCGTTTAATGAGTGTACCTCAATAAAGTTTACCGGGAATTTTTCCAGCACATCCGGGTGGGTATCATTTGGCACAGCAAGGTCAACAATAGTTTTGCGACCGGTATCGCCATTTAATAATCCTTCATAAATTTCAGGAGTAATAATTGGCTCAGTTGAAGATGTACAGGTTATAATGGCATCAAAGCCTTTATTATAAGTTTTTAAAGCTTCAAGGTTAAATGCCTCACCGTTCAGATCAGCTGCTAATTTGGCTGCATTTGCAACAGTGCGGTTAAATACCGAAAAGTTTGAGAACTTATGTTTTTGAAGATATTTTGAAATATTGCGGTTTGTTTCGCCTGCGCCTATGATCAGGATGCGTGCGTTGGTGCACAGCTTAAGGTCCCTAAGCTTACGGTAAGCCAATGACACTACCGAAATAGGATTTTTTGAAATATTGGTATGCGTATAAACCTCTTTGGCTGTTTTTACTATGCAGTTCATATACATGCGCAACCCGTCGCCGGTTAGGCCCGCTTCTTTGCAGTTTTCGTATGCTTTGCGTAATTGGGCAAGGATCTCCTTTTCACCAACTATCAGGCTTTCAAGCGAGCATGAGGTACGCAGCAGGTGCTCAAGGGCCTCCCTGTCTTCATAAATAGAAGCCGAATCTAAAAATGTGCCGGTAGATACAGGGCAAAGTCCCATATCAATAGAATCCATAAACTCTTTGGCAAATGCTTTGTCAACCACATGCGATGTAAGCATCACAAATTCAACCCGGTTACAGGTTGACAGGTAAAACATTTCGGAAATGCCGAATTGAGTTTTTACCCTATGCAGTTTCTCTGTTAGATTCTCCTGGCAAATCACCAATTTCCCCAACTCTTTCAGCTCAATGTGTTTATGCGTAAAAGCGATTACCTTTAGATACTTCAAAGCTATTTTAAAATTTGACCCTACAAAAGTAACAGGTTTAATACGATGCAGTGTCAACCCTTTGTCATACAGTTGTATTTAGAATGTTTATAAATAAAGGGTGCTTTTTTTGACAATTAAATAGCTTTTACCTATAAAATGACACATAAAATAACGAAAATGTTAAAAAAGCGAGCCTTGGTATCCGTGTAATTGGCTATTTGGCAGCCGGGGTCGAGCACTTTAGGTTTCCGACAGCCGGCATCCGCATCATTCCGTACTATATCTGCCTGCCAAAACTTATGAATTTGCAGCCGGAGTTTTTTGAAATATTATTTGGTTTGATGTTAATTTTAAAAGTAACCAGGCCCCTGGCTACATGGAAGATTATTTTTATGCGGATTGCCTTTTTACCGGTACATATTGATATGGTTTCCGTGATCCTTTTCAATTGGGCAGCCTTTATGTAAGCCCGTTTATAGCCTGAATAAGGCTGGTTGCAGCTATGGGTTCGAAAGCAATTATTTAATCATCCAATATTATATCTTTGGTTTAATTATGATCACAAAACAAAACTTCAACATCCCAGGCGCCAAAGGTCGTGGTATGCTGATGGACCTCACCTATAAAACGTCAATAAAAAATGCACCATTGGTAATTTTTGCCCATGGCTTTAAAGGCTTTAAGGACTGGGGTGCACATAACCTGGTTGCGAATTACTTTGCCGAACATGGTTTCAGGTTTTTGAAATTCAATTTTTCGCACAATGGCACCACTGCCGACAAGCCAACCGACTTTGCCGACCTGATTGCTTTTGCCGATAATACGTTTTCTATTGAGCTGGAAGATCTGAAAGCGGTTATTGATTTCGCATGCGGCGGATCAGGAATAGCGGCTGCAAGAAGTGTTTATTTAATGGGGCACAGCATGGGCGGCGGTATGAGCATTATAAAAGCTGCCGAAGACCCCCGGGTAAAAAAACTGGTTACCATGGCTTCCATATCAGGATTCCGGAATTTATGGCCGCAGGAAATTGAAGAACAATGGCGCTTAACCGGTATTACTTACATGCTAAATAAACGGACCGGACAGCAAATGCCTTTAAAAGTTAGCCTGCTTAATGATTTGGACAGGAACCCTGCGCGGCTTGATATACTGGCCCATGCCGCCAAAGTAAAACAACCCTGGCTTATTGTGCATGGTGATGAAGATACCTCTGTACCTGTAACCCACGCCGAAGAACTGAAAGCAGCGCAACCACACGCTACGTACTCAGTAATTCAGGGGGCTGACCATGTATTTGGCGCAACACAGCCTTATGCTGAGCAAAGTTTACCCGTTCATTTGCTTGAATTTTGTAAGCAAACAATTGCTTTTCTAAAAAAATAGCTTGTTTATTTTGACCTGCAGCCAGGTATTAAACGTTTATTAAACTTAATGCAAAAGCGTTTGTTAGACGCAAGGATGAGAATGTAACAATTCAGCTTCATAATACTTCACTAAAATGCCTGTAGTATATTTGGGCAGTAATTTACACCTATCTATGAGTTTATCAGGGGCGAGTAAAAAGGGGAGAAAGTTTTTAAATCCGATCCCTACCAATGAGGTCGGATTTGGCAAAATGATCCCCATATTAAAAGAATACTATAACAACAAAGCCGAAAACACCCCCAAACAGCAATTAGGTCCGTTTAAAACCGATGTTTCAGTCTTTCAAGCTCCTCCTGAAACGGGATTAAGGATCACATTGATCGGGCATTCGAGCTTGTTGATAGAGATTGATGGCAAACGGATCCTGACCGACCCTGTTTGGAGCGACAGGGTATCGTTCAGCTCATTTTTTGGGCCTAAACGCTTCTATCAGTCGCCTATAACACTGGAGGAGCTGCCACCATTAGATGCCATTATCCTGTCACATGATCATTACGACCATCTTGATAAAAACACCATTAAGTTTTTTGCAGATAAAACAATCCCGTTCATCTGCTCGCTTGGCGTTGGGAAGCTTATTGAAGATTGGGGCATTGAAAGAAACTATATCAGTGAACTGGATTGGGGCGATAGCATAATGCTTGATGGAGATTGCAATATAATAGCAACCCCGGCGAGGCATTTTAGTGGTCGTGGTGTAATTGGCCGCAACGAAACCTTATGGTCATCATTTGTAATTAAAAGCCCCCGGCATAATATATTTTTTGGTGCGGATTCCGGCTGGTTTCCCGGCTTTAAAGAGATAGGCGATACCTTTGGCCCGTTTGATCTGACCATGCTGGAGATTGGCGCTTACGGAACATACTGGCCCGACATCCACATGGGTCCCGACAATGCATCAAACGCCCACCTGGCACTAAACGGAAAGCTGATGATGCCTATCCATTGGGGCACCTTTAACCTTGCACCACATGCCTGGTATGAACCAATTGAACGGTTAGTAACCTATGCCAAAGAAAAGCATATTGAACTGTTTGTACCTGAACCGGGGAAACCCACAGAGGTGAAGCCATATGTTTCCGGGTGGTGGCAGAAATACCGCTGATTTTAATGATTAAATGATTTCGCTGATTAGGGGATTTTTTGACTTTTAACTGGGGATCCTTGAATCCTAAGCATCATGGTTCAGAACCTGCTGTAACGGCTGTAATGTTTGTATTAGGAAATAACATGCGTAACAGGCGATACAGCAGAACCCCCACAGTACGTTATTGCAATGACGTGGTGAAGAAGGTTTTGAGTTGATGCCTGTATTTTTTGTAAATGTTGTATTGGGGTATTACAGGTGTTACAGGAAATACAGCAGTTCAACCAATCCGCATCGTCATTGGCTGATCTGATTGCTTGCAACCTGCTTCCAAGCAATCTCTAAGCCATCCATGCACGGGGAATAAAAAAGCCATGTGTAAACTAATCAAGCGGCTGTAAGGCCCTATCAGTATAAAGGTTCATTAACTGTCCTGTGTAGTCCGCCAGCTGGCGGATCGTTCCTCGCAATGACGGGGCGATGAGGTTTTTTTCAGATAACCTGCTGTAACGGGTGTAATGTTTGTATTGAGAGATAACATACGTAACAGGTGATACAAGGAGAACAGCAATTCCAATTGAAACACGGTACTTACCCGTTAACCGCTTTCGGAAACCTCAATATCAACTGCGGATCGGGGACATTCTTCAGGTAGATCTCTTTTTCTGAATAACGGCAAACACCGGGGTAATCTCCCTGCTTGCCTACCATATCAAACATTAGCTGGAAATGTAAATGCGGAGGCCAGTGGCCATTCTCTTCTATTTGTCCAAAGCTGGCTATCTTTTCATTTTTGCTGAAGGGTTTGCCAGGATACAAGCCATCAAGGCTTTTACGGCTGAGGTGGCCATATAGGGTATACAGCTTCAAATCATCCAATTGATGTTCAATAATTATGGTTGGCCCGTAATCGCCAAAGTTATCATTATCGTTAAAGCTGTGAACCTTTCCCTGTAAGGGTGAATAAACTTGCGTGCCTGCTGAAGCCCATATATCAACCCCTAAATGCAGCCTGCGTGGCTCATCACCGGCGTCAAAGTGAGCGCTGCGGGCATAGATGGTGCGGTGCTCCATATAACCGCCAATGCCATATTTGCAATTATTACCGCTAAGTTTACGATTTATCCATTGGTTGAATTTCGCTGTGTCCGAAAAAGTATCAGCATCCAGCTCCGTATTTGAGGCCGTAAAATTAAAATGATACAAGTTATCAGCAGCCAGATCAAAATCAATCACTTTACCAGCAATACCAGGGTGGGCGGCTAAATAAGCAGCTAAGCGGACGGCAGCATCCATTATGGTTATTCAGTTTCAGGGTGCTTGTCTTCTTTGCTTATTTTATCAAATATCTTGTCCATCCGCTCAACGTATTCGCTGGTATCATCCACAAAAAACTCCAGTTGGGGTATTATCCTTACCTGGTCTTTTATACGGGCGCCCAGTTTGTACCTGATCTCGGATGCATGCAATTTTATGGTTTGCAGCGCCAGCGGTGTATTGGTATTATTAAAAAAGCTTAAAAATACGCGGGCAATAGCCAAATCAGGCGTAACCCTAACTTTGGTAATTGTGATAAGCGTGTTTGGTAAATAGTTTACTCCCTCGCGCTGAAATATAGCGGCCAGGTCCTGTTGTATTACTCCTGCAAATTTTTGCTGACGTTTTGATTCCATGTTATTTTAAGCTGAAAGGTAAAAGCGGAAAGCGGAAAGCTTCCTCATCCAATCCCTCGTTATTCTTTTATTTGCAAATCCCTTATTGTGCTTTTTGCTTTGGTCTTTTAGCTTTAAGCTCCCTACCTGCACATATCCTGGGGGATCTCTTTTGTTATTTTTATTAATTTTTTAACTACCAGGGTACTGTCATACTCCGAGCCGAGACCTTCTTTGTCCGACCGTACCTTTATACCTTCTACTTCAACATAAACAGGCTCATAAGGTTTTTCAAAATTAAGCTGCGAGTATTTTAATTCAAGCTGGGCCGAGTTATCTGTAACCCAAAATTCACGGCCGCTATCGCAATCTTTAAATGATTTTACTTCAGGCCCAAAGCTATATACTCCCTTGTAAACAACAGCCTCTGTTTTATTACCACCGCTATTATTGCATGAGCAGGCAGCAATAGCCACTACGCATATTAAATATCTTAACCACCTCACATGCATTCAATAAATTTACAAATCTTGTTTAATATCATTAAGCCCTTTAATGCTCAGGCGTGCACTTATGCCCGATGCAATTACCGAAATAGAAACAACGGTTAAAAACACCAGTATAAAGTCTCTCAGCAATAACGCAATTGGGTAAGCATCAATTATCGACTTGTCAGTCCCCATCTTTACTAAACCAAAACGTTGCTGCAATATACAAAATATAAGGCCTAAAAATATACCTGCAATACAGCCAGTTATTGATATCATCATCCCTTCAAAAAAGAAGATTCCCTGTATAAGTTGTTTATTAGCGCCAAGGCTGGTTAAAATGGCTATGTCTTTCCGTTTATCCATAACCAGCATGGTTAACGAACCTATGATATTAAATATTGCGATAATTAGCACAAACACCAAAATCATAAAAATAAACCAGCGTTCGTAATTTAATGTTTTGTATAGCTCGGCATTTTGCTGGCTCCGGTTCTTCACCGTAAAATTATGTCCTATCTTATCCTTTATAACATCCTGCTCATCTTTCAAATTGGTTCCTTTTTTAAAGTTGATCTCTAATGATGAAACATTTACCGGCTGATTAAGCAGATCCCGCGCAAAATCAATAGGGGTAATTATCAGATCGTCAAACTCCTGTCCGAGGCCAAAAATACCCGTTGGATAAATAGGGCGTACCGTAAACGCATTTAATGGATTTGCCCCGGTACCGGCATCGCGGTTTGGTGAGTAGATCTCTAAAGGTGTAAACTGATCGCGAATGCTTACCCCAAGGCTGCTTTGCACAGTTGAACCGATAACTGCATAATTGTTTCCATCGCGTTTTAAAGTGAATGAGCCCGATTGAATAATACTATCCAGGTTTCCCCTTTTCATAAACTGGGCGCTCACTCCTTTTATTGATCCAATAACAGGTTTGCCATCATACTTTACCAGAACTTTTTCCTGTAATACCTCTATAAATGAAAAGACCTTGTCATCTTTTCGCAGCGTATTAAAATAAACTGTGTTGGGATTAAAAGTTTTACCCATGCGGGGCTCAATTTTTATTTCGGGCGTAAAGTTGCTGTACAGCGATAGTATTACCTCCTCAAACCCGTTAAACACCGATAAAATAATAATGAGTGCAGCGCTGCCAATTAAAACCCCCAGCATGGATATGCCGGAGATGATGTTTATCGCATGCATCTTCTTACGGGAAAATAAATATCTTTTAGCTATGTAGATGGATGTATTCAATGTTGAATGAGTAGTTAATGAGTTAGTGATTTTACACATGCATCAATAACGCCTTAAAGGTAATGGCTTTTTGGCAATATTTATACAACAGGCTTGCGAGCAGTTAAGATTGTAACGTTTGTAAATGTTGTATTGGGGGTTTACAGGCGTTACAGGAAATACAGCATTGCAATTCATTATAACAGGAGGAAACGATTTTATGTCAATAGCTGTATTTTTTGTAAATGTTGTATTGGGGGTTTACAAGCGTTACAGAAAATACAATAATGCAATTCATTATAACAGGAGGAAACAGTTTTATATCAATAGCTGTATTTTTTGTAATTGTTGTATTGGGGGTTTACAGGCGTTACAGAAAATACAATAATCTCATCATCAATATAAATGGTTAATTATATAATATTAACTTACTATATATTGAATTTCTCTTTTTTATGATAAGATGTTATGTTACGCTGTAACGTTTGTAAAGGGACAATACAGTTGTTACACGCGTTACAGCTACTTAGTTCAGAAAAGGATTGGTCACTTTCTCATACCCGATAGTAGTATCCGGCCCATGCCCGGGATAAACAATGCAATCATCAGGCAATAAAAATAATTTTTGTTCGATGTTATCTACCAGCTGACTAAAGTTACCTCCGGGCAGATCACTCCTGCCTATGCTGCCCCTGAACAGTACATCACCCCCTATTAATATATTAGCATCCTTATCATAAAAACACAAATGCGCCGGCGAATGACCAGGAGCGAAGATCAGGTGGAGCGTTGTATTTCCAAAGCTAACAGTACCGGTTTCAGGCAAATATTCATCTGGCAATGGCGATAGTTCATAACGCATACCCATTGATGGCGCGTACGCAGAAACGGCCTCCAAAAGCGGCAGCTCGCCTTCATGGAACTTTGGATTTAATCCGTACTGATCAAAAACAAATTTATTGCCCAGCACATGGTCAATATGACAATGGGTATTTAGCAGCAAAACCGGTTTTAAATTATTGTTCCTGATAAAATTTACCACCACATTTTGCTCAGATGCGGTTTCCATACCAGGGTCAATAATAACGCACTCGCCGCTGTCATCATATAAAATATAGGTATTTTCCTGGTAAGGGTTATTTACAAAATGCTGAACGTTGGCCATAGGGCAAAAGTAGTTGATTTTGGATATGCGGATGTGCAAATTTGCGGATTTTTTTGACTGCGGAAGGTTTTGAATGCGGAAGGTTTTGGATTGATTGGATGGAAAACCGGTAAAAACTATTTAAAAATATGAATAAGTTTATCGTTTTTTAACAGATATGCTCCTGTGGTAGCCGTTAAAAAAATATGATTAAATTGTGTTTTAGTGATATTTAGATCAAGCCCCGGAATCACATACTCTTTTAAAATATGTTCCTTAGCAACAGTTGCAAAATAAGAGTCAGCATTGTTTAATGCTGGCCCGGCTACATAAATGGTGTCATTTATTTTTTGAATCTGGTAAATTTCATACGCTTTTCTAAAATCCATTAGCGTATCCGTTTTACCTCCTTTCCTTTTTACATACAGCTTATTATCGTGGCGATCGATAAAATAATTATCGGCACTAATGTCTGCCATTTCATCCTCCTTAGGCAATTGCTTAACATATTGCCAGTGATGTTGCGGGTCGTTTCCTAAAAGCGAATAAACTTTTTTATCCCAGAAATTGATAACTAAAAACGCCTGATTGGGCTTTGAATAAATGTGATAAGGGAAAAACACATTTGTATTAAATATATAACCATCCCACGTTTTCCCGCAATCGGCAGATTTAAATATTCTGCAATGACTTGCTTCATGAATACCTTTCCATCGTACCAAACCCCACCAAATACCCTTATTATCAATAGTTATCTCATCAAGTCTATTTAATTTCTTTGCCAGCCATTCCCAGCTTTTACCACCATTAGTACTTAATTCAATCCCAAGAAAACGTCTGAATAAAACTATTGTATTTTTTGATGGCTCAAAAGCTCCATAAATCGCACGGTCTTTTTCAGCTTCCTTAAGCGCTTGTTCCCATGTTATCCTTTTTATCTGAGGCTTTTGATTTATTGTGTCATGATGAAATTTTTTAAACGAAAGATTGTTCCTTTCGCATGAACAAATAATAAACATTAAGGAAATTATTAAATAATAAAATTTCATAGTAGTATTAAAACCAAAATCATCTTATCTAATTAATTTATACAGATCCAGGTGAGAATTGATACTTCTTCTTTCGGACTTTACTGACTTTCCCGGCTTTCGGATTTCCTCAAATATCTATCACTTCTTTTTTCTTCTTGCTCTTCATCCGTTTTGGTAAAAACTTCAGGATCTCATTCTTTAGTGCTTCAATCATCCGTCGCTTTAAAAAGTTGCGCTGTATTACAATGCTTACTTCACGGGCAGGCTCCGGCGATTTAAAATACCGTACCTTATCCAGCTGCTTTTCGCTCAGATCAGACAGTGCCAGTTCAGGCAAAATAGTTGCCCCGTTATTTTGATCAACCATCCGTTTTAAGGTTTCAACACTGCCGGTATTATATTCAAAATGCTTAAAGCCCTGGGTTGCTTTGCGGCGCTGGCAAATATTTAAAACCTGCTCGCGCATGCAATGGCCTTCGTTTAATATCCAGATCTCCTCCATATCAATATCATCGGGCACTATATTTTTCTTTTTTGAGAGCTTGCTGTTTTTGGATACGTAGGCCACAAAGTTCTCGTAAAAAACGGGCAGCTCAGTAAGGGTATTTTCATGTAACGGGGTTGATAATATGCCGCAATCTATCATTCCCAGTTTTAGCTGATTGATGATCTCCTCTGTTGTTTGTTCCCAAACTATCAGTTTTACCTGCGGATATTTTTCAATAAAGCCATGCAATATTTTTGGCAGGATATAAGGAGCAATTGTGGGAATAATGCCCACTTTCAACTCACCCGAGAGTTCTTTTTGTCTGTCGGTAAT
Organism: Mucilaginibacter sp.; assembly: GCF_028288225.1. Taxonomy (GTDB): domain Bacteria; phylum Bacteroidota; class Bacteroidia; order Sphingobacteriales; family Sphingobacteriaceae; genus Mucilaginibacter. Next base: position 27,090 of record NZ_JAQBOC010000011.1, read on the forward strand.
TATCTCCTTTATCTTTTCACTTTCTGCCAGCAGGATGCGGGCCTGAGTTATGATCTCGATGCCTATCTCCGTAGGTGTTACAGGCTGCTTGCTGCGGTCAAACAGTTTAACCCCAAGGGTATCCTCCAGTTTTTGTACCTGCATGCTCAGGGTGGGCTGGGTAACAAAGCATTTTTCGGCGGCAGCTACAAAACTCCGGTAAGTATCAACGGCAACAATATATTCAAGCTGGGTAATGGTCATGCTTTTAAATTTAAGAGGCAGGAATTTGAAGAATTAAGATGTCAAGAGTCAGGAATCAAGAGTTAGAAATAATTTGTTTTATCTTGATTCTTGATTTCTTGACTCTTGCTTCTACCTACACTATAGTTTTTCTCTATTCAAATATAGTAATTATTGATTTTTTCTATTGAATTTTTATGATGAAGTTTGAATTATAAAAACTAATCTATATGGAAACCAACAAAAAAAAGCTGACCACAGCATCAGGAATACCTTATGCAGAGAATGAAAACTCTATGACTGTTGGGCCTCGCGGTCCTATATTGCTGCAAGATTTTATTCTGCATGAAAAGATGGCTCATTTTAACCGTGAGCGGATTCCTGAAAGAGTGGTACACGCCAAAGGATCAGGCGCGTATGGCACGTTCACCGTTACACACGATATTTCAAAGTATACCCGTGCCAAACTTTTTAATACTATAGGCAAGGAAACCAAGACCTTTCTGCGTTTCTCAACAGTTGGAGGCGAAAAGGGTTCGGCTGATACCGAACGTGATCCGCGCGGCTTTGCATTAAAATTTTATACTGAAGAAGGCAACTGGGACCTGGTAGGTAACAACACCCCCGTATTTTTTGTGAAAGATCCTAAAAAGTTCAGCGATTTTATCCATACCCAAAAACGCGATCCATATACCAATTGTAAAAGCGCTACTATGATGTGGGATTTCTGGTCGTTAAACCCGGAAAGTTTGCACCAGGTTACCATCCTGATGTCAGACCGGGGAACGCCTTATGGCTACCGCCACATGGATGGCTTTGGCAGTCATACTTTTTCTATGATAAATGCCAATAATGAAAGACATTGGGTGAAATTCCACTTTAAAACCGAACAAGGCATCAAAAATTTTACCGATGCCGAAGCCGGAGAAATGCGCGGTAAAAATCCAGACTTTGCACAGCACGATCTGCTGACACATATCGATAATGGCGACTTCCCTAAATGGAAATTAAAGATCCAGGTAATGACCGAAGAACAGGCAAAAACCTACAAGTGGAACCCTTTTGATTTGACAAAAGTATGGCCGCATGGCGATTTCCCTTTAATTGATGTGGGTGTGCTTGAGCTGAATAAAAACCCGGATAATTATTTTGCACACGTTGAGCAATCTGCCTTTGCACCGGCACACGTAGTTGATGGCATTGGCTATTCGCCTGATAAGATGCTACAGGGGCGTTTACTTTCATACCCTGATGCGCACCGTCACCGTTTAGGGGGCAACTATGAGCAGATCCCGGTAAACAGGTGCCCTTTTGCCGTAAATAATTACGAGCGCGACGGACAAATGCGTGTTGATGGCAACCAGGGCTCGGCTCCAAACTATTTCCCAAACAGCTTTGATGATATAGTGGCTGATGAAAGCTACAAAGAACCATCATGGGATTTGGGAACAGGCGTAGCCGATTGGTATGACCGGAATGCCGAAGGTGAAAATGACCATTATACCCAGCCGGGTAATTTATACCGCCTGATGAGCGATGAAGCCAAGCATGACCTGATAACAAACATAACCAACTCTATGGGCGGCATTGACGGCCCTAAAAAAGAGGTGATAGTAAACAGGCAGCTTTGCCACTGGTTCAGGGCTGATATAGGCCTTGGAATGGCAATAGCAAAAGGCCTGCAGCTTGATATGGATGCCGCTATGAGTTCAATGGCAGCGCACGCTTGAGTTTTTAGTCCATGGTCGATAGTCCATAGACCATAGTAAAAAGAAAAAGCCGGTAGTTCAATCGAATGAATACCGGCTTTTTTTAGATCTTAAATTACCATGGTCTATAGACCATCGACCATGGACTTCCTCTATTCCACTGTGACAGATTTTGCCAAATTACGGGGTTGGTCTACGTTGCACCCACGCATTACGGCTATATGGTAGGCAAGCAGCTGTAAAGGTATGGTTGCCAGCAACGGCACAAATGCTTCGCCGGTTTGCGGGATCTCAATTACATAATCAGCCATGCCTTTTACTTCTGTATCACCTTCGGTAACTATGGCTATCACGTGGCCTTTACGCGCTTTTACTTCCTGTATGTTACTAACAACTTTTCCGTATGACGAATCTTTTGTTGCTATAAATACAACCGGCATTTCATCATCAATCAAAGCTATGGGTCCATGCTTCATTTCGGCAGCAGGATACCCTTCAGCGTGGATATAGGAGATCTCCTTTAATTTAAGTGCTCCCTCAAGCGCAACCGGAAACGAGCTGCCCCTGCCTAAAAACAGGCAGTTGGTCGAATCTTTAAACCTCCAGGCTATATCTTTAATATGATCGTTCAGCTTTAAAGCCTGCTCAACCAATTCAGGTATTTCATTTAGTTCGGTTAACTGTTCAATCAGCTTACTTTCGGTAATTGTTCCTCTTTGCTGCGCTATGTAAAAAGCTATTAACGTTAAAACGGTTACCTGGGCAGTAAATGCTTTGGTGGAGGCCACGCCAATTTCCGGCCCGGCATGGGTATAAACCCCGGCGTGGGTTGTGCGCGGAATAGAAGCGCCAACCACATTGCAAATGCCGAAAATAGTAGCCCCTTTTTCTTTTGCCAGCTCAATGGCTGCCATGGTATCAGCTGTTTCGCCCGATTGGGAGATCGCTATTACCAGGTCTTTTTCTGTAATTATAGGGTTCCGGTACCTGAACTCCGAAGCATATTCAACTTCAACCGGGACACGGGCATATTCTTCTATTAAATATTCGCCAACCAAACCCGCATGCCATGATGTACCACAGGCAACAATAATAATGCGGTCGATATTTTTCAGCTTCCCGGTAAATTCCTTTATTCCACCCAACTGAACCAGGCCTTTTTCAGGATAGATGCGACCGCGCATACAATCGCGTATTGACCGTGGCTGCTCATAAATCTCTTTCAGCATAAAATGATCAAAGCCACCTTTCTCAAGCATATCCAGCTTTAAATCAAGCTCATGTATGTATGGGGTTTGCACCGTATTGTCAATATTCTTTATTAGCAGCTCTTCGCGGCGGATATAGGCGATCTCGTTATCATTTAAGTAGATCACATTTTTGGTATACTCAACAATAGGTGTAGCATCTGATGCAACGAAATATTCTCCTTTGCCAACACCTATAACCATAGGGCTTCCTTTACGGGCAGCTATTAACAGGTCAGGTTCTTCGGCGCTCATTATTACAATGGCATAGGCCCCAATCACCTTAGTTAATGCAACCCTAACCGCTTCGCGCAGATCCAAACCTGTTTCATCCTGTATATCCTCAACCAGGTGTATTAAAACCTCGGTATCCGTATCGCTTTTAAAAACATGGCCTTTGCTTAACAGCGTTTCTTTTATAACACCATAGTTTTCAATTATCCCATTGTGAATAATAGTAAGCTTACGGTTGCCTGATGCGTGAGGGTGCGAGTTCCTGTCGCTTGGAACACCATGTGTTGCCCAGCGTGTATGGCCCATGCCAATTGTACCGCCCAGGTCAACATCTTTCACAAAGCCTTCAAGGTCGCTAACCTTCCCTGCTTTTTTATATACTTTTAATTCTTTGTCAAATAAAGAAACACCGGCGCTGTCATACCCTCTGTATTCCAGCCTGTGAAGGCCTTTTATAACTATGGGATAAGCGTCTCTAAAGCCTATATAACCTACAATTCCACACATAAATAGATGATTTAATTAATAATGTTTTCCGCTCAAAATTAATAAGATTAGTGATTAAAGGCTAAGTTTTGGATGTAATTGGTGATATTAAAAAAAATTAAGAAGTGCCTGTAACTTATGAATTTTAAATTCACAATCTTTATAAATACACAAAAGTCCGAAAGATCTGCATAATGCAATCTTCCGGACTTCCGCGTTTTCCGACTTTCTGACTAATCTCTACTTTGCTATTTTGGTATAAATAATATTCAGCTTTATTTTATAGGAGGAATTTTTATCTGTACCTACAGCTACGGTGCGTGCAGCAATTTGCGAGGTAACGGTAATATCAACCGCTGTTTTGTTAAGAGTATCAATAGGCGCCAGGTAGGTACCATAATCAACTGTCCGTTTAAGCAGCAGATCCTGCATGTAAGCAGTTATTATAAAATGATATTCGTTTCTTGCGGGGTTGTAAAATCCGCCAAAAACGCCAACCCCTCCACTACGCGGATCCCCGGGACTTGCATCTTCTATGGTAGTACGCTGGTGAGCTATATCCAGCTTATACATACTAATTTTGGGTATCGGACGATATGGATCTTGAATGTTAGATCCGGGTTTTTTGATTATAGGAACTATAACCAGTTCAGCTCTGTTCAGCACTATATCGCTATCCTTTTTTAACAGATTGTTCCTAATGTTGGTCAATAAGCTCGGGAACTTGATCCTGGTACGTAATCCGGCAAGCCCTTGTAAATAAAAGGAATTGCTGGATGTTGTGGTATTAGCAAGTTCGGCATTAATGGTTGTTGTATAAGTATGGGTTATTGATGCCGCAAGCTTGGTTATAGGAAGTTTTATCATTGTGGTATCAATAACACCATTATTAACAATTCTGCAATAAACCGCCAGGGTATCACCAGTTGAAAACATAAGTGTACCGCCTGCACCAGTTGTTTGATTTTTATCAAGCGTTAGATATAAGCCCTTAACAGCATTTTGAAAAACTTTGTTTGATGAAAGCGTAGCATTGCTTGCATTAAATAAGTTTGAAATAATAAAGTTATTGTTAATAGGTATCCTTAGCTGCGGCGGAACCTTAATAAGCGTATCAGGCTTACCTGTTATTATATTGGAAATTTTTACAGAATCATGTGGACGGGCTTTAAATGTTACCGACCCTAATAAATTTGATGAAGAATTCCAAATTTTAGTATTGTAATAAGAGATGCTTTCATTAAAAGTCTCCGCTAACTGATAAACGTTTAGTTTATAGGTTGAGGCAACCGAATCGCCATAAAAGCCATCTATATAATTTAATACCAATCTTGTTGAATCAATGGATATTGTTCCTGATGGTAAAGCATAGGCAGTTGCTCCCGGCAAGCTAAGACTGGCAGCCAGGTTTGATTCTGTTACCCCTAAAACAGGATCTGTAAAGAAAGCCAGCGGATTTTTAGTAGCTCCGGAGGTTATAACAGAATCGTCCTTAACAGTATTAACTATTAAAGTTGTCGTATCAACCAATGTACCATTAATTTGGGATGATGAATCAACACCCAGGCCAACAGTATCCTGGTTTTTACAACTATTCAAAATAAAAAGACTTATTAACAACGTCAATAAGTCTAAACGGAAAAATTTCATATATGATCTCAAAGCTTATACAACATGTGCCAATTCTTCATTAGCAATTTCGTCGTAAAAATTGTAATAATTTTCGAAATCTGCAGTGGATTCGAATTCTAAAACCGATTTATTGCTGTTTTTAACATTATTTAACACATCCTCGTCTATATTTTTGCCTGCCAAAACTATTGCGTCGCTGTATTGAATAGCGCCGGCATACAATGCCGAATTACTTCCGGGCTTATAAACCTCGATATGTTTTTCGGTCATATCGCCCATTATGGCTTTTTGGGCAAAATCAGCATCCAGCTGTTCAGTAAAGTCGTTTTGATAAATGGAGTAAACAACTTTTGAATTTTTGAATGTTGGATCGTCCTTGTAAGTAGTTTTTAAATAAGCAGGTACTAAAGAGCTCATCCAGCCATGGCAGTGAATTACATCAGGAGCCCAGCCTAATTTTTTAACGGTTTCTAAAGCGCCCTTGCAAAAGAAGATCATACGCTCATCATTATCAGCATAGAATTTACCGTCTTTATCGGCAAATACATGTTTGCGCTGAAAGTATTCTTCGTTATCTAAAAAATAAACCTGCATTCGTGCAGCAGGGATAGAGGCCACTTTAATAATTAACGGGTTGTCATTATCATTAATGATAATATTCATTCCCGATAAACGGATCACTTCGTGTAACCGGTTCCTGCGCTCATTTATATTTCCAAAACGCGGCATAAGGATACGGATCTCGTAACCTTTTTCCTGCATAGCCTGCGGAAGCTGGCGCGTTATTTCAGAAATTTTTGTGAGTTCAAGGAAAGGAGACATTTCGTGAGTTATAAACAAAAGCTTAGATTTACCCATCACTATATCAGTATTAAATTTATATAAAGAAGTCCAAAAAAATTGAGTCTGCAAATATAAGCATTATTATATGAACTGGCAACCAATTATGCAAGTAACTTTTGGTAATTATTAATCATTTGTACAACTTTGCCGCAATATGTAATTTAATTTGTATTGAAAACATTTACTACCCGCAGATCTTTACAGCAATATCTGCAGCAAATAAAAACCTTAAACAAAACAATTGGATTTGTGCCTACTTTGGGCGCATTGCACCAGGGCCACCTTTCATTAATTGAGTTTGCACAACAACAAAATGATGTAATTGTATGCAGCATTTTTGTTAACCCCAGTCAGTTTAACGATCCTAAGGACCTGGAAAAATATCCCCGTACCATTGAGGCTGATATTAAAATGCTGGAGCAGGTTAATTGCGATATACTGTTTAACCCGGAAGTAAATGAAATGTATGATGGTAATGAACAATGGCATTTAAACATAGGCGAAACAGAGCATTTGCTTGAAGGAGAATTTCGCCCGGGCCATTATCAGGGCGTTACCCAGGTAGTAAATAAGCTTTTTGGTATTGTTAACCCGGATACAGCCTACTTTGGCCAAAAAGATTATCAACAGTTTCTGATCATCAGTAAAATGGTTAACATGCTCAATATGCCGGTTAAACTGGTGATGTGCCCAATAAAGCGCGAAACCAATGGCCTGGCAATGAGCTCAAGGAATATCCATTTAACGCCCGGTGACAGGCAGCATGCACTCGTCCTTTCAAAAACGCTGAACTGGCTTAGCAATAACTTTAACCAAAACAATATCCCGGCACTAAAAAAGGAAGCTGAACAAATGATAAATGCCGAACCCGGCGTTGAGCTTGATTATTTTGAAATTGCCGACGGCGATACCCTGCACCCGGCAAACGATAGCACTAAAAGCATCGTTGCCCTTGTAGCTGCCAAAGTGGGTAAGACAAGGCTGATAGATAATATTTTGTTGAGTCCTAAGTCCTGAGTCTTTAGTCTCAAGTCAAAAGAACTCCCGACTTAGGACTTAGGGCTAAAGACTTCTAACTTTCCTCCCATAACCTCGCTTATTTTCCGGTACGATTCAAACGTCCAGCCGGCAACGTGAGGAGTAAGTACCACCTTGCCCGATTGCTTTAGCTCATCAAACCATTCCTGTTCTGCAAGGGATGGAAATCTTTCAACTTCAAGTACATCCAAACCGGCGCCTAAAATTTTGCCTTGTTTTATTGCATTGAGTACAGCCCTTACCTGTGCAGTTTTACCACGGGATGTATTTATAAAAAAAATAGGTTTTTTAAAGTGAAACAAATACTCTTCGCTTACCAGTCTATTGGTTTCGGAAGTCAGCGGGACGTGTAGACTTAGTATATCGCTCTGTTTTACAATTTCTTCCATGCTTACTTCGCGGGCATATTTATCGCTAAAACCAGTTTTATATTTATCATAAGCAATTGTGTTTACCTCAAAGCCCGACAGCTTCTTAGCAAAGCTGCGCCCCATAAAACCATAGCCTATAATGCCCACCGTACGGCCTTTCAGCTCATACCCGCGGTTAGCCTCACGCTGCCAGCTTCCGGCGCGGATCTGTTCATCGGCCGTATTAAAGTTGTTCATTAAAGCCAGTAATAAACCTACAGCATGCTCGCCAACGGCATCCATGTTGCCTTCTGGTGCATTTATCAATGTTATACCTTTTTCCGCAGCATAAGCTTCATCAATATTATCCATCCCTGCACCTGCCCTGCAAACAAAGCGCAGGTTTTTAGCAATATCAATAACTTGTTTATTAACGTTAAACTTTGAGCGGATAACCAGGCCGGCATAGTCGCCCAGTATTTGCAGGGCTTCATCGGGCGTTATTGTGGGTTTATAATCGCATTGATAACCTTTGGCAACAGCCATTTCCATAAACACAGGGTGGACATCATCAACAATAAGAATATTATTTTTCAACTACTTAGTAATTTATATGAAGGTGTAAAATTATAAAATGCCCGGTTTAATTAACATTGATACAAAAGTTTATTAATAAAAGATGACATTTTCTGCGTTTTTTAAAACCGGCACGTTAATAGCATTGTATTATATGCAGGGCTATCCCTCAAAAAAACGAAACGATGAGATTTAGAAAATTAGGTGCCGGCATGAAAATACAAGCAAGCAGGCTTTCAAATAAAGGCTTTAAACAAATATTTGACCGTATAGATCAGCTTAATATAAAAAAAGGGGTTGATAAAATAGGGATAGATAAGTTTATTGAGCAATGTGCTTACCTGGCAGCCGGTTCAGGTGTTATATCGGGCACCGGAGGTATGCTAACCATTGTAGTAGGTGTTCCCCTTGATTTCGTTAATTTAATAACACAGCAATTCAGGGTTACTATGGCTATTATGTACTACAACAGGGGCAGCTATCAAATAGGATTTGAAGAATTTATGTCGTTCATAGCAACATCCCTTAAAGTAGAGGCCGGTGTAACGCTTACCAAAACCATGATGGAAGGCATAGCCGAAAAACTTTTAATGATATTAGGCACGCGCACAGCCGAAAGATTAGTGCCGGTAATGGGTGCGGTTATTGGCGGTACAGCAAACTATCTTTTTATAAAACGCATGGCAGCATCAGTTAAGAAAATGCAAAACGAGCCGATAGTTATAAGGGTGGATTGATGAGGTAGACCATGGTCGATAGTCCATGGACCATAGTTGCATGTTACGATCAATCCTTTCCTCGCTATTCTTCTATGGACTATGAACTATCAACTATGAACTACTCTACCTGTTTGCCGTAATCATATTAGTCAGCTTCACAAAGTCATCCACGCTCAATCTTTCCGCCCGCAGGTTAAGCATCGGCTCATCGGTCATTTTCTCTTTTTTTATTAATGATGATACAGCATTCCGCAGTGTTTTACGGCGTTGGTTAAAACCCGCTTTTACCACCTGCCAAAAAAGCTTTTCATCGCAGCCTAAAGTTTCTGTTTTGTTACGCGTTAATCTTATTACTGCCGATAATACTTTTGGCGGCGGATTAAATACCCCTGCCTTTACTGTAAACAAATATTCAACCTTGTAATAGGCCTGCAAAAACACGCTGAGGATCCCATACTCCTTGCTGCCCGGCTTTGAGTTACAACGCTCGGCAACTTCTTTTTGAAACATGCCAACTACTTCAATTACCTGCTGCCTGTTATCAAGAACCTTAAATAGTATTTGTGATGATATATTGTAAGGAAAGTTGCCAATAATAGCCATAGGGCCGTTAAAGAATGCGGCAAAATCCATCTCCAAAAAATCGGCATTTATCAGGCGTTTACCTAAATCCGGGTATTTTTTTTGAAGATACAGATACGATTCCGTATCAATATCAATTAATGAAACTTCCAGATCGCTCTTTTGCAATAAAAAATCCGACAGGATCCCCATGCCCGGCCCAACCTCAAGCACCTGGCTGTAGCCGTTACCGGGCCTAAGGCTCTCTACTATTTTAGCAGCAATATTTTTATCAGTAAGAAAATGCTGACCTAAATGCTTTTTTGCTCTTACCAATGTCATTATTAATCAAATATTTGAGCAAATTAAGGCATATTTGTGCTTTAATAAGAAACTATAAGCTTAAAATCTTTTTATTTGCATTGTTAAAGCTGAAAGCCTAAAGCAAAAAGCTGAAAGCTAAACCAATAAACTGATAAATTATGTACCTCCAAAAAATCGGCGAAATCATAATTCAATCTGTGTAATCATATCATACAATGAGCGAAAAAATTAAAATAGGGATTAGCATAGGTGATGTAAACGGCATTGGGTTAGAAATAATTATAAAAACTTTGGCTGATAGCCGCATTTATGATTATTGTATCCCCATTGTTTACGGCCATACAAAACTGGCATCGTTTTACCGCCGTACTACTCATGTAGAAGATCTTAACTTTTTTGTGATCAATAACGCATCCGAAAGCAAAAGAGAGAACAGAAAACCCAATATGATCAATTGCTGGGAAGAGGATGTGAAAATTGAACCGGGCATAGCAAATAACGATGTTGGCAAATACGGTTTCCTATCATTAGAGCGGGCAACCAGCGACCTGATAAACGGACACATTGATGCACTGGTTACTGCTCCTATTAATAAAGACAGCATACAAAGTGAGCAATTTAATTTTCCGGGGCATACTGAATATTTGCAGGAAAAGGACGGCGCAGCCGAGTCATTAATGTTTTTGGTTAGCGATACCCTGCGGGTTGGGGTAGTTACCGGGCATATTCCGATTGCTAAAGTTGCCGAAAGTATTACTACCGAAAAGATAGTAGCAAAACTTAAGCTGATGGATGCCAGCCTGCGTAACGATTTTTGGATCCGTAAACCTAAAATTGCAGTGCTGGGACTAAACCCGCATGCCAGCGATAACGGCCTTATCGGCGATGAAGAACAAAAAGTAATTACCCCGGCAATTGAAGAAGCCCGGAACAATAATATATTGGCTTTTGGCCCATACTCTGCCGATGGCTTTTTTGCAAACGGAACTTATTTACAATTTGATGCCGTGCTTGCCATGTATCATGACCAGGGCCTTATCCCATTTAAACAAATAGCATTTGAATCGGGTGTAAACTTTACCGCCGGTTTAAATTTTGTACGTACCTCGCCCGATCATGGTACGGCTTACGATATTGCCGGAAAGAACCTGGCATCAGAGATCTCATTCCGCGAAGCCTTGTTTACTGCCATACATATTGTTAAGCACCGCCGCGAAACCCTTGAACTGCACGAAAATCCACTAACTATTTCCAAACTTAGCCGCGACAGGGATTAGGGTTAGAGATTAGAGGTCAGAGATCAGAGATTAGTTGTCTTCTAATCGATTTCTAACCCCTAATCATCGGTATTTTAATACTAAATAGCCCGTTTTATGTTTGGTTTCAGCACCTGCCTTATATGTCAGTGAGTAAAAATAAGTACCAGCCTGCTGCAACTTGCCATTTGTGCTTGCGTGCCCGTCAAATACTTTTGTTGCATTGTCATACCCTTTTGCTTCATAT
>NZ_JAQBOC010000077.1 GCF_028288225.1 Mucilaginibacter sp.
CAACGATTGAGTTAAATTATTAAATAAAAAAACACTTTCGCTGTCTCTTTAGTAAAAATCAGTATGCTCATCCAAAGTCATTGATTTAAAACCGACCAACCTTCAGGTGCTCTAGGACTTGACCTCATTTCGGAAACCAATGTATTAGGCTAAGATGACGATTCAGTACTTTAATTATATCCTTTACCAGACGGTAATTGTAAAAAGTCTTCACCCCAAAAATGAGCCTGCAAACAACTTGATTTGCAGGCTTATGAAGGTAACTAACTGGTTTAATTTCCGGCCGGCGGGTTGATCTCTCTTATCCAAATATTACGGAAACTAACCGGCTCGCTTTTATCGCCGTGTGCCTGTAACTTGATTGGACTGGCACCATGCGGGTGATTGTAGGCTGGCTTGCCTACATATTGTGTGGGGCCTGCTAATTCAAAATTGTTTTGTACCAAAACGCCGTTAAATAGCACGATTACTTTGGCCAGGCTTTTTAAGCTGCCGTTTGTATTAAAAAGCGGTGCTGTCCAAATCACGTCGTAGCTTTGCCATTCACCGGGTTTACGGTTAGGATTAACCAATGGAACAGATTGCTTATAGATACTTCCTGCTTGTCCGTTTGTATAAGTTTTGTTATTATAAGAGTCCAGCACTTGCAACTCGTAACCTGCATCGCCTTTGCCTATCGAAGCTAGGAAAACACCGCTATTACCACGCGCCTGACCCTCACCCGTGATATTTGCCGGGATTTTCCACTCGATATGCAGTTGGTAATTGTTAAAAGTTTTCTTGGTTTCAATATTGCCAGTACCTTTCTTCACGGTGAGCACACCATTTTCCAGCAGCCATTTAGCCGGGCTTTTATCATCAGTGGTTAGCCACTGGTCCAGGTTATTGCCACAGAGCAATACAATAGCGTCCGATGGCGGATCAGCGTTGACCGCGCCTGGCGTAACGACCGGCGGAACGGGCGTATAAATTTCTGTATCCTCGTGTTTATGTTTGTCTTGCGCCACTGCGCCTAAAGTACAAACGCTGCCTATGAAGGCAAATAATAGGTAATATTTCATTTTGTATATGGGTTTATATGATTAGCATTTATTAAAATTCAGTGAATTAGAGTGGTGAGCCGTTAAGGTGTTACTTTATGTTTTTATCATCCTATCATTTTTGAACCGGCCGCCTTTGAACTCGTGACCTCTTACAGCAAGGTTAGCCATTAAAGGTGGTTTTGTTAAAGGCCCTGCTACTTCAAACGGTGAACTTAAGGGTTCATTTTTCATAACTAACCAGGCAAGCCTCTACCCACTGTTCGTAATGCCCTCCGCATTAACCTTGTACAAGTTCAATGTTTTGTTTAACATTAACTTCATTGGTCCGATAGGTCGGTAACAATAGAGGATGTTCAGAATAGGTACCGGCTATCATTTTACCTTTGGTGCCAATAAACGGGGTTTCATTGCCACCGCGGCCGCCAAATATTTCTTCCGGTTCCAGTTCATTCCAGCGCTCGGGTTAAATACTGGAGTTTGGAAAATGCCGCTATTCTTTATAAAATTGCGCTTGAATGCATCAGGAAAAATTGCGTTTCTTTTATTTCTAACCTTTCCTTTTTTTTCATTTAATAGTTGATTGTCAACTTAATAGTAAGCGGGTGTCGTGTTGCAAGATCATTCCATCTTGCCGATGAGCCGACACCCGCTGTGTTACCACCTAATAACCGGGATTTTGCACCAACTGTGGATTAACTCCCATTATGTCTTTTCCAATTGGGAAAATCTCGGTATGCTTATCCGGATCAGGTGATTTATCCCACCAGGTACCGGTAGTAAAAACTCCCCAACGGATCAGGTCCGTACGTCGCCTGTTCTCACCCAGGAATTCACGTCCCCATTCATCCAGCATTTCCTGATCGGTCAACTGGCTTCCATCAGCTTTATAAAGACTAGGTGAGCCTGCCGGGTAGTTTCTCCGACGCACCGCATTCAGCAAAACGGCAGCACCTGCTTTATCGCCTGTCCGATATTTGCATTCAGCTAATGAGTAATAGATTTCCGAAAGCCTTATCTCGGCATAGGCAGACGTGATGCGATTAGGATCAGGTGTTGGATAAAGCGGATATTTCACCATGAAAATTCCGGAATTATGATCGCCGTGATTCATATTCGACAGCTTGTCGGCTATTTTTGTGCCTGGTTTAGCATTTAAAAACATACCTACGCCATCACGGATAAATAGCGGATAACTGCCTTTATTGCCATGTACAGTATCGGTAACCGTTTTTCCGTTAACCAAATGCTGATACGGTAAATAGCCATATAAAAACATCCCTTCTCTTGTGCTGTTCCCTAAGTTCTTGTAAAGTTTTAACCTGACATCGTCTGGGTATTTCTGGAATTTGACAAACGGTTTTCCCAATTGAAAATTGTATTCCACACTGTCAACATCCCGTCCGGGCGATAAAGCATACTTTGGATTAGCTGATCCAAAATCGGTGAACCCCATATACAATGGAGCGGCATCGTAAGTTACACCCCAAAAATACATGCCGCCATCATACTGCCAGTGAGTACGCGCAAGGGTACCAGGAAAGCCATAAATAGTTTCAGATGCCAGACTGGTGTTGGTATAGTCAAAGGGTGCGTCCCACCTGCTATCTAAGGTATACGCGCCATATTTGCCATTAATAAGGTCCTGGCATATGGTGGCGCATTCGGTAATTTTGTCAACCCCTGTATACACCTTTGAGTTTAAATAAAGGCGGACAAGCAATGAGGCTGCTCCCGCCTGTGTCCACCTGCCAATACCGGCGGCACCCAGACTTTGTCGTGTAGGCAGATTTGGAATGGCAGCCTTTAATTCCGATTCAATAAAATTAAATGCTTCCTGCGGTGATACCTGCTTGTTGCCCTGGGTAGCCGTTTTCACATCAGTTATAATTTCAATGTTCCGGTAAAAATCAAGCGCCCTCAAATGAAACCAGGCTCTTATAGTTCTTAACTCCGCTTTAAAATCTGCCAGCTCTGCCGGGGTAACGCCCAGTTTAGCCGGGTCCTGGATAGCGTCCATGTCCTGCAGTGAGTTAGTTGCCAGCACAATACCCTGGTAAAACGCCGTCCAGGCGCCACTGGTAAAAGAGTCATTTAGGGTCCAGGTATGATAATGCATACGCTGATAGTAGCCACCGTTCAGCCAGTCGCCCTGCCGGTTAAGGGTAACAAATTCATCAGAGGCGTCTTCCTGCACACAAAAGGTATCATTACCCTGTATAGACCAGTAGCCATGCTCAAATGGTCTTAAAAAATCCCGGATCACATCATCACGGCGTGTCAAAAAATTGTTGACATCTACCTTATCGTAAACATGTTCATCCAGTTTGGTACAGCCAAAGCTTAACAGCATAAGGAGTGCTGCGGTACTGTACAGGTATTTTAAATAAATTTTCCGTTTCATTTTTTAAGTGTTAAAATTTAAAAAGTAAGCTGCCCGCCTAGCACCAATTGAATGGTTGAAGGATAATAATTTAAAGACGTATTGACGCCGGGGGTCAATCCGGTTACAGGTATTTGGTCCGGATCACTGCCGGTATATTTGGTAAACGTGTGCAGATTCCTGGCAGTAGCATAAAGTCGTATGCCGTGTAGATATTTTGACGCTATTGGATGTGAATACCCCAGTGCAACGTTATCAATTTTTACAAAATTCCCGTTTTCAAGAAAATAATCCGATGCGATGGTTGTGGTAGCGGAATTTGTAAGTTTTGAATATTTGCTGTTACCGTCATAAGCTGATTTCAGCACGTTGGCGTCTGCCTGGGTTGAAGGCGTACCAATGTAAAATGCGTCCGTATTGAATATTTTATAACCAAACACGCCGCGTAAAAATATACTCAGATCCCAATTTTTATACTTGAAGGTATTACCCAGTGATCCGGTAAATTTCGGTAGGCCATTACCCACAAATTGCTTGTCATCATTGGTCGCTTTATTGCCCTGTATTGTGGTGCCGTCTTTTTTATAAACTAAAAGCGTTCCGGTTGCATCCACCCCTGCTGATTTTAACATGTAAAATCCACCGATACTTTGCCCCTCCTGGATACGCTGGATATTACCGGGACTACCTGGTGCAGGTAGCCCTGCCACATCCTGATAAGGAGCGCCTTTATAAATATCGTTGGAAAAGCTGATAAACTTATTTTGATTGTAGGCACCAGCCAATGTAATGTTGTAACTGAAAGCCTTGTTTTGAACAGCACTGACATTCAATGCAAGTTCAACACCTGAGTTTTTCATGGTACCGACATTGGAATAGGTAGTACCTTGGGGATTTGGTGGTAAGGGTACCGCGTAAGAACCTAAAAGATCTTTATCTGTCCTTACGTAATAATCAAGTGACCCCGAAAGCCGGTTATTGAATAGCGCAAAATCGACACCTGCGTTAAAGTTTATCGCCTTTTCCCAACGCAGATCCGGGTTTATATTTTGCGTCGGGCCATACACTTGGTAGGGTATGCCGTTAAACGGAAAATAGCCAGCTCCGCCATATAAAAGCAAGGATTGGTAGCTTCCAAAGTCCTGGTTACCGGTAATACCGTAATCGGAGCGGATCTTTAAATCACTCAACCATGAAAATTTATCTTTCAGGAAACTTTCTTCTATGATCCTCCAGGCCCCAGAAACCGCCGGAAAATTTCCCCATTTATGATCCGTCCCAAATTTTGACGAGCCCTCATGCCTTAAACTGGCAGTAAGGATATACTTATGGGCATAGTCGTAATTTAACCTGCCGAAGAAAGAGATTAGCCGGGAATCATTTTGAGTAGAGAAAACCGCTCCTTGTCCATTTCCTGAGCCGGCGCCGTTATAGGTTCCGGAGCCCAGGTTATTATACAGGAAGGTATCAAATGGGAAATCGTAATTATTGGCGCTAAACTCCTGGAAGTTAAAATAACTATAAGAATAGCCTGCCAATAACTTAACTGAGTTTTTTCCAAGATTCAAGGAGTAATTGCCGGTCCATTCAATATTTTTTTGATCATTATCAGATTCGTCCTGTGCCGCGTAGTTAGTCTTCGTAGTTTGATTGGCATGCACAATAGTTGTCCGGGTAGAAGGGCTGAAGTTTAGGTGCTTGGCATTCCGCGTTATTTCTGAAACAGTAACCATGGTATTCAAGTTCTTGAGGATATTAATCTTAAATGATCCGTTTATATCTAATTCCTTCAATAGCAACTGGTCTGTATTCACCAAGGCATTTTCAACCGGGTTATTGGAAAAGAAACCGGTATTAATATAGTTATACAGGCCGGTAGGCGCGTAAATCGGTAATGTCGGATTCAGCGTTAAAGCGTTGTTAAAACCGCCATAATCCGCGGCATTGGTTGTTGCCTGCCGGGGTGCTACGGTTAAACTAACCGTATAAATATTATCATCAGAGGTATGGTTCAAATTGATCCTGGCACCATACTCCTGTTTATTGGCTCTCAGATCGACACCACCGGCTTTCCGAAAATCTGCCGAGGCAAAATAATTGTTTTTCGCAGAGCCACCCGATAGTTGTAATGTATGCTTCTGACCATACGCCGGTGTTTTGCTAAGCGCTTTTAGCCAATCTGTACTGCTGCCATAATCCTGGCCCTGTTTGGCACTAACGCGGTCCGCTTTGAATTCATCTGCTGAAAGTACGTTCAGTTTATTGGTGATATAGTCAAAACTGCTGTAGCCGTCATAAACCATACGCGATTGTGAACTGCCTTTCTTGGTAGTTATAATAATAACCCCGTTGCTGCCGCGTGTACCATAAATAGCAGACGCTGCACCGCCTTTCAGCACATCGATAGATTCGATATCGTTTTGGTTGATGTTGTCAATATTTCCACCGGGAACGCCGTTAATTACGTACAATGGCCCTAATCCGGCATTCCTGGAAGACACGCCCCTCAGTTGGAGGCTGGGTCCGGAATTAGGATCGGCAGTAGCCGTATTAGAAACCGTAAGGCCCGCCACTTTACCCTGCAGCGCCATTAAAGGGTTGTTATTGTTACCGGTTAACAGATCCTTTGAAGATACATGCGTTATCGCACTGGAAACTTCTCTTTTGTCCAGCGTACCATAACCGACACTAACTACCACTACTTCGTTAAGCTGGGTGTCATTGGATTCCAGTTGAATATTAAAGATGGAAGTGCCCGCCACATCAATTTCCCGGCGTTTATAGCCAATATAGTTGATGGTTAATGTTGATGCGGCGGGGACGCTGAGCTTGAAATTACCATTGGTATCGGTATTAGTTCCTATTGCAGCGCCTTTAACGCCAACGGTGACTCTAATAAGCGGTAAACCGGTTTTCACATCAGTTACTTTACCTGAAATTGCCTTATTTTGAGCTGAAGCAGCTAATTCAAAAAAGCAAAACAAAGTAAGGAGGCTGATTTTTAGTAAATATTTGATCTCCATAAATTTTGGTTTAAATTGGTTATTGATTGATAATTGGTTTGATTGTAACAATGTCTTCTCTGACAGGCTAAGTTGGTGCGCGGTTAATTTTGATGAACATTCTTTCTGTTTTTAGGTGACGATTAGGTTTGATGGCAGCAAAGCACGCGTAAAATCAACCGCCCGCGAGGCCGGTGTTTAACGAGATTATCCATGCACTATCTGCCGGAAAAAACTACTACTTTATAATTGGTTATAATTTCAGGGGATATCCTGCCCGCAACTTAGCCCTCATTTCAGGCTGATCTGTGCAAGCCACCGGATACAACACAAAGTTGTATATCGCTATTTAACAATTGGCGTATTTGGTTAACTTGATAAAAAAAATCTAAGTTTATTAAAATTCAACCACCTGATTTTCAACTGTTTAATTAAAATAAAAGGCAAAAAAATCCAATAAAATTTTAATAAGAAACCCTAAAAACGGGTTGAAACGGGCTTTTGCATCAAGCAAATGATCACCAATATCCTTATGTGCTCTAATTACTACCTTGACCACGGCTTGCCTTATTGTTAATTTTTCGACCAGAGCGATACAGACAATTTTTTCGACCAGAAGACAAAAGCTGATAACAAAATCCATCAATCACCGCTGCCGGATATAAGAATTCTGTTTACTAGATATCAACGAACTTGATTTCCATGATCCGGTTGTCAAAATCATGGCTCTGAACCAGCGCCTTTGACTTGATGCGAATTTTGTAGGTGTAGATTGTACTGACCGAATTCTCTAATATATGGGCTATAGTTTGGTTATCCTTTATGCCCAGTCTCATCAGGGCAAAAATTCGCAGG
>NZ_JAQBOC010000086.1 GCF_028288225.1 Mucilaginibacter sp.
TCGTATATAACATCAATGAGTTGTCCTGCTAGCCTCGATGTCGCTCTAACACGCTCACGGAGTTGTCGAAGGCTAGTTACCTCCTCCGATTCAGGAGAACCCGTCGCCGCTGTCACGATGAAACAACTGATTCCCTTTCCGCATGGTTGAGGAGGAGGGCCCTGATTAAGACAAACTGTCTGTATGGAGCCATCTTGATTAGGGGCAAGCACAAAATTCTTTGCAGTGTATCCTGAACGATAGTCAGGCGCTGATGGGTTGCAAGGGTCAACTGCATATTTGGAAATCGTAACGATATATTCGTAACTGTCTATAACTGGGATAATAATTTGTCCATTTGAATCTGTATAGCCCAGTAAAGAATTGTTCCTAGCGTCGTTCACAGGAGCACCGGCCAAGAGGGTCATCGGTGACGCGCAGTCTACAATTTTAAGTGTAACTGTATAAGCCATTGGTTGTTAGGTTTTATCTATTGAGGGTTCAGTTTAGATGCTGAAACATGTTAAAATTTGAAAATGTTACGAACTGGAACTTTTGAGTTTAAAACCCCTTCAGAAACCAGAATAGCCGTCGCAAGTACATCGATATGTTGCTTTTTTCCTACCGGAATATCGCCGGTGCCTATTAGTGCAACTCCACGCCGCACCCCATTACTCAATTTCTTCTGTAACTCTTCCTCACTTTTGATCGGGAAAACGTCTTTGCTGAGGAATGGTGTGAAGATATTTAGCGGCAACCGATGGTTACCCAGTTTTATTTCGTTCAATTTTTTTTCAATCTTCTCAATGGAGTCAATTGGAAGACAATGCTTCAATTGCTGAAAAAGTTGATCAGTAACACTAGATAGCTGGTCCTCTTGAGTGGAAACTGACGGCCTCGTTGAGGCATTACTCATTAGTGGTTCTGCTGACATGTCTTTAATGATTAAAATTTAATGACTAAAGTGTTAACAAAGATATTAATATAATTTAAATTACCAAATAATTTCCTGGATTTTTTATGCTGAATTTTATATTTTTTTATTCCTAATATATTGATCTTTAATATAGTTATCAATGGGTTATAGCCCCTTCATACTTTTCGATCGATTTGAAAGAAGGCATTTTTAAGCATTAATAATAAATGGGGGGAAACCTGAGGAGGCAACATCTTTTATTTTTGATATTCTTGAACCAAAAGATTTATCTGATGTGCAGATTTATAGAAATATAAATCAAGCCATGAAGGGTATAAACAAGTACATGAATCGAATTGCCGTTGATCTTAAACTTGATAGAGTGCCCACTACCAATTTTGCCCGGCATTCATTTTCCACAGTTTAAAACGCGCAGGAGTTTCCTTACAAATGATCTCAGAGCAGCTAGGGTATTCATCCATTAAGAATTAAAACAACTTAAATTTATTTGGATAGTTTTGAAGGCAGAGAAACGTGAAATAAGTAAGTTCCTAACTTCATTAAAACAAAAGAGTAAAACCACATTTTATTTTACTATTCGGAACAAATTCAATAAAACAAAAATGAATGCGAAATTGAAAATTTCAGGAGTGCCATTATCAATACCTCGGTAATTTTTAGGATGTGGAAAAGTGAATAAAGGGATTAGGTAGAAAAAAACAAAGGCATTAGAGTTTTATATGTTAAAGCCCAAGTCCAAAGCCTAAAGATTAGGAAAGCAACTCTGGGCAAATTTACAGAAGTAAAGAAACTAGTTGCAAAATTTGTTATCCACATCATAGAATTATGGCTAAGGATGAACTGCCAGTATGATTCAGCAACATGCAGCGCTGGGGCAATTTGACAGAGAAAAGTTATCGCAATGGGTTCAGTAGTTCTTAGACGGGTTCAAATTTATTCGTACTTTGGCACAGCAATACTGCTCCGCGGAGATAATAGCAATTTTCGATCCGTCTTATATTAAGAAAAATGGTAAGCAAACTTATGGGATTGGGATGTTTTGGA
The DNA here is from genome assembly GCF_028288225.1 of Mucilaginibacter sp. Lineage (GTDB taxonomy): Bacteria > Bacteroidota > Bacteroidia > Sphingobacteriales > Sphingobacteriaceae > Mucilaginibacter. The sequence goes on from NZ_JAQBOC010000086.1 coordinate 1,961, forward strand.
ATGATATACGACAAAAAGCATTACGGGGATTGGAAATAGGATGTTTGGTCTTTGTTGTTGCTACTGACACAACGGCATGATTTACGGTGGTATTTACCTAGCCTACATCTTCGACACGCCCATTGGATCAGTACTTATATGCAACACAAATCTGGGATTCACTGATAATTTTCAGTATCCTGCGATGATGTTTGTTGTCAACCCCCAAAACAGTTTCATGGTCAGCTATTCCTGATCTTTGCCATAACTTTATGCGCTAGGCAATTATTGGACAAAGAATTTCAGGAGAGATGAAGTAAGAGGTTTTTTCTTTAACAGCCTTTTATCCCATAGCCAATTTATAGCAATTACTATGGTTATGTTCTCTGTGACAATTCTTGTTTAGAGGTTTAGAAGGTATAAGCTAAAACAAGGTTTGAAGCAGTTGCCAGCCATAATGAATTCAGGTTTATTAGCTATGTTCAACAGGGACGGATTGCTCATATCTGCAACTATTATCCGAACGGGCGGATTATAACACAAGATTTATAAACTGCACGATCAAAATACCTACACTTAATTATTGGGATGAGAACACCCTCTTTTATATCAAGTTACTGTTTAATAGCGACTGCAAATTCTCCCGCAAAAGTTATTAATGCTATCGCGCACTAAATTAAAGTATAATATTAACGTGTTTAGCGATTAGATTTTGAGGGAATAAATTTTAAAAAAAAACGAAGAAAAAAGCCATGCATATCACTTAAAATCAGTACCTTAATAGTATAAATTCTCACATAAACGCTATTAAAGATATGCATGACTTGACGGTAAATTTCCAAAAAATGCTTCAGATTACCAACTCCGTGCTCAAACAAGATATAAACCAGGACGGAAACCTGCATTTTTATCCACGTAAGCCCAAGCTTTCCGACACTGAAATCATTGCATTGTCCCTGTGTCAGGAATGCCTGGGAATCGATAGCGAGAATTGGTCTTTAGCCAAGTTAAAAAGCGATTACAGAAATGATTTTTCCAACCTGGTACACATTACCAACTATAATAAGCGGCGCAAAAGACTAAGCCCTTGGACGGAGCAGGTTAACCGCCGGCTGGCTAATGTGCTTAATGAAGTAGAGGATGTATTTATGGTAGACAGTGTCCTTGTTCCTGTATGTAAGCTTGCCAGAGAAAAACAGCTTAAAGTTTGCAGGCACCACTTTGAAACAGCGCCGGATAAGGGATACAGTGCTGTGTATAAGCAATATTACATTGGTTATAAACTTCATTTAACGATTGGAATGAATGGGGTTTATCAGGGAATGGAGCTTACAAAAGCCGGCGTACATGATGTACATTACCTTAACGAAATTAAATATAGCGGATTAAAGTCATGTGTATTACTGGGCGATAAAGATTACCTGTCAACTGAATGGCAACTGGATTTGTTCAGCAGTGTAAATATAGAATTGCAAACCCCTAAAAGAGCGAATCAAAAGGATTACAAGCCATGGCTATGGGTTTATAAATCAACCCGTAAAAGGATTGAGGTCGTCTTTGCTCAATTATGTGACCAGATGATGCTCAAACGTAATTATGCTAAAACTTTTGAAGGATTAAGGACAAGAATTATGGCTAAAGTGGCCGCTGTAACCGTCCTGCAACATATTAATCATTTAAACGGCAAGCCACTTAACCATATTAAACATGCACTTGCCGCTTAATGCAATCGCTAAATACGTTATAATATTAAATTCCTACAACAAAATAATTGCAATAATCTTCTAATTTGCTAAAATTATTTTTAAAGTAAGGGGCACTTAGAAAAGTGAACTTAAGTATTGCAATTCTTAAATATAGTTTTTAAATTTACATGTAATTCGCCCACCTTTAAAATTATCAGCCCTCTAAATTCAGGGAAATATCCAATTAAAAAAATAAACTAAGGTTAGCCGAAAATCCGAAAAATGCGTCAAATGGAACGATTCCCGAGGTTTCGGCATAAAAGAATGTTTAAAAACTAAAATGATAAATATGGCAAACATTTCTTATTGGTTCGGCTCTTGGGTTTCTGGTTGGGAATCTGGAGGAAGTCCTGATCTTCGACCTGGAGAAACACATAATTGGACATTTTGGGGATTCAAATATGGCGACGCTGTTTCAGTGACTGCCCACCCAGTGGTTCTTATTAATTATCTTGAGGAACGTGTTCTGAATATCGAGAATGTTCGGATTGAAGGCGATTTGAGTGGCTCACGACTTTATTTTACAGTAAGGAACTCCGGAAGCAATTCGGTTCCCGGCTATGGATTGGGGTTTTCCATAATTTCACAATAAAAAAAGAAGAAAATGAAAACATATGTACATAATGATTCTGAGGGTAACATCAAATGCATAGTTAGTATTGATGCCCCCGATCATGTAGGTCTGATGCTTACTCCTAAAGCGGGTCTATTTGTTACAAAAGTTGAGGACATTGAATTCCAATCTAAATTACTTGACGTAAAAGGAATGAAGGAAATTGCAAAGAATTTTAAGATTTCTGTACCATACCACATTAGTGGTCTTGAAAAAAAGACTAATAAAAAGTCGTTGACATGAGAATACAAAACTTCTTTCGGAACTTTTAATTTCTTTAGATATGTGGGGATTGCCGACTGATCAGTAGTATGAACTCCCCATACCCCGCAGGTGCTGAGCGCCGAAGAAGAAACGCGCCTGCGGACCAAATGGCCTAAAAGCGGATCGCACCCGGTTGGAACAGAAATGATCTTTTACAGGCATAGTTGCCACGCTGGCCAAAAAGAACAAAGGCATACCGGCAGGCGCCATCGAACTGGCGACTCATACCTGCCGTATGTCCAGTCATATTGCCCACGGTAATGAAATGGGCATTAACCTGATCCGTGAAAGGAAATCAAGGTGTCCGCAGGAGCAGGCCGATATCACAATCTCCGATTACCTCCGGCTGATGAGAGAGGCCTTTCACTACTGCGCGCTGATGGCACTTTATACCTGTAAATATCTAAAAGCCGATCCGACGTTTTTTATAGAACTCAATGAATCCCTGAAAAAGTAGATGCTGATATTAAAGCCTATCAGATGATCCCCTTAAACGATAAAATATACGATAAGTATAAGCAGTAAAATCCAAAAAAGCAGCCATCCTCTGCATCACTTTTTAATAACAAGGTGCGCCAATGCCGGATCATTCATCAGTCGTTCCATCTCCAGTTGTACGATTTCCTGGATGTCTTGTTTGATTTGGAAATAATTGCTCTGAACGATCGCATTGTCCAGCTTACGTACCAAGGGTATTTCTTTATAGCGATTAATTTCTTTTTTTAATCCTTCATGGTCATTGGTGATTTCCGAATGGAAACCTTTTAATTCAATCTTACAATCCGGATTATCAGCCACCATGCCGACAAATTCACCTGAGCTGAGTGATGAAATACGTGATGGCGGTACGGCGGCTTCGAGTTGTTTGGATTTATTAATCGCAGTATCGGAACGATTAATGGACACGCTTTCGCGATCCTGCATGATCTTGCCGATCCGCTCGGAAATTTGTTTAGCGGTGTCGCCGGAAACCTGCCCGGCGGCGATGTTACCTACAATATTCATGATCACATCGGCCTGTTCCCGGCCATAATCCTTGCGCAACTGGCTGGCATCCTGGATACCCAGGCAGGTAGAAATTAAATTACTTCTGCCTGTAGAAATCGTAGGTATGATGTCCGTTGTCAGGGTTGGAAATTCATCGAAGACCAGGCTGCATTTCAGCTTACCCTTCTGGTTAATGATCTTTAAAAGCCGGTTGGTAAACAGGGACAGCACCGCGCCATAGATCTGTATTTTCTGCGGATTATTACCCATACAGACGATCTTTGGCTCATCAGGATTATTGATATCCAGTGTAAAGTCGTTACCCGACAGGACGTAATACAGTTGCGGTGACGAGATTCGCGCCATCGTTATCTTGGCCGAGGCGATCTGCCCCTCCAACTGCTCCACCGCATCCCGCATATAGGCGCTGACAAAAGGGTTGATCAATACATCGATATCCTTTTGCGTGCGCAGGATGGTGAACAACTCATCATATTCTACCTGCATCAATTCGATGACATGAGGCAATGTACAAAATTCACCGTTCTTGTATTTGCGCAGGTACCAGATGATCGCGGTCAGAAAGTTGATCGGGCTTTCCACAAAGAAGTCACCCTGCTTTTTTATCCATTCCCTGTTCAACCCCAGTAATATGGTACGCGCCGACTCCACCGCATCGGTAATATCCAGCATGGCCGATGGATCCAAAGGATTACAGCGGTGGCTATGCGAAAGGTCATCAAAGTTGATTGAATAAAATTTGGGAGCAACCTTGTACTTATCCTTGTTATGAAGCCAGGTATTGTACGCAATGACCGAGAGGTCGGGCATCTTGAAATCATAAACGAACATGGCAAAGCCTTTCCGGATGTGCTGCGTGATAACATGCCGGATGATGAAATAACTTTTGCCGGACCCGTGGATCCGGGCGAACCCAATACGAGTAACGCCCGGAACATATTAATGTAGTTGATGAAAGAATTGCGTGTTTTTCCCTTAAGCTTGTACCTGGCAGGCAGGTTAACCGAATATTCATTTTCGATCAGCCGTTCCTCTTGGGGAAAGGTTTCATTTTCGGAATTGAAGATGTCATCCTTCAGCCGGTCCCAGATGATCCGGGACAGCATGGTGCCGCCACTCAGGAACAGCAAGTAGCCAAGGGCAGTCAAGGCCATATAGCCGACAGCCACCCAGCTCATCTCTCCTGGTATCAGCAATACCAAGCCGCTGATAAAATAGAAAACAAGCCCGGCCAGCAGGTAAATACCCGCCGTTTTGAAGTTTTGTTTTTCATCGTTTTTGCCCTTCACCCCCATCAGGGCGATCACCAAAAAACCCAAGGCGATCAGCTTGGATTTATAAAAATTGCTGAACAGGCCCGTATGCAAAATATTGCCCAGTATCCTGTCCGATAGCGGCGCTACCAAGTGCCATCCGGCAAATGCACCATAACACTCTTTGTAAAAATGTATAGCCAAAACTGCTATACTGATCAGCCTGGTCATATCCAGGATCTTGCGCATGGCCTGATCATTCTCTCCTGTCTGCATCTTATCTCCCTCACATTAAATAATCATTCATCACACTCACAACTACGGCTCAATCCGTTGCCGCTTCTTTTTCCTTCGTTTCCTTTTCAACTCCCAATCCATCGTTTCCGGCTGTTCCTCCGGCTGCAACAAAGCATCGGTTAACCCTTTCATATCAGGCAGCTTTTCACCATTATGAAAAGCATTCGCAGTCTGTTTCCCGGCCTCGTAACCCGGCTTTTGCGCTTTCGCATCCGATCCGCCAACCTGTTTTTTTTCCTCCTTTCCATTTTTTATTTTTCTTTCATCGGTTCCCCTGCCTGCACATCTTTCCAGAATAGCTTTAGCGCTATAAGTCTTTCCTATCGCACTGCCATTAAATACACAGCGGCTGCGATGATCCACATAGGTTAACCCATAGATTACACCCTCTGCATTTTGACGAAGCACGATATCAATTCCCGCCTTTTGCAGTTTCCCTATCAATCCTGTTAAGAGCACATCACCTCCAAGTAAAGCCAGGTCAATGGTATTCCTTAATCTTGCTTTGTACTGATCCCTGCCTGTGGCATTGGCCACAAACTTTTCTGCCAAATATTTGAGCGTAGGCTTGAAATTAAAGTCAGAAGCCTTAACCGGAACCCCTACCCTGTTCCCCTGCCCGTCAAGGATGCGGTATACCAATCCCTGGTGCCGGAAGATCCTAGAATCCTCACTGCCCCGGTCGGCCGTAACATTGTACAATTGCAGTACCGCGTTCAGCTCAGCCAACGATCCGTATTTATAATTTTTAAGCACCGTTGTAATGACATTACCCATCGCCCTTTTGCTTTCCACCCGACCGTAAACTACCTTTCGGGAGTCAACCGGTTTCAGGCGGTAAGCCCCACGCTGGCTACTTTCTTCTGCCTTTACCAAGCCAAAGGCGATTTCGATTTCCTTGCGTGCTTTTTCCGACTGGTTTCTTCCCAGATTATGCAGCTCGATCCGCTTGCCATCCGGCTTAATATTGGTTGTGACCAGGTGAATATGCGGGTGGCCAGCATCCGTATGCCGGTACAATAAATACGGCTGGCCGGCGAAGCCGATCTTATCCATATAAACCGCCGCGATCTCCTTTATACGTTCCTCCGAAAGTTGTTCCGACGGGTCAAAATTTAGTGAAATATGGACGCTGTTCACTTTGGTTTGCTGGTTCAATTCCGTCAACTTTTCCAACCGTGAAAGCTTCTGATAAAAATTCAGATCGGCAACATCCTTCGGGTACACAGCCGCCTCTAAACAGGTCGCTAAACCCTGCTTTACTTTCTGCTCATTATAGTTTAAGATATTGCGCAGGCTACTGCTGGAATGGATCACTGCAACCACTGGTCACTGATTAAATTGATCCGCTTTTTAATCTCATCCACCTTATCAAAAAACACATCCTTATCCCGCTCGAAAACATTTAACCAGGCCTGCATTTGGGGCAGGTGATCAAGCGTATGCAGCCGGTGCACCGCCTGGTTAAAGTTCACCCCAATCGCATTTAATTCTTTTCGCAGCAAAACCATCTCCGCCATGAATTCATCCAGCGATTGATTGCGCACATAGGCAGTAACTGGCTTATTAAAAATGAGCCTGCGCAGGTATTCGCTTAACCTCCTGATCGTGGTTTTCTTCCAGCTGGTTTCCAATTTACTATACTCATCAGGCAGCAGCCTGAACGGGACAATCCGTGTCCTTACCTGTTTTTTCCCTTCCATCACTTATCCCTTTCTATCTATCAATTCATCAAAAAACAACAACTTTCTCCACCGCCCCCGACTTCGGAGAGGGGCGGCCAGATTTCGGTTGTAATACAACCGTACATCTGGCCGATTGCCAATCAGGCAATCTAACCCCGGGCTGGTGAGGAGAAAAAACAGCAAAAAGCCAATCCGTCACTTAACCGCGCGCCAACAACCGGTTTTGCTTCTTCAACCTGGCTTTTTGCACTTCGCCCTTATGCACCAGCCATTCATTCATGTCCTTGTGCCCTTCGTACCGGCCGCTTTCATCCCGGTAGCGCGGCCCCATCGATAAAGCATATTGCGTATAAGCCTTACCCGTCACATCCCGGTCCAGCCACAACCGGATACCCTCGTGCTGTTCCAGGAAAGGCAGCGCCCGGTCAAACAATCCCGCGCCATTCAGCACCACGAAATCAGCCGCCTCCGCATAAGGATATAAAACCCGGTAAGAAAGAAAGTCCATGAAACCCTCGAAAACATGCACTTCCCGCGCGCCGAAAGAAAATGTCGTAATATCCTTTGGCGAACTGCTTTGCTTGTAATTTTTGTTACGGATCTCGTAACCACCGGCGTCGTTTTTAAAGCCGATCCCGTAATAAGAATTACTGTTAATTTGATAAGCTACCTCCGAGCAAAAGCCATCCGCTACGGCAACGGGGATAGCGCGTTCGTGCAGGTAATTTTTCAGCGGGTAGGCATACAGCGGACGAACATCCGTGACCACCAGTTTACTTTCTTTTCCGGCACATCCCTCATGCAAAGCGGCGTCGAAAACGGGTAGCTGCTGAGGGAAAAAATCAATATTGAACCTGGCTAGCAGATCGGGTATAGAACAGTCATAGTAACGCAGGCAAAAGTCTACCATGTTGCCACCGGCCATCAGCCCGAAATCATACCATTCATTGCGCGCCCGGTTGACATGAAAGCTCGCCCCGGCTTCATTTCGAAAAGGCGATAAGTACCAATAATCCGTCCCGTTCTTTTTGATAGCCGCCGGCTCGAAACCCAGCCTTTCCAGGTAGCCAGCCAGGTCAATTTCCCGGACCCTGGCAAGGGAAAATAAATTGTTTCCAAATTGCTCCATCACGCCTTTTGTTTTAAAACAGGGAATCTTCCAAATGCTCTTTAAATAATAAATTGTTTTAAAATGATAAAAATATGTTTTTTTAAAGTTTTATTAACTTTAACGTAACCTTTATGAAATATGCTCGTATAGCTATCAAATGTTTTATTGACTTAAAAGTAGAAGATAGCCCTAAGTATATACCTTCCGTTTTACAGCGCGCTAAGCAATTTGCTACATTTAATAATATAATCCCAACATAACATTTTGATATAAAGAGATGCGCGTGCAATAATGTTTCTTGTAAATGAATATAAACCTGCAAATTATATTTCTTATTTAAAAAAATAACCATGAATAAACCTTTACTTTTTACCAGATTTTATGTTTTACTTTTCTTGATCGCCGGATTTTCCCTGGCGTCAAAAGCGGCGGTTTTAAGCTCTGCTACACCTGTAGCTGTAACATTAACCAATGGTTTCAATAGTATTGATGTAATAAGACCTATATCTTCAGGTGCAACAGCGTTCGCTATCGGCGTTGACGATGTTACAATAGTGCTATCAACTACTATCAATTCAATCGACCTTGCTTCATCGGCTACCACAAACGGATCTTCTGTAGATTATACAGTAACTTTCGGGGCGGCGGTTACAGGGTTAACAGCAAGTAATTTTTCATTGACTACGACAGGAGTTTCAGGTGCAAGTATTGGCACGCCGACTACATCTGACAATATAACCTGGACAGTGCCTGTTAATACGGGAACTGGAGATGGTGCAACTGTTTTAAATCTTGTTAATGATACAAATTTATCACTGGTAATAAGCACATCACTACCTTTTACGGGGCAAAGTTATACTATTGATAAAACAGCGCCAACGGCAAGCTCCATCATTCCCGCAAATGCCACGCCAACCAAAGCAACAAGTATTAATTATACCGTAACATTTTCTGAAAGTGTAACGGGAGTGGATGTAAGTGATTTTGCACTTACAAAAACCAGTTCAGCCAATGGCTCCTTAGCCTCAGTAACCGGTTCAGGCACAACCTACACGGTAACGGTAAATTCAATAACCGGGAACGGTACGATTCGTCTTGACCTGAATAACAGCGGTACCGGGATCACTGATGTGGCAGGGAATGCAATTGCAGGCGGTTTTACCGCCGGGCAAACTTATACAATAGATAACGCATCCCCTACAGCGAGCAACGGAAGCTTTTTGTCAAACAATGCCCGCAATACCTTCGCAAAGGTTGGCGACATTATCACACTTGGCTTTACCGCAAGTGAACATATTCAAACACCGGTAATAACAATAGGCGGCAATAGTGTAACTCCTGTTAACGTTTCAGGAAACCTCTGGACGGGCTCATATACAGAAACATCTGGTAATACACAGGGCCAGGTTGCATTTGCGCTAACTATCACAGATGATGCAGGCAATACCAATTCTTACACTTCGGCGCTAGCCGGCCTTTTTGTAACATTCGACAAAACCTCGCCAACAGTAAGTATCGGCAGCCCGTCAGTAACAGCAACAGGCGCGGGCGGCAGCGCGTCTTATACGGTAACTTATGCTGATGCCCACTTTAATACCAGCACCTTGTCAGCCGGTGATATTACTTTAATCACAACAGGCACGGCCACCGGTACAGTAGGTGTGACGGGTACAGGCGCTACGCTAACAGTTACTATTTCTAATGTGAGCGGACTTGGCACTATCAGGTTTTCGATAGGGACAGGTACAGCGTCAGACAAAGCAGGTAACCTGGCGGCAGCGTCAGCAGCTTCAGGCACGTTTGTGGTAAAGCCTAGCGATGCCACATTATCAGCCCTTACCACTACTGCCAATAACTTAACACCTGTGTTTAACAGCAACACGCTTAATTATACAGCAACGGTACCCAACGGTACAACCACCACGACAGTAACGCCGACCTCTGCAGATGTAAATGCGACGATCCGGGTACAGGTGAATGGGGGAGGCTATACAACGGTAGGCAGTGGAGCATCATCATCGGCACTGGCGTTAAATGTAGGCAACAACCCTATTGATGTACAGGTAACTGCACAGGACGGAGCAACAATAAGGAAATATAAGATAACGGTAACCCGACTATCAACTGATGCGTTACTAACCAATCTTAAGTTCAGCCCGCTGGTAAACCAGACATGGGTACCCGGCCCTAGCTTCAGAGACTATGTGGCAACAGTAGCTAATGGTGTTAATTCGATTACGGTAACCCCAACAACCCGGGATGCGACGGCAACCGTAATGATCAATAATGTTGCAGTAGCATCAGGAGTGGCATCCCCATCTATTCCGTTAAATGTAGGAAATAATACGATCACTACAGTAGTAACAGCAGGGGATGGAGTAACCAAAAACACATATAGTGTAATAATAACAAGAGAAGGCAATGCCTTGCTAACGTCACTGAGGTTAAATCCAAAAACTCCGTTAATTACAGTACCGGGTTTTAACTTTAGGGATTATACAGTAAATGTAGCTAATTCTGTAAGCAGTGTGACGGTAACGCCTGTAACGCAGGATCCCACATCAACAGTAAAAGTTAACGATGTAGCAGTGACTTCGGGCACAGCATCAGGATCTGTTTCGTTAGATGTTGGAGATAACACCATCACGACGGTAGTAACCGCAGCAAACGGTACAGCTATCAAAATATACAGCATGGTTATCACTCGTTTAGCACCACCGCCGGCGGCTTCCATCTATGATGAACAGCTGGTAGCTGTAGCCCCTGTAAGAACTCCGGGGATAGTGGTACACAAGAACGTGTCACCAAACGGCGACGGAAACAGCGACGTGCTGCAGATAGACGGCATAGTTGCTTACCCGGATAACACACTGCAGATCATGAGCCGTAACGGGGCATTGGTTTACGAGGCAAAAGGGTATGACAATACAACAAAGGCATTTGACGGTCATGCAAGCACTAACGGCAAGCTGCAGCAACCAGGCACTTACTTCTACTCACTGAACTATAAAGTGGGTAAAGACATCATCCACAACACAGGGTTTATCGTATTAAAATATTAGGAGGAGTGACCAGGGCAAGGAAGCCATGGATTGGTTAAGAAGCAAAAGGCTTACGAAGTGAAAATTCGTAAGCCTTTTTATGAATACTTTAACAGGATCTTCGTTCAGATTTTTTTGATTTATTTAAAAAACATTATCCAAACAAAATACCCCACCCATAGCAATATATTGGAATATACGCCCGCAAGCACATCATCCATCATTACGCCGGTTCCGCTGGGCAGCGCTTCCATTTTGCGGATATACAGTGGTTTTACAATATCAAAAAAACGAAATAAAATAAAACCGGCCAATAAAAAATAGATATTGGCAGGTATAAATAATATAGAAATTAGCATCCCGGCAACCTCATCTATCACCACGCGCGAGCTATCTTCACCCCAGTCGGGCTCAACTTTATTACTGACGTACACGCCCAAAAGCGTTATAACAATGGTAATAATAAGCAGGTATAAAGGGTTTTGTAAAACCGGATTTTGCCATAACAACCATATAAAACCACAGGTTACTAATGCAGCATAGGTACCGCCGCCTTTAAGGTATCCTATCCCAAAAATGGATGCAATTATTTTGTTAAGCTTAAGTATCACTGTGTTTTATATTTAGGGGGATCAGTTAAGGTCGGTATTTAGCATTGTTTTTAAAATATTGGCCTGTACATCAATATTGCTGATGTTTTGGAGGAAATTGATATCTGCAATTTTTTTATAGTCTTCGGCCAGCAATGCTTTAATTTCGGCAGGCATGTTTGATTTTGCCGCACTCGCGCTGCTTTGCAATACGTCATTCTTATTATTCAGTTCGTGGATCAGGTTTTCTTTTTTAGATAAGTTGTTTGTCCAGTCTACCCCATTAATTTTTGTTACATCAACAAACAGGAATAAATTATGGGCAGGAAAATACAAAAAATGCCTATTGACATCAATAAACTTATAAATCTCGATAATTTGGCTACCTGTTTTCAGGCCGCAAAAAAACTCGGTTTTAAAATCGTACTTACACAGTACCCCCATTAATTTTTTTTGAATAGTGGCGTAGCTATTTGTATAAACATCATTATCCTTATACTGTGTAAGTTCAGTAAACAAGCCGGGTTCAATGGCATAAAAAAAGTCGGTAGCAAACCGTGAGCTAAACGCATTAATGTTTTTAGACAGCGGGTTGTCCGTAGAATTGTCTGATAGCACCTGGAAAAGCCTTCGTAATGAAAGATTTATTTTGAGCGCCTGCCTTTGCTTATCAATGTTAAAGTTGTTTTCGGTATAAGCAGAGTCGTTAAGCTTTTCAACCATTTCCTTGTTCAACTGTATCTCATCTAACAGTAAGCTTATGTTGTTCTCATTGTTTTTTTTAATTTTCCGCAACAGATCTATCAGGCTTGCAGTAAACTGCATATGAAACAGCTCAAGCTTGTTAATGTCCAGTTCAGGATTAGTTTCAAAAAGCTTATGGATAACCTGGCTGCGCAAATAAATCTTGTAAATTATATCTTCCCCAAAATAAACAGAAAGCAGTTGCAGCTTGCTGAGCATCCGGTTTGATTCATTTAAAATATTTAAGCGGTTTTCATCCATTAACGGTACAGCCAATTTTTTTATGCAAAATTACAAAATTACGCGCGTATTAATTAGAAAAGCCGCCATAGCACAATATTGAGCAATGACGGCTTTTATCAGCTGGTGTCGTGTGACGCTTAGTCTTGAGTCCTAAGCCAGAAAAGACAAAATTTGACTTAAGACTTGCGACTTAGGACTTAATACTAGCTTTGGTGTGTTACGTGCTTTTTTAGTTCTGTTTCCAGGCTTTGCAGCTCAGTATTTAATGTTTGCCTGTTCTGGGTTCCCTCTTCGTGGATTCGCTTTACTTCTGTTAAAGTTTCTATTAGCGAAGCAGTTGTCTTTTTCAGGGTATCTAACGATACTACAGTTTTTTCATTCTCCCGGGCCACATCTATGCTGTTTTGTTTCAGCAATTCGGCATTTTTTTGCAGGATAGTATTTGTAGTATCCGAGATCTTTTTCTGCATCTCAACATTTTCCTTTTGCCTGTTTAGCGCTACAGCAATTGTAAGCTGGTTTTTCCACACCGGGATGGTTGTTGATACAATTGACTGGGCTTTTTCGGCAATGCTTGTATTGTTGTTTTGAACCACCCTTATTTGCGCAAGCGATTGCATCATAATAAAACGAACCACCTTTAAATCGGCCAGGCGCTTATCCAGACGGTTAACAAAATCACGCATGTCGGCAATTTCATAATCATTATAGGCTGCGGGATTTGCATCCATTTGGGCAAGCTGTTCGTTAAGCTCATTAAATTTAAGCTGACCGGATATGATCAGTTCTTCCATTTGATGAATGTAGCTTACATTGCTATCAAACATGGTTTGCAGCGAGCTGTTATCCTTAATAGAGTTTATCCTGCCGGCTTTTATTTTATTGGTGATCTTATCAATATTATTAACCACCGTATCGTACTTCTGGAAAAGTTTTTTGGTATCAAATACCAGCTTTTTAACAAACGGGATGTGCGATATAAATGAAGTGAATGCATTTTGATTCAATTCATCCACATCAATATAATTAAGCTCGGTAAGCAGGTCGTTAATAAGTAAACCCACCTCGCCCGAGTTATAGGTGCGCACCGAGGTTAAAAAGGTATTGCTATACTTTTCCATGGAACTTTGAACTTCGGTGCCATAGTTAAGTATAGAATTAACATCCTTCGGATCAAGGGTTTTACTTATTTCGCTATATTTTTTTACCTCATCAGGGTTTATATTGGTAAGGTCAACATTGCCTTCCTTATCCAGTTTTACCGGGGTTGTATCAAGCTTAACCGGGGTAATGTTTAGCTCGTTGTTATTTAATGTGCTGTCCATAATTTATTTCTTTAAAAATATCATTCTTACAATATGCACCCGACTTGTCGTTAAATAAAACCCCGGTGCGTTGTTTGTTATAAATAGTTTTGGCTAACAGTTTTTACTGTCTCCTCCAGCTTCTTGTCGCGGGTAGGTTCGCCAATGGCATTAAACTTCCATTCGCCATTCTTTTTGTAAAATACGCCCATCACCATTGATACATGGCCGGCAAAGTCCTTACTGTTCCCAATATCATAAGTAGCGTAAACCTCATTCACCCTTTTTGGCGTACCTTCATAAATACGGATAGAGGCAAACGGAATAGTACCAAAATCCTGTCCGCGAAAGCTGTTCAGCACAAAGGCGACATAATTTACAGCGGGATTTAACCGCGAAAAATCAAGTGTTATCACTTCATTATCCAAACCATCATCGCCATCCAGATCACCGGTAAGGTCGTCGCCGCTATGTTGTACAGCGCTGTCTTTTGAACGTAAATTGCCAAAATAAACTACATCAACAAGGTTTTTGGCTTCATCAAATAATGCACAACTGGCATCAAGATCCACCGCTTCTTTAGTTGTATTAAAGCCAAAAAGTCCCTTTTTTTCAATGGCGCCCCAGTTAATACCTACGCAAACACTTTGAAGCTTACTGCCATTGCTTTTTTCAAGGCTGATGCGCTGCCCTTTTTGAAGATTGATTGCCATAGCTTATTGATATTTATTTAAGTAATCCTGTAAACCGCCTTTCATGCCTGCGCCAACAGCTTCAAACTTCCAGTTATTATCGCGTTTGTAGATCCTGCCAAATTCAACAGCGGTTTCAATTGAAAAATCTTCTTCCAGCTCGTATTTTAAAATGTCGGCATTGGTTGCTGCATCAAATACCCTGATGAACGAGTTGCGTACCTGGCCAAAGTTTTGTTTGCGGCCTTCAGCTTCGTGGATGGTAACAACCACGCATATTTCAGATACCCTTGGATCTATTTTTGAAAGATCGATCTTTATTTGCTCATCGTCACCTTCGCCTGCACCGGTAAGATTATCACCTGTGTGTTCAACTGAGCCATCGGGCGATTTAAGGTTGTTATAAAAAACAAAGTATTCGTCACCTATTAATCTTTTATTTTCGCCCAAAACAAAAACAGAGGCATCCAGGTCAAACGCACTGCCGGTTGAAGAGCTGTTGGTATCCCATCCTAAGCCGATGGTAAATATGGGAGCGCCAATGTTTTCCCGCTGCCCTTTTTGCAAATTAATTGCCATGTTTAATTAAATTTTTATTGTTTATAAATAGGTTTTCGGTAATAAAGTTAAGATTTTTAGTATAGGCATCAATAGCATGATAGCCGTTGCCCAAAGCCATATCATAAAGTAAATTTATAAAACAATCGGCCTGATTTTCAATAAAGATACAAAAGCATTCAAAATTGTAATTCAATATATACTTTACTATGCGCGTGTTGATGGTAAAATTGCCGCTTTTAATGATCGGCTCCAAATCAAATATTGTTTTTACCTGGTGATAGTTCAACAAGTTCTCAATATTAGGATGAATGCTTTTATTTACCAGTTCGGCAAAATACAGCATATAAATATCGTTTTGCAGGCCGTATTCGGCAACCATTTTCATTATCATACGCTCGTGGCTGCCGGTTATTTTAATATCATCTAAAAATATAAGGGTTTTACCTTCTAAAAAGTCTTTATCAATATGAAATGAGTCATTACCTATCAGGCTCATCCTTTCCCGCGCATTTAATTCGCCGTAATCTTCCTTATAGGTAATGGTGCGGTGCACCTTGGTTTCCTGCACTACAGCAAAGCCGTTTGTGGCCAGCCAGCGGTTGAGCCGGTAAGCGAACCATGTTTTCATGGCATAAGTAGCCGTGGGGATAAATGAGTACGGGCTGGAGATCACAACAATTTGCTGCTCAATCGGCTCTTTTTCCAGGTGCTGGCTTATAAAGCCATCGGCCAGGCTGGTGCCAAAATGCTTTGCAACAGCGTCATCGCCAAATTTAAAACGGCTGTAATCATCCGGATTAAAATCAAACGCCGAAGGATTATTAATATGGTGTAATGAATATGTCGCCTTCATTATTTTTTTAAACTTGTTATATCCTCGTTGTTTGAATTAATAAGCATGCTTTTTATGCCTGCTGCATTAGCGCCTTCAATATCAGTTACAGGGTTATCGCCTACGTGTATAATGTTATTTAAATTGATTTGTTTTGGATGATTTACCCGTTTGATATTTTGAAGCATCAACTCAAAAAAAGCCGGATTAGGCTTTGACATCCCGGCCTCGTCAGAGTAAAGCTGAAAATCAAAATACTGATCTATTTTTAATTCAGATAATACTTTTTTTAAAGTTACGCCTTTTATAAAGCCGGTATTGCTTAGTAAGCTAAACGTGCCACCGCTTTTATTTTTTAGATGATCAAGCACCTCAATTGTTACAGGTGAGTATAACACCGGTAAATAATTAAATAAAAGCGCTTCCATATCCAGGTAAAGTTTACAGGTATCAACATCCCGGATATTTAGCCGGTTATCATTCATCAGGCTAATAACCATCAGGTACATTTCTTCCGTGTCAATATTCTTCCCGGTGTTTTCATTAACGGCATTACACATTAAGTCAACCTGCCTGAAAACTTTCGTAACCTCATCAATACTTTTATTGGAAGGATTAAAGTCGCGGTGAAATATTTTTGCCCGTTGAATTTTAAACTCAGGGTTTGATTTAATAAGGGTGAGCCAAAGATCAAAAGAATAATGCTGGTAATACGGCATGGGTAAGATGTGATTGCAGCTTTGTATTAAGCTTTAAGATCAGTGGTACAAGTTATCAATAAAAGCTAAGCCTTATAGTTCTTTAAAATTTCAAGGAAATTATCGGTTTGATGCGGATCGCCTATGGCCCTGAATTTCCATGAGCCATCCTTGCGGTACACTTCGGCAAAGGTCATGGAGCACATGCCGTTATAGGTGGCATCGCCAGACAGGCTAAACTTTGCAATTTCCTTACCCCTGTTATCAACCGCCCTTATAAAAGCATTTTCAACCATACCAAAATGCTGGTTGTTTTTGCGGCCCTGGTAAATGGCTACAATGAAAAGGATCTTATCAAATTTTGGATCAAGGGCATCAAGTTTTACAATTATCTGCTCGTCATCACCATCTCCTGCGCCCGTTCTGTTATCGCCGGTAAGCCAAATATGGCCCGAAGGGTGTTTCATGGAGTTAAAATAGATCACATCTCCTTCATACAGGCTTATGGTTTTGCCGCTGCTTGTTTGCGTTGTACGCCCTGTATTTACCACCTTGCCGTTTTTATCAAGCAAAAAGGCAATAGCATCCAGGTCATACTCCACTTCTTCGGCACCGTTACTAAACAGTTTGCCTAAAAAGCCGCCGCTTTTGGTTTGCCTGACATCCCATCCTAAGCCGATGGTAACAGATGACAGGTCGTAATTTTCGCCATTATCATTTTTACGAAGGTCAATAGTTTGACCTTTTACTAAGTTTATAGCCATAATATTTTATTTTATAATCTGTCCTTTAAAATACTTGCTCAGGAAAAACGCAAGGTCTTCTTTATAACCAACGCCTGATGCTTCAAACTTCCACTGGCCGTTGCGGCTGTATAAGCGGCCAAATTCAATGGCGGTTTCAATAGAAAAATCTTCACCCAGCTCATACTTGCAAACCTCGTTGCCGGAAAGATCATCAATAATACGGATGTATGAATCACGAACCTGGCCAAAGTTTTGCCTGCGCGCCTGCGCCTCGTGAATAGTAACCACGAAAAGTATTTCCTGGATTTTGGAGTCAACCTTAGTAAGGTCGATGTTAATTGATTCATCATCACCGCCATCGCTGTTGCCGCCTGAAGGATCATCACCGGTATGGTGAACGGCGTTGTCGGGTGAATCGACGTTATTGTAAAAAACAAAAAACTCATCTTGCGGAACAAAACGGTTTGCATCTATCATTATTGCGGAAACGTCCAGGTCAAACTCATATCCTGTTCCTTCGTTAGGGTTCCAGCCCAAACCCACTGTCATTTTAGATAAGCCGATATCTATTTTTTGCCCTTTTTGTAAATTGATAGCCATTGTAGTAGTATATATATTTTTTTAAACACGCGCCATATTGTGAGTTGACGCAGTTATTTGATTTTTTTTGCGAAACTAAGTTACAGTATTTAGTAAATACCGATGTAAATAAATTATTGTAATAATTTCATTATTATAGCATCAAAGGAATAGTTAATCTTTGTATTAAAATGGTAATGGGAGCCGGAATATTTAAATTTCTATATTTACAGGCATCTCAGAATAATAATTAAAATAAATAAACTCATATATGGACTTTTTGCACAAACTTTTAGGTGAAGATATTCAGGCCGGATTGCTGGTAGTACTTAATTTAATTCTGATAGAAAGCCTGCTTTCTGTTGATAATGCTGCGGTTTTGGCAACTATGGTATTAGACCTCCCAAAACACCAGCGCAATAAAGCTTTACGTTACGGCATTGTTGGTGCCTATGTATTGCGGGGCGTTTGTTTGTTCCTTGCTGCGTGGCTGGTAAAAATATGGTGGTTAAAACCTATAGGCGGATTTTATTTGCTTTACCTGAGTTTTAACTACTTCAAAGGAAAGATCAACGCGGCCAACAGTGGTGGTGAGAGTGAATCAATTGATAAAAGTAAAAACTGGCTTTACCGCTCAACAGTAGGCGTGTTTGGCGTTTTCTGGTCTACAGTGGCACTTGTTGAACTGATGGACCTTGCCTTTTCAATTGACAACGTATTTGCAGCTGTAGCCTTTACCGACCATGTATTTTTAATATATACCGGGGTGTTTATAGGCATACTGGCCATGCGTTTTGTAGCGCAGGCCTTTGTAAAGCTGATGGAAAAATTTACCTTTTTAGAAACCGTTGCCTTTATAGTAATTGGTGTATTAGGTATTAAGCTTTCCGTTTCATTATATACCCATTTTGCTCCAGGCACACCGGCATCCGAAATTTTGGAAGGAAAACATGTAGACGTTTTTGTATCGGTATTTACGGTAGCTGTTTTTGTTATCCCGGTGCTTACCTCAATACTCTTCAACTTCCCGAAAAGGAACATCATTAAACCAGAAGTAGCTGAAGAAGCTGAAGGGGTATTGGATAAAAGTTAAGGGTTAATATTTCCTGGTTTGTATGATTTATCTTGATTTTTATCGGATAAATTTAAACTACAAGACATGTAAATATTAAGATTAACAAGATCGAAATTTGCCTGCTTTTCTGATATTTAATAAAAGTGTCACAGAAAAGCAGGCAAATTTAATTTAATAATCCATTCAATAATTTTAACCTACTGATTCATGTATCATAGGTTTTATATTCTGGTTGACCCTAAACATATTAGCAGGGTCATATTTTGTTTTTATAGCGACTAATCTTTCATAATTATCCCCATAAGTTGCTTTAATCCTGTCTTCTCCTTCGTCCATCATGAAGTTTATATAAGCACCACCTGCCGAATAGGGGTGCAATGCCTCCCAGTAATCTTTTGCCCATTCGGTGATCTTATTATTATTGGCCGGATCGGGATCTATACCTGCGATTACCATTGCCCATGTAGCGTTCCGGTAATTCCATGGAGTATCTTGATTGCCCACTCTTGAAGCAGCACCGTTAATTGGGTAAAGATGCATTGTTGAAAGCAAGGTAGGCAAATGTGATCCAAATTTTATATGTTGCGCAATGGCTTCATCTCCTAAATCATTTACAAAATCAGCCTTCCAATACCAATTTAATCCGGTTGGCATCAGCGCATCAAACATACTGTTCATTGCCGGAACAGGTAAAGGACCCACAAAATCAAGCGCAGGTTTTTTAAAATTGCGAATGGGCTCAAAAACCTTTTCGGCCCTTTCCATGTCGCCACTATAGCACCATACCACGCCGCACATATTTTTTGTGTGTAAATGTTCAGGGAATGGAGGTCCGGGAGGAACACAGAGGAAAGCGAAAAATCCATTGAGTTCGTCAGGTGCACTTTTTATGATGTCCTGGTACCATCTTAATATTTCTTCAGTTTCATTTAATTCCCACAACATTGGGCCGCCATATACCATACTTACCTGGTGCAGCTTAAATACAAATGAAGTAACAACCCCAAAGTTACCGCCACCACCGCGAAGCGCCCAAAAAAGATCGGGATTGGTAGAGGCATTGGCCTTTACAAAAGTCCCGTCGGCCAGCACCACATTTGCTTCCAAAACATTGTCTATTGACAAGGCGAAATGCCGGGTAAGGTGCCCCAGTCCACCACCAAGCGTAATGCCGCCTACCCCTGTAGTTGAAAAAATTCCGCTGGGAGTTGCCAATCCAAATGCGTGCGTTGCATGGTCAATATCGCCTAAAGTGCAGCCGGCCTCAACCCATGCCGTTTTAGCATCGGGATCAACATTGGTACCTTTCATTTGCGAGAGGTCAATTACCAACCCGTCATCGCACATACCCAAGCCGCCACCATTGTGGCCGCCGCTCCTTATTGCTGTGAGCAGATCATTTTCCCGCGCAAAATTTACTGCCGTTATCACGTCAGCTACATCAGTACATTTAGCTATCATTAAGGGACATTTATCTATCATGCCGTTGTACACCTTGCGTGCTGCATGATAATCATCATCAAGCGACTGAATCAACTTCCCGCGTAGGGCTTGTTTCAGTTGTGTTATCTTTTCTTCAGCTATCATAATTGGTTTTTTAATTGATGAGAAAATACGGATTGAGGCTGGTATTAATAAAAAGGGGAATCCTGCTCCTGGCCAATAGTAAGGCGGAGAGCCATACATAGAAAATTGTTCCAGTTAATAGAGTATTGTTAAGTAAATCTAATACAGTATTTTAAGAATTGCAAATACTTTGCAGGCAATCACTGATGAATATTATTTAAACCGCCATTTTGGGGCAATAACCTATCAGCATTCCATTTGTCCCACTGGCCTGGGGTGAGCAATATGGCGATCAATAAAATGGCCCTGGGTATTACATGCTGCAGATCCCAGATAGGCTCTAAAAGCCCATGCCCGAATGACACGATCAGCAGATCGATGCCAAGGAGGTACAAAGCATATTTTCTGAAAAGGCCTATGATTAGTAAAAAGCCGCAGATCAATTCAACATATGAGGTATAATAAGCTGTGCCGCAAATGATCCACTTGGGCAGGAATGTTTTTTCGAAATCTTTAAAAAACATGCTGTATACTTTGGGCACGGTGTAGGTAAAGATCTTTCCATAGCCCTGCATTAAGAAAATTATCCCCAGCAACGCTCTCGCAAATAATATAGCTGCGGCCCGTGAAGCTTTATCATTCATCAAATCTGCGAATAAGCAGTGGGCACTAATATGGTTGATGTTATTTTATTAACCAGTAAAGCATCGGCATAATCAGGCACAGCGCTTATTTCATGCCATTGGGTGTCACCTCCAAAATCTTTCCAGTGCGAGTCTTTATCAGCAAGGTCAGTAAATGTTACCATATAAGTTAGGTTCGGTCGTTGCGGACCTATTATGGTTTCGCCCCAAAAAACAGGATTAAAGCCCAGACGCTTAAAAATATCTATCTCGCCCTTGTCGTTAAACATCTCAATCTTTTTTTTACCGGCGGCTTCGCTGGCGCTCTGGTACTGGCGCAGTTCAAATATCCGCGGCTTCTTTTCGGGTGGAGTGAGCGTGGGGAAATGGGTAAATGCTTTTAAAAGGGAGCTTTCTATCCGCTCGTAAGCAGGCTGTGTTGCAGGTGCATTCAGGTAGGCTGCTCCCTTGGCCTTAAATTCAGCATCATTGCCTATGTTGTCGGCTATTTTACTAAAATGATCGAGGCTGTTGTATGCTGTAAGGGTGAATATTTTTGTTTGTCCGGCAGGCTTCATTTCAGTAAAAACACCCACATGTTTAACGCCTAAGCGATTTAACGCCGGGATAGCTGCATTTTTTAAATAATCTTCAACCAGCTTTTGCTGAGCCTCGTCTTTTAAATTATAAACCCTTAGCTCATAAAATTCCGTTTCGGCTGTTTTATTATCCATGGATTTGGCATTACTTAAAGCGGGTAAAACAGTTGCGGCAGCACCACCAATTATTGTCGACTTTACGAACGAACGTCTTTTCATGATGAACGGTTAAATTTGGGTAGCTAATGTAATGATTTAATTCGGTTGGCATTTGCTTCAATGCATTTGTGTTAATATCGCAAGCAGAGTTTACTCACCCGGTCGACTCCGCTAGCCAGCGGATGGACCTTCCCGCTCTTCCGCAAGCGGTAAAGAGGGAAGAGAAAAACTAATAAAGCGAAGTAGCTTCTTTCTTACCTCTTTACGCGCAGCGTGATCGTTGCGCAACTATTGTCAACAATTGCGGTCGTGAGACCATAAAGCGTTCTTTGAAATATTGATTAAAATGATGGAATCAGGTTTATAAGGTATTGCTGGTTTGAGCGTAAGAATAGCC
>NZ_JAQBOC010000012.1 GCF_028288225.1 Mucilaginibacter sp.
AACCAAGCCGTCCCCAAATGATCATCTCAAAAATACATCGCTAATAAAAAAGCGATCAAGTAAAAATCCGTCTTACTTGATCGCTTAGTTGCTCCCCGATTAAAGTGTCACTTTTTCAGTGCCCTCTTGTTATGACTTTGGGCTTTTTGTTTGGCTTGCAGGAAATAGTTTTCCGATTCACAGGTGCACTTCCGCCCTGCCAATTTCAGCTTCCATCCTATCAATTTTCCCTGCTAAGCGCTTCAATCTTTGCAATTCTGTTCATGGTTAATTGGTTCTTCCGGATCTGGCCTGTTGACCTTTTGTTGATGATCTTACAGGCTGATGCATTATTAGTTTATTGATCAGATCCTCTACTATTTTGTAATCGGTCTTTTCAACAAGATAGGCCTGCCCTGTCCCATTATCATCCCAGGTATTGCTGCCATCTGCGGCAACTACGATCTTTCCTTTGTGCAGATCATATAACGGATTATAGCCCCTTATCGCTACCAATACAGCAGTTTCATCCCAACTGCATCGCCCTAAGGAATCTTCTGCGGCTTTTGGGATTGAGATGCGGAATGCATCTTTTACCGGGGAGTTTTGAATTGCCTTGTTATGGATCAGGGGTAGGCCTGCTTTAATTCTTACGCCTATTTCAAACCCGCTGAATATTATAGGCGGATCCCAGTTTTCATATACATTTTTTGATGCCGGTGCGTCCTTCATCACATTAAATTCAGACCCTGCCGGAAATTTACCAGCCATGCATACTAATAGTTTCACTTTTTTTTTAATAAGAGCCTTGCCGGTAAGTGATGAATATTCATCGGCCCCGGTGTTTAACAAATTGGAAAGGTTAGTTAAAAAACCTACTGTAACAATGGTTACGCTATGGTCGGGCTGTGATGCTAAGATCTTGCGGTAAAGCTTTACAGCATCGTATGCTTCGGCGTTTGTTTTAATTTTATGTGGATATTTAACCAGTAGTGTATCTGTCCAATGCTGCCAGTCGCGAAGGTTTAAGGCAGTTCCTTTCGGTATACCTACAGGGATCCCGAGTCTGTTAAAATAGGTATTAAACACATTTAAAACGCCGGCAACACCTTCATAATTGGTACTGGCCATAGTTGCCAGTATTTTGGCTTCACCTTTATCAGCCAGGGTGTGTAAAATGGCTATCGCACCAACATCGTCGTAATCGGGGCCCATATCACTATCAAAAATAATATTGACCCGGTTAACCGGACTCCTGGAAAAAGCACCTATCGCGCAGCAAATAACGAAAATGAAAATTATGCTTTTATAGCTCATGTTTTAGTTGATTGGGTTGATTAAGTTAGATTGAGTTGATTAGGTTTGTATTTCCAGCTCTAAACCATCATAAAAATAGGCATTTACTTTTACTCATGTAACATTTTCAGCAATTCCGTATCTTAAACAAAATCATAAACCATAGCATCCTTTTATATGTTAAGCATCCGCAACATTGTTAAGCAATACGCCGGTCACCGGGCGTTGAGTGATGTAAGCCTTGAAGTTAAAAGCGGGCAGATCTTTGGCCTTTTAGGGCCAAACGGCGCCGGCAAAACTTCGTTGATTCGTATCATTAATCAGATTACCGCGCCAGACAACGGCGAAGTTTATTTTAATGGCGAGAAACTCAATCAATCGCATATCGACCGGATCGGTTACCTACCGGAAGAACGCGGCCTCTACAAAAAAATGGAGATCGGCGAGCAGATGATCTACCTGGCCCGGTTAAAAGGTCTAAGTAGAGATGAGGCACGTAATAGATTAAAAATATGGTTCGAAAAACTGGGCATGGAAACCTGGTGGAAAATGAAAATAGAAGAACTTTCAAAAGGGATGCAACAAAAGGCACAGTTTGTGGCTACTGTATTGCACGAGCCCGATCTGATCATTTTAGATGAACCCTTCAGCGGTTTCGACCCGGTAAATGCCGAAGTAATTAAGGATGAGATCCTGGAGCTTAACCGTAAAGGAGCCACCATTTTATTTTCAACCCACCGGATGGAATCAGTTGAGGAGTTGTGCGATTCAATCGCGCTGATCCATAAATCGCATAAAATATTGGATGGAACAGTAAAAAACATCCGCAACTCCTACCGTAATGCAACCTATCTGGTTGAATACAATGGCGGCCAATTAGCATTTGACGGCACACAGCCTTTTGATGTGATTGAAGAGAAAACAGGGAGCGACAATGACCATACCATTAAAATAAAGCTTAATGGCACCAATAATTCAAACGATGTTCTGCAATATCTTATCCCTAAAACACGCATCAACATGCTGCAGGAAGTAGTACCGAGCATGAACGAAATTTTTATTGAACAAGTAAATTTAATCCGCTAAACCATGAACAAAGTTTTACTCATAATACAACGCGAATACTTTACCCGGGTAAGGAAAAAATCATTTATCATCATGATATTCGTGGTTCCTCTTTTAATTTTAGCAATGGGCGGCGTAATAGCTTTAGTTGCTAAAAACAGTAATGAATTAAGCGATAAACAGGTTGTTAAAGTGATTGACGAAAGCGGTCTGTTTGCCGGAAAATTCAAGGATCAGAAAAACCTGAAATTTGAAACCACAAAACAATCATTAGCCGACCTGAAGGCTGACCTGAAAAAAGATGAGAATCTTTCTGCGCTTCAAGTCCCCGCCGACTATACTAAAAAAGATGCGATAAACATCTTCTCAAAAAAGAAACCGGGCATCACACTTACTGAAAAAATAGAAGGCCAGATGAATGATATTGCCTTAAACAACGGCATGCTCAAAAATCATATCGATACCGCTTTATTACATTCTATAAAAAGCAACTTATCACTAAATACCGTAGAAATAACCGAAACCGGGGACAACAAAACTAGCCTGGGGGCAAATATTGCGGTGGGTATAGCCTGTGCTATTTTAATCTATTTAGCGCTGTTTATTTATGGCGCCCAGGTTATGCGCGGGGTTATTGAAGAAAAAACCAGCAGGATAATTGAGGTGATCATTTCATCGGTTAAGCCATTTCAATTAATGCTTGGCAAGATAATTGGCGTAGGCTTGGTGGGGTTAACGCAGTTTAGCGCCTGGATCATCTTATCAATTATATCAACCAAAATTTTAGGGCATTCGTTATCATCCTCACCAGGCGGTATAATGAGTTCCCTGGCTGTTTTGCAAACTATTCCTTTTGGCAAAGTTTTAGGCTGTTTTGTATTTTATTTTCTTGCGGGTTACCTGCTTTACAGCGCTTTGTTTGCGGCAGTAGGTTCGGCAGTTGATAGTGAAACTGAAACACAGCAGTTTATGTTTCCTATTACCATGCCCTTGTTATTTACATATTTGTTGTCTGTAAGTATTTTATTCCGGGCCCCGGATAGTCCATTGGCTGTGTGGCTTTCTATAATCCCTTTTACCTCGCCGGTAGCTATGATGCTGCGTATGCCATTTGGCGTTCCTGATTGGCAGCTATACCTATCGATGGCATTATTAATAATTGGCTTTTTGTTTACCACTTATGTAGCGGCACGTATTTACCGCGTTGGTATTTTAATGTACGGCAAAAAGGCAAGTTATAAGGAACTGGTAAAATGGTTTTTTTATAAAGAGTAGCTTAATCCAATAAAAAGAAATATTAATCCTTTAAATTTTAAACAATTTAAGGGATTATTTATTTTAGATGCATGAATAAACCCGTGGCAGTAATGGACCTTGGCACTAATACCTTTCACCTGTTGATAGTTGAAGGTAATGGTGCCGGATATAGTGAAATAGTTCATGAACAGGATGCCGTTAAGCTAGGCGAGGGTGGCATAAACAAAGGCTTTATACACCCTGCCGCATTTGTACGTGGCATTAAAAGCATGCAGCGATATCACCAGCTTATTTTAGAGAATAATGTTCAGCAGGTTAGGGCCATTGCAACATCAGCATTGCGAAATGCTGCAAACGGACAGGATTTTATTGACCAGGTTAAAGCACAAACAAGTATAGTTATTGAAATTATTGATGGGGATGCCGAAGCAGCATATATTTATAAAGGTGTAAAGGCATCCGGAAGCTTGTCCGGGCATAACAGCCTGGTAGTGGATATAGGCGGCGGAAGTGTTGAGTTTATTATTTGCGATAACAAGCAGGTAAAATGGAAACAAAGCTTTGAGATTGGCGCAGCCCGCCTTATGGATAACTTCCACCGCACCGACCCAATCCCTCCCGAATCAATTACTGCATTAAACCTTTACCTGCAGGATAGCCTGACGGATCTTTTTGTTGCTGCATCAACTTATAAAATTGAAAATATCATTGGCTCATCAGGTGTATTTGAAAGTTATGCCGGGCTTATTGAAGCAAGCAAAGGACATTCATTCGATCTAAAAAAAACAAAACATTATGATTTTGAAAAGGATGAACTTTTAGCTGCGATCGAAAGCCTCATTCTTTCATCGCATCAGCAGCGTGTAGGCAATAAAGGCATTATCCCGGTTAGGGTTGATATGATTGTAACCGCCTCCATACTAACCCGGTTTATTATAGATAAATTGGGGATTGATAACGTAGTGATGTCAACAAATTCATTAAAGGAAGGGGTTTTGGCGGAGATGATGGGAGATTAGCCTACTGACCCTCCTATCAATACACAGGTTGAAAACCCAATTGCTAAAACCAGCACGGCACTCAATAGCCACATCCAGCTTCTTTTACCCAATGCCATCCCTAAACAATATATAACATGGACAAGCAGTATGAATGCGTCTAAAATAAAGCTTGCATCCCTCGTTGTTAGCTTGAGTAACAAAGTGTAAAAGACCAGCACTAGCAAGTTAATGCCAACAATTGTAATTCCCCCAATTGGCTTCGTTCCTTTAATAAATGGATTCTTTTCTTCTTTTGGCGTGTTTTCTCCGGATTCTTCCATCATACTATAATTTCGTTTCGTAATTGGTTTAAGTACTCAATTTTATCATCCCGGTAAAAAATATTCATGGTTTCAAACGGGATGATCTGCAGGTCCTTATTCACAATATGTACGCATGATTTTTTTATTGCTCTTACATCAAAATTTTGCGCGTCAATAAACTGCATAATTATCACCCTGAAAAGATTATCGTAGCTTAAATTGGGTGCATCAATATCAGGCAAGCAGCACATAATCGATTTTAAGTGTTCCCCGGCTTTATCAACTGAATTACCGGTGCTGAACATGTTAAGCAGGTGCATTTTCAACTTTTCATCCTGCTCATAAACAATAGTGTTTTTTGAATTGTCGAGCAGGTCATCCGGATTTATCATCCGGGTAAGGGGGAAAACCTGGCCACCCAGTTTTAAAGCGTAACCCATTACCAAAGCATCCGGATTACATGGAACAGGGATCAGATCATTCTTGTTAAAAATATTTGTTTGCTCCAATATAGCCGAACGCACTTCTGTTAAAGTATAACGGTCTGTTGACGGATTAAAATTATCCAGCCTCCCGGCCTGTTGTGTTGGTTGGAAAGTTACCCCTCTTACGCATGGCTGTAGCAGGGCATATTCAATAATTTTACCAATCTCATCGGTATTTAGCCCCTTTTGTAAAGTGACAACAAGCGTGGTTGAAAGGTTATATTTATTAAGGTTTTCCAAAGCCTTACGCCGCACCTCTCTTAAATCCTCGCCACGTAATTGCTCTAAGGCTTCCTTTTTAAAAGAATCAAATTGCAAGTAAATTTCAAAATCGGGCGTATAGGTAGCAAGTCGCTGCACAAAAGCTTCGTCTTTGGCTATCCTTATGCCATTCGTGTTAAGCACCAGGTGCTTAATAGGCTTTGTTTTGGCAATATCAAGGATCTCAAAAAATTGGGGGTGAACAGTGGGTTCTCCCCCGCTAATTTGTACCACATCCGGCTGACCCTCATTCTCAACTATTACATCCAGCATCTGCTCTATCTCAACCAGTGTACGGTGCCGGCCATACGTTGGCGATGACATGGCATAACAGGTTGGACAGCTTAAATTACACCTATCGGTAACCTCAACAACAGTGAGGCATGAGTGCTGCTCATGATCCTGGCATAAACCACAATCATATGGGCAGCCAAAATGTGTTTTAGAATTAAACTTAAGCGGCATTTCACTGCGCTTTGCATAATTGCGGCAGTTTTTATAATATTCAATATCGGTAGCTATTAAAACCTTTTCAAAACCGTGATGCCTGCAGTTTTTTAGCATGTAAACTTTATCGTCCTCAAAAACTATCTTGGCATCAACCCTTCTTAAGCAGGTTGAACAGATACTCAACGTAAAATCATAATAAATATACGGGCGCTCAGGCATAGGATTTTATCAGTTTTGAAGGATAAACAAATACTTTATAATAATACAACATCCCGGCAATACAAACCAATTGAATTGCAGATAAACCAAAACTAAAAAAGTAATCGGGCTTGATAAACTCAATCGCAAAACGGAATATAAGGTATGAGGAAAGAAAAATTTTAAACTTAGCGCCATCAGCAAACCTGCGATTTCTTTCTGCTGTTTTTAATAGGAGCCATAGTATTATCCAAAATATAATCTCGTACAAATTAGTAGGATGACGGCGAATCCCATCGCCAAAATCAATGGCCCAGGGTAATTTTGACGCCACGCCGTAAGTACCATCTTCCAGTCCGGCTAAAAAACAACCTATGCGGCCAATAATCATCGCTAATATCAATGGATAAACCATCAGATCTCCTGATGATACAGTTACACCAATTTTCTTTTTGGTAAGCTCCACTCCTATTAATCCGCCCAGCATCCCGCCAACAATAGTTTTATTACCCATTAAATAGGTAAGGTTAAAATGCGGCAATAACGTGGGGTTTTCAAATATGCCAACCAGGTGTGAGCCCAACAATGCACCGATGGCAGCACCGATAAATATGATCAGCCTGTTCTCTGAACTGATCTGGTCTTTATTATGCTTTCTTAAATAAGTATAGTACCTGTAACCAACAAAATATGCCAGCGTTTCACAAATAAAATGAACAGGCAAAAATGATTTGCCCAAAGGAATATTGACGGGGAAGTGCACCGATTCTTTTTTTTAGAAATATAGCGAGCTTTTATTACAGTTAAAACCTTTATCATTTTAAAAGCAAAATAATATTTCTCCGCATCATTTGTATATTGCAGCATATAACTGACCCATCTCATGAAATTGAAATTTATCGGCACTGCCATTCTTTTACTATTGGTAATTTCCTCACAGGCGCAAAGAAGACGCCGGGCAAATAACACTAACGATACCATAAAATCAAACTACCAGCCGGCTGAATTGTTCTCACCGCTTTTTTACAGCGAAAAGGGTAACGAAATTCATGCTGCCAATGGCGAACCGGGACTTAAATACTGGCAAAATCATGTGAATTATAATATTGATGCCCTAATTGATACCACGGCCAAAACCCTAACCGCTACCGAAAAGATAACCTATACCAATAACAGCCCCGATGCATTACAATTCCTGTGGCTGCAAATGGACCAAAACACCTATAAAAAAACTGCGCGTTCAAATTTTGTAACCGGTTTTACACCGGGACCCAATCAGCATACTGACGGTTACCAGATAGAGTCCATCACCATTACTAACAGTGCGATAAGCACAAAGGCAGATTTTGTAGTTAATGATACCCGGCTACAGATCCGCCTGCCAAAGGCACTTGCTCCAAATGGCGCTGCTATAAACATTACTATAAAATACAAATATGTTATTCCCGGCAATTTCGGGAACAGAACAGATTACGTTGATACCAAAAACGGGAAGATCTATGAAATAGCCCAATGGTTCCCGCGGATGTGTGTTTATGACGATACCCGCGGATGGGATACCCTGCCATTTTTAGGTAGCGGTGAGTTTTATTTAGAATACGGAGATATAGATTATAAAGTCACTCTTCCTGCTGATATGATAGTTGCAGGTTCCGGAGAGCTATTAAACCCTAAGGAAGTGCTTACGGCCCAACAGAATAGCAGACTGGATGCTGCACGTAACAGCGATAAAACAATAATGATCAGGGATGTGAATGAGGTAACCAATCCTTCATCACGTCCAACCGGTAAAGCCAACCTTACCTGGCACTTTAAAATGCTGAATACCCGTGATGTTGCTTTCGGTGCGTCAAAAGCTTATGTATGGGATGCCGCAAGGGTTAATTTGCCGGGTGGTAAAAAGTCTCTGGCTATGTCTGTTTACCCGGTTGAAAGTGCTGGCCTTGCAGCATGGGGAAGAGCAACCGAATACCTTAAAAAATCCATAGAGTATTTTTCTGAAAAATGGTTTGTTTACCCCTATCCCTGCGCAGTTAACGAAGCCGGGATAGCAGGTGGTATGGAATACCCTGGGATTGTATTTGACGGCATTACCGATAAAGGCAAGGAACTGTATTGGGTAACAGCACACGAGATTGGTCACAATTGGTTCCCGATGATAGTAGGCAGTGACGAGCGCCGCTTTGGCTGGATGGATGAAGGCTTTAATACCTTTATTGACATCTATGCATCGGATGAATTTAACCATGGTGAATATGCACCTAAACGTGATGGTGAGTATGCACCGGGTGGAGGCAATCCCGCGGATGAAATCATCCCCATTATCCAGGATCCAAACGCACCTTCAATTATGACGGCAGCCGATGCAATCCCCGAAAAATACCGGCACCCGCTAACCTATTTTAAACCGGCATTTGGTTTGGTGCTGCTGCGTGAGCAAATTTTGGGGCACAACAGGTTTGATTATGCTTTTAAAAACTACATTGCCAAATGGGCATATAAACATCCGCAGCCTGACGATTTTTTCAGGACGATGGAGAATGGCGCCGGCGAAGACCTTTCCTGGTTCTGGAAGAGCTGGTTCTATAACAATTGGCCGCTTGACATTGCCTTGATAGATGCAAAGTATGCCGACAAAGACCCGAAAAAAGGAATCCAAATAACCGTTGCCAATAAGGAACAAATGGCCATGCCGTTTACTGTAGAGGTTAAACTAAAGGATGGCACAAAACAACGCACCTATTTCCCGGTAGAAACATGGCTGCAAAACCGGGCTATAACTTTTACCATCCCTACGAGTACCGAAGTTGAAAGTGTAACCGTTGATCCTGACAATGCGTTGCCGGATGTTAACAGGAAGAACAATACATTAAACGTAAAATAGAAATATGTGCAGAGACGCGATGCTTCGCATCTAAATGCGGCATTTATTCACGCAATAACTTATTCAGAGACGCCCCGAGTTGTCGGGGCGTCTCTACAATTTCATCAATTCTCTATACAATTTCTCAGTAGGCAATCCAACCACGTTGGTATAAGAGCCGTTTATCCTTTCAATACCAATTAAACCAATGCGCTCCTGTATGCCGTATGAACCCGCTTTATCAAAAGGCTGGCATTTGTTTACATAGGCAGTAATCTCATTATCAGAAAGCTTACTGAAATAAACTTCCGATACATCATAAAAGCTATGGTACCGGTGTTTATATAACAAGCATACACCGGTTATAACCCTATGCATTCTGCCTGATAGCAATTGCAGCATTTCAATAGCATGGGCAGCATTTTCGGGTTTACCTAATATCTGATCGTCAATACAAACTATCGTATCGGCTGTTAGCACAATTTCGTCATTTACCGTTTCATCAAATGCTTTTGCTTTTTTTGTGGCGATATAAACCGCAACTTCTTCAGGCGTTAAATTTTCCGGATATGACTCATCGACCTCTTTCAGCACTATACGAAAATCTATATCCATCAGCGTTAACAGTTCCTGGCGGCGTGGGGATTTGGATGCGAGAATGATTTTGTAGTTCATTATTTGGCTGATAGTCCATAGACCATAGTCTATGGTAATTATTGGTTTAATGCTTACTCTGAATTGGCTATGGTCTATGGACCATCAACCATGGACTTCCTCCTCTACCAGCTATACGCAACTTCTGTCATCCACTTATCTTGTATTTTAAGCACTTTTTCAATTACATCGCGGGCGCATCCTTTACCGCCGCTAATTGGCGAAACATATTTGCTTATGGCTTTTATTTCTTCAACAGCATCCGCGGGGCAAACCGGCAGGCCTACGTATTTCATTACTTCAAGGTCGGGAATATCATCGCCCATGTACAATACATTTTCGGGACTAATGCTTTTTTCTTCAAGGTAGATCTTGAGCTTGGTAATTTTTGTATGGATCCCCATATATACATCCTTAATACCCAAACTGTTTAAACGGTGCACTGCACTTTTTGAGCGGCTTCCCGAAACGGAGCAAACATTGTAACCGCATTTAACAGCAAGTTGCAATGCATAACCATCCTTTATATTAAAGGCCCGGCTTTGCAGCCCTTCGTCGGATACAAAAACAGATCCATCGGTTAATACACCGTCTACATCAAAAACAAAAGTTGTTATTTCTTTAAGCTTATTTAAAAATGATTCCACTTGTATATTGCTATTTTTTATTAAAACTATCTGGCAGACAAACTTAACAATGTTATTTAATCCGTAGAAGGTTAATCAATAAAGTAATACAACTTAAAGTTTTTTTCCTTTTCCTGAAATTATAATTCAACAAAAAAACTCTAATCTCATTCTAATATTATTTGGATAATTAAACAAAATTCAAACCGTTTGATAGAATCTTTTAGCATAGAATTTAATTCAAAATATTAATACCCCTATTTCCCGTGCTTAAAAATTTCTTTTTAACAAGAAAAAAATAGCTATAGCTCATTTTTTCAAGGTAAAAAGTCGTGTTCTATCCTATTACAGTTGATAGTTATGACCGGGTGCCACAAATCCTATAAAAATGAAATTGTGCCATCGCAGCCCTCCCTGCCTTCAACAGGAATAAGTACTGATATTCATTAATATTTAAATAAAATATTAACACAATCAATAAGGCTAAATTTTCTGCAGCCTTTAAGGAGGCAATATGTTTTTATAACTAAAATTAAACTCAAAATTTGCATCTTTGCAATAAACTTACACCCCTAATTATCAGTGTTTAATAATACCATGCGAACCGCCCCGCAAAAAATTTCCAGCTATTTTTTTAAGCTAAGAAATCCATGTTTTGTGTTATTATTAATTATGGCGGGCTGCCACAAACCACATAAGAATGAAATTGTGCCATCGCAACCACCATCGCAACCGTCGCAACCATCCCTAACCCCGGCAGCAATAAGTTCTGATATTCTTATTTATGGGGCTACATCTTCAGGGATTATTGCCGCTGTTGAAGCAGCAAAATCGGGTAAAAATGTAATTTTAATCTCAACAGATCAATATATTGGAGGGATGACAAGCGGCGGGCTTTCAAAGGCTGATATTATAGCACCCAGCGTTGGTGGATTAGCCAAAGAATTTTTTTTAAAAGTTGCCGCAGTATATTCAGAACCTGTACCTTCCTATACCTATGAGCCTAAAGTAGCATTACAAGTTTTTAGTGAATATTTAAACTCTTATCCTAATATTAAAGTATATTACAGTGAACGATTAGACTTGGAAAAGGGCGTAAATAAAAACGCTGTGAGTAAAAAGATATTTTACTTACAAATGGAGTCGGGAGAAATATTCGCTGCACAAGAATACATTGACGCATCATACGAAGGTGACCTGTTAGCTAAGGCTGGCGTTTCGTATACTGTCGGTCGTGAGGCTAATAGTAAATATTCTGAGAGTAAGAATGGTGTTCAGCCTGCAATGACCTTTCCGGTAAAGGTTAGCCCCTATTTAATAGACAATGACCCGCAAAGCGGTTTAATACCAAGAATAAATGCTTTGCAAGCCACTGAACCGGGAAGTTCAGATAACCTGATAATGGCTTATAATTATAGAATTTGCCTCACCAACGATCCTAATAATATAATACCTATTACTAAACCGGCTGACCTGAACATGAATGACTATGAGATTATGTTCAGAATGATCAAACAAAAATACAAGGTATTTTTAGGGTGGCATTGGACAAAAAACAACAAACTTGATGTAAACAGCGCCGACTATTTTTCTACTGACTATGTTGGAATGAATTCATCCTATCCGGAAGGGAATTACACTAAAAGAGATTCGATTAAAAAGAAGATTGAAAATTACGAAAGAGGATTGATCTGGCTAATCCAAAACGATCCCCGCATTCCACTTCCAATTCAAAAATTTTACAAAACATTTGGACTGCCCAAAGACGAGTTTATACAAAACAATGGCTGGCCCACTCAATTATATGTAAGAGAAGGGCGAAGAATGATCTCTGATTATGTTATAACCGATAATTATATTTTAAATAAGGGACAGGTAAATGACCCAATTGGGTTAGGATCTTATCCTATTGACTCACATTTAGCCCAATACAGGATAAACGCATCCGGTTTTATTGAAGGCGAAGGGCAAATGTACCTTGATGCTAACCGGGGCTATGGCATTAGTTACAGGGCGTTGGTCCCTAAACAATCTGAATGTACTAACCTTGCAGTTTCTGTATGTGTATCAGCATCCCATTCTGCATTTTGCTCTCTTAGAACTGAGCCTACCTATATGATAATGGGCCAGTCAGCAGCAGCAGCTGCTGTTTTAGCTATCAATGATAGCTGCGATATACAAAGCGTAAATTATAGTAAGTTAAGAAAACAGCTAATTAATGATCATCAGTTCATTGTCACTCAATAATATAAAAGCCTTAGCTTTTTCTTATTGGTTATCCCGCCACTCATAAACCCACGCAGACTGGATCTGCTCCAGGTGCCCTTCGTTTGACTCTTCGCGTTTACCAGCAAAATTAGGGAGCGTTAGCACCCATTCTAAAAGGTCAGTAAAACGGATCCGGTATATTTTTGATTCTCCAAAATCATCACCAAATTTCTCATAAAGCTCTATTGCAATATCTTCATGATCGTTCCAGTGAATGGGTAGGCTGAACTTGTCGTCTGTCATTTGTTGAATATTAAAACTTATTTAGTTTAATTCGGTGTAATTTTTCCTATCAGTGTAATCTCCCAATAATCGGTGTAATCCCGGTTAATGGCCTAAGAATTGGTTTTGATCAGGCATTGTTATTTCAATATCACCGTCAATTACAACACACTGGCAACCCAAACGCGAGTTAATTCGCGGATTAACTGCCCTGTCGATAAAATCCTCTTCCTTATCAGAAATTTCCTGGATATTATCCATTCCTCTGTTTACGTATACCTGGCAAGTGCTGCATCCGCATACTCCACCGCAATTATGCTGAAGCTCAATGCCATTTTCCAGGCAAATGTCTAATACAGATTCACCTTCAGCGATGGGTAGTTCAACACTCTCCATACCCTTTTCCTCAAAGCTTATCTTAACTTTAAAAATGTTCATTTCAGCAAAAGTAACAAAATTACCCGTGCCCGTGCCCGGCATTGTTGTTTTTGATAATCTCCTGACTTAATAAGCTGTAAATCGCTTTTAAATCCGGTTCATTATTAAGCATTTGCAGGTGCGCTGCCATTGTATTTTCATCGTTACGGACGGCCGGTCCGGTTTGTACCTCTGCAGGCAGGTGAGTTTGCACCTTTTGAGCAGTTTCTAAAATTAATGGGCGAAGCATTTCGAAACCCATATCATGTTCTGCCAATAGTTGTTGTGCAATGTTGTAAAGGTAATTAGGGAAGTTACAGGCAAAAACAGCGGCAAGGTGCAATATTTTACGCTGTTCTGAATTTACCCTGTAAACATTATTACTTACGGTTTGAGCAAGCTCAACAAGCTGCCTGGTTATATTATCATCTGCCCCCTCTATACAAAGGGGTACAGTAAAAAAATCCACTTCTTTATTTTTACTCAAGGTTTGCAGCGGATAAAAAACACCGGCATTGTTGGTAAAAGCTGATATTGCCTGTAGATCAGTTGCACCCGATGTATGTACAATTAATTTTCCATGTTTGGTTAGTGCTTCTGCAATAGATTTAATAACATCGTCTTTAACCGAAATAATAAAAATGTCAGTTTCGGGATTTATCTGATCTAAATCATCAATGGCTTCCGCACCTACGTGATACGCCAATAGCGATGCATTATGCATGTCCCTGCTATAAACCTGCGCTATGCGGTGTCCTGCATTTTTAAAAGCTGCTGCAAGGTGCGTAGCCACATTTCCTGAACCTATTATTGTGATGCGCATAGTTATATTACTTTAAGCATGATAATAACACAAATATTTCCTCTATTTTAGTTTTCAAAAAAAAGCTTGATCTCCTCTTATCATACAGGGCATGAAATTACTTAAAGTCATCTTTACTACCATCTTATTTTTAGCGGTCATTGCAAGTATTTACTTAGTGATTATATACAAGGGTAGCGACAAAGAAAAAAAGGTGCTGACTGATGCTGATAGAAAAGGCACACCCGGCCAATATGTTAAACTAAGTCAGGGAGTTACACATTATCAGATAGAAGGGCCTGACACCGGTAAAGTAGTAATATTGGTACATGGTTTTAGTGTGCCTTATTTTATTTGGGATGGCACTTATGAATACCTGGTTAAACAAGGTTTCAGGGTTTTACGATATGATCAGTTTGGCCGCGGATATTCTGACAGGCCTGATGTAGTTTATAACGAAGACCTGTATCTGACTCAACTATTCGATCTTATCAAACAACTCCACTTAAAGGTCCCTGTTGATTTAGCAGGGGTATCGCATGGAGGAAAAGTTGTTACCAGTTTTACCTGCAAACACCCCGAACTGGTCAATAAAGTAATATTAATTGATCCGGCTTACCCATCTGAGGCCCCTTCTGCACCAAAACTCTATACGGATTATTATGAAGCTACCCATGGCGATGAACGCGCCACCGGGCAATTAGCTGATTTTAAATACCCGGCTAGGCATCCGGAATGGGTTAATAAATATCGCCCCCAAATGCAGTATAAAGGCTTCAGGAATGCATTGATCTCAACCATGTACAATTATAATTACAATGGCAGGGCAGCTAATACTTGCCTCAACAGCACACACAAACAGGTATTGCTGATATGGGGTAAAGAAGACCATACCGTGCCATTTGCCTTTAGTGATTCTATCCGAAGTGTATTAAAAGTTGATTTCTTCCCCGTGGATGATGCCGGGCATTTGCCATATATTGAACAGGCCGATAAGGTTAATACTAAGATTGCGGAGTTTTTGAAGAAATAGGAGATTTTTTACACCCTTTCCATTTCGGCCCAGCATATTGGCACAGGCAGTTCTGTTTTGCTAAACTCAATATGCACCACTCTCCGTTTTTTATTTACAGTAGTACGGTTTGACGCATGCAGCAACAAAGGGCGCATTATCATAACACCGCCTGCATTTACTTTACAGGTAGTTTCGGTTTCATTTTCCCAATCCAGGCTGTCCACCCGGCAAATGTTTTTAAGATGAGAGCCGGGGATCACTTTCAAGGCGCCGTTACCTGCATCAGTATCGTCAAGGTGAATCCTGATCGTGAAATTATCCTGTAATATTTCAATGGGAGGCTGTACAGCAAACTGGTTCAGTTTTATAGTCCAGGAGCCATATCCTAAAAGTTCAATTTTTCTGTCTACTGAAATAGTAAGATCCTGGTGCCAGGCTACAAACCAGTTTGATTTTTCGGGTTTATCAAAATAGATGGATTTAACAACGAAATATTGTTCTCCAAATAAATTGCGGATCACCTATCTTAATTTATCATTAAAGATTAGTTTCTTAACTTCCGGCACGCCTTTTAAAAACTGCCTGATTGCAAAAAGGTCATCCGTTTTACGAAAAGTTGGATCTGATTGAACACTACTGTTAATTGCGTTAATAATTTCATCTATTTCATCAGCATTGTAAATATCTTCTAAAATGGCAAATCCATTTAATTCAATACTTTCATGGTGATTTAATAAATGCTCCATTTAACAATTGTTAAACAGTCTTCAATTCCTTATTTCTCCTGGAAATTGATAGTAAAAAACCGATGATCATGATAATAGTTCCTGACCAAAGGAAATTGATATAAGGAAAATCAAGAGCGCGCATCACTATCCATGGCCTTTTGTTTTGCGGCTGCTGGTAAACAATTATCTCCACTTTGTTTTTATCAGGAAGGATCTTTGACAGGCGCAGTTTTAAACCTGCGTCTTCAACCTTGCGGGCAAAGTCAAGCACTGTTTTATTCTTTATCATGTAAACCGGCTCAGCTTCATAGGTTTTATTGTGCGACACAACTTCAAGCTTTGCCCCAATGGCCACATCATCACCGGTAAGCGGGATATTTTGTACCTGAACTTCCTTATTTAATGCTTTTAATATGATATATCCATCTTTGTATGGGATAGTATCGCCAACAGCAATTTCATGCGGAATTGGCTCATCATAGTTTTTATCATCATTTTCTTCCCCATGTGCTGCACCATCACTTGAAACAGGTTTCTCGCTAACGGGAGGTAAAGCTGTTATGTGCGTATACAGATCATGAAACAGATAATGTTTTGTATCTGGCGATGGTGTTAGCCCCATTTGCGGATTGATCTGCACATTGGGCCTTAATATAAACTCCTCTGCTATTTTACCCGCGGCATCATAACGTTTATAATTTACCTTGTAATAATGATTAGGTTCTGCTGTTGAATCGCCTAAATAAGTTACAGTATATGGCCCCATTTTAATAGGCTCATTTTTGTAGATCATCACATTTTCCTTAGCATCGCCACCCACTTTGGAGTCAGCAGCTGCCTGATCAAATCCTTTTATGTTAATAAACCCCGATTCATTTTTAGAAACAACTTTTCTTGTGCCAGCAGCTATAATAGCCCCTATCAGCATCAAAGCAAAACCTATATGTGCTACTGCAGATCCGGCAAGCTTAAATTTGCCCTTCAACGCATCGGCCAATACTTTTGCATTTGCCAAAACAGAATAGATTGAACCCAACATCACCAGCATAAATACAAAGTGTAATTTGTATAAACCGCTTGCATAAGCCACAAGGGCTGTGATCAGCGCTGCAAAAACCAGGTATAGCAATGTGGTAATAAAAAACCTTGTAACATCGGTTTTCTTATACTTTAAAAACTGAGTAAAACCTGTTAATATGGCAATAACCATTGCAAACGAAGCCTGTATAACGTTATAGTGCCCTACCAAGTCGGTTGGGGGGGCTATCTTTGTACCAAACATGGCATTCCATACAGGGATAGACGTTACCAATACCAGGTGAAAGCAGGATAAACCAAGGAAAACAGCTCCTACAAACATCCAGAACTCACGGGAATAGGTTTCTTCATCTTTTTTGGTGATAGGCATTTCTTTCCATCTGGACACCAAAAGCCATATTGAAAGCGCCAGGAACACTAAAATAAAAGAAACCAGCTGCCAAAACATCCCCAGGTCAGTAAATGAGTGTACAGATGTATCGCCAAGGATCCCGCTTCTTGCAAGGAATGAAGAATACAAAACCATGATAAAGCTTAAAAGGATCAGCAAAGTAGCAGTGAAATAAGAGTGTCCCGTATTTTTAAATACGATCATCACATGCAGGCCTCCTAATAGGGTTAACCACGGGAAGATTGATGCATTTTCAACTGCATCCCATGCCCAAAAGCCACCGAAATTAAGTGATTCATAAGCCCATAATGAACCCATTATTACACCAATGCCTAATATCATGGCGGCAAAAAGAGCGTATGAAATTGCGGGCGCTATCCATTCCTTATAGCGCTTTTGCCATAAGCCGGCAATTGCATAAGCAAATGGAACCACTACCGATGCCAAACCCAAAAACAAAGTTGGCGGATGGATTACCATCCAGTAGTTCTGCAGCAAAGGGTTCATTCCCTGTCCGTCTTTTATAAACGACAGGTAATCTGGTCGTGAAAAAATTGGGCCTTCAACAGCATTTCTTAGTAACAGGAATGGAGAGCTGCCTATTCTTGCACCAAAAAACTCGATACCTAATATCATAGATGCAAGGAAAAGCTGGGAGAAAGATACAACAGTCATTACCGGTCTTTCCCATGATTTAGCCCGCCAGATAAGTATATTACCTAAAACAGCCTGCCAAAACGTCCATAGCAAAAAGCCACCTTCCTGCCCGTTCCAAAAACCCGAAACTATGTAGTAAACAGGCAATGAACGCGAGGTATAGGCCCAGGCATAATGATATTCAAAATAGTGGTTGTAAATAACATAAAAAAGCACTACGCCAACCCCTAAAATGGAAAGCGAATTGGCATAAAATGAAATGCGGGCCATACGCAGCCATGAGCTATCCAGCTTGTTGGTACTGGTGGTAGCAAAGTAATAGCTTATGGTTGATAGTAATGCCGCGCCGAATGATAGAATAACAAATACCTGGCCTAAATGACCAGGTAAAAGGTGTTCGCCTTTAAAAGCTGTATCCATTAAATGATTTTATATTTCGGCCGTTTTAGCTTTGGCCTCTGTAACTTCTATTTTATCCTGTGTGTACTTTGACGGGCATTTCGTCAGGATAGTTGATGCATGAAATTCTTTGCCCGTCATGCGGCCTGTAAGTACAATTTGTTCCGATTTTTCAAAGTCCTGCGGCTTTGTACCGGTATATATTACCTTACATTCTTCACCTTTGTTGTCTTTCACAAAAAAGGTGAAGTAATTGGCATCCTTGGTAGCATCGTAATGCAGTTCTTTACTTTTATCTAAATGGCCAACTATGTGCAATTCGTCTGTTGTCTTTTTAGCATCGCTAAAAGAGCCATAAGTACTTGAGCTGGAGTATGTAGTAATGATAATTGCTATCGCGATAGCAATTACCATCAAACCAAATATTGAACTTTTTTTCATTAACGGTTTATTTCCTGTATTTCGAATTACAAAAATACAAAACGTTAATGTAATAATGTTTATTACAAGAGATTAATGCTATTTAGAATCATTCTTGATTTCGAAATTCGGATGTTCGATGTCGGATTTGTTTGAATTTAAGCTATTCCCCTCACAAAAAAAGTCCTCCACTAAAATTGATGAGGACTTTAAATTTTTTAATTCCGAAATCAAACATCCGAAATCCGAAATATATTTATGGCCAAATACCCAAGTTTTGGTATGATACGGCTATTTTATTGATAGCGCCTACCATAGCTGCACTGCGCAGGGTATCAATTTTAGGGTGGTTTTTATAAGTTTCTCTTATCTCGTGATATGAACGGATCATGGTATCTTCCAAACCCGAGTTTACTAATTCCAGCTCTGAAGCTCCTTTTATAATGGTTGAGCGCTGCATTGTTGTTAAAGCAACCCCTGTTATGCCTTCAACCATGTTTACCAGGTTAAGATTTGAGTTTTCTTCAAAACGCCTGTTCATACGGCCAAAAGCTACATGCGACAGGTTTTTAAGCCACTCAAAGTATGATACGGTTACACCACCAGCGTTGGCATACATGTCAGGGATGATCATACCACCA
The DNA here is from genome assembly GCF_028288225.1 of Mucilaginibacter sp. GTDB lineage: Bacteria > Bacteroidota > Bacteroidia > Sphingobacteriales > Sphingobacteriaceae > Mucilaginibacter. The sequence continues at coordinate 19,436 of NZ_JAQBOC010000012.1, forward strand.
TTACTGTAAAAAATAGCTTCTGCCTCGGGTGAGGTTGGGCCGTTTGCACCTTCGGCAATTATTTTTGCCTTTATGTTTTTAACATTAGCAAGAGTGATCTGGCTTTCTAAAGCCGCCGGAACCAAAATATCGCAGGGCTGTTCAAGGCCTTCCATTGAGTTTTTGAATTCCTGTTTTGCACCTGCATAGCCTAAGATAGAGCCGGTTGCTTTGCGGTGTTGAAACACAGCATCAACATCCAGTCCGTCGGCATTATAAATAGCACCTTCAAACTCGCACAAACCAACAACAAGGGCACCAAACTCTGCCAAAAACTTAGCTGAATGATAGCCCACATTACCTAATCCCTGTACAATTACCTTTTTACCTGAAATTCCCGGCAACAGGCCTATTTTTTGCATATCCTCGCCAACGCTTACGCACTCGCGGATAGCAATGGCAACTCCCCTTCCGGTTGCTTCTTTACGGCCGGCAATACCGTGTAATGCAATTGGCTTACCGGTAACAGCGCCCATTGCATCCAGCTGACCGGGGTTCATGGTTGCATAAGTGTCAGCTATCCAGCTCATTTCGCGCTCGCCAGATCCATAGTCAGGTGCAGGTACGTCAATGCTGGGGCCTATAAAATTTTTCTTGATTAGCTCAACAGTATAGCGGCGGGTAATATTTTCAAGTTCGGTTAAGCTGTAATTTTTAGGATTGATCTTTATACCGCCTTTAGCACCGCCAAAGGGAACATTTACAATCGCGCATTTATAGGTCATTAGCGCTGCAAGTGCCATCACCTCATCCTCATTAACCATTTCGCTGTAACGGATCCCGCCTTTTGTTGGCGACTGGTGCTGCGAGTGTTCAACGCGCCATGCATCTATCACTTCAAATCCATTATCCCTGCGGATAGGAAAACGGAAACGGTAAACACTGTTGCATGATTTTATCTGGTCTAACAAACCAGCATCGTGGTGGGTAAATTGGGCTGCATAATCAAAGTTTTTACATACGTCACCAAAAAAGTGGGTATCCTGATCAGCGGCCGGGTTAGTAGTAGCCATAAATTTTATTTGATAATTATTAAATCGTTAAAAAAGTGCACAAATTTGATACATTTTTTATCAATATCGCAAATTTATTATCGTCGGTTTAGGCCGGCATCTATAATATTACATTAAAATGCAACTTTAAACGGAATAGGCCAATTTTTTAAACTACTTTTCTTTTTCTATTTTTTTTAATCTCCTGTCAATAGAGAATAAATAAATGGCCAAACCCAAAAAAATCAGCACAATTGTAACAATCACCACATATATTTTGCCCGAGCTTCTCATAGCATCAGCCATTTCAACGCCTTGTGTTTGTTGTGCAAATGCACCAATATAGCCTAACAGCAAAAATGCTAAAACCAATATTTTCTTCATGTTAACTTATTTCGTTCTTTTTGTATTCAATTAAACGGATCCGATAGCGGAGAGATGCTATCCAGATAGCTATTAAACTCCAGGCAATAAAGGCAGGATATAATACTACACGCATACGGTTGTCCATATCAAGCTTGCCAAATGCGGGGTTACCGCCGTTGCCCGGGTGTAAGGAGTCTGTCATACGCGGCAATACCATTATCAGCACAACCATTATGGGGAATGCGAAAATATTATATATGGCAGATATCTTTGCCCGTTTTTGCTCCTCATCAATTGAGTTCCGCAATACAGCATAGGCGCAGTACAATAAAAATGCTATGGCCGCACTGTTTTGCTTTGGATCATTGCTCCAGAATGAACCCCAGGTATATTGAGCCCATATCATACCTGTTACAAGCCCCAAAACATAAAAAAAAGTGCCGGTATTAACACATTCAACAGCAATCAGATCATATTCTTCCTTGCCTGTGTTCAAATAACGGATACTGTATATAACCGATATGGTAAAAACGGTGAACATGGCTATCCACATGGGTACATGGAAATAAGTGTTCCGGATAGTTTCGTGCATAATGGGCAACCTTGGCACACCCATTAAAAAGCCTGCAATTAAGGTGTAAAGAATGATCAATACTGCCAATACTTTCCACCAGGTCTGATATATAAATTTCATATTATTTATGCGGGCAAAGGTAGTGTTTTTTGGTTGATTGGGTTGATTAAGTTAGATTGAGTTGATTAAGTTTTTTTGTAATAGATTCAGCCTTGCGAGGTTTTAAAACTGCGAATGGCTTTTCGGTTCATCTTTTAAACCTAATCAACTCAATCTAACTTAATCAACTTACTTAACTTCCCCATCACTTCACATCCGGCACATAATCAACCGGCAGCAGATTTGAAAGCCTTGATTTTGCCCATGCCCCTTCAAGCAGCGGCGGCTGGCTAACAATAATGCCATTCATATCAAACAAAGCAAAATTGGGTTCAAATAATGTAAGAATGCTGGTTTCATAGTTTGGCATATCCAAAGGGCGGTACAAGTCTTTATTATATACTTCATCCCTTTTTTTGGTATACACAACATACAGGTAATTAGGAAAATGTATAGCATAGATCCCCTGTTGGTCAGTACTGCTTAATACCTCATATGGTAAAACCGGGATCTTGTTTATTGTTTCTTTATAATATTTTGAAAGCGTGGCCAGGCTATTCCAATAGTTTAAGGAATCACCCATTCTCATGTCGTAAAACATTTTAGCTTTCCGTTTTATTACATCTTCGGGTGGTCTGTTGGGGTTTAGCTGACGGTTTAAATGATACATAACAAAACCATCTTCATTTAATTTATTAGTATATAACGACCGGAAAAAATGCATGGCAGAGCCATAGTAGGCTTCCTCCCGTTTTGCGTGCCATTTCTTTTTTTGCGCTGCATTGCCCGGCAATTCCTCAAACAGCCGTTCACCGCCGTAAGCAACAATATTTGACAACCTATCTTCTATAAAATCTTTAAGCAAAAATTTCACCCTGTAACCCAGCGCTTTATTTTCAACCACTAAAAATTCATCGGCGTTTGCTTCAAGGGTTTGTTTTGTACGATTGAATTGCAGGTTAAGCACATGCGGGTTTACAACTACGCAATTTTTCGCATTTTCATCAACACCTATAAAACTCTTCCTGAATGCTTCATAGTTTTTTTTCCAGTCGGCGGCTGATATTATCGTCACTTCCTTGAGCATCAACGGCTTTGGGGCTAACTGGATATCAATTTTTAAAGGTTCGCGGCCTACAAGTATGCTTTTTGAATAATCTTCATACCCTAATATGGTAACTGTTAAGGTGTATTGACCGGGCCTGATGCCGTTAAGGGTATATTTGCCGTCTTCGAAAGTTGCCGAACCAACAGATGAATTACTTAAAAATACACTTGCCCTTGGCAATGGGCTTTTTGTTTCAGCATTGGTTACAACCCCGGTAATAATTCCGCTTTGGGCAAAGGTTATTATCGGAAACAGCAGACAAAGCAGGATGAACCAGGGGAATCGCATCGGTCAATATTACAATTAATTTTGAAGATGCTAAAAAACGAATTTATTATGAACTAAGGATGAAAAAAAAGTCGGAAAGACCGAAAAGTCAGGAAAGTCTGGAAGTATTAAAAGTTCTGACTTAAAGCGTAATAACTTCTTTACAAAACTAATTCCCCTTCTTTCGGAATTTAGCCGAAGCCTGTATTAATCACGCCACAGGAAGGGAAACAAAATAAGCGAGGTTGTAATTACAATTACATTAATAGCAAAAAGCACCCCAATATTGCCATAGCTTAAGCTTCTTTCAATGCCATCCATAGCGCTTTTACTAAGTTTGATAAGCAATAAAATAACAGGAATAATAACCGGGAAGCTTAATATTGCCATCAGTGTACCGTTATTACCGGCTTTTGAAGCAATGGCCGATATCATTGTAAAAACAGTGGAAAAACTAATACTGCCCAGCAATACAGTTAAAAAATAATAGAGCGGATCGCCTATGGTATTGTTAAAAAACACCATATAAACCGGCAATGCCAAGGCACTGAGCAACGACATCAGTAAAATATTATAGATAGTTTTTGACAGGATAATTGCCTGCGGGCTTGCTATGGAGTAATAATATAGCAAACGGCTTTTACTCTCTTGCATAAAGCTTTTGGCAATGGCATTAACCGCGGCAAAAAGAATAATTATCCAGAATAAAACATTCCAAACTATTGGGTAACCCTTATTGCCTGTAAAGCCGGGATTTAAGTTAAAGGCGATATAACAAATAAACACCGTTGAAACCACATACAACAGCACGCCATTGAATGCGTATTTTGAACGCCATTCCAATACAATTTCCTTTTTTAAAAGATATATGGTTTGGTTGATGAGCTGCATGGGGCAAAGATAGTATTTTGGTTGATTGAGTTGATTGAGGATTTGTTTATTAGTTCAATGGTTCATCAGGGCATTGGTTGATTTGGTAAAAAATTACAACCTTTACAATATTTATATATCGCTAATTCAGTAATTCACTAACTCACTAATTAATTACCATGCCCGTTGCTTATTATAAAACCCCCATTGGCATTGTACGCATAACAGAGGAAGATGAATTAATCACTTCGATCTATGCACTTGATGAGGATTACGAGGTATTGCCACCTGAAACTCCCCTGCTACAATTGGCCATTAAACAATTGGATGAATATTTTGGGGGCAAAAGAAAGGTTTTTGATCTGCCTGTTAAACAGCAGGGCTCCGCGTTTCAGCAGCAAGTTTGGGAGCAGCTAACTAAAATTGATTATGGTAAAACTATAAGTTATTTGCAGCAATCTAAATTACTGAACAATCCATTAGGCATAAGGGCAATTGCATCAGCCAATGGCAAAAACCACCTATTAATAATTGTGCCGTGCCACCGTGTTATTGGGTCTGATGGCAGCCTTACAGGTTTTGGATGTGGTATATGGCGTAAAAAATGGCTGCTTGAACACGAGGCCAGGGTGTTGGGCGTAGGACAAATTACACTTGATTTTTAACCAATTCATTTGCCGTTAACAGGCTTTTTATTTTAACATATAGTTCATGCGGCTGAAAAGGTTTTGACAGCAAGTCATTCATTCCTGCTGAAATAGCTTCCTCCTTTTCGTAATCAAACGCCGCTGCAGATAATGACATAATTGGCACACTCCTCTTAGGTTCTTCAAAACTGCTACGAATAGTTTTAGTGGTTTCATAGCCATTTAATTCGGGCATATGTGTATCCATCAAAATAAGGTCGTAATCTTTGGCTCGTAGTTTGTCAAGCACTTTGCGGCCATTATCTACCACTTCAAATTCAATACCCCAGTCTTTAAGCATTTTAGCTAACATAAACTGGTTAACAAGGTTATCTTCTGCAACTAAAATATTTACATTTTCAAATTGCTCAAGTGCACCGGCTGCTTTAGTTTCAACTTTATCCTTAGGTTTATCAGCAATGCTGTACCAATTAATAAAACTAAAGGTGCTTCCCCTGCCCTGTTCGCTGCTTACAATAAGATCACCTCCTTTTAATTCAACCAATTTTTTAACAATAGCAAGTCCTAAACCTGTTCCTCCATATTTAGCTGCAGTATCGTCTTCGGCCTGCTCAAAAGATTCAAAAACACCACCAAGCCTATGTTCAGGAATCCCTATTCCGCTATCTTCAACAGTAAATTTTATTTCTGCCTTAACGTTGTTTTTTTGTAATACCGTTACTATTAATTTAACGTATCCACGTTCAGTAAACTTAATCGCATTGCTTAATAAGTTCATCAATATCTGGTTTAAACGCAATGAGTCTATCATCAGGTTTACAGGGATTTCAGGATCAATATCCAGCAGGAACTCAATATTATTTTCATCAGCCTTAAACTTAAGCAAACCATATACCGCTCTTATCACTTCATTAGGGTTATGTGATGAGCGTACAATTTTAAACTTACCTGCATCAATTTTTGAAATATCAAGCACATCATTAATAACGCCTAATAATGATTGGGATGATACTTCCAGCAAATCGATCATGCTGTTTTGTTGCTCGTTAAGCTCTGTTTTTCGTAAAAGATTTGTTAAGCCAATAATACCGTTAACCGGGGTACGCAGTTCATGGCTCATATTTGCCAAAAAGGTTTCTTTTACCTTTTTACCGTATTCAGCGCTTTCTTTTGATCTGATAAGCTGATCCTCGAAGTTTTTTTGGGCAGATATATCGCTAATATTTAAAAACAGCATTTTATTCCGGTAAGCAACCCGACACTCGGCCCAAATAATTACGTTATTAAAGGTATTGAACCGAAACTCAGAAACGGATGAATGCAGGCCATCTTTTACAATTTCATTTAGTTTTGCTTTAAAAGGCTCCTTTTGTTCATCAATAGCAAAATTTATAATATTGGCACCAATAAGCTCAGCAGCTTTAAAACCCATTATTTTTTCAACAGCGGGGTTAATATTTTGGATCAGAAAGGTTTGCGCATCAACCGAGCAGATAATATCGGCCGAGTTTTTTACAACAACAGCCATGTTTTGAAGTTCTTCGTTTTTTAGTTTGATCTCAGCATGATATTGAGCCAGCTGAATAAATGAGTCCACCTTTGCCAAGGTTATAAACGGATCAAGCGGTTTATAAAGATAATCAACGGCCCCTACACCAAAACCCTTAACAGCATACTTTGCTTCCTTTGATATTGCCGTTACAAAAATCACCAGGATATCTTTGGTGCGCGGGTTTGATTTAAGCATCTCAACAAATTCAAAACCATCCATTTCAGGCATCTGAACATCTATCAATGCAATTGAGATCTGATTTTCCCAGGCAAGCTTTAAGCCCTCATTAGGGGATGTGGTAGAAAACAAACGTATGTCATCCCTGTCAAGCAAAGCGCTTAAGGCAACTATATTCTCTTTGCGGTCGTCAACAATCAGTATATTAACAGGGATCATCTAATATGGGATATGCTTAATCTATTAAAAGTTCAAAGATTTCGTTTGTCCTTAATACGTAATCAACCGCATTAATGTTAATGGCTTCATTAGGCATTTCTGGCATTTCGGCATCATCCGGATGTTGTGCTATGGTTAATGAACCTGCATTTCTTAGTTTAAGCAAGCCCTGTGCCCCATCCTGGTTAGCGCCTGAAAGCAATATGGCAGTACATTTATTTTTATATATTTCGGCGGCGCTTTCAAAAGTAATGTCAATTGATGGTTTTGAATACCATACAGCATCTGAAACGTCTAAACTAAAATGACCATCACTTTCGATTAAAACGTGATAATTTGCCGGTGCTACATAAATAGTGCCCTTATTTATTTTGTCTTTGTCGCCAATTTCTCTTAACAACATGCGACTATTTTGTGCAAAAAGTCTTTCCATTTCACTGGTAAAATTTCTTTTGCGGTGCATAACAATAATTACCGCTTTATTTAGATCAGGAGGTAGAAACTTCACAATACCAAATAATAATTTAAATGAGCCCGCAGAACCGCCCAGCAACACGATATCAGAGTTGTGCCAGCGATCAATTATATTTTTATCAAGCCCCAATTTTCTGGTATATGTTTTCCTTTTGATTTACTGCCTTAAACTTTTTCTTAAAAGCATCTGATCTAATAGTTTCTTTGCTCCCAAGGCATAAAAAACCGTAGGGGCATAAGCTTTTATAAAAAAGCTCCAATATTTTTTCCTGAAGCTGTGTTTCAAAATATATAAAAACGTTGCGGCAGCTAATTAACTGAAATTCATTAAAAACCGTATCGGATATTAAATTATGGACGGAAAATAAAGTACTGGCCTTTAACTCACTATGAATAGTAGCTGCATCATACATAGTGGTAAAATGATCAGTAAGTGACCCTTTTAATCCCGATAGCTGATAATTTTCGGCATAGCTTTTTATATTCCGGTAGCTATAAATACCCATTCGCGCTTCTTTTAAAACAACTGTATTTACATCAGTGCCATAAATAAATGATTTCTCTTTAAGCCCTGACTGGTCTAATAAAATTGCCAGTGAGTAAACTTCTTCGCCCGATGAACACCCGGCTGACCATATTTTTATATGCTGATAAGTTGACAGATATGGGATTACCTGGTTGTTAAGCGCCTTATAAAACGAAGGGTCGCGAAACATTTCAGTAACGTTTACTGTGATCTCTTCTAAAAAATCCTGGAAAAAATCTGCGTTATTTACTAAAATATGTTTCAGGTCGTAAAATTCCAATTTTTTAATCATCATTATCCTGCTAAGTCTTCTTTTTAATGATGCTTTTGAATAATCAGAAAAATCAAACCCATGAACTTTTTTTATAAGGTCAATAAGTTCTGTGATCTGCTCAGCCGATAACCCTTGTGAAGAAACATTCATATTCAGCTCCCCAGCCAAAGTTGCATTAATGATATCAATCTGTCCATATCAACCGGCTTTGTTATATAATCATTAGCACCGGCTGCTATACACTTTTCGCGGTCATCCATCATTGCTTTGGCCGTTAAGGCTATTACAGGCAATTTGGCCCATTTGTTTTGCTTTCTAATATATCTTGTTGCCTCGTAACCATCCATTACCGGCATCATTATATCCATAAGTACTAAGTCAATATCCTTAATTGCCTCAAGTTTATCAATAGCCTCCTGCCCGTCATTAGCAATTTCAACAATCATGTCATATCCCTGCAGCGCGCTGCTCAAAGCAAAAATATTGCGCATATCATCATCAACAATCAATACTTTTTTCCCTTTTATAACATCCTTACCTTGTGTAACCGTCTTACTTTTGGGTACAGAAGGTATATCAGCAGGGCGATCAGCTAATTCGCGAACCTTATTTAAAAACAGGTTAACCTCATCAATAAGCCTGTCGGCAGATTTTGTGGTTTTAACAACCATTGCATTGGCATACTGCATAAGCCGGCTAACTGAGGCCTTGTCCAGCTCCATAGCTGTATTAATAATTACCGGCAGCGCTTTAAACCTGTCAATTTCCTTTATTTTATCTAAAAAGTCGAGGCCTGAAATATCAGGCAGGTTAAGATCAAGTATTACACACTGGTATTCTTTTTCATGGAGCATCCTGAATGCCGATTCTCCATCAAAAGCCTGGTCAACTGTAATACCCTGGCTTTGCATCATGTCGTTCAGCGCCTGGCTTTGGGTTTTATTATCTTCAACCAATAATATCTGGGCGAATTTTTTTCCGCTTTGCAGCATTATATCGGTAAACAGCTTATCAAGAGTATTCTTATCAATAGGCTTTTTAAGAAAGCTTATTGCCCCTTCGCGGCGCACACGGTTAGCTGCTGCTTCGCCTGCCGACATCAGGTGAACGGGTATGTGCATGGTTAGCTCATCCTGTTTTAGCTCCTTTAATATTTGCCATCCATCCTTACCCGGGAGCATAATATCCAGTATTACCGCATCCGGCTTATTTTCTTTTATAATTTCAACCGCGTTTGTGCCCTCGTTAACCATTATTGATTTATAGCCATGATCACGGGAGTAATCATGCAAAATATCGGCAAAGTTTTTATCGTCCTCAACAATTACAACCAATGGCTCTTTGTCAGCATCTTTAGCAATCTGTTTGGCTGGTTTTAAAAATTGCTTTTCGGGTGCAAAAGTTTCAACAGTCGGAACGGTTTGTTCATCCGGCTGTAATACCACTTTTGCTTCTAATGGTATGGTTAGTATAAATTCACTTCCGTCACCAGGCGCGCTGGTTAAGGTTATTTTACCACCAAGCAGGGTAACCAGTTCACGGCTTATTGATAAGCCCAGGCCTGTACCGCCAAATCTGCGGCTTGTTGATCCGTCTGCTTGCTGAAACGCTTCAAATATTATTTTCTGTTTATCATGCGGGATTCCTATTCCTGAATCCTTTATATGGAAGCTTACTGTTTTTTCTTCGTCGCCAGGAACCACCTCTATAATAATGGAGCCATTCTCGTGCGTAAATTTAAAGGCATTTGAGAGCAGGTTCTTTAATACCTGTTCAACCCGCAGTTTATCTGTGAATATGCTCACAGGTAAATCTTTACTGGTGTTAATGGAATAACTTATCTTCTTGTTGCGGGCAACTTCTGCAAACAACATTTCCATATCGTGCAAAATATCGGCAATTTTTACATTGTCATTTTGCATCTCCAGCTTACCCGATTCAATTTTCGACAGGTCAAGGATATCATTAATAAGTGTAAGCAGGTCATTACCGGCATTAAATATCACACTGGCATATTTTACCTGGTCTTCTGAGAGATTGGCAGGCTTATTATCTTTTAAGATCCTGGCTAATACCAGTATGCTGTTTAGAGGTGTGCGCAACTCATGACTCATGTTTGCCAAAAACTCCGACTTATATTTACCAGTAGTTTCAAGTTCGCCAACCTTAATATTTATTGCCTTGCGGGCTTCTTCAATCGTCTGGTTCTTTTCTTCAAGCAGGCTTGCTTTTTCTTCCAACTCGGCATTGGTATTCCGCAATTCTTCCTGCTGTACCCGCATCTCTTCTTCTGATGCCTGCAGCATTTCGGTTTTACTTAACAGTTCTTCGTTGGTAACCCGCATCTCTTCCTGCTGAGCTTCCAACTCTTCAGCCTGTTGTTGTACCTGCAATAGTAGTTCGTGCATTATTGTACGTGCCTGGGCTGTGTTAACTGCAATACCAATTTCATTAGCTACCGCTAAAATGTATTCACTGGTCATTTTATCCAGCTCATTTGCAAATGCTATTTCAATAACACCTTTCAGCTTTTTATCAAAAAAGAATGGCACAATAAAGCTTTCAATTATTTCCTGGTGAATTACTGACGACCCCAGCTCGAGCTTTTCATTCAATTTACCCTTTATAACTGCTGCCTTTTCATCTTTGGCAACCTGGCCTAACCATCCCTCAGATATTTTAACTATTCTTTTTAAAGCATCCGGATTATTGAAGGCATAGGATGAGTATAACTCAAGTATTTGCTGCTCTTCGTTAAATAAATAAAATGTGCCTGTTATAGCTTTGGTATACTTGCAGATCTCTGTAAGAATGTTGCCGGCCAGTTCTCTTTCACTTTGCTGGCCCTGCATCCTTTCATTAATAGAGCCTGTTCCGGTTAGCAGCCAGTTTCTAGCTTTGTTTTCATCAAGCACCACTTCAAGCTCACTGTTGGCTATTTTTATCTCTTGTTCAATTTTTTTCTGTCGTTCAAAAGTGCCTTGGATATAAAAGAACAACACAACTATTATTACAAGGAATATAATTGAACCAATCACTATCGTGTCAATGGCTTTTGACGAGGCACCCTTTGAACTGGCTTTTCTGATAGCCAGTAAATTATCTTCCGTATTTTTCATGTGGTTAATTACCGAGCGGATCTCGTCCATATTATGCTTTCCGTTAGTAAGCATATTATTAGTAACCATGTAATCCAATCCCTGAACCTGGCGAACTTCAATATTGGTTTTCAGAATATTTAACTGAGTATTAACCAGCATTGCCAGTGTATCAACCCTCCTAACCTGTACTTGGTTATCTGCAATTAGCTCCCTAAGCTGTTCAATATCATTTTTAATTTTTGGCAAAGCTGCATTATAAGGGTCAAGCATTGCAGGCTTATTGGTTGCTACATATCCGCGCATACCGGTTTCACCATCTGTTAATAACTGCAGCAGATTAGTGGTGCTCTTTATTACCTTTTGTGTATGTTCAACCATGTTGGAATCGTTTTCCAGCTGGTTAATGCTTTTGTAGGACAAGATCCCAACCAATAAAACCAAAATTACAGACACAGCAAAACCTGCAAATACCTGCTGGCGAAAAGAAAATCTTAACATTTAGTTTGTTTTAAGTTTAAGCTAATACAAATATGTTAAATAAATTAGTTTTTAAATATACTTATTTGAGTAGCAAGCAATTGAAATGATTAAAACAAAATGCACTAATTTTGTTTTGAAATAGGCTCAAAATTATTTTTAAAGTCTGGCCTTCTTCCAAAAACAACACCAGCCAATGCCAGTAAGGGCCCGCCGAATAAAAGGTACCAACCCCATTTAAATTTTATTTTACCACTTAAATAAGCAGATACAGATCTGAAAGGGATAAAGCTAAAAGATGTATGAACTTTTAATAAGGCAAGAAGGTAAAATAATATAACCAAACCAAGTGAAAGCCAGGCAGCAAGCCGTGTTATTTTTACCTGGTTAAAAACAGTGCCTAATATACCAACTACAGCGACCAGCAAAATTACAATACCATATGGCTTGTTGCCATCATAAACATTCCAGTTTCCAATAATTGGGTGCAAAACCGGGCAATAAGTACCGGCTATAAGTATAATAAAGCCGATAAATGAAGATAAAGGTATTAAGGCGCATTTTATTTTTTAATTTCCATTTTATCAGCAAAGTGGGCGCAGTAATCGCGCAGGTCCTCCACAATATTTGTTTCCCCGGTTGCGCGTAAAAAGCTATCGCCCATGGTTTGCAGGGTTTCGTAAAAAAATCGTTTCATCTCGTCAACAGGCATATCTTTTGTCCATAGGTCAATACGCAGGGTGTTTTTATAGTTCTGATCCCACAGTGCCAGCATCATTGATTTTACAGGCAATGCTTCTTTATTCTGTGCATCTGTTGATTCCCACATAATATTTTCCGGAACATTATTATCATCAAGTTCTATAGTAAGCTTTATCTCAGCAGTTTTCATCGTAAATATTCGTTTTTAATTTATTCAAGGGCACTCGTGAGTGCTTCGCAGTTATTTAACAAGTAAAAATATAATAGCCGCCAAAGTTATAAAGCTTAGCTCTACTATCCATAATTTTTTAGTGGCAGGAAAGAAATTACGGAACATAATATCCATAAATGACACTACAACTGCAAACAGGATAAAGATCCATCCTACTGCCGTGCTCATGGTTTTAAAATGCGTACCTGAAATTTGCACACCGTAAATCCAGCTGTAAACTGCAACAACCAAAAGAAATGCGCTCGCAAAATTTAGGGGGGTAATCCTAAGCTTCATATTTGTTTTAATGTTTTTTTCTGTATGATTTGGGAGATTTAGTTCTTTTTGCAGCCGGCCTGCCGGATGCTTTCGCTTTGGCTGCATCAAACTTTTTATGCTGGTTCAGGGTCTTCTTTTCATGAAAGGCTCCCTTAAATTCAGGGTCGTCGCGGCGTTTTTGCATGTCAACCTCTTTGGCCTGCTCCTGTTTTTCATCATAGGGAGTTGCCTCAATAAACACATCAACAGGAATATCAGTTACCAGAATTGTTTGCTTTATCAGCTTTTCAATTTTGCGGATATAATATTCTTCATGCGGACTGCAAAAAGTGATTGCTTCACCTGACTGGTATGCTCTGCCAGTTCTTCCTATCCGGTGCACATAATCCTCAATTACAACCGGCACATCAAAATTTATCACATGGCTTACATCGCTCACATCAATACCCCGCGATGCTACATCCGTTGCCACCAATATTTTCACCTCATCGTTCTTAAACGCGTTAATGGCATTAATACGGGTGTTTTGTCCTTTATTAGCATGCAAAACCTTAACCTCTTTTTCACCGAACTTACGGAGTAAAAACTTGTATACGTCCTCGGCTGCCAGGCGGGTTTTACAAAAGATGATCAGCTTTTTTATATCGTCCTCAACATCGAGCAATTTTTTAAGCAGGTTTATTTTTGTTTTAACATTTGGTACAAAGTATAACTGCTGATTTACAGTTTGCGCCGGGGTTGCCTGCGGTGTTACCTCGATAATGGTAGGGAATTCCAGAAAATTATTAGAAAGCTCATGGATCTTGTCAGACATAGTTGCCGAAAAAAGCAGGTTTTGCCGTTTTACCGGTACAACTTCCAGGATACGGTTGATCTGCGGCATGAAGCCCATATCCATCATTTTGTCAGCTTCATCCAATACCAAAACCTGTAATGTTTTAGTAACTATATGGCCGGCCAGGTAAAGATCCATAAAACGGCCGGGGGTAGCCACAATAATATCAACTCCTTTATTTATTTGTTCGATTTGCGTTTTTGGGCCCAGGCCGCCATATAAAACAACCATCCGTAAATCGGTATTAGCTGCAAAGGTCCTTACATTTTCTTCAATTTGCATAGCCAGCTCACGCGTTGGCGATACAATAAGCGCACGGGCATGATCACCCTGAGCATATTTAAGCTTCATGATGATAGGCAAAACATAGGCTGCAGTTTTACCTGTGCCGGTTTGCGCTATGCCCATCACATCCTGCCCGTTCAATATTGGCGGGATAGCTTTTTGCTGGATAGGCGTAGCCTCGGTATAACCGGCATCAGCAATGGCATTTAAAATTTGCCGGTTAAATTTAAATTCTTCGAAAGATACACCCATCGGGCAAAGATATGGTTTAAGTCGGTAAAGTCCGAAAGTCGGGTAAGTCCGAAAGTTAAATGCGGAATCCGAAATGTTGATTGCGGAATGTTTAACAATTCCTTCTTCCGGACTTTCGGACTTTTCCGACTTTCGGACTTCCCAATAACTATTTCATCTACACATTGTAGCCATTCATCTATTCATTGCGTATTGTTAAGTTTAACAACTTATCTTGCGTCAAATTTTAATCACATGAAACAAAAATTACTTGCATTATCTATTTTATTTATCTCTTGCATAAGTGCAGCATCAGCCCAAACAGGCCATAAAGGTGAGTTTTACCTGGGCGGCAGCTTAAGCTATGATTATAGCGGCTACGGATCGTCAAATACTATTAATTACAATGATGGCTATACTATTTACACCACCAGCAAGATCTCTTCTTTCAGTATCAGGCCCGAGTTTGGGTTTTTTATAAGCGATAAATGGTCGATCGGAATCCAACCGGTTTACTTACGCAATTCAGGTACCGAAACATCAAATTTTTACTCCGCTACAACGCCTGCTAATGATTTTGTATCAAGTAATACTTATCATAACGATGTTGTAGGCATTGGCGTACATGCCCGTTACTATTGCATGATAACTGATAAATTTGGCTTTTTTCCCGAGTTTGGTATCAGCACTTTAAACAACACCACTTACTTTAAGTATGGTACATTTAGCCTGGGTGGTACTCCTAACTTTGTATTTTTCCCTACTCCGAAGCTTGGTGTTAACCTTGGTTTTGGCGGAGCAGCTTACAACCTTGATTATCAAACTAAAGACAGCACTTTCCATTTAGGTCTTAATGATAATATATCTTTCGGGCTCAACTATTTTTGGGGAAGAAAATAAGGTGATGTGTGGATTTTGAATGTGCGGAGGTGCAGATTCTTAAATGCGGAAGTCGGAATGCCGATTGCGGAATGTTTTAATACAATTCCTTCTTTCGGACTTTCCGGCTACCGGACTTTCGGACTAAAGGCAACCTCTAAAACTCAGTTGAAAGAATAGTCATTATAATCAGTTGTCATTGAGTATCTTGCATTAATGAAACAATATAAACGTCATAGAGATTACGGTTTTTTTGACCAGGACATCAGATTGACTAAGCTGAGTG
>NZ_JAQBOC010000036.1 GCF_028288225.1 Mucilaginibacter sp.
TGACCAATACCTCTTTTAGCAGGTATTTTAAAACGCGTGTATATAAATCATTTTCAGATTTTCTTAAAGAGATCAGGATTGAGTACGCCTGTAAATTACTTAAGGAAGAAAAATTGAACATTGACCGTATAGGGTATGAATGTGGTTTTCAAACCTTATCTAATTTCAATAAACAGTTTAAAATGGTCATAGGCAAACAACCACATCAATACAGAAGCGAATATGTGAAAGTAGCCGTTGATGCTTACAGGGACTTTTAGGATAAACGGCCTTATCCGTACATTTGTTAATGCCGGCCCACAAAGGCGAAGATGACGTATTACATGAGATCAGCGAAGGACTGCATGAAACAGTTCGAGATCATGCATCCGACCATTCAAATTGTGTATAATGAAAACAATAAGGGTTATCGAAAGGATTGTGTAAGTGCAAATAGAATCAATGCGCTTAAAGAACCAACGATTTTTAGGGCATAGCAGCATGGAAAGCACACAGATATATTTGTTTATAATTCCTGCTGTTGCAAATATGGCTACAGAACCTTGTAACACCTAGTGACTATTCAAATATAGCATTATTATTAAAAAAAAATCGAGAGTTCGAATCCCTCCCTCTCTGCTGTTGTTACTCATAACTAATTTAAAATCAATTAGTTGGTGATTTTTGTTTTTGTTATGGGGCTAAGTGTGGGGCTAATAATTTAAAAATGTAACGATGTGATATTGCTGTCTTACAAGCAAAGGGTCACTGGTTCGAACCCAGTAACTCCCACTAAAAGGGAATTCAAAGTTCTCCAAAAGCCTGTAATCGTATGATTTACAGGCTTTTATGTTTTAAGCCCTGCCAAATCAAACCAAAGAATTTCAAAGTTTAGGATACCTATTCGACTACCTGTTTTTAGTTTTTTACATTTGAGGTATTCAAAAGTGGCTTATTTAACTGTAATACAGTTACTTACAACATTAAAAATTAGCTTAAAAAGCGCGTTTTTTAAGCATGTTTGAGGCCGTTTTCGATACCAACTTAATGTTTGAAACAGGTCATATTTGGCGTATTTTATTACTAATCAATAAGTTCATGAAAACAACACAGTCATTTGGTATTGATTTCACAATTCGTTCCGATAAAAAAAAGGATGGAAAATCCCCTATCTACGCATGTATTACCGTTAACAGCAAAAAGTGTTTTTTTGCCGTTAAGCAAAGTATTGATTTAAAAACTTGGGATAATCGTAAAGGGCTGCCAAAAGGCAGTAAAGAAGAAGCCAGAGCGATTTCGTCTTATTTGGAGAACCTTCGTCGCACTTTAGGCAATATCTATCAGCAGATGCTTCTGAAAGGCGTGTACTTAACAGCAGAGGCGGTAAAGGACAATTATTTTAAGACAGAGATTGCTATCTATAAACTTTCAGATCTTTTTCAGTACCATAACGAAACTGCATTAGCTACGATAAAGGCAATTACGCTATTCATTGAAAAAAAACTAATTGTTAACCAGTTTTAACAACTTGGTTTTAAAGTCGTCTTCCTCAGGTCGCATGGCGTTTACATCAACTACCGCTCCGTTTTTATTTACCAGCGCGTAATGGGGTATGCCATCGATATTAAATTTGCTGGCTAATACGTTCCAAACATCAGTGCTCACACGGTAATGCTCGCCCTTAATGTTTTTTATTACGTTATTGTAAGCATCCACCGGAGATGATTGGTTGGTAATATATAGGAATACTACATTTTCATTTTTCAGATCCTCTTTAATAGGCGCTATGGTTTCAATACCCATGCGGCAGGGAACACACCAGGTAGCCCAGAAATCGACATATATGGCTTTACCTTTATATTTTTTTATAATTTCTGCAAATGCGCTGTCGACAGGGGTTTTTGGGGTTTCGTTGGCAACAGACTCTCTAATTTTTATACTGGCCGCAATTTTATCACGGACTTTTGTATTCTGATCAACAAGCGCCTGGTACAAATAAGGGTATTTATAATCTGGCTTAATTGCTGTTAATTGCTTTGTCGTTAACGGAATATAGGTATGGTCGATATTTTCAGACCCGATTTGTAAATTCATTACTTCTAATGCGAAACTAATATCTTTTTGTGCTACAGCGGTTAACTCACGTTTCCGTGAACTTTTTAGTTCCACCGTAAATTTTTCACTTAGTTGAACACTATCTTTGGCAAAAATGGCTGAGATAACAGAATGGTTTTTTTTATAAACGGCATTAATTACATCCTGATCATCTGAATTTGCCACGGAATCCATTGCGGCCAGTGCTTGTTTTTCTTCAGTGCTTAATGAAGTTTTGTTTTTTAATTCGGCAACGTATAACGATAAAATTTTTCTATTAACACTAACCAATATAATGTCCAGATATTTCAAACTTCTAATAAAATTGCCATAATCATTTGATACAACGTCCGCCTGGCTGTTTATATCAATATACTTAAGGAAGCTTAAATAAGTCGAGTCTAATTTTGCAGGAGGTATTGCATTAGTACGTTGTGTGGTTGGTATATTATGTTTTTTACGGTAAGCATCTTCACGTAAATAATTTACCTGTAGTAATCGTTGCGCAGCCTCATAATTAATGTTCAATACCGTAAGTTCATAACCCTTTTTGCTTAAATTGTGGTCGGCCCGATATTTTTCAAGATCGGCTAATTTGTTAGTCCGTTTGTCAAGTACAGCTTTCTTAAAAAGGTTTATCTCAAGGTCGGGATTATTGTCGAACACTTTACTGTAATCAAAAAATGTCATATATCTTGTCGCGTCAAGTTCATAATTTAAACGGGCGTTATCACCCATATAAGCCATGGGCAGTGACTTTTTTGTAATGTCGATAAACTGGAAAAGGTGTTTGCCTGGTTCAATAAAAACATTCGAATTAAAGCAGGGGATCCTTATAAAACACTCCTCAGGGTAGTTCATCGGCATCTTTGCCGAAAAGCTACCGTCGGCAGCTATGCTGATTAGGTAAGCATCCTGCCCGCCGGTTACAATATTATTAATAATTATCTGGCCTGTTTTATAGCCTAATTTTGACGAGTATCCATTTATGTAACCGTTATAATAAGCCGTATCATTTTTAAATACCGGTAAAGTAAATCCCTTACCGTCAGCAGCATACTTCATATCGCCCGGTTTGTCCCTTAATAGCTGCATGATTTTTTTAGTTTCCCCGGCATATATCCCGGTGGTATCATGTTTTACATACAACTCGCGGATATCCTTTCCGTGCTGCAATTTAATATCAATAATATTGCCGTCAGTTTTAACTTGTCCGTAGTTCCATACTGTATTATCATAAACAATTTTATTGTCGTAAAGCCCCAGTAGCCATTGTTTGCTGCCCTCGGTTTTGAACCAGTTACCCATTAAAGCAACAGGTATAACCGCCTGTTTTTTAACCGCCATCAATTCAATATCTACTATCTTAAAGCTGTTGTCGCTATCACTTTCTATGTAATCGATTTTTGGTGTATTTGGGTCAATAGGCGGAAAAGATATGGTAAAAGAAACTTTTCCGTTTTCAGGAGTGAATTGCTGGTCAAAAGGCATTCCCGAAATGGATTTAGCCACCAGTTTTTTATCGGCGGCAACTATATAAGAAGCGGACGATATACGGAACCAGGTTCCGGGCCAGTATTGGGCACTAAAATAAAGTGTGGTTGCCGTATCGCTCACTGCGACTTTGTCAATGGTTATTTCCTTCGCATTGGTTGCGCCTATTGCAGGCAGCATAACATTTTTTTGTGCCATTGCGCAAAAGCAGGATAAAGCAAGGCAAATAGATAAGGTGGTTTTTTTCATTACAAGGTTTAAGTATTTGATTTTGGAAGCATTAACGCAACTGGTTTAGTTCTATTTTATGCGCTTATGTTAAAACAGATGTAACTATACAAATTAAAAATATATAATGTTATAATCGTTTTCTAAAAAGGTGACTTAAAAGGCAATAAATGCTGTTTTAAGGCTGTAATTTAGAGCCAAATACCGCTCGCTTCATACGTTTCGTTATATTAACCTTGCTGTCAATACGTACACTTGATATTTCCTTGTATTGTAAGCCTTTCTTTTAACTCAGAAACTACATTTTTTTGCCTTTTAAGTCAACTTTTTAGAAAACGATTATAAGATATACCATTGTTAGCATATAGCCAAAAGCAGGTATGTTATGAACGACAGCGAAATTCATTCCTGCTTGTGCGGCAGCGAGGCTGGCGGCGGAATGAAACCCGCCGCCGCGATGGCCTGCGTGGTGCAATGCAGCCGCTTGCCGCATCTGTGTGGGTATTCGCCTAAAATCAACTTACATACCTAAACCCTGGCTTTGCTCGGGCCTCTTTTTTCTTTTCCTGCCTTCCGGGATGTTTGGCATATCTTTTTCTGCCCCGTTGTCGAATAATTTATCGAATATACTCCGTTGATGGTGAGATTGCTGGCGTTCTTGCTTTACGGTCTGTTCTTCCTTTCGCTTTTCTTTCATTTCCTGCCGTTCCTCATAATCTCCATGCTTTAGGGTATTGGCATATTTAAAAGTTTCTTTTAGTTCCCGCTCATAACTAAACATTTTATCAAACCGTTTTTCAGTTGCCTGTTTGAACGCCACACGGTCAAACTGTCCCACCTTTAGGCTATGCGCCTGGTTCTTACCCCTGGAATTATTCAGGGGACTAAGTTTTATACTGTTACTGGCATCTTTCCGACTGACAATAATTTGAACGTGCATCTGTTCGCCGGGTTTCTGATCGCCTTTTTTTGTATGGCCGTTTTTTACTTCTTCATCTTTGTAGGTATAATATCGGTGATTTTCCAGCTTACCAAAATACACCAGGTCTTTATTGCTGTTAATATTGTTACGCTTAAAGTTCAGGGCGTAATCATTCATCACCTGGTTAGCGTATTGTTTCAAGTGTTGTTTAGCACCGTCTTCACCATACTGTTCCTTTAGGTAGCTAATTTCCTTTTCACTCGGACTGATATTGATTAGAAAAAACTTTGTTTCATCTCTGGATAGTTTGGCGATGTTATTATCAATGGTATATCGCACATCATAAGGCTGTATATTGTTTCGCTCATGGTTAAACCAGTATTCTGGCTGATTAAGCTTTTCAGCAACACGGTTTTCCTTTTCTAAATAAGTAACCAATTGCCCGCTACTGCCTTTATTGTTACCTGTCTCATTTTGTGCGATATTGATATACATGGTTATAGCTATTACATTACAAGTTCTTTACCTGTTGCCGTACATGGCAGGTATAGAATTAATGACTGATATACAGCATTTTGAACTTGTAAAGTAACAAATAAATAACACTAAGATGTTATTTACTCAATATAATTGGCAAATAAAGCCATACTTAATTTTTAGTTTTAAGTTTCTGAGGCTAATAATAAATAAATTTATTTCAATCCCTCCCTCTCCACTAAAAACTTCGGTACTACCGAAGTTTACTCAACAAAACCCGCTTATTTTCATAAGTGGGTTTTTGCTTTTTTCTCCAGAACGTGCAAAATAGTTCGATACAGGTCCCGTCAACATATTTAAAATCTATGCTTATTATGCTCTTATGTGGCTACTGTATTCTTTTTACCCCATTCGGCTAATAGCTGCATTACATCATTGAGCGACATCCCCTTTTCAGTGAGGGTATACTCCACCTTTGGCGGGACTTCGGCATATACCTTCCGATTGATGATACCGTCAGCCTCCAGTTCTTTTAAATGCCTGGATAATACCTTTAGTGCTATACCTTCAATTGTTTTATGAAGCTCACCAAATCGTTTGGGGCCTGATAATAACATCCAGATAATAACGGGTTTCCACTTGCCGCTTATGATATTAATTGATCCTATTATTGAGCAATCACAATCCGGCTCTACTTTTTTTTCAATTATTTTTTCTGCTATCATGCTGATAATGTGTATTAGTGTCTTTAATGTCAATACTTGACAAATGTGACATTACTTGACAAAAGTAAAGTTATGGATTAGTTTTGTTAAAAAAAGTGAATATGAAAATATTAATTATAGGTGCCGCAGGTACCATTGGAAAACACGTAACCGCCGCATTACAAAAAGATCATGAAGTAATTAAGGCAGGTTCAAAAAGTAGTGATATACAGGTAGATATATCGTCAACCGAGTCGATAGAAAACTTTTATCAACAGGTCGGAAAATTCGACGCCTTAATTTGCGCTGCCGGGGATGCACAGTTCGGGCCGTTGGCATTTATGAAGGATGCTGATTTCAGGATTGGCGTGAACAGTAAATTGATGGGCCAGGTTAACCTGGTTTTGATTGGCCAGCATTACATTAATCCGAAAGGGTCGTTTACTTTAACATCAGGTGCATTAGCCGATGATCCGATTGTAATGGGAGCAAACATCAGTACGATGAATGGAGCGATCAATGGATTTGTAAAGGGCGCAGCAATAGAGCTGGAGAACGGGGTGCGTATCAATGCGGTGGGTCCTGATATAGTTGAAGAATCTACAGCCTATTTTTCATATTTCCCTGGACATGTTCCGGTTACCATGAGCCGGGTTACACAGGCTTATATCAAAAGCGCTTTGGGCGGACAAACCGGTCAGATCTATAAAGTATTGTAACAGGCACTCAAAAATTAAAAAAATAAAATAAAAAGATAAAAATGGTTTGTGTTCAATAAATGAATTAACAAACAAGTAAAATAAATATTATGAAAATACTCATTTTAGGGGCCACCGGTAGAACCGGTCGTCTTATTGTTGAAGAGGCACTAAAGCACGGCTATGATTTAAATGTTTTGGTGCGAGATAAAAACAAAATATCCTTTAGCTCAAAATCAATTAAAGTATATCAGGGAACACCTACCCGCATAGCGGATTTAGCGGCTGCAATGCAAGGCTGTGATCTGATAATAAGTGCTTTGGGTATCGTCAGAGCCTCAGATGCTCCCTGGTCTAAATTAATAACCGCCAAAAATTTCATATCTGAAAGCATAAAAAATGTTATAGCTGAAGCGGATCAACAAAGCCTGAAACGTTTAATTACAGTCTCTGCGTGGGGTGTTGGGGATACCAAAATGGAGATCCCTTTTTGGCTCAGATGGTTAATTAACTATACCAACCTCCGCCCCGTCTACGCGGAACACGAATTAGGGGAAAAACTATTAGCAAATTCAAACTTAAACTGGACGGCTGTACGGCCTGTTGCCTTAAATGATTCCAATAAGATAAAAACTTTAAAGGTGAGTTTTAATAACTTACCTAAGCCAAGTTTATATATCAGCAGGCAAAGTGTAGCTAAATTCATTGTTGATATCGTGAAATCCGATAAGTACGATATGAAAAGACCAACTATTTCTGAAAATTAATAAGGCTGGGAGGTGCCAACAAAAGGTCTTATCGGTGATAAAACCTACAAGGGCAGCACCCTGCATCAGTAACTAAGGATTTGGTTAGTGAAAAAATTAGCAGAACATCCAAGGGTCTCCGCCTTGTTTTTTATGTCGTTAAAACATATAAGCTCAAAATTAGAATAGTATGAAAGCAGTAAAAGTAATTGGATTTATTCTACTTGGGTTGTTGGTAGTAGTGGCTGCCGCCGGGACTTATGTAAAAGTGGCATTACCAGACACAGGCGCAGCTCCTCAAATTAAAATAGAACGCACAGCGGAACGAATAAAACGCGGCGATTATTTAGCCAACCACGTTTCTGCTTGTATGGACTGCCACAGCACTAAGGACGAGAGTTTGTACGGGGGCCCGGTGGTGGGCGGCTTCGGGGCTGGAGGCGAAAAGTTTGATCAGCAGATGGGCCTTCCCGGCAAGTTTTACGCATCTAATATAACCCCTTATAAATTATTTAGTTGGACAGATGGCGAAATATTCAGGGCGCTGACTACCGGGGAGAACAAATTTGGCAAAGCCATCTTTCCACTAATGCCCTGCGATCATATAGGGCAGATGGATAAAGAGGACGTGTATAGAATTATTGTTTATTTGCGTTCAATTTCTGTAATTAAAAAAGACATACCGGCGTCAGAAATTGACTTTCCGGTCAACTTTATAATTAATACCATGCCGCATAAGGCCAATTTGGGTAAGCTACCATCGGAAAAGGATACCATCAAATATGGCGCTTATCTCGTTAACGCAGCGGCTTGTGTAGATTGTCATAGTAAAAGGTATCATGGGGATATAATCCCTGGAACGCAGTTTGGCGGTGGAATGGAATTTAAACAGCAAGGCGGTGTTGTACGTTCTGCAAATATCACACCGGATAAATTAACCGGCATTGGATCATGGAGTAAAGAGCTATTCATCCAACGATTTAAAAGCTTTGAAGGTAAAGAAGAGCAAGCTGCTAAGCTTAATCTCGGCGATCCACAAATACCAATGCCGTGGTATTTGTATGCCGGAATGAAGGCCAACGATCTTGCAGCAATATATGCTTATTTGAGAACTGTTAAACCAATCAAGAATCAGGTTATTGCGTTCAGAAGTTTTGAAAGCTTGTGAACCCGCTCCTTTATAGTTTAGAAAATCAATTTGTTTTGATGGACTTTTTTTTGAAAGGTGGCAGGACTTCGAACCGATACCGTATTGATTTACAGCAAGTTAATATCTGTCAAAAATGATTGAAAAAAAACCGCCTTTAAATCTCTTTAAAGGCGGTTTTATTGGTATCGTCGGGATGGCAGGATTCGAACCTGCGGCCTCCACATCCCAAATGTGGCGCGATACCGGGCTACGCTACATCCCGAAAATTTTACTTTCAGCCGCAAATATAGTTTTTTTGTTGGTTTTGAATTGGTGATAATCGGGCTATTCCTTTATGGGTATTGTAAACCTGAAAGTTGTCCCTATACCCTCGGCGCTTTCCACATCGATCTTGCCGCCATGCTGAGTTACGAAATCGTTGACCAGGAACAGGCCCAGACCGCTGCCCGTTTCATTATTGGTGCCTGAAATTGAATTAAGGCTCACTTTATTAAACAACTTTTCCCGCATATCCATGGCCATGCCCACACCTGTATCTTCTACAAAAATGCAAACCCTATCTTGTTCCAGTTTGGCATCAATGGTAACAGAACCGCCTTGGGGTGTATATTTAATGGCATTGGTTACCAGGTTCTGAACAATTGACCGTAACATTAAAGAGTCAGCCTTTACATAAATATCCTGCGATGTTTTATTCTCCAGTTTAATTCCCTTATGCCCGGCAAGAGCCCTTAAAAGCTCTAATGCATCTTCAATCCGCTCTTTAAGGCAAATCAATTCAGGATTAAACTGCACCTGCTGACTTTGTTTTTTAGACCAGTCAATAACTTCATTCAACTGAATAAGCAGTTTATTAGAAGTACGATAAATGATCTGCGAAAGTTGTTTGATCTGATTTGGGCTCAAATTTTCTGCATCTTCATTTAATTTGCCGGATGAGGCGAGGAGAGCGGTAAGCGGGTTGCGCAGGTCATGAGAGATAAGTGACAGGAACTTATCTTTGGATAAATTGAGTGCTTTTAATTCATGGTTCAAGTTTTCCAGTTCCATTGTACGATCCAAAACCCGCTTTTCAAGTTCGTGGTTCAGCTGCAACAGATCATTATTGATCCGCTGCACTTTTTCCTCCTGTTTTCTTAAAAGCTGGTTCTTTCTGTGTAATTCGGCAAATACAGCAACTTTAGACCTCAATATTTCCGCATTAAAAGGCTTTCTTATAAAATCAACAGCACCGGCCTGGTAACCCTTAAACATCGATGCCTCTTCATAATCATGCGCTGTAATAAAAATGATCGGGATATGCTTTAACTTGTCGCGCTGATAGATCAGGCCGGCAGTTTCATATCCGTCCATAGTAGGCATTTTCACGTCCAGCAGAATGAGAGAAAAATCCTCCTCCTTTAACAATATACGTAGCGCTTCCCTGCCAGATAAGGCCTTAACGAAAACATAGTTTTCTCTTTCCAGAGCCACTTCCATGGACAATAAATTGTTCTCATTGTCATCAACCAACAGGAGCTTTATGACAGAGTCTGGCACTGATTTTTCACTTTCCATTACTTTTTCTTTGAACACTATTTGATCAGCCATACGCGCATTAATGACAACAACTGGTCCGTTTTAACTGGTTTGGTAATATAATCTGATGCCCCCGAAGAAATGCACTTCTGGCGGTCGCCGATCATCGCTTTGGCGGTTACCGCTATAATCGGTAAAGTTTTATTGCGGGGTTCTTTACGGATGATCTGTATGGTTTCATAGCCATCCATCTCAGGCATCATGATGTCCATCAGCACAATGTCTATCTTTTTATCATTATTCAATATTTCCAGCGCATCCCTGCCGCTTTCAGCCGTGATAACTTCGATATTCGATCTTTCGAAAACGGCGGTCAGCGCAAACAGGTTTCGCACATCATCATCTACAACCAGTACCTTTTTCCGGTCAAGTATATCGGTTTTATCCCGGATGCCATCAATCAATTTTAATTTGCCTTCGCTGATATACTTTTTATTAATATGGAGCAACACCAACATTTCCTCCAGCAGGTAAATATGAGATGAAGGCGTTTTGGTAATTACTTTGTGGTTGAGCCGCTTTAACTGGATCTGCTCATCCTGTGTGAAATCGCGTGCTGAGTGCAGGATAATAGTGGTTTGCGGCTGTTTTAACAGATTGATCTTATTTAAAAGATCCAAACCATTGGCATCAGGCAATACAAAATCAAGGATGATACAATCAAACAGCTCCTTTTTTAAAACAGAAAGCGCTTTTTTTGCAGTAGCCGCACCAAATACTGCTATTTGATCATTAGCCAGTAGGTCAGACAGCCTTTGTAATTCGGTTTCATTGTCTTCTATCACCAATACCCGTTTTTTTGTATGTTCATTGAAACTTACAATTCCGTTGATCAGTTCATCCAGTGAGTTGTTTGATAAGGGTTTCAAACTAAATGTTTTTGCACCAAATTTCATGGCCATTACCTTGTTATCCTCTCCAGAGATCACATGTACCGGGATATGCCTCAAATTAATATCGGTTTTTAGTAATTTGAGGATCTTCCATCCGTTTGACTCCGGCATATTTACATCAAGCGTAATGGCAATGGGGTTATATTTAATAATGCTGTCGAAAATTTCCAGGTAACTGATAGCGACCACCACTTTCAGGTTTAGATCATGCCCCTTATCGATTAGGATCTTGGTAAACCGGAGGTCGTCCTCTATCACCAGCAGCACCCGGTCTTCGGCCACAATATTGTGGCGGTCATCATCTATGACCAATTCGGCTGTATCGATCAGGTTAGGCCGCAGATGCGAAACCGGATAGGCTTCTTTCACTTTAACCGGGATTAATTTCTCTTCGTTATACTTTAGTGGTAAGTATAAAGTAAACACGCTTCCTTTACCTAATTCGCTGCCTACGGTAATAGTACCACCTAAAAGCTCAGCAAAACCCTTACTGATGGATAATCCCAAACCGGTGCCACCATATTTGCGGCTGGTAGAACCTTCGGCTTGCTGGAAGGCCTCGAATATAATGCCCTGGGTGTTTTTTGAGATCCCAATACCCGAATCTTCAATAGAGAAAGCAATAACCGACTCATTAGTGCTTAACGGATTTTCATGACCAGGCCCCGGCCTGAAAATATGTAATTTAACCCGGCCCTTTTCAGTGAATTTAAAGGCGTTGGAAAGCAGGTTTTTAAGGATCTGGTTCAAACGCTGCATATCTGTTTCCATCAGTTCAGGAAGCCCTTCCTGCACATCGATCTCAAACTTAAGGTTCTTAGCTTCAGAGATCGGCTTAAAAGTAGATTCGGCAAAAGCAGCGATCTCCTTAAAGCTTACCGGCATTACATCGGCAGCGATAACGCCTGATTCTATCTTGGAAAGGTCAAGGATATCATTGATCAATTGGATGAGGTCGTCCCCGCAGGAGTGGATGGTTTTGGCGAACATCCTTTGTTTTTCGGTCAGGTTTCCTTCCGGATTTTCGAATAACTGCTGGGCAAGGATCAATAAACTGTTAAGGGGGGTACGCAGCTCGTGCGACATGTTGGCCAAAAACTCCGATTTATATTTGGATGTAAGTGTCAGTTGTTCTGCTTTTTCCTCTAACGAACGGCCCTTGTCATGCAGCTCATCATTAGCGCGCCTTAACTCTTCCTGCTGGGAGGAAAGTTCACCGGCCAGCGATTGTGATTGGGATAACAATTCTTCCGTACGGGTATTGGTTTCTATATTGTTTAGTACGATACCGATGCTTTCGGTCAGCTGATCCAAAAAGTCGATGTGTGTATCACTAAAATTCTCGAATGAAGCTAGTTCGATAACAGCTTTTATATTGTTTTCAAATAGCACAGGTAAAATTACCAGGTCAATTGGTGCGGCACTGCCAATGCCCGAACTGATCTGGAGGTATTCAGTAGGTACGTTAGACAGCCTGATCCTTTCTTTGTCAGTAGCGCACTGCCCAACCAATCCTTCACTAAGCGAAAACTCCTGGTTTATTAATTTCCGGCTTTTCTGTGCATAGCCTGCAAATAGCTTTAGTGTAGGTTCGTCTGAGGCTTCAGGCTGTTCCAAAATATAAAACGCGCCATAACGGGCATTTACCAGTTCGGCTAATTCTGATAATACTTTGTTGGCCACCGCATTCCTGTCGCGCTGGCCCTGCAGCATCTGGGCAAACTTAGCCAGGTTAGATTTAAGCCAATCCTGTTCGTGATTACGTAACGTTGTCCCTTTCAGGTTGGCGATCATCTGGTTAATGGTATCCTTCAGGGCTTCCAGCTCACCTTTGGCTTCCACCCGGATAGTCCGGGTAAGGTCACCTTTTGTTACCGCCGATGCTACCTCGGATATGGAACGCACCTGGGTGGTAAGGTTTTGTGCCAGCTGGTTTACGTTCTCCGTTAAATCCTTCCACGTACCGGATGCACCCGGTACGCTGGCCTGGCCTCCTAAACGCCCCTGCACACCTACTTCACGCGCAACGGTTGTTACCTCATCGGCAAATACAGCAAGTGTATCAATCATTTCGTTAATGGTATCGGTAAGCTGCGCCACCTCGCCCAAAGCGTTAATGGATAAGCGTTGTTTCAGATTGCCTTTTGCAATACCGGTTGCTACTTTTGCAATACCCCGGATTTGCCCGGTTAAATTGGATGCCATCTGGTTTACCGAATCCGTTAGATCCTTCCAGGTACCGCCTACACCTTTTACATGCGCCTGGCCGCCAAGCTTGCCTTCGGTGCCCACCTCCCTTGCCACACGGGTTACTTCCGATGCGAAAGAGTTGAGCTGATCTACCATGGTATTAATGGTGTTCTTTAAATCCATGATCTCACCTTTTACATCGATGATCACCGTTTTAGAAAGGTCACCGCTTGCCACCGCCTTGGTTACTTCTGCAATATTCCGTACCTGCGAGGTCAGGTTACTTGACATCTGGTTCACCGAATCCGTTAAATCCTTCCAGGTACCTGCAACCCCGGGTACAAAAGCCTGGCCGCCAAGGTTACCATCCGTACCTACTTCACGCGCCACACGTGTTACTTCAGATGCAAAGCCACGCAGCTGATCAACCATCGTATTAATAGTTTCCTTTAGCTGCAAAATTTCTCCGCGTACGTCTACCGTAATTTTCTTTGATAGATCACCATTAGCTATCGCGATAGACACATCGGCAATATTACGTAACTGTGCAGTCAGGTTCCCCGCCATTTTATTTACTGAATCCGTTAGATCCTTCCACGTTCCATCTACACCCGGTACGTTGGCCTGCCCCCCTAATTGTCCTTCAGAGCCTACCTCACGCGCCACACGTGTTACTTCGGAAGCAAAAGCCCGCAGCTGATCAACCATTGTGTTGATAGTATCTTTTAGCTCAAGCAATTCTCCTTTGGCGTTTACGGTGATCTTGCGTGAAAGATCGCCTTTAGCTACCGCTGTTGTTACCTCGGCAATATTCCGCACCTGCGAGGTCAGGTTATCCGCCATTTTATTCACAGAGTCGGTTAAATCCTTCCAGGTTCCGCCTACACCCGGTACGTTTGCCTGCCCCCCTAATTGTCCTTCCGAACCAACCTCACGGGCCACACGTGTTACTTCCGAGCCGAATGAGTTGAGCTGATCTACCATGGTATTGATGGTGATCTTTAACTCCAGCATTTCACCCTGTACGTCTACCGTTATTTTTTTTGATAAATCGCCTTTTGCTACTGCGGTTGTTACTTCAGCTATATTGCGCACCTGGCCTGTTAAGTTACCTGCCATCTGATTTACAGAGTCTGTCAGATCCTTCCAGGTACCACCTACACCGGGCACATTTGCCTGGCCTCCCAGCTGCCCCTCTGACCCTACCTCGCGCGCCACACGGGTTACCTCGAAAGAGAATGAGTTAAGCTGATCCACCATCGTATTGATCGTGTTTTTTAATTCCAGGAGCTCGCCTTTTGCGTCTACCGTAATCTTTCGGGACAGATCCCCCTTTGCTACCGCCGTGGTAACCCATGCAATGTTACGCACCTGGTCGGTAAGGTTACTGCCCATTTGGTTTACTGAATCCGTCAGGTCCTTCCAAACCCCGCCTACTCCTTTTACCCGTGCCTGGCCGCCCAATTTACCTTCTGTACCAACCTCAAGTGCCACACGCGTTACTTCTGATGCAAATGAGTTAAGCTGATCCACCATCGTATTGATGGTCTTTTTCAGTTCCAGCATTTCTCCTTTTACGTCTACCGTGATCTTTTTAGAAAGGTCGCCATTGGCCACCGCGGTGGTTACACCCGCTATATTTCGTACCTGGGAGGTTAGGTTACCAGCCATCCGGTTCACGGAGTCGGTTAAATCCTTCCAGGTTCCGGCAACTCCGGGTACTTTGGCCTGTCCACCCAGCTTACCTTCGGTACCTACTTCCAGCGCCACACGGGTTACTTCGGAAGAGAAGGAGTTAAGCTGATCCACCATGGTATTGATCGTGTTTTTCAGCTCCAGGATCTCGCCTTTTGCTTCTACCGTTATTTTCCGGGAAAGGTCACCTTTTGCTACCGCCGTAGTTACCGCCGCCACATTACGTACCTGGGCGGTCAGGTTCCCGGCCATCTGGTTTACGGAGTCGGTTAATTCAGCCCACACCCCTGCTACCCCTTTAATTTTGGCTTGCTCACCTAATTTGCCTTCAGAGCCCACCTGGCGTGCTACCCGGGTTACTTCCATTGAAAACAGCTGCAGCTTGGAAAGCATCTGATTGGATTCTTTTGCGATCCGCAAAAATTCTCCCTTTAAGGGATGTCCTTTTATCTCTAACGGAATATGTTTAGACAGATCGCCATTAGCTACCGAATTGATCATGCCGGCTATTTCCAGCGTTGGAGAAGTTAGGTCTTCAATCAGGTTATTTAACGAATTTACGCCACCGGCCCATTCACCTTTAGCATCCGGTAATTCAATTCTTTTTGATAAATTTCCTTTTTTCCCAATCGTAATTTCCGCTGAAGAGATCTCTGTCACCAAACGCTGATTCATTTCAATAATGTCATTCAGCACTTCGCATATCCGCCCGTTTATCCCGGCCTGGGTAACCGGCATTCTGACATCAAGCTTTCCGTTTTTAACAAGTGAAAGAACGCTTAAGAGCTTTTTTACATCAAGAGAGTCTTCAATGCCGTTGAGGTGGGGTGTTTCTTTTTGCTTTAGGCCAAGCACATCTTGTTCCATTAATTTTTAAGTAATGTTTTCGGTTAATAAATATCTATGTTGTGTCCCGGCAGTTTACACCCTATAAAACGGGCGCAATTACCAAAATATTAGTAAATATATATATAGAAATATTATTATGAAAATTCA
Organism: Mucilaginibacter sp.; assembly: GCF_028288225.1. Classification (GTDB taxonomy): domain Bacteria; phylum Bacteroidota; class Bacteroidia; order Sphingobacteriales; family Sphingobacteriaceae; genus Mucilaginibacter. The sequence continues at coordinate 15,845 of NZ_JAQBOC010000036.1, forward strand.
ATATGGCAGAAGCCAGAAAAAAATATAGACTTAACAATATTTGAGAATGTTTGTTTAAACAAAGGCTTTTAAATCTAATGAAATCTGTAATATTATTACATTTTGCTGACCACCAATGAATAACGGCAGAAGGTTTTTCATAAAACAAGTCGAGTTGTTTCGTCAATTTTACCGTTGGCAGCAAGGCTAAACAACCGCGCAGCCAACGCCTTACCAACACAGCTCAAATCAGCTTCATTTTGCCTTCCTTGAAAATTTTCTCAAAAAATTTGCGTAGTCAAATAACTACATATATGTTTGTAGCCAAATAGCTACGCAATGAACTTAAGACGAGACGTATTTCAAGCCATCGCCGACCCGACCAGGAGGGCAATACTGCTGTTGGTTGCTACGCAAACCATGACAGCAGGGGCGATAGCCTCAAACTTTGACACAGCCAGACCAACCGTTTCAAAACACCTGCAAATACTCACCGAGTGCGAGTTACTGGAACAAAAACAAAACGGAAGGGAAATTTACTATCACATTAATGCAAAAAACATGAAAGAAGTAGCTGACTTTATTGAACCATTCCGCAAAATGTGGGATGAAAGGTTTAACAAACTCGAAACCATAATGAAACAATACAAATCCAAAAAATAGAATAATATGGAACAAAAAACAAAAATCAATGCCGAAGATGGCAAACAGGACCTGCTGATCACCAGGGAATTTGATCTGCCGTTGGAATTACTTTTTAAAGCTTATGCAGAGCCCGAAATTATTGAGCAATGGATGGGAACGAAAGTGCTGAAACTTGAAAATAAAAAGTACGGCGGCTGGCAATTTGAAACAACAGACCCCAAGGGGAACGTGGTATTCCAGGCCAGTGGGGTGATCCACGAGTTTAGCCCGAACCGGAAGATCACACGGACATTTGAGATGGCGAACACACCTTTTGGCGTACAGCTTGAGATAACAGAATTTGAAAAGCTTACCGATGACACCAGCAAAGTGAATATGCACGTAATATATGAATCGGTTGCAAAAAGAGACCAGGTGCTGGCTTTACCCTTTGGCCAGGGAATAAACTGGGCACATAACCGATTGCAAGAGATATTAAGCAAACTAAAATAATTGAAAAATGGAAAAGAGAAAGCTAATTTGGTATTGGATAATTACCGTAATATTATCCTTTTGTGTTTTTTTGGGCGGACTGGCACAGGCTATGCAGGTAAAAGGGGTGATACAGGGTTTTAAACCCCTTGGGTATCCTACTTACTTTATTTCGATTATTGGCGTTTGGAAGGTATTGGGCATAATTGCGATATTAATTCCGAAATTTAAATTGCTTAAGGAATGGGCGTATGCAGGCATATTTTTTGTCCTGACCGGTGCGGTGATCTCGCATATTGCCAGCAGTGATGTGTCAATGCAAATAATTGCCCCGGTTTTACTGGCCGTTTTTACCGTGTTATCGTGGTATTTGAGGCCGGCGGATAGAAAAATCATTTCAGTTAATCAATAAAAGAATAGGATGAATCCTAATTTGCTTTGAAATAAATTCGGCCAATTATGAACAACATTAATAACAATAAAAAGGAGTTGTCACCAGAACAATGTGATGAACTACTCGGCACATTGAAAGCCCGTTTTGAGAAAAACATGAACCGCCATAAGGGTGTTGAATGGACTAAAGTACAAGCAAAGTTGGAAGCTAATCCTGAAAAACTGTGGTCGCTCAATGAAATGGAAAGAACTGGCGGTGAACCGGATGTTGTTGCTTATGATAACAAAACGGGCGAGTACATTTTTTATGATTGTTCGGCCGAAAGTCCTAAAGGCCGCAGAAGCCTTTGTTACGACCGTAAAGCGCTGGATGACAGGAAAGAATTTAAACCAGAAAACAGTGCTGTTGATATTGCTGCGGCTATGGGTATTGAGCTTTTAACGGAAGAACAATACCGGGGATTGCAGCAGCTTGGAAACTTCGATTTGAAAACATCGGGTTGGATAAAAACCCCTGCCGGTATTAGAAAACTTGGCGGAGCCATCTTTTGTGATCGCCGCTATGATACTGTCTTTGTTTATCACAACGGAGCAGAATCCTACTACGCCGCAAGGGGTTTCCGTGGCTCGCTAAGGGTATAGATATTGCACAAAATAAGATACTATGAATCCTAAAGTTGATTTTTATTTTAATAAAGCCAAAAAGTGGCAGAAAGAACTGGAGCAATTGAGAACGATAGCTCTCGACTGCGGGCTTACCGAAGAGTTGAAGTGGGGTTGTCCCTGTTACACGTTTCAGAAAAGTAACATGGTTTTAATACATGTGTTTAAAGAATACTGCGCGTTTTTGTTTTTCAAAGGAGTATTGTTAAATGATGCACATGGGATCCTGGTACAGCAAACGGAGAATGTGCAGTCGGCCCGGCAGGCCCGGTTTACCAATGTTGGGGAAATAGCCGACCTAAAAGCCACCTTGAAAGCCTATATTTATGAAGCCATTGAAGTGGAAAAAGCCGGTTTGGAAGTGGATTTTAAAAAGACGGAAGAATTCACCGTCGCCAAAGAATTTCAATATAAATTAGACCGGATCCCTGCCCTGAAAGCTGCCTTTGAAGCATTGACCCCGGGGCGGCAAAAAGGGTACCTGCTTTATTTTTCTCAAGCCAAACAATCAAAAACCCGCGAGGCAAGGGTTGAAAAATATATACCCCAAATTTTGGATGGGAAAGGGTTGGATGATTAGTAAATTCGATAATCCTTGTTGAGGTATCGTAGTATTTCATACCTACGAAAAAAAAATCGCTCCGGGCTTTGCGTCGTAATCAGAACTTTATACATTTAATATAATAAGCGTACAAACAGATTATGCGTCAAACCTAGTTTCACTGTTAACTTGAATAACCATTGACAACTAAAATTACCTCAAAATGAAAAAGACAGCATTAATAATTTTAGGACTTGCAGCAACATTTTGTCTTGGTTTCTCCTTCAAAACAATCATTACAAAACAAATAGACAATAACAGTAAGATAAAAAAAGAAAGAATTATGAAATTAGGGGCATTTTCAGTTAGTCTTAATGTCAAAGACATTAACGTTTCAAAACAATTTTATGAAAACCTTGGCTTTAAAGTTTTTGCAGGGGGCATGGAAAAAAATTATCTCATAATGAAAAATGAAAATTCGCTCATCGGGCTGTTTCAGGGAATGTTTAAAGGTAACATTTTAACTTTCAATCCGGGCTGGGACGAAAATGCTAAAAACATAGAGGAGTTTGATGACGTCAGAGAAATTCAACGACAACTGAAGAACAAAGGAATTAAATTAACGACTGAAGCTGATGACAAAACTTCCGGCCTGGCAGGTTTTATGATAACTGACCCAGATGGGAATGTGGTGCTAATTGACCAACATCGCTAAATAGCTATAAACATTGGTGACCATGACTAGTGTTGTGTCACCTATAAATTGACATTTAGTCCTGAGTCAAAAAGTCTTTAGTTCTAAGTCAGAAAAAGGCAAAATTTGATTTAAGACTTACGACTAAAGACTCTTGACTTAACACTAATAATTCCAACCGCAGGGTTAACGATTAAAACTTGTTTACTTTGATTGTTTTGACAAATCGACCACATCAGTCTTTCGTGACACAGGTGTAACTACCAAATCCGTGAGCTTGCCATTCACTATCCTACCCTGAACTGTGGTATTATAAGGCGCGTTCAGTTTAAACTCTGTATTGCCCCACTCTTTCGGCCAGGCCGGCAGCAGGATGATTTTTTTACCGTCTATCTGCATTAGCATTTCCTGCAAGCCGTTCTCGCCATTACCGCCATTGTCTTCATCCGGCGCATAATCATGTCCGGTTGCCCAAAATGCCGGGAACTTAAGGGTAGGTTCCTTACGGGCCAAATTGAAAGTTACATAAGTCCTGGCAACATCCGTCAAGCCAAGCATGGCAGCCTGTATCGGGTCCTGTACCCAGCAACCCTTGTCTTTAAATCCGCGCGCATTAAAAGTATTGATCGCTAATTGCAGGTCGGGCTTGCCAAGTCCGTATAACCTGAACGGATAAACCGCGTATAATTCCGGATTTTCCAGGTTTCGCCCCTTAACAGTTTGGGGACCGGTATACGGCAACAATACCTGTTTGCCATCTTTCTCACCTACCGGCAGATCGGGAAGTTCACCGTAGAACCTTTTCCAGTTTTCCCGCGATTTTTCATCGGTTAAATCGGGCGGCAGGGTCATTAACCGGGCCACAACTGCATGTAAGCCGGCAATATCGGGCGCTGGATTATGCACTTTCCAGAACATTTCAATGGAATTGTCGGGATCAAGCAATAATTTCCCCCCGGCATCCCGGCCAAAATGCTTGTCAAAAAATTCCACGCCTGCTGATGCTATTGGCAAAAGCGTTTCCCTGGCAAATTTTTTGTCGCCGGTATACTCATAGTAATCCAGCATCATCATGCTTAACTCCAGTATCGGGGTAAAGTAGTGGCCGGTCCAGTTTTCCTCCACCTCCGGCCCCATGTAAGGCAAGCCACCCCAAAAAGGCGACGTTTCCTGAAAATAGCAGCCACCGTGATGGTAATACCTCTCTACCTGCGCTTTATTACCCGGTAACATATCAAGGTACATTTTAAACAGGGGCAGCATTTCGTCAAAATCACCTGCCATAAGGCGCGGCCAATACATTGGGCGGGTATTTTGCAACCAATATTGCCCACCCCATTCGCGGTAATCCGCATCTATCGCTATTGCCGGAGCTCTTTCGTTCGCCTTAAATTGCGGGTTGTCCACTACGAAAATGGAGCCGTTAAATTTAATAGGATAAGCTCCCCTGCCCGCGCAGGCAGTAATATAGCGTTGCAGGAGATATCCTTGTGTAGTTGTTTTAGCAACATCGTCACCATTTACAAAGATCCAGCTCCGGAGCCAGAATTTACTCCACCATTGCTGATGGGCCAGCCGTTGCTGTTCAAGCGGCAGGGCGTCTATTCCGGTAATTTCGCCATTCAACTTGGCGGACCATTGGTCGGAGGTCAGGTTCTTTGTAGTTAAAGGATAAACCGAGACTAACAGATCATTAACAGCTTTAGTTGTTTCCAGGGTAGTATCATCCCTGGTCACCAGCCCTTTTCCCTTAATAATTCCGCCAAAAACAATGCCGTGCAGGTGTTGGTCGGCATAATCCGGATTTTGATGATACCAGGTAATTTTATTGGCTTGTTTCGGTAAAATGGTATCACCCCCGCCAACCCGCCAGTTATCCAGCGTAACTTTTACTGAAACCGGCTTTACACTTTTTGATTCGACCCTTATAACCGGGTGGTTTGCATCCACCCAAACCCTCAATTGAACAGCATCGGCACCGGTGCCTTCCTTAACCAGGATCTCGCTGTTATGCAGTTTTAGTATTTGCCGGAAAGGGCTTCCCTGCTGTGCCATCGGATTTGGGCTTACGGACACCCGCACTTTTCCCAGTTTCATTAACACGCCGCCATCTTTTATCCAGCTGTTTTTTTCTGTAGCCGCGGCTGCCCCCCAGGCATCGGTTTTCCCTATAAAAAAGCAAAGATCGCCGTTGGGTTCAACCCATACGTTGAGGCCGATATCGCCATTGCCGGTTGGCATGGATTGCATTGAAGTTGGCCCGGGCGTGTTCCAACTTACATTAAAAGCATTCAAAAAGGGAACAATATTAAATTCCTTCTTTTTTACTTGTGCGTTGGCCGTTACGTGTAGCAACACGCCTGTCAATAAGGCGAATAAGGCATTTAAAAATTTATTATTCATTTGGTTACAATTATTTCCTTTTAACAGGCGGGTATTTATAGGTTTAATTATTTGAAGCGATATTAACGATAGCTCATTAATAAACTATTAATTATGGCTTAATTCATCCAAATAGCTGCAAGTTAATAGGGTTTAGATAAGATATAGCAGGGAGCGGCTTATCCGGTCAGCTTTAATAAGTAAGATGTCAGCATTCGAAGCATCATTTTGGTGATTACAAACATTTATACATTTGTACAAAATCATTATAAAAACCAAAAGTGGTTGTATCAAAAGTAAAATCACAAAGGACCGAACAAAATTAAATTTGGGGAAATAAAAAACTCCGTGCCTCTCTGTGTCTCCTTTATGTACTTTGTGGTTAATGATTTTTGCCGCAGAGATCACAAAGAAGGCGCGGAGATCACAGAGACCAAATATTATTTTGAGTATTTTTTAGATTTAAGTCTTTTGATACAACCTCTTCTGATGGTCCCTTCGATGGCAGGACAATTTCCGAAGCATTTTTTTGCGGGACTTAAAGAAATTAACGAGTTGATTATTAGCATTTTACTTCCATGCTGAACTTTTAACTTATTCGTAAGTTGACATGGTCGTCCTGGACGGTCGACTATTGGCAACCCGGCGTTAACCAACTTAATCACAAAATGAACCCATTTGATTTACTTAAATGGTATTCATATTGAAAGGCAGTTTCCTGATCCGCTTCCCTGTCAAATCATAAATGGCATCCGTTAGTGCCGGCGCGAATGGTGGCAGGCCCGGTTCTCCCACGCCACCTGCATCAGATGTATTTTCCATAATATGTACTTCAACAAGGGGCGCATCACTCATGCGCGGCATCAGGTAGTCGTAAAAATTATTTTGTTCCACCAAGCCGTTTTTAAAAGTGATTTCGTGTATGGTGGCTGCGCCCAGGGCCATAACGACCGAACCTTCCACTTGCGCTTTGATAATATCGGGATTAACATACCAGCCGCAGTCCATCACTGCCCAAACCTTGTCGATCTTAACTTTTCCGTCTGGACGCCTGGAAACCTTCACCACTTGTCCCACAGTAGTTTCAAAACACTCAGTGATCGCAACGCCATATCCTTCGTTCTTTTTCCTGGATTTCCAGCCTGACACCTCTTCCATTTTATCGATCAGGTGCTGGCAGCGCTCGTCTTTCAAATATTTTCTCCGAAAGTCAAGCTGATCCTGTCCGGCTAAAACAGCCATTTCGTTCATAAAGCTCTCATACGCAAAACCATTGGTGGAAGCATAAACTGAGCGCCACCACATATTGGGTAAAGGCATTTCGTAAGGAACATCGGCAAAACTGATATTTTTGATGCTGTCGTAATAGGGCTTTAGAAAACCTTCCGAAGTGCTGCCATTTGCCTTATCCCGCGCTGGTCCGTTCCAGTGATCTATATTTTGCCCGGCCATTTTAAATTTCAAAGCACTGATCTCGCCATTTTCAAGCGATCCCTGCCCCCTGTAGGAGATGCCGGCACGATAGGGCCCTTGCCTGATATCATCTTCCCGCGTCCAAACGACCTGAACTGGTGCGCCAATTTCTTTTGATATCGCAACAGCTTCGTAAGGATAATCCAGGAACGCTTTTCGTCCGAATCCCCCGCCTAAAAAGGTCATATTGACGATCACTTTTTCTTTGGGCATCTTGAATTTAGTACTAATATCACCAAGCACCCAATCGGGGGCCTGTATCGGTCCCCAAATCTCAATTTTGTCGGGTTGGTAATGCGCCACGCAATTCAATGGTTCCATAGCCGCATGCGACTGATATGGGGTTTGATAGACCACGTCGATCTTTTTGGCAGCCTGCGCTAAGATATTATCCGGATCACCTTGCTTTTTGAACGAAAGCCCTTCTTCCTTTTTAAGCAATTCCTCGTGGGCTTTATAAATATCGGCGGTATTCACATGGTCAAAACCGCTGTCATCCCATTCAACACGTAAGGCTTTTCTGCCCTGCATGGCTGCCCAGGTTGAATCGGCAATAACCACTACGCCATCGCGGGTAGTATTAAAAACCATCATTTGGATCTTAAATACCTGCTTAACACCAGGAACCTTCCGTGCCGCGGAATCATCAAAGCTTTTTACTTTTCCTCGCAGTCTCGGATTACGTTCAACCGCCGCATATAACATTCCGGGCAGTTTTTTATCCAAACCGAAGATGGCCCCGCCATTGGTTTTCATAGGCGTATCGAGCCTTTGAAGCGGTTTGCGGATCAGCTTATACTCTGAAATATTTTTGAGCTTAACCTCTTTCGGCGGTGAAAGCTTTGATGCGTCCGTCACCAATTCACCGTAATTAAATTTTTTGCCGGAAGGCTTATGGATAACGTGCCCTGACTCGGCGTAGCACTCGCTTGCCGGAACATTCCATTTGTTTGCTGCCGCTGTGATGAGCATTTCACGCGCGGTTGCACTTAATTTCAGCAGTTTTTTATAAGATCCCCTAATGGTGGAACTACCGCCGGTGATCTGGCTCCCGTATTTAACCGGATCACCTATGGCAAATATTACATTGATATCTTTAAGGTTAACTTCCAGCTCTTCGGCAATGATCTGGGGCACCGACTGATAAGAGCCCTGTCCCATTTCTGCACGATGATCGGTCAAGGTAACTTTTCCATCCGTGTCAATACGCATCCAGGCATTAAATTCAAAACCTGGTTGTTCTGCCATTGCTGCTGAGCCCAGTTGCTCTTTTTTTGCGTTTGCAGGAAAATAAAAGCCTAAGCAAAGCGCGGTTCCGGCAACACTGGATACCCGGAGAAAATTCCTTCTTGATATTGCGTTAGTTTCCATAATGACTAATCTAATCTTTTAAATTCTTTATTTTGCCTTAGCTGAAGGGGCATAAGCACCTTTAGCTATCCATAAACGTACTTGTGCGGCAAAAGCCTGCCTGGTCATTGGTGGTAAAGTACGGCCATCGCCGGGGTGCCAGGCCCAGCCAACTAGGTCATCATTGGCCATGTGGTCAATCAGCTGTGCCTTCGTCCGTCCGCCGTTCTGTTTAGGATCCAGCAATTGCAATGCTAATTGGCGCGGTGTACGGCCCTGGAATACCATGCGCATATCGGCAGGCGGCAATCCCCATTTAGGATTTCCAGGCGGCATATGTAAGCCCGCCACATTCTCTGCCTGGTGACAATTGCTGCAGCGCACGGAATAAAGGCCCTTACCGTCAATACCCCGCTTAACATTCATCGTGTGAATATGGCTATCGTCTCCTTGCAATGGTGCATCACCGGACGGGTGGCAGTTCATACAGCGGGAACTCTTCAAAACCCTGTAAACGGCCATAAACGCTTTGGCTGAGCCAACGCTATCCTTAGGCAAGGTTGCATATTTATTCGTCTTTACCGGTGCCGGCCGGAATGACAATGTGATAATGCCTGCTATTAATGCTATGGCACTTATGACGATCAGTTTTCTCATATTTTGGCTCCTCCCGTCTGCATTGTTGCTGCTTTGTGGATCGCAGCACGGATGCGCTGATACGTACCACAGCGACAGATATTGCCTGACATCGCATCGTCAATATCCTGATCGGTTGGGCTCGGATTCTCGCGTAACAACACTGCAGCAGACATGAGTTGTCCGGATTGGCAATAGCCACATTGCGGAACATTCATTTCGTTCCAGGCTAGTTGTAAGGGATGATTATTATTAGTGGATAACCCCTCGATGGTCACAATCTTTTGGCCGGCCGCCCGGCTTATTTGAGTGACGCAGGAACGCACAGCTTCGCCGTTCAAGTGAACAGTACACGCTCCGCATTGCGCGGCTCCGCATCCATATTTAGTGCCGGTTAAGCCCAAAATGTCCCGGAGAACCCACAGCAGCGGCATGTTCGGGTCAGCATCTACCTCGTGGTGTTGCCCGTTGACAGTAATGTTGATCATAAGCGAATATTTAGTTAAGTAAATTTAACTCAAAAATCAATATAAAGGTCGGTTGAATTTTGCTTTTTTGATAACGATATTCAAATAAAAAGTTAAGCTTTTCAAGCAGGTTGTTTTCTGGCGATATTATTCGCGGCTGGAGGGCTTTCTTTATAAATAATATTTTTTGTGCAACCAAAAGGAAATGGCTAGAAAAGTTAATAAAAATCTTTCCCCGCCGGTTCTTTACCAGGGATATTGGGGAAAAATCCCGACAAAACCTTCTTAGCCATTGCCGTATCCATTTTTTGTGACCAGGTAAACTGATTTAAAAAAAGACTAAGAAAAAGAAAGGCTGATAATTTCTTCATAAAAATTAAAATTGGTTAATAGCTGTTCATTAGCAGGGAGATACCTATGTGTCATTCAATAATATGCATTTGTTTGCAGAGGATAGAAGATAATTGATTAAAATTCGCGACTATAAAATATATCTGACCTGTTATCTCCACGCGGCGTTCCTTACCGTAGCGGGTATTGATCATCGTGTTTTAGTGTTATTGCCAATCAATGAACTTACTTGATCTAAAACCATCCTGGACTCAGGCAAAAAAGACGCAAGGGCCCAATCATGAAACATTTCCTGGTAATAAAAATAATTTACTGGTATTCCTTTCCTGTTCATCATACTTTTAAATTTGCGGCAATCTGCTAACAAAATTTCCTGTCCTCCAGTAAAAACACTAACCTTCGCCAGGCCATTCAAATTTCCATAAATGGGGCTTACCAGATAATTCGTCGTGCTCAACTTCCCGGCCCAGGCCTTACCAATCATTTTCAGGAAGGTTACCGCCACCATGACGTCTTTTTTCTCGAGTGATTTAATGCCGGGATTAGTCATCGTTGCATCGAGCCAGGGGGAAAGCAATATCAACTGCGACGGTTGAGGCACACCTTCTTTTTTCATCTGCTCGGCAAGAGCAAGGGCAAACCCGCCACCAGCACTATCACCCATAATCACAACGCTATCAGGCGGAACCTTTGAAAGTAAGTTTTTATACACCTGATCTATCTGCACAAAGCCCTCTTCAGCGGTATGTGCCGGCGTAAGCGGATAGTCGGGAAAGATAACTGTTGCATTTGTTCTTCTCAGCAGTTCACCAATCAAATCCCAATGATAGCTGCCAATACCATACATGTACCCGCCGCCGTGAAGGTACAGGATGTATTTGCCGGATGTTTTATTTTTTGGCGAGACCGTGTACACATTGCGCCCTGTTACAACAGCCGAATCCACATTAAATTCTTCTGTATATTTTGGGGGCAAGGGCGCAGCGGCCTGGTTAAAATTTTTTGTTTCGAAGTCCTTTATTTGACTGGTTTTAAAATCCATTTTCTGTAACTCAGCTTTCAGTCCCTTAGCTTCAGCGCTCATCGGTTTGCTCCAGGTAAAGGTTATACCCGTATCCGCTGCCGGTTGTGCAATTGCACTTTTCACTAAAAGTAAAACAACAAATAAACTCAGTAATTTTTTCATCATTGATTTCGTTTTAACCAAGGTTTTACCGTCGGCGTTTAAATTATATTATTTATAACGTGTTTAGCGATTAGATTTTGAGGGGGTAAATTTCAAAAACATGAAGAAAAAAGCCATGCATCTCACTGAAAATCAGTATCTTAATAGTGTAAATTCTCACATAAACGCTATTGAACACATGCATGACTTAATGGTAAATTTCCACAAAATGCTTCAAATTACCAACTCCGCGCTCAAACAAGATATGAACCAGGATGGGAATCTCCATTTTTATCCACGTAAGCCCACCAAGCTTTCTGACACTGAAATCATTGCATTGTCACTATGTCAGGAATGCCTGGGAATTGATAGCGAGAATTGGTTTTTAGCTAAGTATTAGCAACGGATATATGCCGGTGCCATTATTGCCAAACCAGCCATTGCAGATTCGAACCAAATTAATGCTGATTTACAGACATTTATATTTTTCACAAAATATCGAAAAACAAAAAACCGCCCCTAAATTGATTTAGAGACGGCTTTGCCTGTTGCGTCGGGATGGCAGGATTCGAACCTGCGGCCTCCACATCCCAAATGTGGCGCGATACCGGGCTACGCTACATCCCGAAAGTTTTTCTTTGGGCTGCAAATATAGTTTTTTTATTGGGGATTAAAATGACTTGGCTCAACAATCGGTTAATTGGGCCAGGGCGCATTTCTCTCCGAAGAGTTAAACAAAAAAGGGGTGTAAACACCCCCTTGAAATTCAACTCTTTGCCCTTGGCTTTAACAAAACCCTATCGCCATGCTTTATATTGATTGATCAGCCCATTGGTTGATGAATCGTGTGTATTTACATCGTTATTATCTTTTAGCTCAGGTAATATTTTGCCGGCCAGTTGTTTGCCCAACTCAACTCCCCACTGGTCAAAGCTGTAAATGTTCCATATAATTCCCTGTACAAAAATCTTATGCTCATACATTGCTATTAACGAACCTAAACTGCGCGGGGTTATTTTTTTAAGCAATATTGAATTGGTAGGGCGGTTACCTTCAAACTCTTTAAACGGTGCAATCTTTTCAATTTCCGCATCAGTTTTGCCAGCTTTCTTCAACTCGTCAACAACTACCTCGCGGGTTTTGCCATTCATCAAGGCCTCTGTTTGTGCAAAGAAGTTTGATAACAGCATGTTATGATGTTCACCAAGCGGGTTATGTGATTGTGCCGGTGCGATGAAATCGCAGGGGATCAGTTTTGTTCCCTGGTGGATCAGCTGATAAAAAGCATGCTGGCCATTTGTGCCCGGCTCACCCCATATGATAGGGCCTGTTTGGTAATCAACCGGTTTGCCATTACGATCCACATGTTTACCGTTACTTTCCATATCGCCCTGCTGAAAATATGCGGCAAAGCGGTGCATGTACTGGTCGTAAGGTAAAATGGCATTAGTTTCAGCCTCAAAAAAGTTATTATACCAAATTCCAACAAGCGCTAATGCCACAGGCAGGTTTTGCTCAAGTTCAGCAGATTTAAAATGATTATCCATGGCGTGGGCGCCATCTAAAAGCTCAATGAAATTATCATAGCCTATGCTTAATGCAATAGACAAACCAATGGCACTCCATAAAGAGTAACGACCGCCAACCCAATCCCAAAATTCAAACATGTTTTTGGTATCGATGCCGAATTTAGCAACACCCTCGCTGTTTGTAGAAAGTGCCGCAAAATGTTTAGCCACGTCAGCGTCTTTACCACCGCCGGCAATAAACCAATCGCGGGCGCTGTGGGCATTGCCCATAGTTTCCTGCGTGGTAAAGGTTTTTGATGCTATCAGGAATAATGTAGTTTCAGGGTTTAATCCCTTTAACGTTTCAACTATATGCGTTCCATCCACATTGCTGACAAAATGCATGTTGAGGTGATTTTTATAAGCCTTTAATGCTTCGGTAACCATTACCGGCCCCAAATCTGATCCGCCTATCCCAATATTTACCACATCTGTTATGGTTTTGCCGGTATAACCTTTCCATGTGCCTGAAATGATTGCTTCGCTAAAAGTTTTCATATGCTCAAGCACGCGGTTTACATCAGGCATTACATCTTTCCCATCAACATAAATAGGTGTGTTACTGCGGTTACGCAAGGCAATGTGCAACACCGGCCTGCCTTCGGTTGCGTTAATTATCTCGCCGCTAAACATGGCTTCAATTGCCTTATTTACTGAACACTCCCGCGCCAGCTGCATCAACAAAGCTACAGTTTGCTCATCAACTCGGTTTTTTGAATAATCAAGTAAAATGTCTTCAAACTGAAGCGAAAATTTATTAAAACGTTGATTATCAACTTCAAATAGTTCTTTTAAGCTTTTTGATACAATATCAATGTAGTGGTCAGCCAGGTATTTGTATGACTGAGTGGTAGTAAAATCGGTATTTGGCAGCATAATTGATGATTTTTAAAACAAATGTAATAAGTTAACACTTTGACCAGTATTAAAACCTAAAAGTATGACATCGAAGTGTTATTTCAACCTAAAAGTATGACATATAGTGTTATTTAAACACACCTTACATAGTGTTTGTTTTACAATAAGAGAATTGTCATATTTTCAACAATTTTTGAATATTGTTTGGAGATTCAAAACAAATATTTGATATATTTGCTTAGGTACTAAATAAATAGAGTTTTTTTATCAAATTATTAATCTGCTTAACTCATATAATCCAATGTTTGAAAAACTGTTTATACTTGTCAAAAATAACGCCGGGACGGCTGTTATAGACAACCCTGCAATTCCTGTTAAATATCATGAAGCGGTAATTAACGAAGCTTCAAGTTCTATTATCGAGGTTTTAAAAAACCAGCTGGAAACAGGTAAGATAAAAGAGTTGGTCAAATTTTTTCAATTTTCGGGTATTTACAATAATGCATTAGTATCAAGCATAATAAACAAATTTGCCAACAAGCTCAATAACTTTTATGGTATTGAGCCGGATTCGGCTATGCGTACTGCCAATTCCTTAATAACTCCTGTTATGGCCGAGTTGGTTAAAGAATCAAAAGATGCAAAAAATATAGATTTTGGCTTAAGTAACCTGCTCTCAAAGTTAAATGGTAACCGTACCGATATGAGTGCACTGGTTAACCAGCTGATGGTTGCCTGATCAGATATAAAAGTTGTAAGACATTTTAAGGGCTGTAAGGTTGATACTTTACAGCCTTTTTTTATTGGAAAGAATATTGATAGAACACCGCATTCCAAAGCGGCGCTTAATGGCCTAAATTAATGACATTGCCCGAAGCCCTGCCGCAGATCACCCAGGGCAAATGCATTAAAAGGAGGCTCCGATGGAGCCCAAACAGGAATATTGCGGTTTTCTACAAACGGGATACTCCTTGATTACCGAACGCTTAAATTCTCTTTAATAATGCATCCGCTCTTCCTGAATTGTCTCTTTCATTCGTTTACTTTTTGTGTAAACTCATTGTAGGACAAGCCATTCATAAAGTATATCAATAACTATCATAACTCCTGCAAAACAACCTGTAACAATTAATACAACTTTGAGACTTCTTCTGGCTTTAATTTTTTCCAGGGCATAGTATTTAAACGATTTAACGTATAAAGAATCACTCAGGAGAGATTGTTGAGTTGCAAAAGTGCTTGTCGGCTTAAAATAATCCGAATTAGGATTATTAAGGTTCTTTTTAACCAATTTCTTGTCTGCTTTATTGTATTTGAAATGACGGGCATCTTTTTTTGCCGCCTGCACTATCGAAACAGAATCCTGGATAAGGGTACTTGCATTTGATTGAGCAATAAAAGCAAACATTAGGAATGCGATAATTGAAATAGGTTTCATGGCGATGCCGGTTAGTGGGAATTTATTTAAAGCTATTGACTTACAATTAGATACACAATAGCCAGGTGAAGTCATTTATTCCGGCACAAAGTTAGCTATACCATCCTTAGCGCACCACATTTGGGAAAGTGAAAGCCGCAGATCCCAATCTTCTCATCCCGACGACTCCTGTGTGTACACATCCCTTTTTATTTTTGACTATCAATTTATGTTTTGGGGGCCGCACTTAGTTGAAATCTCTTATAAAATCAACAATGACCCAGAGGATCTACCCATTTGTAGAAACATAAGATTTATTCTTTTTGACTCGTAGAGTCTACCCTTCGCCCATCTAAAGGTCTTGCGGATTAAAGGTAGCCTCTATGAGGCATTAAATTTTGTTGTTATATTTTTCTACAAATGGGTAGATCCTCCGGGTCATTACTCAACAGGACTATTATCCGTACAGGCAATGGTGATCTTTATTTTTCACAGCTGACCTATTGTTCAATTATCCCCGTTAACGTAGTTATCGAGCGGGCTGGTATCAATATTGAATTTTTAACAGCAGTAATTTTTCCGGGTTCCAGTTCTGCAGTTTGCGAGGTGGTATAGGCACGTATAAACCCAACCTTTCCGTTGCTGATGTTTAAATTTATAAGTGCATCATTAACATTGTTATTTATAATGACAGTAGAAAGGTTTTTACCGTTTTTAAATGCCGAAACAAGGAGCGGGCTTTTTAAATCCTGTCCACCGGCGGCATCCGCATCAATCCTTATGGCGTCGGGCCTTACAAAGCGGCTGTAATTACCCAATGCCCAAAGCATTTTGCTGGCGTAGTAGTTACCATCGGTTTTATTTTTATCAACATAAATGAGTCCGTCTTTATAATCATAGGCAGATATTGCTGTCCACCATTGCCAGGCCGAGGCATTTGCAGTAGTAAGATCTGTATGGATAACCTTTGCCAGATACAAGGCGGCGTTGATACCAAGGTCGCGTTTATCGCCATTTATCTCGCCTGCATTATCCCCTAAAATACAATATTCCGATTGCCAGAACGACAAACCCGGGATAGTAGCGATGCTATCGGCAAGCGCATTACGCGTTTTTATAGCAGCAACAATCGGCGAGGTGGTAAAATAGCTGTGCGCCGCAATTGTTTTGCTTACATTTTGCAGGTCGCCAATATAGTTGGGTGAGCCGGTTTTGAAAAAATCATTAACCTGGTTGCCCTTATTCGGTTTGTCACTTTCGGAGAACAGGTAATTAATGCTTCCGGCCTCAGCTACCAATATTTGAGTTTTGATATGATCTTTAACAAACGCCGTATTAATGCTTTTTACCAAGCCTGCAATTTCGTTATTGGTATAGGGGCAGCCTTCCTGTCCGCCATCGCTCCAATCCCATTGCGGCTCATTAACCGGGCTTACATAATTGAACGCAACCTTACTTATCCGCTCAACGCCTTTTATTACATTGGCCAGGTAGCCGGCAAATGCATTGTATTTATCAGGAGTGATATTTATTTTGCCACCGCTGGCATAAGCCTTGCCATTTACGGTAAACTGCACCGGCGGACTATTATTAAAACCCAAAAACTGTGTTACGCCGCGTTGTTTGGCAGCCTTTAAAAACCATATTTGCCCGGCTTGCTTTTGCCAGTTATAGCTGCCGTCATTATTTAAAAATGATTCGGCCCGGCGCCATTCGTCCTTTATGCCGCTTTGCCGGTCTTGTTGTGTGCTGCCTGCGCCAATATTGAACCGCCATAAGGATAAAGCGATCCCTTTGGGTGCCCCGGTGGCGAGCGTATCGCCGCTAAAAAGCAGGTCGGCAATTTTATTTCTTTTTTCATCAGGCCAGTTCCCTATGAACTGGCACGACCAGGCATCGGATGCCCCGAAGTTACTTATAGTTTGATGGGTTTTTAAAAGGTCGATTGTTACGGTAATTGCTTTATCCTGGCCGTTTGAAAACACGGCAGACAGCATCAGTAATAAAATAGCTGGAAGGATTTTTTTAAAGGAATGGTTTAATATCATTGTTGTACGGGAAAATTAAAGGATTATCTTTTTGTTTCTTAGTTAATTTGCCCCCGGGTTAAACAACTGCGCCGTCCACACTTTATAAAAAGAACTTTCATGTCCGTTTCCCGCAGAGGCATAATCGCAAAGGGTTATGCTTACCGGGCCTTTGGCATTTTCGGTATATGATTCGGGAATAAACTTTGCTTTAAAGAGCATATAAACATCATCCGCCGTATTATTTGAAATTTCAGAAAGCTCAATATGGCTGTTGCTATCAGTTACAGGTTTTAGTACAGCCTCTATCCCGGCACCTTCAAACCTTGCGTCGCGGGCCAAAACAATTGGGCCTCTCATAATTGCTATGCTGCGGTTACTTATCCCGGTTTCAATTACCCGGCCCCTCATGTCAAGCTCAAGTGAGATCTTATCCCCGGTTTTCCAGGTGCGCTTTATTGTGGCATATTGCCCCGGTTGCACATTATTAACAGCTATACCATTTACGCTCAGCTTTGTGTTTTTGCTCCATCCTGGGATCCGGATCTTAATTGCCAGATCCTCAGGTTTTTGAAAGTCGATGTCCATGTCTATAATTCCCGTTTTAGGGTAACCTGTGTGCTGGGTTAGCGTAACATTATTACCTTGCGGACTTTTAAGCTTAAAAGTTCCATCGGCAAAATAGTTAACCTGTAAGCCTTCTTTTCTTTCCATAACCATGTGCATCGGGATATTAAAGAGACCTCTTGGCCCGTTGGCTTCACAGCAGTTCAGGCCCATTTCGCATTGTTGGCTTCCCGGTAACCGCTGCCCGTTTAAGGGTGTATATTTTGCCCACGATGTACCGTGCCCGCTCATGGAAGCCAATAAAGCATTGTAATAGGTTCTTTCAGCTTCATCTGCATACTTAGCCTCCCCGGTAAGGCGCAGCAGTTGCTCCGTAAACTTAAGCCATGTTACAGTAACACAAGTTTCCTGGTAATGAACAATCGGGTTAGTTTGAATTGCTTTTCCTCCAAACCACATCTCGGCCGAGGCGCCCGAACCTACAATGTTGATCTCTGTGTCGCGGATGTTTTTCCATGTTTCTTCCGCTGCCTTTTTATAAGATTCATTTCCCGTAAGCCGGTAAAGCTCGATCAGGCCTTCATAGCATGACATCATTTCATAGGCCTTTTGACCTTGTTCCGGACTGTACCAATTTTTAGGTTTTGGAAAACGTGCGCCAACGTTTACACTTGCTTTACTTATTAAGTGCGGCCCTTCGGGAGTTTCCCATTGCCGTACAATTTCCAGCGCAAAATCCAGGTATTTTCTACTCCCGGTATATTTATAAAGCAGGCAGACAGGTTCCAATACCGATGATGCCGCCATCCCCCTGAAATTACCCTTAGTTACAATTATGCCGTCTTTTTTATGGAGATCACTTAGCAGGTTGTCGGCAATACGGGTTGCACCGGTAAGGCTCTTTTTGTCTTTAGTTATATCGTAGTAAGCCAATAATCCCAGCATGCAGTATTTCCTTCCCCAAATATCCCACTGTTCCAAACGGTGGTCGGCAGCATAATTACCAATATAGCCGTCGGGCGTTTGGGTAGCCAGCAAGCCCGAAACGGCATGATCAAGCACTTTTTTCAACCGGGCATCCGGGTAGTATTTATAAGCAAGCACTGCAGACATAAACCATTTACCCCAAAATTCACTTTGCCACTGCCTGGTTTCAGTCCTGTTTGCAGGTTTAAATGGTTCAATAAGCCGGTCTGCATCCTGTACAAGGATGCGGTTATTTAAACAATCACTTAATTTATCAGCTAAATATCCTTTTAAATGCACCGTCTGCGAAGGATCTAATACATCATTTACCGCTTGCCTGTTATTATTCTGAGCGAATATATTGCCATGAAAAATGCAAATAAATACAAAGGCTATACGTGACATTGCTTTTAAAGTACACATAATTGATAAGTGTTAATGAAGATCCGGGCAGGATCAATATTATTTACTAATTAAAGATAATTATATTGTTAATGCCGCTATTTTCTCAAATCACTGGAAAATGGTTGGATTTGTGCAATCGGGTGTTAAAAGAAAGCAGTTTGTATAACGATTGTGACTTTATTAATAATATGATTGCCCGGAACTAATTGCGGAATAGTTTTTATATTTGTATATATTAAAACGTTATGCCAGAAATAACTATAAAATATAAAAGCGCAAAAGCATTGAAGGCTTTACAGAATTTAACTAAGCTATTCGACATTACTATTGAAGGCCCCGTTGGCAAGGTGGCATCAAAAGATGAAGAAAAAGCCGCAACCTTACCTATAACTTTTGCTAAACATCCGGATGTTAAAGCTCTTGCCGGGATTTGGCAGGGGAAGAATATTACTTTAGAAGAATTACGAAAGAAAGCCTGGGGGGATAGGGTTTGAGTTTTGTACTTTGCGATACCAATATCTTCATTTCACTATTTCGGAATATTCAGCAAACGGTTGAAGAATTAGAAATAATTGGCAGCGAAAATGTGCTAATTCCTTCAATTTCTGTAATGGAATTGTACCGGGGAATGCAGTATAAAAAAGAGATGGCTGAAATGCAAAAAAAGATAACTCAATATAACATTTTGCATTATAATGAAGAGGTTTCAAGAAATGCAATCTGGCTAATTAACAAGTTTAAATTATCGCATAATTTGCAAATTCCGGATGCAATTATTGGAGCAATGAGTATTGTTTATAATATAGAATTATTTACCTATAATTTGAAAGATTTTAAATTTATCCCCGGGATTAAGCTCTACACTTAAAAGTTTTATAATATCTCAAAGAGATCAAAGCGCAAGAACTTCTCATCCCGACAAAAAATAAACCGTTTTCAAATAGTGAGCGGTTTTTTGCGTCACCTATATTCCCAAAAACCATAGCGCCTTTTTATTGTAATTTAATAACCGGCTTTTCATAGGCCTGTTGTTGAAAATAAACATTTCTATATAATAAAATCGTAACTTAAACATTCGTGTTCTAATACTAATAGCCAATGTCGCTATTTCATACATCCGGCATGAAAAAAAGGGAGGAAAAGAAATATTTTGATAAAGAGTGGAAGGCAATGAAAAGCAGCCTCAGTACCTTTTTTAAGAAAGAAGCGCAGGAAGATCTGCATCATTTCAGGGTGCAGGTTAAAAAACTACGTGCCTTTATCATATTATCAGACAGTACGGATCATCACCCCAATTTGGCTCAGCACTTTAAACCCGTGAAAAAGATCTTTAAAGAGGCCGGCGAAATCCGGAATGCCTATGTGAACCAGCAATTGGCAAAGGCGCACCAGCCAGCCAGCAATGATTTTATGAGCAGTCAGCATCAGCTGCAGACAGATGCCACCACCAGGTTTAAATCAATGAAGGTTAAACATCTTGAAAAAATAAAGGATGCACATGCAATAATTAAAGGAAAGATAGGGTCAATTAGTAATGTGCACACCAGCCTGTTTTATCAAAACCTGCTGAAGCAAATATCAGGTACTTTGGCAAACCTTAAATTTAATGAGGCGCTTCATGACTGCCGCAAACAGGTTAAAATTTTAATTTACAATCATAAGCTGGTCCACACAGTGCTGGCTATTGGGTTTAATGAAGATTACCTGCACCAGGTACAAACTGCTATTGGCGACTGGCACGATAATGTGCTGGCAATAGAACTGTATTCGGGAGATAAAACAATGGTGACCAACTTAAAGAAACAGGGAACAAAACTAAAGAGAGATATTACGGCACTTACAAAAGATTTTTTTAACCAGGCAACAACAGTTGTTGAATTGCCGGTTGAACAACTAAGTTAATAAAAGTTATGGGCGTAGAAATTGAAAGAAAATTTTTGGTTAATCATGATGCCTGGCATAAGCTGGATAAGCCGGACGGCAATCATTACAGGCAGGGTTATATTTTAAATGACAAGAACCGGGTTGTGCGGGTGCGGGTTACAGATAAACATAGTTACCTTACTATAAAAGGTGGCGGAACCGGTAATATCAGTCGGAAAGAATTTGAGTATGAGATCCCGATGCCAGACGGTGAAGAACTATTAAAGTCGTTCACCGAAAACGGCACTGAAAAAATACGTTACCCCGTCCCCTTTGCTGGCTTTACCTGGGAAGTAGATGAGTTTTTGGGGGATAACGAGGGCCTGATAGTGGCCGAAATAGAGCTTAAGGACGAGAACGAAAAATTTGAAAAACCAGCCTGGGTAGCAAATGAAGTAACGGATGACAGGCGTTACGCCAACTCCAGCTTATCGGTTCATCCGTTTAAGGATTGGGGCAAGTAATTTTCGATGGATTGAGCAGATATGAAATCCATCAATGATATCCTTATTTTACTTTACCCGCATTTTCTGCTACCAAAACAACGAGCTGATCAACAAAAGGCACGGAAAATGAAAAAAATATCGTAAAAACTATTTTTACGAAGATTTTCCTTTTAAAATTCATGACAAACTATTTTGATTAATCTAACAAAAACGGATTAGGAGTAAAAATGTTTAGCTCTCCCGCTAACCCTACCGTGTACCCACATCTTTTTGTCAGGCATATTTTTCTTGACCCATAGGGTCTACCTCTTTGTAGCTATTGGAAAGAAAGATATTTTGCCCCGTAGGCGGCTTCCCTTTACCACCATTTCCGGTACGATACGGGTACGATTGTTACAAATCTGACGGCTGGGTAGCCTCTATGAGGCAAAAATCTTAATCGTTATTTTTCTACAAAGCGGTAGAGCCTACGGCTCATTGCCATTCACGTGTTCTTAAAAATTGTGGGTACACGGTAGCCCGAGGAGGGAGACTTTAGCTTCGCACTTTTTTGTTTACATCACTATAAGAACCGGGCATAGTGGGATTGGACAAGTAAAATAATTTATTACCGGGACCAGGCGCACCAAAAAGACCCTCGTGTTAATAAATTAGAGGCTATATGTTTAATTAAGTATTATAAAGCGCATAATATTTCACGAACCCGTACCCTTTACAGGTATATTTTGACCTTCAACAGGGTGAAACTTGCCTCTTTAATGTTTTATCTTTCTATTGTTAATTGAGTGATAAATGATTTGATATTTAATTAATATTAGTACAATATTTTAATATTGGCATTTTATAAAATCATACTCTAATGCCTCTCAAAGAGAAGATTGCTGTTTTTGCTTTAAACCGTGGCGTGACTGACGATGATCAATCCGTTATAGGTTACTGTGACGTTGACCTTTTTTGCCGTTATGCTAATAACGCACATTTACATTGGTTTGGAAAGGCTCCCGATCAAATCATCAATAAATTGTTTTTGTGGGAGTTGTTGGGGCCTTTCCTGTTTAAGAATAGCCGTAATTATATTGACAAGGCACTGCAGGGAAAGACACAGGAGTTTGAATGCCTGGTAGTAATTTCTTCGGGCGAGATAAAAAAGGCAAAAACAATTTATGTTCCGGATATTGAAAATGGGGCTGTAATTGGTTTTTTTATATACAGTTTTGATGTCAGGCAGCTAATTGCTTCACCAGAAAAAGCGGATTCGCGGGGGATTGAAAAGGAAAAAACGTACGTTATATCTTCAACTGATTTTATTATAGATGCCGTTGTGCAAACACTGCGATCATGTGTTTTAACAGGATTTCCGGGCATTGAAAAGCTGTCAAAAAAGCACTTTATTTCTGAATCTAAACTTAAAACAGCATTTAAAAAAGCACACAACACAACCATTTTTAATTACTACCGGAATTTACAGATGGAAGTGGCACATGATTATATTACCCGCAAAATAGCCAACAAGGGCCAGATGGCAATAAAGTTTAATTTTTCAAACCCTTCAAATTTTTCTTCCCGTTATAAAAAGTATTTAAAGGAAAAACATACAAAAAATATAGGTCATCAAAATAGAGCCGGTCAAATTTTAAATGATAATAATGAGCAATACAAAAAGTTTATTGAACAGCTCCCTACCGCATCGGCTATGATTGATAATGACTTTATATATATGGCTGTTTCGCAAATGTGGTACTCCGTTTTTAAAGTAGATTGCCATGATTTAAAGGGGAAAAGTTTTTTTGTTATTTCACCTGGCTCGGAAATAAAATATAGAAAAATACTTATGAACTGTTTAAATGAAAATGACACCCATTTGGACGAAGAATTTATAGAAAAAGTAGACGGTTCATATGCCTGGATGCGATGGGATGTAAAGCCGTGGTACAAATCAACGGGAGAGGCCGGCGGTCTTTTGATTTTTACAACGGATATTACAACTTTGAAAATTAAAGCTGAGGAGAATAAAAGATATAAAAAAACAGAGCAGGCTTATTTATAGTAAAATAAAGCTTAGTGTAGATAACAAATAGACAAAAGAAGATATTTTAATACCCCTTATAGTCATTTTGGTTGACGGAATAATAGCATGAACTCTTTCATTTTGTTTTATTTTAATGGTTATTGAATGTATGGATTATACACAAGGCAATCGAGTTATCAAATACCGGCGGGGAGTTATTGAATAAATAATGTGGCCTGTTGCCCGGGCAGCAGGCCACATTATTTATTTAGGCGTGTACCTCAAATGCGCCAACTTTGTAAGTTCCTACCAGGGGACGGAAGGCGATATTAATGCGATTGTAACTGTTAATGGTTATAACCGCTATGGTTAAATCAATTAATTCCTGTTCTGAAAATTGTTTGCTTGCTTCGTCATAAACATCATCAGGCACATTTCCGCCTGTTATTTTAGTAACGGCCTCGGCCCAGGCCAGTGCGGCACGTTCGCGGTCGGTGTAAAACGGGGTATCGCGCCATGCGCCAAGTACATAAAGCCTTTGTTCGGTTTCACCCTTGGCGCGCAGATCTTTTGAGTGCATATCCAAACAAAAAGCACAGCCATTAATTTGCGATACCCTGAAATAAATTAAATTTAAAAGTGCTTGTTCTATAGACGATTTAGCAAGATAGATCCCTAAACCATAAACTGCCTTCATTGCGTTTTGACCTTTTTCGAAAACATTAATTCTCTGTTCCATTTTGTTTATTAGTTATTTATTGAATTATACCCCCAATGACGAATGGGATTTAAGAAATGGGACATGGAAAAGATCTTTTATTAAGAAGTATCGGTTGGCATCGGAAACGGATTAATAAAACCTTTTATATTTACAATATCCAAAGCCTGATGCCACTCTATTTGATAAAAATCACCAGCATGAAATTAGTTTACCTGCTTTTTCCAATTGCCCTGATCTTTGCCTGTAATCCAGGTGCATCCGGCCAAAATAATCCACGGCTAACATCATTAATGAACACGGTAAATGGGATCAGTAAGCAACTTCCTGTTGAAAAGTTATACCTGCAAACAGACAAAGAAAACTACGTGCAGGGAGATACCATCTGGCTTAAAGCCTACCTGCTTGATGCGGATTATCTAATACCATCCATGCGCAGTGGCCTGCTTTACGCAGAGCTTGACGACGTTGATAACAACTGCATTAAGCGAATGCTTTTACCGGTGATAAACGGGCTCAGTTGGGGCAATATGGCAATTGATGAAAAAGACATCCCTGAAGGCAGTTATACCTTAAGGGCCTACACTAACTGGATGCGGAACTTTGGCGAAAATTATGTGTTTAAGAAAAATATTTATGTAGCGGCCACCGGCAGCCAGTCGCCGCTTGTTGTGGCGGGGTTTAAACAGGTAAATAATAATATCCGGGCAAATATCCTGCTTACGGGCCAGGATAGACAGCCTGTACGTTTGCATGATCTGCAGGTAAGGGTTTTAAATGGAAAACGTACCCTGTTTAAAACAAAAATGTCTACCGGGGTTGACGGCAGGCTGGATCTGAATTTTAATCTGCCGAATAATACACCGGCTAAAAATCTTTCTATTGTAACTAAGGAAACTATAAAAGGGGAAGAAACACGAAGCCTTACCATTCCGGTTATGCTTAACCGGCCTGAAAACACCGACCTGCAATTTATGCCCGAAGGCGGGTACATGATAGGCGGGATTGCTGCAAAGATAGGTTTTAAGGCTATTGGAGAAGGTGGCAGGGGTATACAGGTAAATGGCAAAATATATAACAGCAAACGCCAGGAAGTAGCATCGTTCAGTTCATCCGGTAAGGGTATGGGCGCATTTGAGTTGATGCCACAATCAGGCGAAATTTATTCCGCCCGGCTTACGCTGCCTGGCGGAACAACAAAAAACTATCCGTTGCCGCCAGTTGATCCCTCGGGCACAAGCCTCCGGATAAGAAAAACCGGCACCGATACCCTGGAGGTGATTGTTGCCGCTAAAACTATTGCACCTGCTGATTATTATCTTATAGGGGAGTCAAGAGGGATAGTATGCTACGCGGCACATCTTATGCCTGAAAACGGAATGCCGGTTACAAAGATCCCGCAAAATATATTTCCTACAGGCATTGCCCGTTTTATCTTGTTCAATAACAAAAATCAGCCGCTTAATGAACGAATGATATACATTGACCAGCATGATGACTTGTTGGTTAACGTAAATAGCAATCAGCAAACCTATGCCCCGCATGACAGTATTGCTTTAAGTTTACAGGTAACTGATAAAAATGGAAAGCCGGTGCGCGGGAGCTTTTCAATGGCGGTTACCGACGATAACCAGGTAAAACCCGACAGCCTGGGCAGTAATATTATTAATAATATGCTGTTCACGGCTGATCTGAAAGGAACAGTTGAAGATCCGGGGTATTATTTTGAAAGCCTGTCACCCCAAAAAGAAAAAGAGCTTGACAATTTATTGCTTACACAGGGTTGGGTGGGATGCAACTGGAAACTGCCACTAAATCCCGCTGTAAAACCCTTATATACGGCAGAGCCAGCCTTTACTATAAACGGAAAGGTTACAAATATTTTTAATAAGCCTTTGTCAAAAGCCGGCATTGTATTATTATCAAAAAAACCTACGCTGGTAAAAGATACGGTTACCGATAAAGATGGCCGGTTTTCATTTAAAGAGATCTTTCCTGTTGATACCGCTTTATTTGTGATCCAGGCGAAGCGCAAAAGCGGGAGTAATTTTAATATGGGACTGGAGGTGGATGAATTTACGCCGCCGGTTTTTGCGCAATTCGTAAGGAAGATGCCATGGTATATTAATACCGATACCTTATTGCTGCAAAATCGCGACAATAAATTATCACAACGGATGGCCGAAGAAAAGATACTGGGCAGCGGCACAATGTTAAAAGAAGTTGTTATTAAAGACAAAAAGGCAATAAAAGGCTCAAAGAACCTTAACGGCCCCGGCGGAGCTGACTTTGTGCTTGATGAAAAAGACATGGAAAAGGCAAAAAAACTGTCGTTATATGAACTGCTGGGGAAAAAATACCCGAATTTTTATAAAATGTCAGAAGGCGGTATTTGGGTATACAGGTTGAGGAACCATGTGGTTAATTTTATTATTGATGGCGTATTTATTAGTAAAGTATTGCTGCCGGTAGATCTGTTTATGGAAAATCTTACAGCTGAAGATATAAAAGGCATCGAAATAATGTATTCCACAAAATATGCACTGGCGTATGATCCTTATTTTATGGCGAAAGGAGCCGGGCTTCCGGACAGATATATACCCATATACCTTGAAATAACCACCTATTCGGGCAATGGCGCTTTTATGAAAAAAGTGCCGGGAATGTATATTTATAAACCCATACCTTTTAGCCTGCCAAAACAGTTTTATCGCCCAAAATATACTGCAAAAAGTACCATAACGGGAACAGACCAGCGCTCCACCATTCACTGGGAACCAAATATTGTAACAGACAGTGCAGGTAAGGCAGCGGTTTCTTTTTATAGTGCCGATAAACCTGCCCGCTACACTATAATAATACAAGGCACTGATTTAAACGGGCAATTTGGATTTGCATGGAAAAAGATATTGGTACGCTAACAAAAAAAGTGCTGCAATAGCCCGCATGGCTTTTAAATTATTTTTTATTTTGCACATTATTAATTATTTAAGCCTAAATACTGTCGCATGAAAAAGCCTGTATTCTTTGTAGTAATTACGGTGGATGTTTAATAAGTCTTAACGCATATTACCAGCATAGCCTTTTAAATGCTATCCTGGCCTAACCTTATCTATAACCTGCATCCCGTTCTGTCACTTATGAAACAAAAAGCTAAATGGCCCTTTAAAATTATACCTGCGCTTGGTGTTATCACACTATTTGGTTTTATCCCCTGGGAAGTGGTATTTTCCATGGAGATCAGGAATGAAACTTTACAAAACCTTGCCAATGGACAATTGGCCTGGGGGGCCTTGTTTTTTTTGATCTGCGCCTGTTTCGCTAAGCTGCTGCAGCTCACCAAAGGCTGGCTGCAGGGAATGCTTTTCATGCTTTTTCCAATACTATTATTCTTTACAGGTTCTATCTGGGCTATCAGCGTAACATGGCTATCGCCACAGTGGCGCGATCAGGGTATTTATCGTAATGGTGATGATTACCTGGTTGTGCAAATTATAGAATATGGGATTACCGGCGACCATATAGAATCTCGATTGATCCGTACTGCATCGCCATATGGGATGATCAGGGGGATTGAAGAACAACATCCGCTTAATTCCAATGATGATATTTTTACCAGGGGCGCTAATGAAGCAATTTATGCCAACAAAACCTGGCATAAATTACCAAATGCAAGGTAAAGTAAGGGCATGCTGTGTTACTTAAAAAACCGGGAAGTATAAATACTTAGCGAATATTTTTCCGGATGCGGCTTAATGATGTTGGGGTTACGCCGATAAATGAAGCGAGGTATTTTTGAGGTATTTTTTGGATATAAGGGGGTTGGGTTAGCAAATTGAGGTAACGCTGCTCGGCAGAATCCCTTTGCAGGGCGGTAAAGCGGTCAAGAAGAGTTAGTATGGCATCCTCCCAAAAGCACCGGATCATTTCCTGCATTTTTGGATGGCTTTGGTATAGTTTATTCAGCTCGGTTTTGGGCAGGTATAAAATTTCACTGTCTTCAATGGCCTGCAGAAAATAGCGGGAAGGCTTTCCGCTTATAAAGCTGTAAATATCAATGGCCGATGAGTTATTAAATGCAAACCAAACCGATACCTCTATATTATTAGTTATGTAATACAACCGCAGGCAGCCCTCCTCTACAAAAATAAGATCCTTGCAAACTGCGCCCTGGCTAAGCAGGAAATCGTTTTTTTTTACCGTACGGGGCTTAAAGCGGCTAACAATTTCATCCAGCTCATTTGCTTCGAATGTGGTGTATTGATTGATAAAATTTTTAAGCCCTGCAGACATAAGTTGAATTGATGTTTTAAAGATAAGCTTATGGGTTTAAAAATGGAAATAATGATAGCCAGGCAGGTTGGAAATTCAAGTCGATGTAATAAGATACATGTTTGATTTTCCGCCCTTGTTGATGCTGTTGCCAATACTGTTCGGAAGATTATAAAAAGCCCGGCCCCGTGCGATTTCCTCCTTTGGGAGGGCACAGGGAGGGGTTTCTATACCGGGCTTTTACGCTTATAAGGTTTGAATAGCCTATCTGCTTGGCTTATTGAAGCCTCGCAGAATTTGGCTAAAGCCCTATTTTTGATGACCCATTATCCGTTGGCTGAAGTGGCTGTTGCACGACTATGAGTTGTTGATTTATTTAAGTTAAGCCTAATCCAATTACTTCGATTACATTGAATTTGTATAATTGATTTTTAGTCGAAAAGATCAGC
>NZ_JAQBOC010000041.1 GCF_028288225.1 Mucilaginibacter sp.
ATAAACTTGTACAGCGCATTTTCTCCTGCGTGAACCAAAATAGAATGTATGAAAAAAATTATCTTATTTTAGTTGCGTAAATCATAGAAATCGAGGTACGAAGCAATCGCATGCTATACAGAGCGAACAGAAGGGTGTAGAACTTGCACTGGCGGTTGTGTGCGGCGTGCGGTTGACACGCTATCAAAGGCAATGACAAGGGTTTTTAATTGTCCTTCTGCAAGAAATTAATACAGTCAAACCAGTGTCAATTCCACCTTTTAAATCAAATTAACCCAGCAATTTGTCGTATATTTATATAACGAGTCCGAAAGTCAGTAAAGACAGGAAGCCTGAAAAAAGAGGATTGCAATCGGCAAAATCAAACCAAAATCGGTGCAATCAATCCTACAATCAGTGAAATCATAAATAAAAAAATGAACTACAACACATTAACGCCCGATGAAGAAAGGGTAATACTACATAAAGGAACAGAAAGACCGTTTACAGGGGCGTTGCTTGATAATAAAGCACAGGGTTTATATGTATGTAAACGATGCGATACGCCGCTATACACATCCGAATCAAAATTTGAATCGCACTGCGGCTGGCCAAGCTTTGACGATGAAATACCAGGCGCAGTAAAACGCGTACCTGATGCCGACGGACGGCGTGTTGAAATTGAATGTGCCAATTGCGGTGCACACTTGGGGCACGTTTTTGAAGGGGAGTACATGACTCCCAAAAATGTTCGTCACTGCGTAAATTCAGTATCGATGAAATTTGTTCCGAATGCCGGGTGAGCAATTTAAGGGGTGTTAATTTTAGGTGCCGAATTTTTTTTTAACACCCGATTTTAACATCTTTCATGCGGGGCATTTCGTTCATTGTTAATGTTACCTGGTGTTTTGTTTATAACTTACAGGGGATGTTAAAAACTTAAATTATCATCATAAAATCGCATACGCTATATTTGATTATAAGTTATTCAACACTATCTATTATTACCGGAATTTCTAAACGGTAGTAAAAAAAAGAAACCATGTTAAAGCATGGTTTGACGTATAAATGTTAAAGTAGTTTGGCAGCGATTAGCGAGACTGATATTTAAGTAGTTAGGCATGATAAAGATCAATTATCACGTGACAATAAACTAACGCTATGGTATTATTATCTGCTAACAGTTCGTTATATAAAACCTTAAAAAGGGGCAGAAAAAGAGTTGCAATAAAACAAAGGAGTGCATGGAACAGGAAACAGAATTATTACTAAAAGAGAACAAAGACCGCTTTGTTATTCTCCCCATTAAGTATCCCGAAATTTGGGAAATGTATAAGAAATGTGAAGCGAGCTTTTGGACAGCGGAGGAGATAGATCTTAGTGATGATATGAAACACTGGGAGAACATGAATGATGGCGAACGTTTCTTCGTATCACACGTGCTGGCTTTTTTTGCCGCAAGCGATGGGATAGTGAATGAGAACCTTGCCGTTAACTTTATGAGCGAAGTGCAGTTACCGGAAGCACGCTGTTTTTATGGGTTCCAGATAATGATGGAGAATATCCACTCCGAAACTTACGCGCTGCTGATAGATACTTATATTAAAGATCCTGCGGAAAAAGACAGATTGTTTCACGCTATTGACACTATCCCATGCGTGGGTAAAAAAGCAGAGTGGGCTTTACGCTGGATCAACAATGGAACATTTGCTGAACGCTTAATAGCTTTTGCGGCTGTTGAAGGCATCTTCTTCTCAGGCAGCTTTTGCTCAATCTTTTGGTTAAAGAAACGTGGCCTTATGCCGGGTTTAACCTTTAGCAATGAATTGATATCCCGCGATGAAGGCATGCACTGCGAGTTTGCCTGCCTGCTATACAAAATGCTGGATAACAAACTTTCCAAAGAAGCGGCTACCGCAATTATTACCGATGCGGTAGAAATTGAAAAAGAATTTATAACTGATGCATTGCCGGTTAACCTTATTGGCATGAACGCCAAAATGATGAGCCAGTATATTGAATTTGTGGCTGACAGGTGGTTGGGCGAATTAGGATATGATAAAGTTTATGGCGCATCAAATCCATTTGATTTTATGGAAATGATCTCGCTGCAGGGAAAAACAAATTTCTTTGAAAAAAGGGTAGGAGATTACCAAAAAAGCGGGGTGCTAAACTCCCAGGAAAGTAAGTCGTTCTCATTAGATGAGGATTTCTAGGATAGAGATTAGAGATCAGAGGTTGTTGAAAAGTATGCTCAACTCTGCCAATCTTTTAATAATACAGATCACAATAAAAAAAATTAATGGGTCAGCCTAATCCATTAAGCGAATAAATCAGCGGTTAATTAATTAAAACAGTAACTCTGCCACCGGGCAGAGAGTTAAGGGGGTCAACATGTTTGTAATAAAAAGAGACGGAAAAAAAGAATCGGTAAAATTTGACAAGATTACGGCGCGTATTGAAAAGTTGTGTTATGGGTTTCAATTGGTTGACCCGATTGATGTGGCGAAAAAAGTTATTGAGGGCTTATTTGATGGGGTAACCACATCCGAGCTGGATAACCTGGCTGCAGAAACTGCGGCATCATTAACAACCAAGCATCCTGATTATGCTTTGCTTGCTTCACGTATTGCAGTATCGAACCTGCACAAAAACACGATCAAGTCGTTTTCAGAAACCATGCGCCTGCTGCATACCTATATCGACCCCAAAACCGGTAAAGATGCATCCCTGCTGGCTGACGATGTATGGGAAGTAATTGAAAAGAACGCTGAGCTTTTAGATAGCAGCATTATTTACGACCGCGACTTCGGCTTTGATTACTTTGGTTTTAAAACCCTCGAAAAATCATACCTGTTAAAGCTTGATGGTAAAATAGCGGAACGCCCGCAGCACTTGTTTATGCGTGTATCAGTAGGTATCCATAAAGAAGATGTGGAAAGTGCTATCAAAACATACCACTTAATGAGTGAGCGCTGGTTCACTCATGCTACACCAACGCTGTTTAATGCCGGTACACCAAAACCTCAAATGTCATCATGCTTTTTATTAACCATGAAGGACGACAGTATTGATGGTATTTACGATACACTGAAACAAACTGCAAAAATTTCACAAAGTGCAGGTGGAATAGGTTTAAGCATCCACAATGTAAGGGCAACGGGCTCATACATCAGCGGAACTAATGGTACAAGTAACGGTATTATCCCAATGCTGCGTGTGTTTAATGATACTGCCCGTTATGTTGACCAGGGCGGTGGCAAGCGTAAAGGCGCTTTCGCTATTTATCTTGAGCCATGGCATGCTGATATATTCGAATTCTTAGACCTGCGTAAAAATCATGGTAAAGAAGAAATGCGTGCCCGTGATTTATTTTATGCCCTTTGGGTATCAGATCTGTTTATGCAGCGTGTTGAAGCAAATGAGGAATGGAGCTTGTTCTGCCCGCATGAAGCACCAGGATTAGCTGATTGCTGGGGAAAAGACTTTGAGAAACTATACAAAAGATACGAAAAAGAAGGCCGTGCCCGTAAGGTTGTAAAAGCACAGGAACTTTGGTTTGCTGTATTGGATGCCCAGGTAGAAACAGGAACCCCTTACCTGTTATATAAGGATGCCGCCAACGGTAAATCAAACCAGCAAAACCTTGGTACTATAAAAAGTTCAAACCTTTGTACCGAAATTATTGAATATACATCGCCTGATGAAATAGCCGTTTGTAACCTGGCTTCACTTGCGTTGCCGCGCTTTGTAAAGGATGGTATTTTTGACCACGATAAATTATACGAGGTAACTTACCAGGCTACTTTAAATCTTAACAAGATAATTGACGGTAATTACTATCCTGTTAAAGAAGCTGAATACTCAAACTTAAGGCACCGCCCTATTGGTTTAGGTGTACAGGGGTTGGCTGATGCATTTATTATGCTACGTTTGCCATTTGAAAGCGAAGGCGCTAAGAAACTGAACAAAGAGATCTTTGAAACTATCTACTTTGCTTCAATGACCGCGTCAAAAGATCTGGCTATTAAAGATGGTCCTTACGAAACATTTAAAGGCTCGCCGTTATCAAAGGGCAAGTTCCAGTTTGATTTGTGGAATGTAAAACCCGAAAGCGGTCGTTGGGATTGGGAAAACCTTCGTTTGGATGTAATGAACCATGGTGTACGTAACTCATTATTAGTTGCGCCAATGCCTACTGCTTCAACATCACAGATCTTAGGTAATAACGAATGTTTTGAACCATATACTTCAAACATATACACCCGCAGGGTACTGAGCGGAGAGTTTGTTATTGTAAACAAACACTTACTGCGCGATTTAGTTAACCTTGGTTTATGGACTGGTAGCATGAAAGACAAGATCATCACTGCAAACGGATCTATCCAGGATATTGCCGAGATCCCTGCTGAGATCAAGGAACTGTACAAAACAGTTTGGGAAATAAAGATGCGTACCATTATTGATATGGCTGCCGACAGGGGCGCTTATATCTGCCAGTCGCAATCGTTAAACCTGTTCATTAACTCGCCGAATGCATCCAAGCTTACTTCAATGCACTTTTACGCATGGAAGAAAGGATTGAAAACAGGTATGTACTACCTGCGTACACAGGCTGCATCGCAAGCGGTTAAATTTACAGTTGAAAACCAGGGCGGTAAAAACATGGACGCTGTTATACCAGATGTAGTTGCTGATGTAACTAACGATGTACCTGCCGGCCCGTCATGCTCGATGGAAGAAGGCTGTGTTACTTGTTCTGCATAAATAAGAATTAGTCCATAGTCCATGGACGATAGACCATAGTTAAATTTGGAAGAGAAATCTTTTGAATTCAACTATGGTCTTTTTACCATAAGGTGATATTATAATCCTTAAATTCGAATCATAATAATACTATCGTCCATGGTCCATCGACTATGGTCTAAAAACATGATCAAGCACGAGATCATCCCATGCGAACGTTGCGGATGCAGCATTGAATGTAAAGCAAACGCTTACACCAAGTGCCAGTGCAGTGTGGTGCAGCTTAATTTAAACGAGGTACAGTACATCGCCGAAAACTATGAAGGCTGTATGTGTGCGGCTTGTTTACTGGAGTTGCAGGAGGAGTACAGGCTGATGATAGGTGTAAGTAAGTAATTTGTCAATCAATAACCTTTACCGGTTTTTTATCCTTATCAATAGCTACAAAAGTAAATGTTCCGGTAATGGCTTTTTCCCTTTCAAAAGAGTACATTTCTTCCACATAAATTTCTACCAATACTTTCAGGCTGCTGTTGCCGATGTGCTGTATTTTGCCCACCAGCTCAATTATAGTGCCTGCCGGGATGGGCTTGTTAAAATCTATCCTGTCGGATGATACAGTTACCATTGTTTTTCGTGTAAAGCGTGTTGCTGTGATAAAAGCCACTTCGTCCATCAGGTGCATGGCAGTACCGCCAAACAGCGTGTCGTAATGATTGGTGGTATTTGGGAATACCGCTTTGAAAATTCTTGTTTCGGCTGATTTTGTTCTTTGCTCCAGGTCCATTATAATAATATAAAAGCCGTTCAGCATGAACCGAACGGCTTTGTTTGATTTTAATTAACAGGTTGTTTGCTGAATATCTCCCTGGCTGCTTTTGCTGCCTGCACCATATTTTTAAGCGCTGCCTGTGTTTCGGGCCATTTGCGGGTTTTTAGGCCACAATCCGGGTTTACCCAAATGTTTCCAACTGGTAATAAAACAGCCGCCTTTTCAAGCAAGCTAACCATTTCGTCAACAGACGGGATGCGTGGCGAATGGATATCATACACACCCGGGCCTATTTCTGCCGGGTATTTGAAGTCGGAAAATGCTTCAAGCAATTCCATTTGCGAGCGTGAGGTTTCAATGGTGATCACATCCGCATCCATCATGGCAATATGCTCAATAATATCATTAAACTCGCTATAGCACATGTGCGTGTGGATCTGTGTTTCATCCTGCACCCCGCTTGCTGAAATGCGGAAAGCTTTTACAGCCCAATCAAGGTATGCGGCACGGTCGGCCTTGCGTAAAGGCAGACCTTCGCGGATGGCGGGCTCATCTATCTGGATAACTTTAATACCGGCTTTTTCCAGCGCAACCACCTCATCCCGGATAGCTAAAGCGATCTGGAAAGTAGTTTCTGAGCGCGGCTGGTCATCCCGCACAAACGACCATTGCAGGATGGTTACCGGGCCGGTTAACATGCCCTTCATCAGCTTATCTGTATTTGCCTGTGCAAAGCTGCTCCAGCGAACGGTCATGTCCTTTGGCCGGCTTACATCGCCATAAATAACCGGTGGCTTTACACAGCGGCTCCCGTAACTTTGCACCCAGCCGTTTTTGGTGAATAAAAAGCCGTCAAGCTGTTCGCCAAAGTATTCCACCATATCGTTGCGTTCAAACTCTCCGTGCACCAAAACATCTATCCCTATTTCTTCCTGCCAGCGGATGGCATCAATGGTAGCTTTCTCAATTTCGGTATCGTATTGCTCAAGTGTAAGTTCTCCCTTTTTTAGCCTTGCCCTTAACTGGCGGATCTCGTCTGTTTGAGGGAATGAGCCTATAGTAGTAGTAGGAAATAAAGGTAAATGGAAGTTTCCCTGTTGTGTTTTTTGCCGGGAGGGAAATTTGCCGGTCCTGGTCGCATCTGCGTCGGTAATGGCCTCCACACGCTGCTTGATTGCCTGTTTGTGAATTAATTTAGAGATATTGCGGGTAGAGATAGCCTGAATGTTGGCCCTTAGCAGCTCATTACTACCTTCAATAATTTCACTTAATTCATTTACCTCGTTTAATTTTTGTTTGGCAAAGGCCATCCAATTTTTTATTTCGGGGTTGATGCCTGTCTCCAGGTCAAGGTCAAACGGGCTGTGCAATAAGGAGCAGCTTGGCGCTATCATCAGCCTGTGTTTACCAACTACCGCAATTGCCTTTTTGATGTGTGCTAATGACCGGATGTAGTCATTTTTCCAGATATTGCGCCCGTCAACCACGCCAAGCGATAGGCTTAATGTTTCGGGCATTAGGGTTAACACTTCATCCAATTGTTTCGGCGCTCTTACCAGGTCGATGTGTAAAGCAGATACCAGCAGGTTAACAGCAAGAGATGTATTTTCATTAAGGCCTTCAAAATAGGTAGTAAGCAGGGTCTTTAATTCGGGGCATTGTTTTTTGATCTCTTTGTAAGCAAAAACAAATGCATCTTTTTCTTTTTGCGACAGATCCATTGCAAGGAATGGCTCATCCAATTGCACCCAAACGGCGCCCAGGCTTTGTAATCTTTTTAAGATCCAGATATAAACGGGAACAAGCTTTTTTACCAGGTCGATCTTGTCAAAACCAGGCTCTTTTTCCTTACCCAATAATAAGTAGGATACAGGGCCAATTAACACCGGTTTTGGAATGGTGCCGGTAACCTGTTTTGCAAGGTTAAATTCATCAAATACTTTTTCAGAAAACAGCCTGAACTGCTGGTTTGCGGTAAATTCGGGAACGATGTAATGGTAATTGGTGTCAAACCATTTGGTCATTTCCATGGCGGTAATGTCCAGACCATCTTTTTGATAGCCCCTTGCCATTGCAAAATAAAGATCGATCTCTTTATTCTTTGCATTTTCAGTTAAAACGGCATTGTACCGCTGCGGGATAACGCCAAGCATCAGGGAGGTATCCAAAACCTGGTCGTAAAAGCTGAAATCGTTACAAGGGATCAGGTCGATACCCGCATCCTGCTGCAATTTCCAGTTTTGTTCACGGATCTTCCTGGCTACAGCGAAGAGTTCTTCGCAGCCTGTTTTGCCGACCCAGTATTGTTCACTGGCCTTTTTGAGTTCACGATGGGCGCCTACACGCGGGTACCCGGGATTGTTTTTGAGCATACGCATAAAACTTTTTTGGTTAAACATTAATTTAGTTAATGCTCCTTACGGTTTTCGGTATGCTTTCGGAGGAAATGGTAATAAAAGATAAAGACAAGATCCAGGCTACAAATGCCCGTAAAAATGCTTTATTCTCTGACTACTGCTTCAAAACGCGAAAGCATTGTCTTAAACAGAGGGCAAGTATCCTGGCTTGTAACATTGTTGCCGTCCTTCTCGCCCCGTTTTGGCGGGACAATGGACATTGATTAAAGGCAACAACCTTTTGTGTTACTTACAGTTGCGCGACAGCCCGTGATTTACACACGGTTCCTTTTTCATCCCGGATTATAAACCCGGGAACCTCACTGTTGAAATAAAGTAAAGAACTTGAAGCAAATATAGGGAATAAGTCGGGAAGTCCGAAAGTCGGGAAAGTCAGAAAGTAAAAGCGGCATGTTATTCCTCACTTTTTACCTGGCTCCCAATCTCAATCATAATGGTTTGAAAGTGAAAGTAAAAACCAAAGATACTTCTTATTTTTTGAGGTTGCTGCTAAAGGTGTACCCCGCTGGTCTTTAGTTTATGAAACAAGGCAATTACTTTGTCCTGGTTATCAAGAAAAAAACCGATGTGGAAGGCGTCGGGATAAGTGTTATTGCCTTCCTCATTTAGGCGTCGTTCATCAGCACCAAAACAAGACCATTAATGCTGGTTAGCACGGATATTGTATCACTAGGTTTGCTGTCCTCACGTTTAAAATAGAAGTAAGTTTCAAAAAAAATACGTGGAGCAGGAACATCCTGTACGCTAAGGTTAAGATGATTTGAGTTCATAATTGTATAATTTAATTTTTAGCATTGGATACGGACTTTCTAAAATGTTACAAATATAAATGAATATTCATTTATTTATTTATAAAAAATATCTTCCTAGTTGCTGGATACTTTGAATAATGCTATATATCAACTAAATTAAGTTGAATAATTATTTATGGGTGAAAGCAGATGTATTTTTGGTTAGTCATCTTGCTGCCATTGACGGAAATACCATAGTCAATGCTTTAAATAGAAGAAAAAATATAACTATAAAAAGCAAAAGCAGATTTGTTCGTTTTGTTTTTAATTGAAAAGCTATTAAGAACGACAATATAGCCCCAAATATAGTAGTGAATGTCACACCTGATATAAAGTAGCGTAGTTTATCGGAAGTTAATGTAAATGATTGTGTAAACTGAAATAATAACTCCATAATAAAGCAAATAGCGCTTCCGATAAATACTAACCTCGCAATAGTTAAGCTCGGGATTTTCCTCAAAGCTTCCTTGTGCGACAGAATTAAGATAGTAACAGTAAAAGCAGTAAAAGCTAACCCGTAAATCTTGATCGGTGTGTGTGGAATATATTCCGGCACGTCAAATGGAGATAAAAATAGTGCCCACCATAGTAAGAGAACCCATATAAATAATATTGCGCTATATTTTGCGATTATAATGGTTGTAGGTTTCATGAATCCTAAGATAGCGTTTGTGCCTCAAAATCCAAGAATACGAAATAACTTTACCCACAAATATTGACCGGATTCACCTTACCTCAATTGTCTTTTCCGCTTTAATACCGCCTATCGGGCTCTCAATCATCGGCTTCGCAACTGATTAAAATCCGTTGTTACAATATTGGCCGAAGCTTTGCCTCTGATTTCTATGTGAATCAATTGTGATGGAATAAGGAACGGGTACCTGGATACCTTTTGAGAGCCATTGGCTCAGCATATTTTGTAACGATGGGTTTTTTAACCCATCGCAGATGAGTCTGCCGGATAGAGAGCCATAGGCCCGGCCAGCTTAATCTACAAATGCAAATTTTTTTTATCTTCCGGACTTTCCGGACTTTTCCGACTTTCGGACTAAATAAGTATCTTCGCCCCTCGTAAATCATTTTCTATACTTCATGAAACTATTAGAAGGAAAAACCGCACTTATCACGGGAGCATCAAAAGGGATAGGGCGTAAAATTGCCGAAAAGTTTGCAGAGCATGGCGCTAATGTAGCTTTCACTTATTTATCATCTGTTGAAAAAGGACAGGCCCTTGAACAAGAGCTACAAAGCTTTGGTACGCAGGTAAAAGGCTATCGCTCAGATGCGTCAAAGTTTGATGAAGCAGAAAAACTGATCAATGATATTATCGCCGATTTCGGCACATTACATATAGTGGTTAACAATGCAGGTATAACCAAAGATGGTTTGCTGATGCGTATGACCGAAGCGCAGTGGGATGAGGTTTTAGATGTGAACCTGAAATCGATATTTAACGTTACCAAGGCGGCATCAAAAATAATGATGAAGAACCGTAATGGTGTGTTCATTAACATGAGCTCGGTTGTGGGTGTGCAGGGTAATGCCGGTCAGGCTAACTATGCTGCG
Source organism: Mucilaginibacter sp. (assembly GCF_028288225.1). GTDB lineage: Bacteria > Bacteroidota > Bacteroidia > Sphingobacteriales > Sphingobacteriaceae > Mucilaginibacter. The sequence goes on from NZ_JAQBOC010000041.1 coordinate 10,272, forward strand.
TCAAAAGCGGGTATCATTGGTTTCTCAAAATCAATTGCAAAAGAACTTGGCTCGCGTAACATCCGTGCCAACGTAGTAGCTCCCGGATTCATAAAAACTGAAATGACCGAAGTGCTTGACCCGAAAGTTGTTGAAGGCTGGGCACAGGCTATCCCGCTTAAACGCGGCGGAGAAACCGAAGATGTGGCAAACTGCTGCGTTTTCCTGGCATCAGATATGGCGTCATACATTACCGGACAGGTAATTCCTGTTGACGGAGGAATGCTATAGTTTGATTTCGGATTTCGGAATTTCGATTTCGGAATTAATTTGTCTGAATCAGAATTTTTCACTCGTTGATTGTTTTTCATAGGCGTTCAAGAGGGCGTTGCCGTTTACAGAATTTTAAGATTTACAAGATGTTTGTTGTCGAGTTAATATTTCCGGGTTTGGAACGATCCATTCTGCAAATTCTATAATTCTGTAAATTCTGATTCAGACAATTTAATTTTCAAATCCTCAAATTAAATTCTTCAAATTAAAAACAGCATATTTGGCTTACAGATATGCTGTTTTTATTTTCAATCACTTGGGGGACGGTTTCGGGATGGTGGGTGCCTGCCTGCCTGATGTTAGGTTTGCTGTATGCATGGGTATTTTACCGGCAGCCGGTAAACCTGTCCAATAAATTCAGGTACGCTCTTTTTGCAATTCGTGCAATAGTGGTAACTATTATAGCTTTGTTATTGGTTTCACCACTAGTTAAATCAGTAAGCTACAATCCTCAAAAACCGCTGGTTTTGGTTTTACAGGATAATTCCCAGTCAATAAATCTGTTTAAATTACCATCGCCCCAAAATGACCCGGCTAAGATTGTTGATGCGCTTTCGGGATTAAAATCGGAATTAGGCGATACTTACGACGTTCAGGAATTTCATTTCGATAACGACTTAAGCAATGGCTTAAGTAAAAGTTTTAATGGCAAACAAACCAATATATCAAACGCGTTGCATCAATTAAATGACAGGTTTGTAAATCAAAATATTGGCGCATTGGTAATTGCTACCGATGGTTTGTATAACCAGGGCAGCGATCCGCAATATGAGGCAAAGAATTTTAAAAACAGTATTTACACCATTGCCCTTGGTGACACTATTGCCAAACGCGACCTGCTGATAGGCAATATCAACTATAATAAAACGGCCTTTTTAGGGAATGATTTTGAGGTAGAGATTTTAGCAGAAGCCTACCAAAGCAAAGGTGAAAATATCCGTTTAAACATTACTGAGGACGGCAAACAGGTTAATTCGCAAAATATTACGGTAACATCAAACAGCTTTCAAAAACAGGTTACTATAAAGCTTAATGCCGATAAAAAAGGTTTACGCAGGTTTAACATAAGTATAGCGCCCGTTAAAAATGAGATCTCCACCCAAAATAACTCTGAAACTATTTATGTAGATGTGCTGGACGCCAAACAAAGGGTATTGCTGCTTTATGAAGCGCCGCACCCGGATATCAGCGTGATCCGCCAGGCTATCGAGAATAATAAAAACTATGAGGTAAAAGCAAGTTTAGTATCTGACCTGGCAACAATTAAGCCTGCTGATTATAACCTGGTGATCCTTTACCAGCTATCAGCCGCCAGTAATGGTGCAATTCAAAATATTCTAAAAAGCAAAGTGCCGCTTTGGTATGTTGTAGGCGCGCAAACAGATCTGAATAACTTTAACAGCAATCAAAAGGTCATCCGGATCAGCTCGGGCAGACTGGAGATGCAGGAGGTATTTGCACAGCCTGCAACAGATTTTACAGCATTTACTTTATCAGATTCGTCACGAAAAAAAATAATCGGGTTCCCGCCTTTGCTGGCGCCTTATGGTAGCTACGGCTCACCACCGGCGGGCGGTACAGTTTTAAAACAGCGCATAGGGGCTGTTGAAACAACATATCCATTATTATCTTTTGGGGATGATGCCGGGAAGCGGATAAGCATATTAAACGGCGAGGGCTTATGGCGCTGGCAGCTGGCAGAATACCAGGCATACGGAAATCACCATGCAGTAGAAGAGCTGTTTAGCCAGGGCGTGCAATACCTTACCGCCAATGCAAACCGTCAGCGGTTTATAGTTTACACGGCAAAACATGTTTTTGATGAAGGAGAAAATGTGATCATCAATGCCGAGCTATACAACGATGCCCTTGAACTGGTAAATACCCCTGATGTACGGATTGAACTGAAAAGCGAAGCCGCGAAGAACTACAGCTTCCTGTTTAGTCGGAATGATAAAAGCTATCAGCTGGACGCGGGTACATTGCCTGTAGGTGAATACAGTTATACGGCCACCACAAAGAATGGCACCAAACAATTTACAGCAACAGGTCAATTAACGGTGAAGCCATTAAATCTTGAATCGCGCCAGAGCGCTGCAAATCACCAGCTGTTAAACACTATAGCCAAACAAAGCGGCGGACAAATGCTGCAGCCTTCCCAAATCAGCCAGCTTGCCAATCTTATCCGTAAAAATGAAAATATAAAAACGGTAGTGTATGAGGATAAACACTACAGCGATATAATTGATGTGAAATGGGTGTTTGTAGTGATATTGATCTTGCTGAGTTTGGAGTGGTTTTTGCGGAAACGGGAAGGGGAGGTATAATATTAAAATACGTCATGCTTGTAAAAAAGTAGTGGCCCTGTGCGATTCCCTCTCCCGGGAGGGTAGGGAGGGGTTTACCAAGCGACAAACTAACCAGATATGGCAAAAATTATTCCTTACAACAAAAACTTAAAAGCGTTAGCACGAAAACTTCGGAAGGACATGACCTTCGGAGAAGTTCTTTTATGGAATGAGTTGAAAGGGGATCAGTTTTATGGATTTGATTTTGACCGCCAACGCTGTATAGATAATTACATAGTTGATTTTTATTGTAAAGATTTAATGCTGGCAATTGAGATTGATGGCATGTCACACAACCACGAAGAAGCCTTTCTTAAGGATGAGATCAGGCAAAACAACCTCGAAAATTCAGGAGTTAAGTTTTTACGTTTTTCAGAAGCTGAAACAAAGTATGATATGCAGAATGTTGTTCGTGCTATTGAGGGAGAGATTATTAAAATTTTGAAGCAGGATAAAACCATTAAGTTACCAAAAGGCTTTGACCTTGCATGGTTGGAATGAATAGTTCAAGAAACCCCTCCCTACCCTCCCAGGGGAGGGAATCGCACGGGGCCACTGCTTTTTTGCATTATTAAGACCACTAACCTCTAGCCCCTATTCCTCTTTCTTCTCTTTCACTATCACAAACACGTCCTCATTATCCTTCTTCATCAAGTATTTTTCGCGGGCGAATTTTTCGAGTTTTTGGGGATTTGAGGTTAGCTCATCAAGATCTTTGGCCACCTTTTCGGTTTCTTTCTGGTAGAAATCGCGTTCCTGCTTTAGCTTGTTTACTTCCTGGTGGTATTGATATTGGGAGAACAGGTCGTTCTTGTCGAAGAATATCATCCATACCAAAAAAGCAAAAGAAATCAAAAAGTATTTGTTTCTAAACAGGTTGATCAGGCGACGAAGTGGCATACTGTTGAATTTTTATTTAAAGCTATTTAAAAAGTCGGGCGAAAGCAAATATCGTTATAAACTTTTCAACAGTGGTTGTAAATGTTGTAGTGGTTGTAATATTATCTTTAATGTCTTCGCAGGGTCTCTCGCAGAGGACCCTGCGCTGTAAATGCTTTCGCAGCGCAGGATCCCTTTCAGGAGATCCTGCGGAGACACAAACCTTTACAACTCTTACAACATCTACAACTATTTCAACTGAAACTAATCCCTTCTTCCACCGCGATCGCGATTACCGCCACGGCTTGCGCCGCTCATGCCGCTGCCGCCTGCTGTTTTACCGGCTGCTCCACGGCCACGATCGGCTCTTCCAAAACTCCGGCCCCTGTTTTGACCTGAACCGCCACCATGGCCTGAACCTTTCTTTTTGCCCTCGGCATGTTTTGCAACTATGCTTTGCGGGCTCATAGGGTAGGGATGTGCTTCCTCAATTGGGATTTCTTTAGAAATAAGCTTATGAATATCCTTTAAGAATTCGATCTCTTCCTGGTCACAAAATGAAAGGGCGATACCACTCGCACCGGCGCGGCCTGTACGGCCTATACGGTGTACGTAAGTTTCGGGGATATTTGGCAGTTCGTAGTTAATAACATGTGTAAGCTCGTCAATATCAATGCCGCGGGCTGCAATATCTGTAGCTATCAAAACACGGGTAGTACGGTTTTTAAAGTTTGTTAAAGCACGTTGACGTGCATTTTGTGACTTATTACCATGAATAGCCTCCGCAGTGATACCTACACGGATCAGATCTTTTACAACCTTGTCAGCGCCATGCTTGGTGCGGGTAAATACCAGGGCCGTTTTAATCTCTTTATCTTTTAATATGTATGTTAGTAATGACCTTTTATCATTCTTTTCTACATAATAAAGCAGCTGTTGTATGGTATCGGCTGTTGATGAAACCGGGGTTACTTCAACTTTTTCGGGTTTGTTCAGTATCGTATCTGCAAGCTGCTGAATTTCTTTTGGCATAGTAGCCGAGAAGAACAGCGTTTGCCTTTTGGCAGGTACTTTGGCTATGATCTTTTTAACATCATGCACAAAGCCCATATCCAGCATGCGGTCAGCTTCATCAAGCACCAGCATTTTAATATGTTCAAGGTTCACATAGCGCTGGTTCATCAGGTCCAATAAACGACCGGGAGTAGCTACCAAAATATCAACCCCTCTTCTTAAAGCATCAGTTTGCGGGTTTTGGTTAACACCGCCAAATATAACGAGGTGTTTTAGACCGGTATGCTTACCATAAGCTGCAAAACTCTCGTCAATCTGAATAGCCAGCTCGCGGGTTGGAGTTAATATAAGGGCCTTTATTGTTTTTTGCTCTTTATGCTGCAGCCTGTCCTGGTACAGCAACTGTAAAATAGGAATAGCAAAGGCAGCGGTTTTACCGGTCCCGGTTTGCGCGCAGCCAAGCAAGTCTTTATGTTGTAATAAAATAGGTATGGCTTGTTCCTGTATGGGGGTGGGGGTTGTATAACCCTCGGTTTTTAAAGCCCGTAAAATAGGCTCAATTAAATTTAAATCTTGAAATAACATGTAATATTTTTAATATATGTGCTAACGCGATTGCATAAGCGGATCTGAAGAGTCGTCTGATAAATCAAAACCGTAAGCTAACGGGTAATTGCTGCAAAGATACGTATTTAAACTAAGATTTGTAGGATTTGAAGATTATAGAAGTTTTGGGTGACGATTTAAGGTTTGGCACCCTTTTAAAATCAGTCAAATATTAGCTAAGCATTTTAATTATATCTTCGCTAAGCCCTGCATTTGATTATTATCTTATTTAATTTATCTGTTCTGGTTGTTCTTCCGTAGTTTCCACCACATCCGGCTTCTTAAAAAAGGCATGTAACAAAAGGATGATCATCCCCACCATTATAGATACATCGGCCACATTAAAAATGCCAGTTTGTAACGAGCCAAATTTGATGTGCATAAAATCGGTTACCGAGCCATACCTCATCCTGTCGTAAATATTGCCAAAGCCACCGCCGACTATCAGGATCACGCTAATTAAAGTAGTGCGGCTAAGCTCCCTGGTTAAAATGAAGCCAAGCCCAACGGCAACGGCCAAAAGCGGTAATAAATTTAGCAGAATAAGCCTTAGCGGACCTGAAAGCGTATTGCCCACACTTAAAAAAGCGCCCGTGTTTTCAACCTTCATTAAAGTGAAATGATTGTTCAAAAGCTTTACCTCGTCGTAATATTCCAGCTTGTGCCGTACGATGGATTTTGAAACCTGGTCGCAGCCAATATTGATGCCGAGAAGCAGCAGGATGAAAATGATTCTTAATATGCCTCTTGTGTTCATGAATGTGTTTCAGCTACTTATTAGTACAACTAATAGATTACAGAATGCAAATTTAATATTTAAAAGAATTAAAGTTGGGAAAAAATAATGGCAGCTCATCGTTGAAATTAAAACAAATTGTGTCTTTGCACAGGGCACTGCGCTGTATGATGCGGAAAGGAGAAATGCACAGTTAAATACTTAGCAGCGGCGCAGGGGGCCTCCTTTTAATACATTTGCCATTGATACCCAACAAAAAAGCCGGCGCTTAGCCGGCTTCTAAAATTCGTGAAATTCGAATAAATTCGAGAGAATTCGTGAATCTATTATTTTTTAAAATACTTAAAGTTCTTGCCGATAAATTTTGCACTATCGCCTAATTCTTCTTCTATACGTAATAACTGGTTGTATTTAGCGATCCTGTCTGAACGCGACAATGAACCGGTTTTTATCTGACCGCAGTTTAATGCTACAGCTAAATCAGCAATGGTTGAATCTTCAGTCTCGCCGGAACGGTGGCTCATTACCGAAGTATAGCCATTGGTTTGCGCTAAAGTTACCGCGTTGATAGTTTCGGTTAAAGTGCCTATCTGGTTAACTTTTACCAGGATAGAGTTTGCAATATCTTCGGTGATGCCTCTTTGTAAACGTTTTACGTTGGTTACAAATAAATCATCACCTACCAACTGTACTTTACTGCCAATTCTGTCGGTCAATAATTTCCAGCCTTCCCAATCATCTTCAGCCATACCGTCTTCAATGGAAATAACCGGGTATTTTTCTGTTAGTTGGGCCAAATATTCTGCCTGCTCGGCGCTGGTACGGATGGCACCTTTTTCGCCTTCAAATTTGGTATAATCATATTTGCCGTTCACGTAAAATTCAGATGCGGCACAGTCAAACGCTAAACAGATCTGCTCACCAGGTTTGAATCCCGCTTTTTCAATAGCTTTCAAAATGGTTTCAACGCCATCTTCAGTGCTGTCGAATGTTGGAGCAAAACCACCTTCATCACCAACGGTGGTTGTAAGGCCTCTGTCATGCAGGATCTTTTTTAAGTTATGGAATACTTCGGTACCCCACTGTAATGCTTCTGAAAAAGAAGAAGCGCCAACCGGCATGATCATAAATTCCTGGAATGCGATAGGTGCATCAGAATGAGAGCCACCGTTAACGATGTTCATCATAGGGATAGGCAGCGTGTTAGCATTTACACCACCAATATAGCGGTATAAAGGCTGACGGCTTTCCTGTGCAGCTGCTTTAGCAACAGCTAAAGAAACACCCAAAATAGCATTAGCACCTAATTTGCCTTTGTTTTCGGTGCCATCAAGCTCAATCATTAAAGCATCGATACCGTTTTGATCGAAAACATCAGCGCCTTGTAATTCTTTTGCAATTATATCATTTACGTTGGCAACGGCTTTAAGAACGCCTTTACCCATATACACTGATTTATCATTATCGCGAAGTTCAACGGCTTCGTGAACACCGGTTGAAGCGCCAGATGGTACAGCAGCACGGCCTAAAGCGCCATTTTCAGTTAAAACATCAACTTCAATAGTAGGGTTGCCGCGCGAATCAAGGATCTGGCGGGCATGGACATCAATTATTAAGCTCATTTGATAGGAATTTGTGAATAAAAACAACTTAGTGTGAAATGTACACTAATATAATATAGTTTTCAAATATACAATTTCAATCAAATAAGTGTCAAGATTGTTTAATGATTTCACTGATTATTGAATGATTTCACCAATTATTAACAGTAATTTAACGTGATGGGAGAGGTTACACTGATTTTAGAAGGATTTCACCGATGAGCCTTGTTGTTATAATTAAAGGATTGCAGGACTCCTATCGCATAAAAAGAGAACCCTGCAATCTTTTAATCCTGTAAATCTTAGTTCAGTTCCTTTATAAAAATATTTTTAAAATAGGCTTTATGTCCGTGATCCTGCAGGGCTATGTGGCCGGTTTTGGCTACGCCATAATCAGGATAATCCTTCCATTTACCTTCGGCTTTTTTCTTGTTCCAGTCTGCATCCCAGGCCTGGAACGATAAGATCTTTTTGCCGTTTAGCCAATGCTCCACATGGCCTTTGTTAAAAACAATTTTGCTGGTGTTCCACTGCCCTACAGGCATAACCTTTTTCAGGTTGTTTGGCAGGTGCATGGCATAGTCGCAGCCGGTTTTTTGCCAGTCTTCCAATTTATCTGGCCAGCCTAAATCATCAATCAGCTGATATTCGGGGCCGGTTTCATAGGTTGCATGGTATTTTGGATCTTCAATTACGTGGTAAATAACACCGCTGTTACTGCCTTTGTCAATCTTCCAGTCCCATGATATCTCAAAGTTGCTGTATTGCTTATCGGTTACAATATCGCCGCCGGTATCACCTTCAGCAGCCCCCAGGCAAACTAAGGCCCCGTTTACGATGGTCCAATTTTTTACTTCGCCTTTTTTATTGAAGCCATGCCAGCCTTTCAGACTCTTGCCATCAAACAGGCTGGTCCATTTTTTTATTTTGGCTGATGATTTTGCAGCCTTATGCGGCGGATTTGCCAGGGCCTGCGAACCGATCAGGCCCGCAGCAATTATTAATATGCTTAGTTTCTTCACGTTGTTTGTTTTAAGTTGTTGTAAGGTTGAAATGTTGTAAGGTTGCAATGTTATTAATGCCTCTTTTCTACTTTCAGACTTCCCGTCTTTACTGACTTTCGGACTAACCTCTGATCTCTGGCCTCTAATCACTAACCTTAACCCTTTTTTACCATCTTCTCCGGATCCCAATGCATGGGCTCATTTTTAAAGTAACTATCATTGCATAGCAAAGCCGGTGCGGCAGCACGGTAGCCAAATGTGGCATCCTCGGTTACTTTTCCATTATTGCGGATAGCAGTAAAGAAATTGTTCATGTGATCATAAGGGCCTCCTAAGTAGCCTTTATCAGCATCGTAACTGATCTCTTCGGGTGGCAGCATCTTTTTTCTTTCCGGGTTCCGGTCTCCGCTTTGCCTTAATTTTTCAAGATAGAAGGGATCGTCAGAAGCAAATACCTTGTTCCGTTTCAGTACTACTTTATCCCAGGTAATATCCATAGCACCTTCGCTGCCTACCAGGCGTAAATAGGTAGTGCCGCTGGTGCCATCAACAAAGTTACAGCGCAGCGATAGGTTAAATGCCGGGTGCATGGCGTTTTTGCCATAATCAAAAGTGCCTAACAACACATCGGGCACTTCGCGGCCATCATTCCAGAAACGTAATCCGCCCGATGCATAAATTTTCTCAGGCCCGTGAGAACCGGTAACAAAATGAAGGCTGCTGAACAGGTGAACAAACAGATCGCCGGCCATGCCAGTACCGTAATCGGTATAATTACGCCATCTAAAGAAACGCTTTTCATCAAACGGGCGTTTATGGGTATTGCTTACATAAGTATCCCAGTCAACCGTTTGCGGCGATGCATCAGCAGGGATGGGGTATTGCCACACTTCAACAGGCCCGCGCCTGGCCCAAAAGCCTTCGGCATAATTAAGCTGACCAATTGCGCCGCTTGCTAACAGCTCTTTCGCTTTCTCGTTTCCTAATGATGATACGCCCTGGCTGCCCACCTGGAAAATTTTACCGGTTTCCTTTTGTGCCTTTATAACTTCAGGGCCTTCGGTAATGGCGTGTACCATCGGTTTTTCGCAATACACATGTTTGCCGGCACGCATAGCATCAACCGAGATCTGCTGGTGCCAATGGTCGGGCGTGCCAATAATCACAGCATCAATGTCCTGGCGGTTTAAGATCTCTTTATAAATTTTGGTAGTATAAATATCGGCTCCCCAACGCTTTTTAGCATCAGCCAGTCGGCCATCATACAAATCGCACACGGCTACTAACTTAATACCGGGAATTTGCAGGGCCACGTTGGTGTCTTCCGATCCTTGTCCGCCTGCCCCTATAAGGGCGATATTGATCTGATCGTTAGCGGTAATACCAGCCTGCCGTTTTAAATAGGCAAATACCTCGTTGCGCTTATCAGCAGCAAATACATTTTGACCTACGGCTACAGCAGCAGTGGCAGTGCCTAATTTTCTAAGGAAATTTCTGCGTGATGGTTCGTTTTTTTCTTTCATAGTGCAAGTAACGGGGTTTTGTTAGTCAGTAAATGATAATTGGTATCGATGCTTTTGAAGGGGATACATCAAAAGTGAAAGGTATAATTTAAATGGGATAATTAAAAATAATTGTAAGAATGAGGGTTGATGATAACAATTAATAAAGTTGATAACACTTGTTATTAAATGTTATTACTGTTAATAGTGGTTACCGGTGTTGCCTGAGATTGATTTTATGTAATTTAAAAAAACATCAGAATTGATAAATAACAAGCGGGAATGTATTTAATCCTGATACATTATATAATACACAGGCAACGTATAATACACAGGCAACCTATAACACATAGGCAACGTAATTCCTTGGAGGGAGTATGTCAAAAAATGATACAATCGAAACAATATGTTAAAATTAAAAACTGTTTGTTAAAATTATTGTTTAATAATTAATAATATCATGTTGGTGATATGGCGAAGCAATGGGTAGTACTAATAATATACTGTATTTATTGGGCCCCGAGTAACCTCCCCCGGTACTGATGTTCATGCCTTAGTATAGTACGATTGCTTATTTAAAAATATAATTCATGCTAAAATTATTAACCATTCATGATAAAACGGAGTGGAATTATTATGTTAAAAATTCTGCTGAATATGATTTCTACCATACCTGGCATTACCATTCGCTGGATACATCAGGCAGCCCAATTTTAGCAGTATATCTTGAGGATGAGAATTACATAGCTTTTCCGCTAATTAAACGGCAGATCCCGGGAACGGTATATTGTGACCTAACCAGCGTATATGGCTATACCGGACCGATCTCAAATAAAAGAATGGAGCAGCTGGAAGAACCATTAATAGAAAATTTTAAAGCTGAATTTCTTGATTTCCTTAAGTCTGAAAACTGTGTATCGGTATTTTCCAGGCTGCATCCCTTTTTTAAACAGCCTTTGCTGCTTGAAAGGTTTGGCGGGATCTATGATAACGGTCTCATTATCGTGTTAGATCTGTCGGTAAGTATAGAAGCTCAGCGGAAAAAATACCGGCGATCAACGATGGATTGCATAAAGCGTTCCTGGAAAAAAGGATTCCTGCTTAAAGAAGAAAAGGGTGAGGAGGCAATTGGTCTTTTTTTTGAGATTTATAAAGAAAATATGGACAGGATAGGTGCTTCCGACTATTATTTATTTAATGAAGAATATTTCAGTAAAATTACCAATACCGATGAATATGATGCCAGGATATTTATGGTATATGATGGCGATAAGGTAATGGCAAGCACTATTGTTATGCTAACTAATGGCATTATCCAGGCTCATTTATTGGGTACACGTACCGAATATATGCATGTTAGCCCTTTTAAATTCCTGGTTGATGAAATAACAGTGATAGGCAGATCGCTTGGAATGCGTTATTATAACCTGGGTGGCGGGATCGGTTATAAACAAGATAGTCTTTTTTTTGGAAAATTAGGGCTTTCTGATTTGCAGATGGATTATAAAAGCTGGCGATTTATAGCTAATCCTGAGGTATATCAGCAATTACTTGATGAAAAAGGTATTGATAAAAATTTGGAGGTGGATTTTTTCCCTTTATACAGGTATACCCCGGTGTTAAGTGTTTCATCGGGCGAAAAAGAAAATTAAAGAGAGATAAATAATTAATACACCATGAAAGCTGCTTTATAGTGGCTTTTTTTATGATTTCATCCTTTACTATCTGGGCAGACTACCTTCAAGTTGCACACTAATAACATTTAATAACATTGATAACAAGTGTTATTAAATGTTACCAGGCGTTAGACACCCATCCCGGCTTAGTCAACTCAATTCAACAAAAGCAAATCCGAATTCGAACATCCCCAATCCGAATTCAATAATCACTATCTTTGCTCCCCACTACTAAAAATGAGCAAAACCATAACTCCGTATACCGATCAGCAAGGCACAAAAAAAGAGCAGGTGGCTGATATGTTTAATAATATCTCAAAAACCTACGATTTTCTGAATCATTTTCTGTCGCTTGGCATTGATATCATCTGGCGCAAAAAAGCCATTAACGAGCTTAAAAAAGATCAACCTAAACTGATCCTGGATGTTGCTACCGGTACCGGCGATTTTGCGTTCGAGGCCCTGACCATATTAAAGCCTGAAAAAATTATCGGGGTTGATATTTCACAGGGGATGCTTGACATTGCGCAGCAAAAAATAAAAAAACGCAACCTCGCGGATAAGTTCGAGGTGAAGCTTGGCGATTCGGAAAAGCTGCCTTTTGATGCCGATGGTTTTGATGCCGTTACTGTGGCCTATGGCGTACGTAACTTCGAGAACCTTGAAACAGGGCTTGCCGATATCCACCGCGTATTAAAACCGGGCGGAAAAGCGGTAGTGCTTGAGTTTTCAAAACCAAAGGTATTCCCCATTAAACAACTGTATAATTTCTATTTTAACTATATTACACCCGGAATTGGTAAATTATTTTCAAAAGATGCAAGGGCCTACACTTATTTGCCTGAGTCGGTAGCTGCTTTTCCGGATGGAAAAACCTTTACTGCACTTATGGATAAAGTAGGCTTTAAACATACCAAACACAGGCCTTTAGCGTTTGGTATTTGTTCAATTTATACGGGTATTAAATGAGTAAAAACTGTTACCTGATTGTAATTTTATTATTATTTAGCAGTAACACTTTACTGGCACAGGTACCTGCGTGGGGTGGCGGAGCAGATTTAACCGACCTTAGTTTTGGGTTCACTTTTTCATACGTTAACAATTACTATAAAATTGATAAGAAGTCAAATTGGCGTGATCCTTTTTTTGACCCGGGCGTAAACCGCAATATTACCGATTCATTAAAAGGTATCGGCTCAAAAAATTCACCGGGTTTCGCAGTTGGTTTTATAACGCGGTACAGGCTTACAGACCATTTGGAAGCCCGTGTAACACCTTCGCTGGTATTTGCCGACAGGTCTGTAAGTTATTCGTACCCAAATCCGGATGACGATGTTACCAAGCAAATTCAGTCTACCACGATAGATTTCCCATTAGAGTTAAAATTAAAATCAGACAGGATAGGCAACATGAGGGCGTATATTTTGGGTGGTGTTAAGTACTCATTAGCTATAGGATCAAAAAAGAATGCCGATGCCGGACTTGATCCGTTGGATAAGCTGGTTAAAAACGTGGGCGGCTTTGGATCATACGAGGCCGGGCTGGGCTGCGATATTTATTTTGAATTTTTTAAACTCTCGCCCGAAATAAAGATCTCCAACTCGTTGGGCAATGTGCTGGTACCCGAAAATCAGCCATACTCAAGCCCTATCAGTAAATTGGGGCTGCATACTATTATGTTTAGCTTGTATTTTGAGTAAGAGTAATCCTGAATTGCATGATGGCGAGGACTCACCCGACAACGCTTCGCTGGTCGACCTCTCTTCGCCTGCGGCGGAAAGAGGCGGGAAAAAATAGAAAGTTTTTTTAAGCCCTCTTTACCGCTTGCGGAAGAGAGGGCAGGTCGGGCGAAGCAATGACCGGGTGAGTAAATTCTGCGCATGCTATTAACGCCAATGCACTGCCGTTAGTGTGTAGCATATATGGTTTAATTACCAATTCATTGCCAATAAATGACAACTTATTGAAGGTAAAAACATAATTTCGCTGCAACAGTTACCTATATATGGCTAAAATTGCATTAATAACAGGAGCAACCTCGGGAATAGGTGAGGCCTGTGCACACTTATTTGCGCGCGAAAAATATAACCTAGTATTAACCGGTCGCCGGCTTGACAGGCTTGAAAAACTGGCAAAAAAGTTAAACACCAAATACAACGTTGAAGTTGCGGTTTCGCAGTTTGATGTTCAGAACAGGGTTGAAGTAACTGACAACCTTGAAGGCTTGCCTGCCAAATGGAAAAAGGTAAACGTGCTGATAAACAACGCTGGCTTAAGCCAGGGGCTTGACCCTATACAAAAAGGCAGCCTGGATGATTGGGATACCATGATTGATACCAATGTTAAGGGGCTGCTGTATGTAAGCAAAATAGTGGCCAACTGGATGATTGATAACAAACAGGGACACATTATTAATATAGGATCGATTGCCGGAAAGGAAGTTTATGCTAATGGTAATGTATATTGCGCAAGTAAACACGCGGTTGATGCCTTAAATAAAGGGATGCGGATTGATTTGCTGCCGCATGGCATAAAGGTTACGGCGATACATCCGGGAGCGGTAGAAACTGAGTTTTCGGAAGTGCGGTTTAAGGGCGATAAAGAAAGGGCGAAGAAAGTTTATGATGGTTTTGAACCCCTGGTGGCCAATGATATAGCCGAAACAATATGGTTTGCAGTATCGCGCCCTAAACATGTTAACATTAACGATATGATTGTAATGCCAACCGCACAGGCAAATGCAGGGACTATTTTTAGATCGTAGATAGAGACTAGAGGCCGGAGGTCAGAGATTAGGAAAAAGAGGTCAGAGGTCAGAAAAAAGGGGGAGCATCTAATAAGTCCGAAATCGAACATCCGATATTCGAAATAAAAAATTCACTAATTCACTAAATCAATAATTCACCAATTATAAAATGTCACTAATAAATCAAGTAGATCAGGATATAAAACAAGCTATGCTGGCTAAACAGGCAGACCGTTTAAGGGGTTTGCGGGCAATAAAGTCTGCCCTGCTTTTGGCACGTACCGAAAAAGGTGCAGCCGAGGAATTAACACAGGAAGCTGAAATTAAAGTGCTGCAAAAGCTGGTTAAACAGCGCAAAGAATCGGCCGAGATCTACAAAACGCAAAACCGGGACGACCTTTACCAGATAGAGATTGAAGAGATGAAGGTGATTGAGCCGTACCTGCCAACACAAATGACCCGTTTTGAAATTGAAGGTTATTTGGAGGAAGTAATAAACCGTATTGGCGCAACATCAGTAAGCGATATGGGGAAAGTAATGGGCATTGCCAATAAAGAACTGGCAGGCCAGGCAGATGGCCGTACAATATCGGAAGTGGTGAAGCAGTTGTTGGGGTAGCGCTGTTGTAAAGTTGAAAGGTTGTAAAGTTATTTTTAGTTTTAATTATTAGAATAAGGTTTGTGTTTTTGATTCCAGGCAAACATTACAACCTTCCAACAAAACAAAATAAAACTTGTATCTAAAAATCAATAAGCTATTTTTATAGCGAAAATAATTGATGTTACTTATTGGCCTTGGTTAGCGGCCTGTTTTAGGAATTTAAACTTTATAAATTTATATGGATTTCGTGCTTAAAGAGGAACACGGTTTTAGTTATATCGATGAGGGCGAAGGCGAGGTGTTGTTATTGTTACATGGCTTAATGGGTGCATTGAGCAACTGGGATAGGGTAATTGAGGATTTTAAGGGACAGTACAGGGTAATTATACCAATACTGCCCATATATGATCTGCCGTTATTAACTACCGGGGTAAAAAGTATGGCTAAATATGTGCATAAGTTTGTTAAATATAAAAGGCTAACTGATATAACTTTACTTGGTAATTCATTAGGCGGCCATGTTGGCCTGATATATGTACTATCTCACCCGGCATTGGTTAAGGCATTGGTGTTAACCGGCAGCTCGGGCTTATATGAAAATGCTTTCGGCGGGTCATTCCCGAGGCGCGAGAATTATGATTTTGTTAAAGAAAAGGTTGAATATACATTTTATGATCCGAAGACGGCAACTAAAGAACTGGTTGATGACGTATACCGTATAATAAATGACAGGCACAGTGTAATACGGATCCTGGCAATGGCAAAATCGGCAATCCGCCATAACATGAACAAGGATTTGCCCAAGATCCATATCCCCGTATCGCTTATTTGGGGTAAGGATGATAAAATTACACCGCCGGAGGTTGCAATTGAGTTTAACCAATTGCTGCCCGATTCGGAACTGCACTGGATAGATAAATGCGGGCATGCGCCTATGATGGAGCAACCCGAAGAGTTTAATAAGTATTTAAGAGGTTTTTTAGAAAAGATAAAAACTAAAGTATAATATGCTGGCAATTGAACTGATAGCTGATGCAATACCACCGGTACACACTTCTGATAGTATCCAGAAGGCGATTGACCGTATGGTAGAGTTTCGCATCCGCCATTTGCCAATTGTTAACGAAGACCAGTTTTTGGGCCTGCTTTCTGAAAATGATATAGCATCAGAAACCGATCTGCAAACCCCGGTAGGTGCTTTGGCCCTTTCGCTGGTTAATCCTTATGTACTGGAAGACCAGCATATTTATGATGTTATCCGCCTTTTTAATGAAAGACAGCTAACCATAGTGCCCGTACTTGATGCTGCTAAAAATTATTCGGGCCTTATCACTATAAATGCCCTTACTGAATATTTTGCCGCGCTTACAGCTGTTGAGCAGCCGGGCGGTATAATTGTGCTCGAAATCAACAATAAAAATAATTCACTGGCGCACATGTCACAAATTGTGGAGTCGGATAATGCACAGATATTAAGCTCATATGTGCGCACTTTTCCTGATTCAACACGGATGGAAGTTACCCTCAAGGTAAATAAGCAGGATATTTCAACCATTATAGCCACCTTTTTACGTTACGAGTACGATATAAAAGCTACTTTTAATCATACCGATGATAACGATAACTCAAGGGACAGGTACAATTCACTAATGAACTATTTAAATTTATAGTCGATGGTCCATAGTCGATAGACCATAGTGATTTTTGATTTCTTATCTTTAAAGGGAATCAAAAAACTATCGACCATCGACCATGGTCCATGGACAACAAACCAACTAAATGAAAATCGCAGTTTACGGCAGGCAATTTAATGATTCGGTAGTAGTTCCTTATATCCAGCAGGTGTTTGACAATTTGGTGCAGCATGGCGTTGAAATTTATGTTCATCCGCAGCTTCATGACTTTGTGCAGGAAAATATAAAGACCGTACAATATACCATACTGGAAAGAACGGAACACATTAAAGGTATCGACCTGTTTTTAACGCTTGGCGGCGACGGTACCCTGTTAGATATGGTTACCGTGATCTGCAACTCAGGCATACCTGTTATAGGAATAAACTTTGGCAGGCTTGGATTTTTGGCAAGTATTAATAAGAACGATATTGACGCCGCAATTTATGCAGTAGTAAACAAGCAATTTTCATTAGATAGCAGGGAACTGCTGCGGATTGATTCGGAAAAGGAAATATTTGGGAAGAATAATTTTGCCCTTAACGATATTACCATTCATAAACGTGATGATGCGGCAATGATAACCACGCATGTTTTTTTAAACCAGGAGTTTTTAAATTCGTACTGGGGCGATGGGATCATCATATCTACCTCAACAGGGTCAACCGCTTACTCATTAAGCTGCGGCGGCCCTATAATCTTTCCTGAATCAAACAGTATTGTTTTAACGCCTAATGCCCCCCACAATTTAAACGTAAGGCCCATAGTGTTGCCTGACACAAGCATACTAGCTTTTGATGTGGAATACCGGAGCAACAATTACCTGGTATCGTGCGATTCGCGAACGGCAATAATTGATAAAACCATGCGTTTCCAAGTAAGTAAGGCCGGTTTCAAGCTAAACCTTATCCGTTTGAATAATGAAAGCTATTTATCAACGTTAAGAAACAAACTGTTATGGGGACTTGATGTACGCAATTACTAAATTTACCGGATGCCAAAATTTGTACTATTTATAATTTTAGTTTTTATATCCTTTAATTTAAAGGCGCAAACCTGGGAATTTGGCGCATCGGCAGGCGGTGCAGGCTATATGGGGGATCTGAACCCCAATAACCCGGTTAAAATTAGCGGTTATGCCATTGGCGGTTTTGTGAAGCGAAACTTTAACGGTTATTTATCAGCAAGGTTAAATGGCGTCATCAGCCGGGTAAGCGCTGCAGATAGCAATTCAGGCAATCAACAATTCAGAAACAGGAATTTAAGCTTCACAACTCCTATCCGGGAAGCAAGCATTATAGGCGAGTTTAATTTTATGAACTATATCCCCGATGCCGGTAAAAATAAATATACACCATATATTTTTCTGGGTGTTGCTGCAGCAAAATATTATCCCCGCGCAACATACCAGGGGCAGCTGTATGATTTAAGAAGTTTAAAAACCGAGGGCCAGCCTGCTGCATACTCTGCAACAACTATTTCCCTTTTATATGGTGCCGGTTTTAAGTATAACATTACAGGTAAATTCACCCTTGGAGCCGAATTAGGCTATCGTAACACTAATACCGATTACCTTGACGATGTAAGTGGCAACTATGCTGATAAAAGTAAGCAAAGCATACTTTCGGCCGCACTGGGCGACAGGTCTGGTGAAAAAACGGGCAGTCATTATATTGGCAGCGCAGGCACGCAAAGGGGCGATATGCGGCCGCACGATACTTATTTCTTTTCTCAAATTACCATCTCCTATACTTTTGTAACGCAGAAGTGTTATTTTCAATAAGTCCGAAGCAGGATTCTTAGGATTTAAAACATTACCGGATGAGTTTTTGCAATGTATCTTAAGTTCGAAATGTGTTAATTTTTTCAGATCCGCATTTTAAACCGCCAGCCATCCTGGAAATCCTCACATCATATAAATCTTAGTTTAAATGCATCAATGTTGCAATGAAAACTAATCAGCGGCGTTATACGGTAAATCAGTTGCATCTGTTTGCTGCTGTTAACCAATTATTTAACCTTAATCTTTAACATCATGGCTGAGCTAGCACAATCCTCCGGAAAATCAGGTGGCAAACGCGCCGTTAAAAGAATGCCTGTTCGTGTAGATCTGACTGCAATGGTTGATCTTGCATTTTTACTGATCACATTTTTTATGCTGACCACTTCGCTGCAAAGCCGCGTAAAATGGAAGTGTTTATGCCTGCTGACGGCCCTCCCGGACCTGTATCTGAAAAAACAACTATGACCATTTGCCTCGGCACAAAAAACCAGGCAATGTATTATTTAGGCATGGCCGGTAAGCCTTTAACAACCCCTAAATTAACAGGCTATGGCGTAGGGATCCGCACTGCAATAGTAGAAATGAGCAAACAGGTGCTTGCCTCAACCGGTAAAAGTATGATGGTGTTAATTAAACCGGCTGAACATTCGGTATACGAAAACCTGGTTGATGCGCTCGATGAAGTAAATATTACCAAAGTACCATCATACGCCATTGCCGTTATCTCGGCAAAAGATATTGATATGCTGAAGGAAAAGGGGATCTATTAATTGGTTGAGTAAGTTGATTGAGTTAGATTAGGTTGATTGAGTTAGAATAATTGCCAACTCATTCAATCATCGGCTCAATCAATTTTTCATGGTTTTCTGCCTAAAAAACCACTCCCTTAATCAACCACTCACCCAATCAACTTCCTCAAAAATTCTTTTCCTTCTTCATAATAAAAAAACTACAATTAAGTTTTTACCTTTGTCCCCTGAAAAAAACAGCACAAGTTGTTGAAAATGGGGCCAAAACCCGGTTAATTTTTATAATTTATTAGCCGTGGGGTTTATATTTGTAAGTCATTTTTTTTAATAAATGATGCTTTATAAGGCAGGTTAGGGCTTTTAATAAACGGTATAATGGGATATAAGGATCAGATTGATTTGTTAAAATTGCCTCAGCACATAGCTATCATTATGGACGGCAATGGCCGTTGGGCAAAAGAAAAAGGCAAATTAAGAATATTCGGCCATCATAACGGGGTGCTTTCAGTTAGGGATGTGGTTGAGGGCGCTACACTGCTTAATTTAAAATATCTTACACTTTATACTTTCTCATCAGAAAACTGGAACCGGCCGAAGCTTGAAGTTATGGCCATTATGGAGCTGATGGTAAGTACCATTCATAAAGAAATAAGAAACTTTATGGAAAAAAACGTGCGTTTAACGGCAATTGGCGATTTAGAAATGCTGCCTGATAAGGCCCGTAGGGAACTGAATAATGCAATTGAGCAAACCAGTGCCAACACTGGCCTTGTGCTCACGCTTGCATTAAGCTACAGCTCGCGCCGTGAAATTGTGCGCGCCGCCAAAAATATTGCTATTAAAGTGCAGAGCGGCGAGTTAAACATTGAGGATATTGATGAGGAGACTTTTGAAAACAACTTATATACCAATGGCATGCCCAACCCCGAATTACTGATCAGAACCAGCGGCGAACATCGCATAAGTAACTACCTGTTGTGGCAAATTGCGTATGCCGAATTGTACTTCACAGCAAAGTTATGGCCTGATTTCCGCAAGGAAGATCTTTATGAAGCTATACTTGATTATCAAAAACGTGAACGCCGTTTTGGGATGACAAGCGAGCAGGTCAACTAAATTTTTACTTTTAACACTTTTTAACAACTGTATAAATTATTTTTAGCCCACTAAAATATTCGAATGAATAAATACTTTTTTGCCCTTCTTTTCACTGTGATAAGTACTGCTGCCCTGGCCCAGATCCCGGGGGCTCAGCCTAAATATGCGCTTCCAAAATCAACATTGCCTGCTGATAGTTTAAGTTATCTTGAACCGAAGGATTTTATTATCGGGGGTATTACCATCACCGGTACAAAATCACTTGATAAAGATGTATTGCTAACCATATCAAAATTAAATAAGGGCGACCATATTAATTTGCCGGGCGAAGCGAATGCCAACGTAATTAAAAACATGTATTCGCAGGGCTTGTTTGAGGATGTACAGTTAAATATCACAAAAATAGTTCAGGATACCATTTACCTTGAAATTGCTGTTACCGAGCTTCCGCGTTTATCGCGCCTGCATTTAACCGGCATCCGCAAGGGCGAGATTGATGACGTTCAGAAAAAACTGTCAGACAAAGCGTATAAAATTGTTAACGCAAACCTTATTAGCACAAGCACGGCTATCATTAAAAAACACTTTAATGAAAAAGGCTTTTTAAATACCACGGTAACTACCAAACAGCGTAAAGATCCGGGAGATGCAAATAGCGTGATACTTGATGTTGCAATTAATAAGCATAAAAAGGTAATGATATCTGACGTTACCTTTGAAGGTAATAAGGACTTTTCGCAGAAAAAATTAAGAAAATACCTGAGCAAAACCCGTAAAAGAAAGTTCTACAATATTTTTGGGTCGCGCAAATTCAAGCAGGATAAATATGATGAGGATAAGCTGAACCTGGTAACAAAAATGCAGGGCAGGGGATACAGGGATGCTGAAATTGTAAGCGATTCGGTTTTTAAAACCGGCCCCAATACAGTAGGCGTTAAAATAAAAGTGTTTGAAGGCCACAAGTATTACTTTGGTAACATCAAATGGTCTGGTAATGCAAAATACCCGGCAGACGTGTTGAACAGGATCCTAAAAATAAGGAAGGGTGACATATTCAGCGAGGAAGAGTTAAATAAAAGGTTAACCGGTCCTACGCCTGCAAATGATGACATCTCGTCGTTTTATTTGAATGATGGTTACCTTACCTACAACGCCGACCCGGTACAAACAAAAATATATAATGATACGGTAGATATGGACCTGCGCGTTTATGAAGGGCCACAGTACACCATAAACAGGGTTATATTAAAAGGTAACGATGTAACCAATGATAAAGTGGTTATGCGTGAGATAAAAACAAAGCCCGGACAGAAATTTAACAAAGAGCTGTTAATACGGAGCACACGCGAAATTGGACAATTAGGTAACTTTGACGAGCAGAAAACCGAACCTAAGCCAACCAACATAAACCCGCAGGATGGTACAGTTGATATTGTATATAACGTGGTTGAAAAACCATCAGATCAGATTGAGCTGTCGGGTGGTTTTGGTGGCGGCCAGTTAGTAGGTACGCTTGGACTTACCTTTAATAATTTTTCGCTACGTAACCTGTTTAACCTTAAGGCTTATAAACCATTGCCAAAAGGCGACGGGCAGAAGCTGAGCTTAAGAGGCCAATCAAGCGGACGTACTTATCAAAACTTTTCGTTTACTTTTTCTGAGCCATGGCTTGGAGGTAAAAAACCAATCTATTTTGCATTATCGGCTTATACCCAGTTAAGTTCAACAGGCCAGTATTATGCAAAAACAAACCCGCTGTATAATAATCTGCGTATAAATGGTATAGGTGTTACCCTTGGTAAACGTTTAAACTGGCCTGATAACTATTTCCAGTTAAACTACTCGTTAAACTTTGACCACTATAATTTGGATAACTACACCGGTTATTTATTTTCAAACGGTACGTCGTTTAATATTAAACTAACCCAGGAGCTAAGCCGTAACTCGGTTGATATGCCAATTTATCCAACATCAGGATCAAACATTAAATTTACAGTACAGGCTACGCCGCCATATTCATTATTTAATAACATCAATTATAAAATAGCCACTCCTGAGCAGCGGTACCATTTCGTTGAGTATTATAAATTTAAATATGATGCCCAATGGTTTACCAAGCTAACAGGCAAGCTGGTATTGATGTCGCAGGTGAGGTTTGGATTTTTGGGTCAGTACAATACAGAAGTTGGCCCGTCGCCTTTCGAAAGGTTTAAATTGGGTGGCGATGGAATGCAGAGCTACCAGTTTTTACAAGGTAGTGAGATCATTGGTTTAAGGGGATATCAAAACTTCTCAATAATACCCGAAGGCACAAATTACACTGCTGATACCAATCCGGGGAGTGCAATATATAATAAATACACCATGGAGCTTCGCCATCCTGTTATACAGGGACAATCGGCAACTATATTTTTGTTAGCTTTTGCTGAAGGTGGAAATGTTTGGAATTCTTTTAATAAATTTGACCCTTTCAACGTAAAACGTTCAGTAGGAGTTGGAGCCAGGATATTTTTACCTATTTTTGGGTTGCTTGGTTTGGATTATGGATATGGATTTGATAAAATACCGGGTATTCCGGGAGCTAACGGAGGCCAGTTCCATTTCTCAATTTCTCAGAGCTTAAACGGCGGATTTAATTAATTTGCAATGTAATTGTAATGAAGAAGACAATTTTAATACTGTTTTTTACGTTCATAACGCTCACCGGTGTGTTCGCACAGCGGTTTGCTTATGTAGACTCGGAGTATATATTAAAACATATGCCTGAATATGCATCGGCACAAAAACAGATAGAAGCGCTTTCTGTACAATGGCAAAAGGATGTTGATGTACGTTTTCAGGAAATTGACCGTTTATACAAGGCGTACCAGGCCGACCAGGTGTTGATGACTGCGGATATGAAAAAACGGCGCGAGGCGGAAATTGCAGATAAAGAAAAAACAGCAAAAGACTTTCAGCGTCAGAAATTTGGACCAGAAGGTGAGCTTGCTCAAAAAAGTAATTCAATAATAAAACCTATCCAGGATAAAATGGCTAAAGCTATACAGGCAGTTGCCGAAAATGATAATCTTGATATGATATTTGACAAAAACAGTGAAGTAATTATGTTATATGCCAGCCCGCGTTATGATAAAAGCGCAGATGTTTTAACAAAACTTGGATTAAAGGCCGGATCTCCCGCAAAATAAATTTTCAATATATTAATCCCATTACATTTAAACACAGAACAAAAAAAATGAAAAAACTACTTAAAGTTGCTTTAGTGGCGGTATGCTTTTTAACGGTAGGCAACTTTGCCAAAGCACAAACAAAAATTGGTTATGTTAATACTCAGCTTATACTTAGCTTAATGCCTGAAGTTAAAACGGTAAAATCACAGTTAGATATTTATCAAAAGCAGTTTATTGATGAGCTAACTTCGATGAATAATGAACTCCAAACCAAAGGAAAGCAATTCCAGGCAGGACAAGCTACTATGACAGATGCTGTTCGTTCTTCTAAACAAGGTGAATTGCAGGATATTCAAAAACGGATCCAGGATTATCAAAACGATGCACAACAGAAATATGAGGCTAAATCTAACGAGCTTATAAAACCTTTGTCAGACAAGATCCATACAGCAGTTGAAGCTGTAGCTAAAGAAAAAGGCTATACATACGTATTGGATTCAGGACAAACTGCACTTGTTGTGGCTCCTGAGGCAGATAACCTTGAAGCTGCTGTTAAAGTTAAATTAGGGATCAAATAATAAGCAATTAGTAAACATTTACAAAGCGCCTCCAATTTATGGGGCGCTTTTTTTATTTTTGTGCAGATGGTAAATAATAAACCAATAGGGATCTTTGACTCAGGCTATGGCGGACTTACCGTTTTCCGCTCAATTTTTAAAGCGCTGCCTGAATATGATTATATTTATATAGGCGATACGGCCCGTGCACCGTATGGTAACCGTTCATTTCAAACCATTCACCAGTATACCTGGGAATGCGTGCAATGGTTGTTTAAACAGGGCTGTCCGCTTGTTATATTGGCTTGTAATACAGCTTCGGCCAAGGCGCTGCGTAACATACAGCAAATCGACCTGAAAAATGAGGATCCCTCAAAGCGTGTATTAGGCGTTATAAGGCCGACTGCCGAAGTGATAGGTGATTACTCTCAAACAAAAGAAATAGGCGTGCTGGGCACAAAAGGAACGGTACAGTCTGGATCGTACCGGATAGAGATAGGTAATTTTTTTCCGGATGTAAAAGTACACCAGCAGGCTTGTCCGCTTTGGGTGCCGTTAATTGAAAATGGCGAGTATGATAAGCCCGGTGCTGACTATTTTGTAAAACAATACCTTGATCAAATTTTGGAGCAATCAGCAAGTATTGATACCCTTTTGCTGGCCTGCACCCATTATCCATTAATTGAGCAAAAAATAAAAGAATACTTGCCTGGTAACATACAAGTAGTATCACAGGGAGATATTGTTGCTCATAGCCTGGTAGATTACCTGCAACGTCATCCGGAAATGGAAAGAAGTATCAGCAGAAATAAAACACAACGTTTTTTTACCACTACAGATGATACGGAAGACTTTGATCATTATGCTGAACTGTTTTTTTCGGCACCGGTAAAGTCGGGGTATGCGGAGATAAAGTGTTAGTGGATTGAGTTGATTAGGTTAGATTGATTTGGTTAAAAGCGAGGTCTTTAAGCAATGAGTAGCAAAAAAATAAAAGAGTTTGACACAGTCAAAACATTCAGAGAGATTAAAGATAATATTTCAAAAGATATTGAAGGTATGACTTTTGAGCAATTGCAGGCATATTTAAATAAAACAAGATTACACCCCCGTAACCGGTTGATTCCAAAATGAATTGTAATCAACTTTGTTTTTTGGCATACTGTTTTATCCTTTAATAAAAATAAAAGCTCAACCGGGCATCAGGATATTTTTTCTCCAGTTTTTTCTGAATTATTTTATAGATCCGCATTTCCGGGTTTGGGATAGCATTGGTTTCGGTTATAGCCCAGGTCTGCAGCTCAATAAACGCTTGCCCATTGCAAATTCTATAACGCCTCCTTTTGTAAAACGCCTGCAGCTGTCTGCATTTGCTGGTATCCTTAATACAAATTATCATTTTAGGGGCTTTGCCCGAGTACATGCTTGATGATAAAAAGCCATCCCAATAGCCAACAAAGTGAAGGGCCGGCAAAATGCCCCAAACAACAAATATCAATTTATTCCAGCCCTGAAAAATAAACTTAGGGGCAATTACGCGTTCTTGTTTCTTTATAAAAATGAGGTATAAATACACTATCATAACCATATTCCATGGCCATACAATTGCGTTGTAGCTTAAGCCTAACGGGCCCAACAATAAAAGGATAAACAGGTGCATTAAAATTAAAGCTATTGCGGCTATTTTTTTTGTTTTTGAAAATACTAAGCCTGCACCTGCAATTAACTCAAGCAAGCCCGCCAGGCAGCCGGCGTAATATAAATAATGCCACCCGGCAATATTTGAAGGAATTTTAAGAAAAGATTTAAGTATAATCTGGAACCAGATGGTTTGCAAAAAGCTTCCATTTAGCTTTCCTAAACCGCTGTAAAAGTAAGTAAATGCCAAAATGAATGTAAAAGAGGCAATAACAAGCTTCGGCTTATTTGCATTTACAAGGAAAATGAAAATGATAAATATGCATTGATATTCGTACGGCTGCCACCTATTTTGATCAAGAAGACAAGAGAAGATCTCGACTGCCAATAAACCAACCATGGTGAATTTGTTTTTAGAGAAAAACAAAAGCACCACGATACATAAAAGTGAGAGTACCAATAAAATGACATGTATTACCGGGGGCACCCGATCAAAACTTTCAAAAACCGGAGCGGTTGGAAATAACCTGTAGGTGGTCCACATCCTCCATCCCATTAATTTAACTATCAGCCAAAATATACAGGCTATTTTAAATAGCAGGGCATTTATTTCTTCATTCTGAAAGTGTGGTTTTGTCCTGGTCATTGTATAAAGAGATAAATTTAACCTGTTTTACGCAATTCGCATCATCAGGATAAAAAGTAAAATAATAACGGCTAAACGAAATTTAATATTGAATAATGGAACTCCGTGTTTCTCTGTGCTTTCTTTGAGTGTTCCGTGGTTGAAAATAAACCACAGAGTTCGCGAAGGAGGCGCGAAGGTCACAGAGACCAACATTATTTTGAGTGTGCTTTAGATTTAAGCCTTTGATACGGCCTTTTTTTAATTATCAACTAACTCTATCAACTTAATCAACTATTCAACTGAATCTACCTCAATCAACTAAAATTTACTAAGTTTGCAGCTAAAGTAAAAAGGTTGAATTTTTATATCACATATTTTATTATTGCGATAGGACTGTTTGGTTTTTCGGCTTTATTTGCGCTGTTTGGTGTTTATGCCGAGCGTAAAGTATCAGCCTTTATCCAGGACAGGCTCGGTCCTACAGAAACGGGCAAATATGGCTCGCTGCAGACCTTTGCCGACATATTGAAAATGCTGCAAAAGGAGCTGATAACCCCGGCAGCGGCTGATAAACTTCTTTTTATTTTAGCACCTGCCATTATTTTTATTGCGGTTTACCTGGGTTTTGCTGCCCTGCCATGGGGGCCTGGTTTAGTGCCGGCTAAGCTGAATTTAGGCTTGTACTATATTTTTGCAATTATATCTATCGAAACCCTGGGCATTTTAATGGCCGGATGGGGATCAAATAATAAATATTCCATACTGGGGGCAATGCGCTCGGCTGCGCAGATCATTTCATATGAGATCCCTGCCGGCTTTGCAATTATATCAGTAGTGATGATCGCGCAAACGTTAAACCTGCAGGATATTTCATCACAGCAAGGCATTCTCTCAACCGAGACCATAAAATTTTCCGGCTTTTGGGATGTGACCGCCACGGGCGGCTTTTTTGCCTGGAACATTTTCCGTGCACCGCATTTGCTCATCGCTTTTGTTATTTATTTTATAGCCTCGCTTGCCGAAAGCAACCGTGCGCCATTTGATATCCCCGAAGCGGAATCTGAACTGGTTGCAGGTTTCCATACCGAGTACACCGGTTTAAGATTTGCCCTGGTTTTTTTGGCAGAATATTCCATGATGTTTTTGGTATCGATGGTGGGGGTGATATTGTTTTTAGGAGCCTGGAACACACCGTTGCCAAATATTGGCCCTGTACACCTGGCTACCTGGACTACCGGCGCTGCCTGGGGTATTTTATGGATAATTATTAAAACGCTAACTTTAGTAGGTATACAGATGTGGATAAGGTGGACATTGCCCCGTTTCAGGGTTGATCAGCTGATGGCATTGTGCTGGAAGGTATTAACGCCGCTTGCTTTTGCCTGTATGCTGATATCGGGAGTGTGGAGATTGTGGCTGATGTGATTTCGGATTTCGGATGTTCGATTTCGAATTTTAAAATCAAAAAATCATGTGCCAAATAAACGGATTAATGAACTAATGAACAATATAATAAAAGGTATTACAACTACATTAAAGGGATTATCCATCACCTTAGGGCATCTTTTTGCTTCTCATAAAAAAAGGGAACTGCTGCCTGCAAGTGATAATAATTACTTTAAGCAGCTGGAGGGTACCAATACCATACAATACCCGCATCAAAAGCTGCCTATTCCCGAAGTTGGGCGTTATCAGCTTGATGTGGAGATGGATGATTGTATTGTGTGCGACCTTTGCGCCAAGGTTTGCCCGGTTGATTGTATCGATATTGAATCTATTAAGGCAACCGAGGCTATCGGCCAAACATCAGATGGTACCACAAAAAGGCTTTATGCTGCCAAATTTGATATTGATATGGCCAAATGCATGTATTGCGGCCTGTGTACAATTGTTTGCCCAACTGAGTGCATTGTAATGACCAATCAATATGATAAAACAGTTTTTCAGCTGAGCGACCTTACCTATCAATTCTCAGACATGTCGCCGGAAATGGCTGCAGAAAAAAGAAAGGAATTTGATTTACAGCAGGCCGAAAGGCAGGCAGCGAAATTAGCAGCTATGCAGAAAAAGGAGGGCGGCGCATGAGCCTGATGCAGGTTTTATTTTATATGATGGCGTTTATAGCAGTTGCTTCGGCGTTGTTTGTGGCGGGTACCAGGAACCTGGTACGCTCTATTTTTATGTTTTTTATAACCCTGTTTGCATTAGCAGGTTTATATGTCCTGGCATTGGCGGATTTTGTTGCGATAACACAGATAGTGATTTATGTAGGCGGCATCCTGGTGCTCATCCTGTTCGCTTTTATGCTCTCGGGCAAAGAAACACTAAACGCAACAGGCAGGCAAAGCGATAAGTTCATCAGCATAAATAAACTGCCCGCACTGTTGTTATCCGGTCTGTTTTTGATCGTGTTGCTGAATATGATCTTTAAAATTGACGCCAATAATTTGGAATGGATAAAGAAATCAGCCATCACAAAAAATATGATCCTGCCCAATTCATCCATGACAGAGAACGTCGGCATAAACCTTATGACAAAGTATTTGCTGCCTTTTGAAGCCATCTCTGTTTTATTGATGATAGCCTTAATAGGCGCGGCACATTTATCAAGAAAGGGGCGGGGAGCATGATCTCACTAACCGATTTTTTGATAGTAAGCGCGGTGCTGTTTTGTGTGGGTTTGTATATGATAGTATCTAAACAAAACGCCATCCAGATCTTGATTGGTATTGAGCTGATGCTTAATGCAGCCATACTAAACCTGGTAGCTTTTGGTAAATACGACCGCTTTAACAACGGCGGACAAATGTTTGCCCTGTTTGCCATAGTGCTTGCAGCCGCAACAACTGCCGTAGCGCTGGCCATTATTTTAAATGTGTACAAGCAGTATAAAACAATTGATCCGGGTAAGATTGATAAATTGGGAGATTGATACACGTAGAGACGCAATACTTTGCGTCTCATGCTTTGCGTCTCATGCAGGATGTTAATTTTGAAAAAATAATAAATCTACAAGGATTTAAAAACACAAATCAGAGACACAAAGTATTGTGTCTCTACGGAAAATAATATAAATTGGATAACTTTCTACAAGCCATAGACACCCTTACCATAAAATTCACCCTCGCGGCAGTGTTGCTGCCACTGCTTGCCTTTATAATTAATTTAGCTATCCCCGGTAAAAACAATAAAATAACCGGCTGGATCTCTACTACGGCAATATTAGCAAGTACTGTTTTATCGGTGTTTGTGTTTTCAAGAATTTGGAACGGTCACCAGGTTCATCAGTTGTTGCCCTGGTTTATTATTGGTGATACCAAAATATATGCGGGCATTTTACTGAATAACCTTTCGGTGTTAATGCTGCTGCTGGTTAACCTGATTGCCCTGCCGGTTCATCTCTACTCTACTGCTTATATGAGGAATGACGAGGGCTATAATCGTTATTTCGCTTACTTAAGCTTGTTTTGTTTCAGTATGCTGGCATTGGTTGTAGCAGATAACCTTGTGCTGTTCTATATTTTTTGGGAGCTGGTTGGCTTTTCATCTTACCTGCTTATCGGTTTTTGGTTTACACGATATAAGGCTGTGCTGGCTAACAAAAAAGCTTTTATTATGAACCGGGTAGGGGATATAGGTTTGCTGACCGCTATTATTATCCTGTTTACGCAGTTCCATACTTTTGATATAGATACGCTTTTTGCAGGAACAAAAGCTATTGCCCAACCAATTATCAAAAGTGGTTTGTGGATGGGCTTATCAGGCAATATGCCTTCCATTTGGCAATACATCGCTTGCGGAGGCATCTTTTTAGCTGTAGCTGCAAAATCCGCACAATTCCCGCTCCATACCTGGCTGCCTGATGCAATGGAAGGGCCAACTTCTATATCAGCATTGATCCATGCGGCTACTATGGTGGCTGCGGGTGTGTTTTTATTGGGCAGGGTTTATCCAATGTTTAACGATACGGAGTTAACCATCCTTGCTGTAATAGGCTGCTTTACCGCTTTTATGGCGGCAACCATCGCGCTTACGCAAAACGATTTGAAACGCATCCTGGCATATTCGACCATATCACAACTGGGTTATATGATAATGGCTATGGGGATAGGCGCTTATTCATCATCGCTGTTTCACCTGGTTACGCATGCTTTTTTTAAATGTTTGTTGTTTTTGGTGGCCGGGATAGTGATCCATCAGATGGCACATATCAGGGATGATAACGAACTCAATATCGACCCGCAAAGTATTTTAAATATGGGCGGACTGCGCAAAAAAATGCCGCTTACTTTTATTACAGCCTTAATTGGCGGGTTGGCGCTTATCGGCTTGCCATTTACATCAGGCTATCTATCAAAAGATGGCATTTTGATCCAGGCATTTCAATGGACGGAGGGGAAAAGTGCCATCTATGTGCTTATCCCGGCATTTGCACTGCTTACTACCTGGCTCACTGCTTTTTATGTAACCCGGCTAATTGTAAAAGTGTTTTTTGGCGATCTAAGATTATTAGAAACCTACCCTGCTGCTAAATTGCATATAAAGGATGGCGGATGGCAATATACGGTACCCCTAATAATATTGGCTGTTGGCAGCTTGTTTCCCTTTTTCTCGTTAAACCCGTTGTCGTATGAGCAATCGTGGTTATTTAAAGCGCTGTCACCAGTTGGTAGCACTGTACAAGGAAGCGTATTTCATGTTATTGTTCCGGTGGGTATAAACATTTTAAGCGTATTGGTTATTTATGGCGCTTATATAATTTATGCCCGGCTAAAGGTAAATCCATTTTCACCAGCCGGGGCATTATGGCGCTTATCATTTAACGAATGGTATTTTGATAGATTTTATAATAAGTACATTGTAAAACCTATAATGGCCCTATGCCGTGGTGTTTTCCGGTTTGACAGAAGGGTTATCGATACCTTTATCCACGCAATTGCATATACGGGCATGGCATTGGCAAAACTTGCTGCCTGGACAGATCAGTATATAATTGATGGCTTTTTATATTTGGTAACAGGTATAGTTAAAGCCATTGGTAACTTTGCACGCAGGTTCCAGGCTGGTAAGGTGCAGTATTATTTATACAGCATGCTGGTTGTTATTTTGGTTATATTCCTTTTAAAAACATTGATATGAGTATAGGTGAAAGGTTAAAGGTGAAAGGCGAAAGGTTAGTGATTTGTACAATTATCGCTGGTTTTAAGGTTTCTGTCTTTTTTCTTGATTCTTGCTTCCTGGCTCTTAATTCTTCTATCTCATGAACATCCTAACCCTCCTCATATTTACGCCTATCCTGTTTGGACTTATAATTGCGCTGCTGCCTTCGGCATGGCGAAGCAGTTTTAAGTTTATAACCCTGCTGGCTACGCTGGTACAACTGGGCATGAGTATCTGGATCTATTGCAACTTTAAAACAGGCGTATCATTTGCAGGGATTAACCACGAGAGCCAGTTTCAGTTTTTGCAAAAGCTGCCCTGGATCAACCTCGACCTGGGCACATTGGGTAAAATGCAGATCGATTATTTTGTGGGGATCGATGGCCTTTCCATAACGCTGCTGGTAATGACCTCCTTTGTGCTGGTTATTGCAGCCCTGGCATCATGGGAGATAAAAAGCAATTTAAAAGGATTTTTTGTGCTGTTCCTGATACTGGATATGGCCGTAATAGGTGTTTTCTGCTCACTTGATTTCTTCCTGTTCTATATTTTTTATGAGCTGATGCTGTTGCCGCTATATTTTCTGATAGGGATGTGGGGCGGCGCAAGGCGCGAGTATGCAGCTATAAAATTCTTCCTTTACACCTTGTTCGGCTCAGTATTTATGCTGCTGGTTATGATAGGCCTTTACCTGTCGGTTACAGACCCTGCAACAGGTAATCATACATTCAACATCATCCAGATGATGAACCCGGCAAATTATCAGGCCGGCTCAGTATTTTCGGTTTTAAGCCATCAAACTGTTTTTGGTATGCCGGCCCGTACCGTAGGTTTTGTAATATTATTTATCGCCTTCGCTATTAAAGTACCCGTTGTGCCCTTGCATACCTGGCTGCCCGATGCCCACGTTGAAGCGCCAACACCTGTTTCAATTATCCTGGCGGGGGTCTTATTAAAAGTAGGCGGATATGGCATCATTAGGATCTGCGTAGGCATCTTCCCTGAGATTGCGCATGCCAATACTTACTGGCTTGGTTTGCTGGGTGTAATATCCATAATATACGGCGCACTAAACGCCCTGGCCCAGCAGGACCTGAAAAGGCTGATCGCATATTCGTCCGTATCGCACATGGGGTTTGTTTTGCTGGGGATAGCCTCGTTAACAACCGAAGGGTTAAGCGGTGCGGTAATGCAAATGGTTAGTCACGGGTTTTTATCAACCATGCTGTTCTTTTTGGCAGGTGTTATTTACAATAGGGTACATGACCGGGGCATTACTCATTTCCGCGGACTTGCCACTATTATGCCAAAATATACTGCCTTTGTAATGGTTGCTTTTTTTGCCTCATTGGGTTTGCCTGGCTTCTCGGCATTTATAGGCGAGGCATTCGCGCTTACCGGGGCATTTAAATCAGCATCGGTAAATGGCGCATTGCCCTACTGGATGGCTATATGCGGTTCGATTGGGATCCTGTTAGGAGCCGCCTATTTTTTATGGACCCTGCAGCGCATGTTCTTCGGTCCGGTAAATTTAAAAGGCGGCTCGGTATGGAAAACAGCCCTGACCGATCTTAACTTTCACGAAAAAATAACATTACTGCCACTGGCGCTTTTGGTATTAGTTTTAGGATTAATGCCATCGCTAGTGTTTGATAAGATCAATGATTCGGTAGTTACATTTATACAGTTCTTACAGCTAAAATAAATATCTGTGTTTTATGCACGATCTGATACCATTTATACCAGGCTCTGTTTCTACTGTTTTAGGCAGCATTCCTTATTTTTTGCCCGAAATTTATTTAACCATATTATTTATACTGGTATTGGTAACAGACCTGCTGTTTGGCCGCAACTCTGAAAAATTATGCAGGATAATTGCCTGTGCCGGAATTTTGCTGGTGATCCATAAGGATTACCAGCAAATTCAGCTGTTATTTGTAAGCGGACGTGTAAACGGCATGTTTTTGTTCGATGAAATGCTGCTGCTTAACCGCATAGCTATCAATTTTAAATTTATTATTGATGCGCTGGCATTTATCCTGTTACTTTATTTTGAGTGGGACAACCGCTTAAAGGCCCATCGCAAAGGGCTGTCTGATCTGTATTCTGTAGTTATAGGGTCGGTATTAGGCTTGCACCTTATGGTTATGGCAGTAAACCTGCTATCTATTTACCTGGCTATTGAGATGGTATCCATTGCTTCCTACCTGATGGTAGCCTACCGCTCTGAAAATGCAACCAGCACCGAGGCTGGATTAAAATACGTATTGTTTGGGGCAGCATCCTCCGCATTGATGCTGTACGGGATCTCGCTGCTATATGGCTTTAGCGGCTCGCTCAACTTATTTACCGGTAACTTACTCCCGGGATTGATTCAGGCTAACCCGCTGGCAGTTTCATTTGCTTTGGTATTGGTGCTGATAGGAATAGGATTCAAATTATCATTTGTACCTGTTCATTTTTGGGTGCCCGATGTATATGAGGGTGCATCAACCCCGGTAACGGCATGGCTGTCAACTTTGCCAAAAATTGCAGCTTTTGCATTGCTCATCAACTTTTTAAGGCCTTTTATCTTTTATACAAAATGGAATGCCTTTGATTTTAGGCTGATTTTAAGCATAGCAGGCGTTATCACCATGATAGCCGGGAATTTTGCCGCCGTACTTCAGCGCAATGTTAAAAGAATGCTGGCTTACTCAAGTATTGGGCATACCGGGTTTGCGTTAATGGCAATTGCAACCTATACGTCCGCAGGTATATCTGCTTTAACGTATTATTTGGCGGTATATGGCATAGCTAATATTGGCGCTCTGGCGCTGGCCACCTATTTTGCCAATGCTTTGGATGCTGATGACCTGGATAGCTATAAGGGCCTTGGTCATAAATATCCGGCAGCCTCCATTTGCTTTGTTATAGTGCTAATATCATTAACCGGGTTGCCGGTAAGCGCAGGGTTCGCCGGGAAGGTGCTGGTGTTTTCAGCAGTATATGGTGTTTACCAGCAGGGTCATAATATTTGGTTGTTAATATTGATGATAACCGGTGCCTTAACAACAGTAGTATCGCTGTTTTACTATATAAAAATCCCTCTGAATTTATTCCTGAAAAGAACTGAATTTGTTAAAAATACACTTGTTAAATCTCGAAATGTTATCATTTTGTGTGTAATTATATCATTTTTGGTGATTTTACTAGGGATATGGCCAGGTTTGCTATTCAGAATCCTTTAAAACTTATTTTTTCATATATTTTTGAATTGAAACTATATTTTTTATTTGTTTTTATTCAAATAATATGCTACTTTCAACAACTTTTTCATGGGTACCTAAAGGCGATATGGAAAGTTAATACCGTTTATATTTTAGACTAAATCCTTTTACAGACCTATATTATGACGAGCCTGGTTTCCAATGACCGGGCTTTCTTTTTTATAAGCTTTTTTATTTTTCCCTAAATGGTAGTGGAATTTTTATAAAAATACACCCAATAAACATTGTCAAAAATTAATTTCCGGCTTTATAATAGTTTCAAATTATCAATCTGTTATTAATTAAAGGTTTTTTTAATATCGATGTATTAAAATTATAATTTTTGACATGTAAATATATAAAAATGTTAAATTTTACCCCACTTCTTTAAATATTTAACTTTTTTGTCATTTTTACAGCCATATAAACCTGCTTTCGACCTTTTATTTTTATTGATATTTAAAAACTGCATGAAAAGATATTTTCCATTCGCGCTTATCCTGTTTATTTTAGTTTTAACATTTATTTTTCCTTCAATAGATTTTAAAAAAGGCCCTGATCCTCATTTTAATACCGGCGATATTGCCTGGATGTTGATGTCAACAGCATTAGTTTTGATCATGACACCCGGCTTAGCCTTCT
This sequence comes from Mucilaginibacter sp., assembly GCF_028288225.1. GTDB lineage: Bacteria > Bacteroidota > Bacteroidia > Sphingobacteriales > Sphingobacteriaceae > Mucilaginibacter. The sequence continues at coordinate 45,643 of NZ_JAQBOC010000041.1, forward strand.
TTTATGGTGGAATGGTTAATAAAAAGAATGTGATCTCTACCATGCTGCAAAGTATAGTATGTATGGTTATTATAACCGTAATGTGGGGCATATTTGGTTTTAGCCTTGCCTTTGGCGATAGTATTGGCGGATTTATAGGTAACCCGTCTACATTTTTTATGATGAAGGGCATGCTGGGCAATGCAACCTGGAAATTAGCTCCAACTATACCCTTACTGCTGTTTGCAATGTACCAGCTTAAGTTTGCTATTATTACACCTGCGCTTATTACCGGCGCATTTGCCGAGCGCATCCGCTTTAACTCGTATATTATATTCCTGGTACTGTTTACTATTTTTATATTCTCGCCGCTGGCGCATATAACCTGGCACCCCGACGGTATTTTGAGTAAATTAGGCGTGCTTGATTTTGCCGGGGGAACGGTTGTGCACATGTCGGCCGGATGGGCGGCTTTAGCTTCGGCCTTATATTTAAAACGAAGAAATGAGGCAAACCATTCGCCTGCGCGTATAACTTACGTAATGATAGGTACCGGATTGCTGTGGTTCGGCTGGTTTGGTTTTAACGCCGGCTCTGCTTTTGGTGCAAACCATTTAGCGGTTATTGCATTGGCTACCAGTACAACTGCATCTGCCGCAGGCGGCATAACCTGGATCTTTTTTGATATGCTGCGCGGTAAAAAACCATCGGCAATGGGTACTTGTATTGGGGCTGTAGTAGGCCTTGTAGCTATTACACCTGCGGCCGGATACGTAACCGTTCCGCATTCACTGGCCATAGGTATTATATCGGCCGTTATCAGTAACCTGGTTGTTGAGTGGCGCACACGTACAAAAATTGATGATACGCTTGATGTATTCCCTTGTCATGGCGTTGGTGGTATGGTGGGTATGCTGCTTACCGGTGTATTTGCCAATCAAAAAGTAAATGCAGCAAATGCAACAGGCGATGGCTTGTTTTTCGGCCATACACACTTATTTTTTGTACAACTGATTGCCCTGGTGGGTGTGTCGGTTTTTGCCTTTTTTGGCTCCCTGCTGTTACTGAAAATTACAGATATGATCTCACCTTTACGGGTATCTGCAGCTGAAGAGGAGGTTGGCCTTGATATTAGTCAGCATGGTGAAAGGTTGTAAATAGTTTGCAATCTGCACGAAGAAATAAGCAGTTTATAAGACACAATTTTTGCATCCGGGCATTAAGGCTCTACAAACCAAAATCAACTTTGGTACAAAAAGTAACTTTAAATTGTTTAAAGTTACTTTTTGGCGTATCGGTTCAAAAACCGCTTAATTTTTGTTTTTGAGCGGTTTTCAGTAAATTTGTACAAACCAAATTATATGTACAATCTGCTGATTTCTCCCCAAAATGTACAGGCTTCATTACAGAAGCATGTATTAGCCGATGGCTTCGACCTGACTTTTGATATGGAAAAAAGTAAGGGTGTTTATATTTACGATGCTAAGTATGACCGGACATTGCTTGATTTTTTTACCTGCTTTGCATCTGTGCCTTTGGGCTATAATCACCCCAAAATGGTGAACGATGAAACGTTTAAGAAAAACCTGATGCTGGCGGCATTAACCAATCCGTCAAACTCTGATATATATACCACCCAATACGCCCAGTTTGTTGAAACATTTGACCGTGTAGGCATCCCTGAATATCTTCCACACGCATTTTTTATAGCAGGAGGCTCGCTGGCTATTGAGAACGCGCTAAAAACTGCAATGGATTGGAAGGTTCAAAAAAACTTTGCAAAAGGTTATACAAAAGAATTGGGTTTTAAGGTGATCCATTTTGAAAATGCTTTTCATGGTCGTTCAGGATATACACTAAGTCTTACCAATACACAGCCGGTTAAAACCAAATGGTTCGCCAGGTTTGACTGGCCCCGGGTCTCACTCCCCAAAATTAACTTTCCATATAGCGACAGCAATCACGAGGACTTGTTAAGGCGCGAGGAATTATCCTTAGCACAAATAAAGAAAGCTTTTGAAGAAAATAAGGATGATGTATGTGCTATCATCATTGAGCCTATTCAGTCGGAAGGGGGCGATAACCACGTACGGAAAGAGTTTTTAGAAAACCTAAGGCAGTTGGCCGACGAAAATGAGGCAATGCTGATATATGATGAGGTACAAACAGGTGTAGGCCTTACCGGCAAATTTTGGTGCCATGAGCACTTTGGCGAAAATGCCCGCCCGGATATACTGGCCTTTGGTAAAAAGATGCAGGTATGCGGCATATTAGCCGGCAGAAAAGTAGATGAAATTGAAAACAATGTATTTAATGTTTCATCGCGCATAAATTCAACCTGGGGTGGCAGTTTGGTTGATATGGTGCGATCGGCAAAAATTATGGAAATTATTGCGGAGGATAACCTTTGTGAAAACGCTGCAGAAATGGGTGATTATTTGCAAAACAGTTTAAAAAATATTTCTGAAAAGTATCCGATTATTAGCAATGTTCGCGGAAAAGGCTTGTTAACAGCATTTGATTTTCCAGACAAAGCCACAAGAGATGAGTTCATTAGCAAAGGAATGGAGCAAAATGTAATGTTCCTTGGCTGCGGTGAACAAAGCATCCGTTTTAGGCCTGCACTTATTATTGAGAAAAATCATATTGATAATGGCATGGAAATACTTAAAAAAATATGCTCCGGATTGTAACTTTATTGTAAAACAATTGATACAGAAACCTGATTTTAATGAAAATTAGCCATATTTCCTGTAATTACTGCAATAAAATATTTTACCCGCGTTAGTTAAATATTAAAGGGTTAAAATTTACTATTTTTTTACCAATATTGGCAATATTCTATGTTATTATGCTGGTAAAATTTAGATGCGAAGTTAATAAGTAACAGGCTAATAAGTATCATGAGTAAACACATCGAAAAATTAAAAAAGCAACTGGTGGAAATTTCCGAAGTTGTTAATTCGTTCCAGTCAGAGGCTGTACAGGTTAGAGTTGTTGACCGTTTATTAGACGTGATGATTGAGTTTGAGAAAGCGGAGGCTGAGCCAGCCGATATTTTCAGCAAGCGGAACTATAAGCCAAGAGGAGAGAACGGAGAAAGTTATCCTCACCCGAGAGGAGTTAAAAAACCAGGAGCAACCAAGGTTTTAAATCAATTATTGTCGACTGATTTTTTTAGCACTCGGCATTCAATATCATCAATAGCTGATTATTGCAAAGAAAACTTCGATTCAGATTTTAAAACCTCTGAACTATCAGGGATACTTTTAAAGCTTGCTAACGAACATAAGCTTAGAAGAGAGAGAAGCGATGAGAATAACCGGTTTGAGTATGTCAAAGCGTAGCTTTGAGTCCGAAAGTCCGAAAGCTGTATGTTTTATGCAATATCATCTTTCGGACTTTTCCGACTTTACGGACTTTCGGACTACCGCAAATCAAACAAACTATCTACTCCTAAGATCTTTCGCGAGGTAAAGCCTTCGGCATACTTAACATTAATGCTTTTTCCAAACTCACGGGCACGGGCTTCAACAACCTGGATAAAATCAGGCGACGAGATATAGGTTTGTGGTTCATCTGCTGCCCAATCAGGATTAAAGAATTGTGAACCAAATGCTTGAATGCTTTCGACCTTTTTATCCCAAAAATCGGTAACATCAACCAAAATGTCCGGCCTTATATAATTATCCTGTATAAAATGCAATACCTGTTTAGGGCGCCAGGCTGTTTGTAATTCTCCATTAAAATAACTTTCTATTTTCCTTAATCCGGCTAAAAATGCGGAATCTTCCACCAGCTTATTGGCACGCCCGTGGTCCGGGTGCCTGTCGTGGCAGGCATTAGTAATTAAAATTTCAGGCTGATATTTGCGGATAACTTCAATTATTTTTAACTGGTACTCTTTTGTGTTTTCAAAAAAGCCATCAGGGATCCCTATATTTTCTCTTATGGATAAACCAAGGATGCGGCCTGATTCAGCAGCTTCCTTATCCCTTATTTCGGCTGAACCCCTTGTACCCAGTTCGCCGCGGGTAAGATCAACAATGCCGGTTTTTTTGCCTAGCGCATTATGTTTTAATATAGTACCGGCACAGCCGAGTTCGGCATCGTCCGGGTGAACAGATAAAACTAAAATATCTAATTTAAGCATAACAAAATTTGATTATTTACCAGGTGCCAGTAAGCGCGCAATTCGCTTCCTGATCTTCGAAGAGGTTGGTTTGGTAAACGGATAAAAGAAATCGGTAACCAGGCCCGATTTATTGATTAAAAACTTATGAAAATTCCATCTTGGTACAGAGCTAAGTTTACCATTGCCCTTTTTATCGGCAAAAAACTTATATAAAGGATGCGCATATGGCCCTCTCACCCTTATTTTATCGAATACAGGATAGTTAACCCCCTGGGTTTCGCAAAATGCCGAAATGGCCTGGCCTTCAAGGGGTTCCTGACCTCCAAAATCATTCGAAGGAAAAGCAAGGATCTCAAAATCGCTTCCGGAAAAATCTTTTTTTAACGCAGCCAATTCTTTTAACTGGGGGGTAAAACCACATTGAGAAGCGGTATTAACTATTAAAAGAACTTTATCTTTATATTCAGATAAACTTAATTCCTCACCGTTTAATTGCTGGATATTAAACTGGTAAATACTGTTATCAGCCATTATTAATTGTTAGATGAAACGTAGCCCGCCTGATTCAGGATGGCTTCAATATCTTTTTGTTCGTCCGGGTCATAAGTTTCTTTTAAATCATGACCAAAGATCCGTGCTGCAGACTGGAGCAGAAAAGCTTTAAAACCACCTTTCAGCTCTCTTACCATAGCATAGCTTGTATTCCCTGTTTCGCGGTCGATCAGCTTAATTAAAACTTCCCCCTGACTTATTGTCAGGTCTTTGATCTCGCTTTTAAATAAGCCTTTTATTTCAGATTCGCATGTATTAATTAATTCTTTTTGCTTGTGCCTGTCGCCCGTTAAGGCAAGGTCGCGCTGGAGCTGGCGGTATCTTTGGCCCGCAAAGCGTGCGTAAGGCAATACTTTCAATACATTGTAACGTAAACGCCTGTAATTATCCAGGTCGGCCTGGCTTTTAAAAATGCGGGTATCCGTAATCCTTATGTCGGCTAATACTATCCAAGGGATCAATTTACCACTGTCAATAGTGAGGTAAGTTTTGATGGTATCATTTTTGCCAAGAATTATTGGTGCAACCGGTTGTGTTTGGGCTTCAACAGTTCCCATTAGCCAACAAAACAGCAACAATAAGCCAATAAATTTCATAATTTTACGTAGTGCAAAAATAACGCATTTTTTTTGGGTAATTAATATAACCCGCAATTATAATTTTTATTGCAAGTTTATGATATTTAGCGTAATAAACAAGAAAGTGATATAATGAAAGACTTAGTGATAGACCTGGAAGCCGAGAAGAATGAGATCTTAAAAAGATATCGCGCATTGTTGCGTGCCTCAAAATCAACCCTGCAGAAGGGCGATAAGCGGATGATCCGCAAGGCATTTGAAATGGCGCTGGAGAGTCATAAGGATATGCGGCGTAAATCTGGCGAGCCTTATATCTACCATCCTATAGCTGTTGCCCAAATAGCTGCCGAAGAAATTGGCTTGGGTACAACTTCAATAGTATGCGCTTTGCTGCATGATGTTGTGGAGGATACCAACATGACCCTTGATGATATTGAAAGGGAATTTGGTAAAAAGGTAGCCATGATAATTGATGGCTTGACAAAAATATCAGGCGTTTTTGATACCAACAGCTCTTTACAGGCCGAAAACTTCCGTAAAATGCTGCTTACCCTTGCCGATGACGTAAGGGTGATATTAATAAAACTGGCCGACCGTTTGCACAATATGCGGACAATGGAGTTTATGCCGCGCGATAAGCAGCTTAAGCTTTCATCAGAAACTGTTTACCTGTACGCCCCACTGGCGCATCGCCTGGGTTTATATGCCGTAAAATCTGAGTTGGAAGATCTTTCTATGAAATACATGGAAAGGGAAACTTACCAGTTTATTAAAAATAAGCTGAACGAGAAGAAGGCCGAAAGGGAAAAATTTATCAGGGATTTTATTGAACCGGTAAAGAAGGTACTGGAAGGGCAGGATCTGCATGCTGATTTATTCGGCAGGCCAAAGTCTATCCATTCTATCTGGAATAAAATGAAGAAAAAGTCTATTCCCTTTGAGGAGGTTTATGATCTTTTTGCTATCAGGATAATTTTAGATAGCACCCCCGAGAGCGAAAAGGCCGATTGCTGGAAAGCATATTCTATAGTAACTGATCTATATAGGCCGAACCCCGACAGGCTTCGCGACTGGATCTCATCACCCAAAGCAAACGGCTACGAATCATTGCATACTACGGTAATGGGCCCGCGCGGGCAGTGGGTTGAGGTGCAGATAAGAACCAAACGGATGAACGAAATTGCTGAGAAAGGTTTTGCTGCGCATTGGAAATATAAAGAATCATCAACCGATAGCGGGCTTGATCAGTGGGTGCAAAAGGTGAGGGATATGCTTAAAAACCCCGACTCTAACGCGCTTGACTTTTTGGATGATTTTAAAATGAACCTCTTCTCTGACGAGATCTTCATTTTTACGCCTAAAGGTGCATTGATCCAGCTCCCGTTAAATGCGACAGCACTCGATTTTGCTTTTGAGATCCATACTGATGTTGGTGCAAGCTGTATCGGTGCCAAGGTTAATCATAAACTGGTTCCGCTAAGTCATAAGCTGCAAAATGGCGACCAGGTAGAAGTTATTACATCGAGCAAGCAAACCCCCAAGGAGGATTGGCTGAATATTGTTGTTACTGCAAAAGCTAAGGCTAAGATAAAATCGGCTTTAAAAGAAGAAAAACGCAAAATAGCCGAAGACGGTAAAGAGATCCTGGAACGTAAGATGAAATCATTAAAGATCACTTACAATTCAGAGAACATACATAAGCTGAGCTATTTCTTTAAGCTGCCATCAACACAGGACCTTTTTTACAATATAGCCAAAGGCACTATTGATATGAAGGACCTTAAAGAATACCAGGCATCAGAAAAAATAATTGAAAATAAACCTCAGGACAGGATAGAGACAGAGCAGGTGCAAAGCCTGTTACGAAGCATAAAAGCCAAGGACAGCGATATGCTGTTGATTGGCGAGGATATGCAAAAGATAGATTATAAGCTGGCTAACTGCTGTAACCCTATCCCCGGCGATGATGTATTTGGCTTTGTTACTGTTAGCGATGGCATAAAGATCCACCGCACCAATTGCCCTAATGCAGCTAAGCTGATGGCTAATTATGGGTACCGCATTGTAAAAGCAAGGTGGACAAACCAGCAGGAGCTTGCATTTTTAACCGGGCTAAGAATAACAGGTATTGATGAAGTAGGGCTGATAAACCAGTTAACTACTGTAATATCAAAAGATTTTAAGGTAAATATCCGCTCAATTACTGTTGATAGTGACAATGGCATTTTTGAAGGATCAATTATGGTGTATGTAAATGATACAGACCATTTGGAAAACCTTATAAGAAAATTGAAAACCGTAAAAGGCATTACCGGGGTTAACAGGTTTGACTCTGTAATTGAAAAAGCATCTTGATGCTTAGTTGATTAAGTGAGTTGTTGATTGAGTTGATTAGTTTTTAGAACTTAATCAACCTAATAAACTTAATTAACTCCGAAACTAAATTCTTAACTTTGCCCTTTAATAAATAAACATGTCTCAACAGGAAACCATAGCAATGGTTAAAAAGATTTTCGAGGCTTACCTTGAAAATAAAAACCTTAGGAAAACCCCCGAGCGTTTTGCAATACTTGAGGAAATATACTCCAGGAGCGATCACTTTGATGTGGAATCATTATACATCCACATGAAAAATAAAAAGTATCGCGTTAGCCGGGCCACGGTTTATAATACTTTAGAGTTGCTGGTATCATGCGATTTGGTGACCAAACACCAGTTTGGCAAGAATATGGCCCAGTTCGAAAAATCATACGGTTATAAACAGCACGACCATATTATTTGTATTGACTGCGGTAAAGTGGTTGAGTTTTGCGATCCAAGGATCCAGCAGATCCAAAGTATGATGGGCGGCTTGCTGAAGTTTGAAATAAAACACCACTCATTAAACCTGTATGGTGACTGCGAAAAGTTACGTGCAGGTTTTTGTGATAGAAAAGCCCAGTAAAAAAGTTTTTAAATTTTATCATTATAATATACTTATGATGATACCTTTGGGGGGTTTGTTTATTCCGCAGAGCATTTGACGATTATTATAAAAAAGAAGTAAAAAATTAATGGCTGTTGACGTATTATTAGGCCTCCAGTGGGGCGATGAAGGTAAAGGAAAAATTGTTGATGTACTGAGCGCAGGTTATGACCTGATAGCGCGTTTCCAGGGTGGGCCTAATGCAGGCCATACACTTGAGTTTGATGGTAAAAAGTTTGTATTGAACACCATCCCTTCGGGCATATTTTTTGAAAATACTATGAACCTGATAGGTAATGGTGTTGTGATTGACCCTATCACCCTGAAAAAAGAAATTGATAAATTAAAAGACGCAGGTCATGATCTTTTGGCTAAAAAGAACTTGATGATAGCCAAAAAGGCGCACCTGATTTTACCAACCCACCAGTTGCTTGATGCCGCTTCTGAAAAGAAGATGGGTGATGGTAAAATAGGATCGACCTTAAAGGGGATTGGTCCGACTTATATGGATAAAACAGGCCGTAATGGCTTGCGTGTTGGTGATACTGCAATGCCTGATTTTAAAGAGCGCTATCAAAAATTGGTTGATAAGCATGTATCTATGCTGACCTCGTTATATGGCGAGGTGGCTGATTTTTCTGAACGTGAAAAAGCATTTTTTGAAGCTGTTGAGCTGATCAATAAATTTCAGCTGGTTGATTCGGAACATTTGGTGAATGATTATTTAAAGCAGGGCAAAAAGGTTTTGGCAGAAGGTGCACAAGGTACCATGCTTGATATTGATTTTGGCTCATATCCTTTTGTAACCTCATCAAATACAACTACGGCAGGCGCTTGTACCGGTCTTGGCATTGCTCCAAACAAAATAGGCGAGGTTATAGGGATTTTTAAAGCTTACTGCACACGTGTGGGAGGCGGTCCTTTCCCTACGGAGCTGGATAATGAAACAGGCGAAGAATTACGCAGGATAGGCCATGAGTTTGGTGCAACTACCGGCAGGCCGCGCCGCACAGGCTGGATTGACCTGCCCGCATTAAAATATGCCATTATGCTTAACGGCGTTACCCAAATGGTAATGACCAAAGCTGACGTATTGAGCGGTTTTGATAAGATCTATGCCTGCACTCATTATAACTATTTAGGCGAAAAGATAGATTATATGCCTTATGATATTTGCTGTGTAGAAGCATCGCCTGTTTTGAAGGAAATTGATGGCTGGAACGAAGACTTAACCAGCATAACAGAACTGTCGGAAATTCCTGCTAAACTACAATCATACATTGATTATTTAGAGAAAGAATTAGGCGTACCGATTAAATATTTATCAGTAGGGCCGGACAGGAAACAGACTTTGGTTTTGCACTGAACATTAAAATAATTTAATTAAACAGAGGCCCCGTTTAACGGGGCCTTTTGATTTTAGATAACTATTTTTGTACCGTGATTATACAGGTCGCAGATCGGGAGAGTTTTAAAAAGAAGGTCTTGCAATGGGCATCAGCTTTTGATGTTTGCTGTTACCTGGATTCAAATAATTTTACTGATCCTTACTCAAAATTTGATACTTTAATTGCTGCCGGCGTTAAGGCTGATATGGCAGCCAATACCGGTACTGCTTTTGAGCAACTGGAACAATTTCGTAAACAACACACAGGCTGGATGACCGGCTTTTTTACTTATGACCTGAAGAACGAAATTGAAAATTTAACTTCTGAAAACCCCGATCACCTGCGGTTTCCGGATCTGTATTTTTTTGTTCCGCAACATTTGATGATCATAAGGGGTAGTGAGGTTGAAATAATTGCTGATGATGCGCAAGATATTTTAAATGATATTGAGCAGCAGATACTTCATACAAATGGCCAGGCTTCCGTAGTAAATACTCAATCCCGTTTAAGTAAACAGCAATATTTAGATTCAGTTGAAAAAATAAAAGAACATATAAATCGGGGTGATATTTATGTAACCAATTTTTGCCAGGAGTTTTTTGCTGAAAATGCAGTTATCGACCCACTGGCTGTATTCTTAAAACTGAATGAAGTTTCTCCCAATCCCTTTTCTGCTTTTTTTAAGTGGAAAGATAATTATATCATTTGTGCCACACCAGAGCGTTTCCTAGCTAAGCGGGGCGATAAGCTAATATCGCAGCCAATAAAAGGAACAGCCAAAAGAGGGAGTACACTAGCCGAGGATGAACGGAACATCCGGGAATTAAGAACCCATAGCAAGGAGCTGCAGGAAAACGTTATGATAGTGGATCTTGTGCGAAATGATCTGACCCGGTCGGCTAAAGAGGGTTCAGTTAAGGCCGAAGAATTATATAGTATTTCCAGCTTCCGGCATGTACATCAAATGATCTCGACAGTTGTATGTGAGATAGCAGACAACGTAAGCCCCGTACAGGCCATTAAAAACACCTTTCCTATGGGCAGCATGACCGGCGCTCCCAAGATTAGCTCGATGCAGCTGATGGAAGAATATGAACAAAGCAGGAGAGGGGTTTATTCGGGTGCGATAGGTTATTTTAGTGCGGATGATGATTTTGATTTTAATGTGGTGATCCGCACACTGCTGTATAACCAGGATAATAAATACCTGTCATTCCATGCGGGCAGCGCCATTACCTACCATGCTGATGCAGAAAAGGAATATGAAGAGTGCTTACTTAAAGCGCAGGCAATATTGGAGGTGTTAGGGAATCTGACTTTAATCTAAAATTGTCTAATTCATTGGTTTTGTTTAATTTTACAATACCACAGAAACAAATTTGTTTCTGTTTGAAAATTTATATGGTACGAACAAGCATAACTCCTAAGCAAACAGATATTCATCTTTCTGTACCAATGAATTATGTTGGTAGAAAAATAGAAGTGCTAATTTATCCTGTTGATGAATTAACGGATGAATTGACAAATGAACTGCCTAAAAAAAAGCCATCTGATTTTGCAGGTACTCTTAGTAAAGAGGAAGGAGAAAAATTCCAAGAGTATTTGAAGCAAGCCCGAAACGAATGGGAAAGAAATTTCTGATAGATACTAATATCTTAATAGACTTTCAGACTAGAAATATACCTCAAAAAGGGTTTGAATATGTTGTACAAGCTATTGATGATTCTTTCAACGTTTCATTTATAAGCTATATTGAATTTGTTGGTTATAAAAATGTAACACTGGCTATGGAAAGCTTTATTGCATTAGCTGATGTAATTGAAATAAACAAAAACATCATTAACCAAACGGTTTTAATTCGCAAAACCCATCAGATTAAACTTCCTGATGCCATTATTGCTGCCACTGCAATTATATATGACCTTATTTTGGTAAGCCATAATAATAAGGATTTTAAAAATATTAAAAAGCTACATATAGTTGATCCATATAAGTTTGAGTAACTGGTATGGATTTAAGTATTATTCTTAATCACTCTCTTCTCCCCCAATCCTCACACTAATTGCTGACCCGTTTGCAAAGAAAGCTGAGTATGGTTTTTGGCTTAAAAACGAAAACGGCAAAAATTCTTCTCCATATAATTCAGTTATATCGGCATCAAAAACATACTCTTTAACCTTAGCTGTCTGCCATGATATATGCTCAACCTGGTACTCCATGGCTTTTGTATCGGTTAGCCTGTTATACCCCCAATAATGTTCACAAATAAACTCCTCGGGGCTTCCTGGCGGTATATCTTCAAATTGATTGCTTACTGTAGCGCCCAGTTTATTCCAGCGACCCTTTAGCTTCCACGTAGGAGAATTCAGTATGATCAGCACCTACAGGAATCTGTGAGTGCCGCATGGGCAGCACACGGTAATGCTCTTTATATAAATTGTTTGCTATAAGTACAATAATGCCTTTGGGGACGATCTCGCTTATAAAAACAGCGCCACGTTTCCATTCATTACCATCAAAATGCTTTACATAAAAACGCAGGTTAACTTCTTCAAAATTTATATGGAACGGCCATTTTATGCCGATAACCTTTGTATCATTAAACATAAAACCAACCATACTTACTAATGCTTTTCCCTGCCAAAGATCAAGCTCTGTTGATGGGGGAAGATAAGGTGTCAGGATGGCCGGATCAACTTCATAATTCAGCATCAGCAGGTTGTTCCACAGTGCTTCTAAAAATTTACGTTTGCCCATAAAATATAAAATCCCGCATTGGCGGGAGAAAAATTTAGTGTTTGTAATACTTCATAGCTTCGGGGATCCGGTTTTGGATATCCGCAATACGGGTTGCATCAGCAGGGTGTGTGCTTAAAAGTTCAGGTGGCGCTCCGCCTTTGTTTTGTGCTGCCATTATTTGCCAAAAGGCGATTGCAGCATGAGGATCATACCCAGCTAGGGCCATAAATGTAAGGCCTAATCTATCAGCTTCCGATTCCTGGTTGCGTGAATATTTTAACAGCACTAAATTACCACCAACGCCATATAGCTGGTTAATGATGCCTTGCGTTGCCTGGCTATTAGTTGACGAGGCAGCGCTAACGGCACCTCCTATACCCTGCACAGCCATCTGTTGTGAGATCCTTTCGGCAGAATGACGTGCTATGGCATGACCAATTTCATGGCCCATAACTGTTGCCAGCATAGCATCAGTTTTGGCTAACGGCATTAAACCACTGTAAACAGCAACTTTTCCGCCGGGCATGCACCAGGCATTAACTTCGTTGCTTTTTATCAGGTTAAATTCCCATTTAAAACTGTACTGGTCACCAAAGCCATTGGTTTTTAAATAACCCTCAATAGCTGTGGCAAGCTGGGCGCCAACTCTTTTTACACGCTGGGCATCGGTCCCCGTATTTATAACTGAAGTTTTAGGATCGGATAACAGCTGGCTGTAGCTTTGCGCTGCCGATTGATTTATTTGAGTGTCATCAACTAATTTTAATTGTTTGCGGCCAGTGAGGGGAACTGTTGAGCAGGAACAAAGTATTAGAGTAACTACTACTGTAATAACCGAAAGTATATTTTTCATGTGGCTGTTTTTTTCTTAAACAAATTAACCCTCGACTCTTTACCCTTTAATAATCTTTCAATATTTTTTTGGTGTGTAACCAGTATCAATAAACATATTAACATTCCAAAAATAACCACCAGGTTATTGGTATACTTATTAAAAAAGAAAGTAACACCAATCAGGTAAGCAAAGCCGGCAGTAATTGAACTAAGTGATACGTACCGTGTAATTAAAAGTACAACTATAAACACTGATACACATAATAACGCGGCATTTAAGTTGACTGCTAAAACCATACCAAAAAGGGTGGCTATGCCCTTTCCACCCCTAAACCCGGCAAACACAGGGAACAGGTGACCCATAACAGCAGCTATACCCAAAGCTAACTGGTAGCTTATATAATTGGAATGAAGGCCCCCGGTTGTTGAAACGCCGATGAAATAGGCCAGGTTAGTAGCTGTCCACCCTTTTAAGATATCAATTAACATTACCGGGATCCCTGCCTTTTTACCTAACACCCTGAATGTGTTGGTTGCTCCGGCATTGCCGCTGCCATATTCCCTCACATCAACTCCGTAAAATGCCTGGCCTATCCAAACCGCTGTGGGGATAGAGCCGCAGAAATAGGCCAAAATAAGCGCTGAAATTGAGTAGACAGTTATCATTTCACCGCAATATTAATAAATAGAATGCTTAATGTGTTAATCATTGTAAATTAGTGATTGGAGGTTAGAGATCAGAGGTTAGTTATAGCACCCCACTCTTTAATGCCTTTTTTTCCAATTGCTATATTTGATATTTGAAAGCTATTTTTCCGGCGGAACTAACCTCTAATCACAAGTCGTCAATCTCTTCTCCTAAACCGCCTTTAAGCTCAAATCTAAACTTTTTACAGAATGGGTTAAAGCGCCTACTGATATATAATCAACCCGGCAGGCTGCATAGTCCCTGATATTATCGATAGTTATACCGCCAGATGCTTCTGTAATAAACCTTCCATTAATAATTTTCACTGCTTCACGCAAGTCATCAAAATTAAAGTTATCCAGCAATATACGATTTATGCCCCCGGTTTGCAAAACTTGTTGCAGCTCTTCAAGGTTTCTTACTTCAATTTCAATTGCCAGCTTTTTGTTTTGATTAATGATATATTGTTGCGCATTTTTTATCGCCTGCATTATACCACCCGAATAATCAACATGATTATCTTTTATCAATATCATATCATACAGCCCAAAGCGGTGGTTTACCCCCCCGCCAATTCTAACGGCCCATTTTTCAAGATACCGCATTCCCGGAGTTGTTTTGCGGGTATCTAAAACTTTGGTATTTGTACCATGTAAAAGGTCTACAATTTGGCGGGTTTTTGTGGCTATCCCGCTCATGCGCTGCATGCAGTTAAGCACCAGGCGTTCGGCTTTCAAAATGTTTTGTGCATCGCCTTCAACCTCAAAGGCAATGTCTTTTGGTTTTATCTTTTCGCCGTCATTCAAAAACGTGGTTACTTTAAGGCCGGCATCAACAATATGAAATATTTCTAAAGCCAGCTCAATACCTGCCAAAATACCTTCGTCCTTTACTAAAAGTTTCGCTTTGCCCTTTGTGCCCGCAGGAATAGTTGCCAGCGATGTATGGTCGCCATCACCTACGTCTTCCTTAAGGGAATTTAAAATAAATTGATCAATAAGTAGTTTATCCAAATCTATAAGCTTTTTTGAAGCCCAAAAGTAATAATAGTTGATGGTTCATGGTTCATAGTTCATGGAAAAAGTTCATAGGAAAGTTCATAGTTGATGGTTCATAGTTCATGGAAAAAGAAAGGAGTGGCTTATAGATAAATGAAATAGCGGCCTTATGAGCTACAATTGTCCAGACCATGAACTATGAACCATCAACTATGAACCAAAAAACCTACTTCACCTTTTCTGTTTCTATCCGCAGCTCGATCAGCGCCAGGCTGCCTTCGGTTTCTTTTAAAGTGTAGCCTATACGGAAAGGCCCCTTTTGAGTGTTAACAATAAGTACAGCAAACAGGTAATTGGGGTTGGAGTTTACTTTATGAAGCATCTTAACAGATACCGGTTTATTTTGACTGAAAAATTTATCTAAAATAAGGCCGGCCTGAACTTTTGAATAAACATTTTCTTCATCCTGCATGGTTATCTCCACGGTTTCAGCAAAAATTTTTGATAATTCGCGGGTATTTCCCTGGCGGATCAACTCGGCAACTTTATCTATGGGATCAACTGCGATAGCAGCAGGAATCATGTAAAAAATAATAAGCAACGGCATGTAAAGTGGTTTCATATACTATCAGACAACTATTGAAAATGAGCGTTACAGTAAATATTAATTAAGTTAATGGGGTTTAGGATGGCGATAATTCTATTAACTTAATCAAATACTCGCATAATAAACTTAATCAACAATTAATTTATAACTTAACAACGTTGCCTTTATATTTGCATTGTGGAAAGAAAGAAAAAAATTGCGTTAATTATCCTCGATGGCTGGGGTTACGGCCGTAATGATGCGTCGAACGCTATAGTTGCAGCCAATACACCTTTTTTTGATTCAATGTTAAAAAAATATCCAAATTCAAAATTGGAGGCTTCGGGCACGGCTGTTGGTTTACCTGCAGGACAAATGGGAAATTCGGAGGTTGGGCACATGAATTTGGGTGCAGGCCGGGTTGTTTACCAGGAACTTGGCCGCATACATAAAGCTGTTGATGATAATGAGCTGCCAACAAATGCTGTTTTAAAAGAAGCCTTTGAATACGCTAAGCGAAATAATAAAAATGTACATTTTATTGGCCTTGTTTCTGATGGCGGCGTACATTCGCACATCAGGCATGTAAAAGGCCTATGTGATGCAGCCGCTGTTTATGAGCTGAATAAGGTATTTATTCATGCCTTTTTGGATGGCCGTGATACTGACCCAAAATCGGGCGAAGGCTTTATAACGGAGCTTGAGGATTATATTGAAAAAACCAATGTAAAACTGGCATCGGTAATTGGCAGATATTTCGCTATGGACAGGGATAACCGCTGGGAACGGGTTAAACTGGCTTATGACCTGATGGTTAATGGTAAAGGCCAGCCAACTCAAAATATTATTCAATCAATAAAAGAATCGTACCTGCAAGGAGTTACTGATGAATTTATAAAACCCATTGTAAAGGTTGATACAAACGGGCAGCCACTGGCAATAATTAAAGAAGGCGACGTTGTGATTTCCTTTAATTTCAGGACCGACAGGGGGCGTGAAATTACAGTAGCGTTAACACAAAGAGCTTTTCCTGAATATAATATGCATCCGCTGGATCTGCATTATATTACCATGGTGCCTTATGACGAAACCTTTAAGAATGTAAAGGTTGTATTTAATAAGGAAGACCTTACAAAAACCTTAGGCGAAGTTTTGCAGGATGCTGGCAAAAACCAGATCAGGATTGCCGAAACAGAAAAATATCCGCATGTTACGTTTTTCTTTTCAGGTGGCCGGGAAAAGGAATTTATTAATGAAAAACGCTTACTGGTACCATCGCCAAAGGTTGCAACTTATGATCTGCAGCCAGAGATGAGCGCCGAAGGGATCCGTGATGCCATTATCCCGGAGTTGAAAAGCGGATGGGCTGATTTTATCGTTTTAAATTTTGCAAATACAGATATGGTTGGCCACACCGGCGTATTCAGCGCAGTTATTAAAGCCGCTGAAACTGCCGATAGCTGCACAAAAGCTGTTGTAGAAACCGGCCTGGCAAACGGTTATTCATTTATAATTATTGCCGACCATGGCAATGCCGATTATATGATAAACGATGATGGATCGCCAAATACTGCGCATACAACCAACCTGGTTCCGTGTATTATTATTGATGATGATGTTAAGCAGGTTAAGGATGGTAAATTAGGTGATATAGCGCCTACGGTATTAAAAATTTTAGGGGTAGCAATTCCTGAACAAATGGGTGGTAATGTATTGGTGTAAATTAAGGCCATTTACAACTATTGCTTTAATTGGCAGTATAATGATAAGTGGCCTGGCTTGCCGGCCAGACGTTAAGGAGGAAAATGCTGCCACCTTAAAGTATTTTGATATTAAAGGATATTTTACTGCCGATACCGCGCGCCTTAACAAGCTGAGCAGGATGGTTACTAAAACGGTAACACATAATGGCGTTACCGAAAACAAAAAAGTAAAAATTGATAACTGGGGGCACGAGCTTGATATGTTTACGGGTGCAGATATAAACAGGCCGGCCTGGAAAAATAGTTATACCATAGCTACCGGGGATAACCTGGTATTATATAAGGCCAAAGAGGATGAACTTAAAGTGCGCGAGATAATCATTAAAAAAGATAAAGAAAAAGTAAAGTGGATAGTGATATACACCCGGACTAAAAACATATTATACCAAACCACCGAAAAGCTGAGTTATTTTCCCGATTCGCTATATTTGATTGAAAAGGACCAACGGGTAAAGCTAATGGGAAGGAACCGGTATAAAATACAGGGAGTAATTGAGCAGTAAGCTTATTATTTATGGGCCATTGCCTCGTCAAGCCTTTGTTTTGAAAGATCAATCAGTGCAGATATATCTGATCTTCCCGGATTATCTGCTAAAACCTTTTCAAGGTCGGCTAAAGATGCTTTAAAAGAGTTTATAGCCCTTGCCTTATCATAAGCACGGCCGGTAGCCTGTATTTTAAATACACCATACTCACGATACGCAATGCCCCTAACCTGGTGATATTTATTTCTGGTATCATCCGGATCAATAGATATTGCTTTAGTCAGATCAAATATCGACCCTAACAAATACTTTTCCCTATCTGCCGAAGAAAGCTGGTTGTCTTTGCCCAAATAGCTTTTTGCCCTGGCCCTGTAGTAATAAGCGGTTGCATCCACAGGGTTTATTGCTATTTCTTTAGTGTAAGCTGCAATTGATTTTTTGTAGTTTTCGCTATGATAATAGGAGTAGCCAAGCATTAGCAAAGCAGTGGAGTTTGTTGAATCAATAAGGCATGCTTTTTCAAGCTGCGCTACTGCAACTTTAAAATCTCCGTCCATTAAAGCCTGCTGCCCTAACTTTACATATGAGTTTTGGGCAGATGCGTTTTCAAAAGAAGAAATTATCAGAAAAGATATTATTACCGAAATCTTCATTAAAGGCCACTATTGTTTTATCAAAGCAGTATATTATTAACTTATATTGCAAGAAAATATTATGCCAATGGGCACTAATTTGTCTGAATATTTTTAATAATTTATCAAATAGAATGCGATGATATGACTTTTTTTCATCTTTATCAATATTTTTTATTTTTCAATCAAAAGTGAGTGAATTTATAATTTGCATGTAATCAATGCTTTACGAAGCAAATGTAATAGTTGCTGAATATTGTCTTATCTTGGCACATGTCTTGAAACAAGGTATTGCTACAGGAATAATTACTAGTTAACCTGTAAAAAAATGCCTGTAACTTTGCAGGCTGACAATATGACGTTTTTTATAAAAACATAAAAGGTAGTTGATGAATTTTGATCCATTTGATTTTAAAAGTGCTTTACCGGTAATAAACGAAGATTCTGAATTTTTCCCCCTGATGTCAACAGAAGACGAAGAGGAAATGAATAATGAGGCTTTGCCGGATATATTATCCATACTACCATTGCGGAACACTGTTTTATTTCCGGGAGTGGTTATTCCTATTACAGTTGGCCGCGATAAATCAATAAAGCTTATCCGCGATGCTAACAAGGGCAGCCGGATGATTGGGGTAGTTTCTCAACAAGATGTGGGGATTGAAGACCCTTCATTTTCCCAGTTAAACAAAATTGGCACCATTGCGCTTATTGTAAAAATGCTGCAAATGCCTGATGGTAATACAACTGTAATACTTCAGGGCAAAAAACGCTTTATTTTAAAAGACGAAGTACAAAGCGTACCTTATATAAAAGCTACTATTGAGCCTTTTAAAGAAATAAAGCACAAAGAAGATAAAGAGTTTAAGGCAATGGTTTCGTCCATTAAGGATATGGCCATGAGCATTATTCAGCTATCGCCAAATATTCCGAGCGAGGCAGGCATTGCGATCCGCAACATTGAAAGCACTTCATTTTTGATCAATTTTATATCATCAAATATGAATGCCGATATGCTTGCCAAGCAGCAATTGCTGGAAGAGGCCAGCCTGCGCAGCAGGGCAAACCTGGTGCTGGAGCATTTAACCCTTGACCTGCAAATGCTTGAGCTGAAAAACCAGATCCAGAGCAAAGTACGGGTCGACCTTGATAAGCAACAGCGCGATTATTTTTTAAATCAGCAATTAAAAACGATACAGGAAGAGCTTGGCGGTTCATCGCCTGATCTTGAGATTGATAGCTTAAAGCTGCGTGCATCAAAAAAGAAATGGGCGAAAGAAGTTAAGGATCATTTTAATAAAGAGCTTGAAAAGCTTGTACGCACTAATCCTGCTGCGGCTGATTACTCTGTACAGATAAATTACCTTGAGTTATTGCTTGACTTGCCGTGGAACGAATTTACTAAGGATAACTTTGATTTGAAACGCGCCCAAAAGGTTTTGGATAAAGATCATTTTGGCCTTGATAAAGTAAAACAACGTATTATTGAATACCTGGCCGTGCTTAAATTAAAGCATGATATGAAAGCCCCGATACTTTGTTTGGTTGGCCCTCCGGGAGTTGGTAAAACATCATTAGGTAAATCAATTGCCAAAGCTTTGGGGCGTAAATATGTACGTATGGCCTTGGGTGGCATCCGTGATGAAGCCGAAATAAGGGGGCACCGTAAAACCTATATCGGCGCAATGCCGGGCCGTATAATTCAATCTGTTAAAAAAGCGGGTGCGGCAAACCCTGTATTTATACTGGATGAGATTGATAAGGTAGGTAATGATTTTAGGGGCGATCCTTCGTCGGCATTGCTTGAAGTGCTTGATCCTGAACAAAACAGTACTTTTTATGACCATTATGTAGAGATGGATTTCGACCTGTCAAACGTAATGTTCATCGCGACAGCAAACTCACTGAGCACAGTTCAACCAGCTTTGCTTGACCGTATGGAGATCATTGAAGTAAATGGTTACACCATTGAAGAGAAAATTGAAATAGCCAAACAGCATTTGATCCCCAAACAACGCGAGGCACATGGCTTAAAGGCTAAAGATGTGGTTGTAAAACCAGATATTATAGAAAAGCTGATAGTTGACTACACCCGTGAGTCGGGCGTTCGCTCGCTTGAGAAAAAAATAGGTTCATTAGTACGCGGCGTAGCAAAAAATATTGCCATGGAAGAGCCTTATAACCCTACCGTGAATAAAAAAGAGGTAGAAAAGATCTTGGGCGCACCTATATTTGATAAAGACCTTTACGAAGGCAATGATGTGGCGGGTGTAGTTACCGGTTTGGCATGGACCTCAGTAGGCGGAGATATATTATTTATTGAAGCAAGCTTAAGCCCTGGCAAAGGCAGGTTAACCTTAACCGGCAGCCTGGGCGATGTAATGAAGGAATCGGTAACGATAGCCCTGGCTTATTTACGCGCACATGCTTCCTATTTCAATATTGATCCCAAACTGTTTGACCTGTGGGATATTCATGTGCATGTTCCGGCTGGTGCCACACCAAAAGATGGCCCATCAGCTGGTGTAACCATGCTTACTGCCCTAACATCAGCATTTACGCAGCGTAAAATTAAACCGCACCTGGCAATGACAGGCGAGATAACTTTAAGGGGGCGTGTATTGCCTGTTGGCGGTATAAAGGAAAAAATACTGGCTGCTAAACGCGCCAATATAAAAGAGATCATCCTGTGTGCATCAAACAGAAAAGACATCCTGGAAATTAAGGAAGATTACATAAAAGATCTTAAATTTCACTATGTAACACAAATGCGCGAAGTAATAGATTTAGCTCTTTTAAATGAAAAAGTGGAAGATGCGCTTGATCTTACTGTTAAAGCAGAGGTTACTCCTGCTCTAAATTAATTCACTTTTTGTAATATTATTAGTTGCTGGTTTTAAACATACGGTTTACGACAAATTTGATGTTTTAAGCCATCATTGGCCTTGTAACTGCATAAACTGAAACTTTTTAACCGGCACTAGCGTATTACTCACTATCATAATTATAAAGTAATTATGGTAATAGTTAATAACCCAAAATCTTTAAAAGTGAATAAAACCTTTACACTAAAAGCTGTTTTTTTATTACTACTTATCACATCATCTTTTTATCTGAAGGCCCAAAACCTTGAAGAAAACCCAATTAAAAGGGATTCGACCATTGTAGAGCTTAAAAAGCCCAAAACTGTGTTCCTTGAAGTTGGCGGCCCCGGTCTTGCACTTACTATAAACTACGATACCCGGTTTGGCGATAAGAGAGATAAATGGGGCTACAGGGTTGGTGCAGGTTATTACAATACAGGCGCTAACTGGGTTGCCTCTGTTCCGCTGCAGTTAAATTATTTGTATGGTTTTGGAAAAACCGGGGGTAGCAGTTTTGCCGAACTTGGCGCAGGTACAACTTTTGTCCGCTCGCAGGGAAGCTCCAAAGGAACAACTTTTGAGTTTGATAATATAACCGGGTTTATTGGCACTGCTACGGTAGGTTATCGTTTTCAGCAGGATAATGGCGGTATAAATTTCAGAATAGCATTTGTGCCTATACTATATGATGACGGATTTATAGCCGAAGGTGGTCTTAGCATTGGCTATACCTTTTAATGCAAGAATACCAGAATACAAGATAAAATATTAAAAAAGGCCTGAATTATCGGGGCTTTTGCTATTTTAGGCGCGGTTAATCCAAAAAACCGGATGAGAATTAAATTATTGACTTTCCTTATAGGCTTTTTTTGTGCTGTAAACGTTTTCGCACAATCACATAGTAATGAAATAGGTGCCAGAACCGATAACGATTCTTACCTTTTACAGGGATCAGACAGGTACTATACCGATGGTGCTTTTTTTTACTACAGGCATGCTTTAAAAGTTAAAGGCGGCGATAGCACCAGGTTGCTTAATAAGGTGCTTGGTTTTGAAACCGGTCAAAAAATATATAACCCCCAAAGCGGGAGTGTATTTTACCGGGAAGCCGATCAGCCTTTATTAGTAGACCGGCCGTTTGCCGCCTACCTGTATGTGGGTGCAACCCTGAATTTTTTGTATAAAGATGAAAGTAATTTAAAAGTTGGCGCTCAATTGGGTATTATAGGACCGGGCGCACTTGGTAAAGAGGTGCAGGATTATGTACATGATAATTTTGGTTTTTACCACCCAAGCGGATGGGAATTTCAAATCCGTAACGAAGTACAGCTAAACCTTTCTGCCGAATATAACAAGCTGATAGCAAGGGGAGGGTGGATTGATATTTCATTGGCAAGCTATTTAAATTTAGGGAATGGCTTTAGTGGTGCCGGTGTTGGTCCGCTGGTAAGGTTTGGATCATTTAACCAGCTGTTTAACTCGGTAAGTACGCAAAGTACCGCTATAAGGAATCAGGCAGTAGCACCGCTTCATACGCACGAAATATTTTTTTATTACAAGCCGCTTTTTAATTATGTAGCTTATGATGCCACTATACAGGGGGGTTTATTTGATAAGCATAATGACCCAAATAGCCTTGAAATAACCCGTAATAAAGAGCCTTTTATTTTTAGCCAGCAATTTGGCGTTGCTTTTACAACCGGCCGGTTTGTAGCTGATGTCGCAGCCATATTTCATACCAAAGAAGTTAAAGAAATGGTACGGTCCGAACAATGGGGGAGTGTAACATTATCATATAGGTTTAATTAGAGAGATTAGTGATTGGAGGCTAGAGATTAGTTTTTTAGTCGTTTTTCTAACCTTCATTATTCGGTATTTAAAGAAACTAATCTCTGGTCTCTCCTATATAACTTAAGTTATTTTTAACGAAACATAAGGCCGTTATTCATAAACTAATCTTTAATCACCTTCACCAAAACTCCTCTTCCTGCTTTCTTTTTTAGCTGAGTTTATTTTTTTTGATTCAAGGCGTGCGGCTTTTGCTGCTTTACTTACTTTGGTTGCTTTCCGGGTTTTAGGTTTATGCAGCGCTTTAGTTAATAATACGGTTAGCCTTTCAATGGCTTTTTCTTTATTTAAATACTGGCTGCGCTCTTCATCGCAAATTACCTGTACCAGGCCATCCTTATTTAAACGCGACTGCAGCTTATCATTCAATAAAGCCTTCTCCTCATCAGTAAATAGCAATGAGTTATCTACTGAAAACAGTAATTCAACCTTGCTTGATACCTTATTAACGTTTTGACCGCCCTTGCCGCCGCTGCGGGACGCTTTATAAGTAGTTTCTTTTTGCAGGTCAGCTTTAGTAAAATTCATGGGCGAATTTAGTGAATTAGTTGATTAGGTTGATTGAGTTGATTAAGTGAGTGGTTATAATTTGCATAATGACAACTTAATCAACCCAATCAACAGCTCACTTAATCAACTTTTTATTAACTTAGCTGCTCATGAGTAACAACATCATAGTTGCCATTGATGGCTATTCATCGTGCGGAAAAAGTACTTTGGCTAAGGCTTTAGCAAAAAAACTTCATTTTATTTATGTTGATAGCGGTGCAATGTACCGTGCTGTGGCGCTGTATTTTTTAAGGAACAATGTGGACCTTAATGATCACGAACAGATTGCTGACGCGCTGAAAAAGATCCATTTAAACTTCCATTCGCGCGACTATCAAACACATATCACCCTAAATGATGAAGAGGTGTCTGACGAGATAAGACTAATGCCTGTTTCTGAAACGGTAAGCGCGGTATCGGCTATCCGCGAGGTACGCAAGGAAATGGTGAAACAGCAGCAAAGGATGGGTAAGTCAAAAAATATTGTGATGGATGGGCGCGATATTGGTACAGCCGTGTTCCCTGATGCCCCGGTTAAGATTTTTATGACCGCAGATCCAAAAGTAAGAGCTGAAAGACGTTATAAAGAAATGCTGCCTAAAAACCCCGATATTACTTTAGAGGAAGTTTTTGAAAATATAGCCCACCGTGATTACCAGGATACCACCCGAACGGAAAGCCCCCTGGTACGTGCTAAAGATGCTATAATATTAGATAATACTAACCTTACACCTGAACAGCAGTTGGATTTTGCTTTAGAGAAAGTTAAACCCTTCCTTGAAGGGAGATAATTAGAGATTATTGATTGGAGATTAGATTGAAATGTTGCAAAATCTTGAATTTGACTATAAATAACTAATCTCTTACCTCCGATCTCTAATCACCCTCAGAGAACCTCACCGCACTTACCCCAAATCTATTTAAAAAATCAACGCCCTCATCGCTTGCAAGCCCTTTATAGGCTGCATACGATTTATCGAAAAATACTTTTTTAACCCCTGCCGAAAAAATAAGGCGTGCACAGGGCAGGCATGGCGATAAGGTAGTATATAGCGTTGCACCTTCAAGATTAGCGCCGTTTTTTACAGCATACAGTATAGCATTTTCTTCGGCATGCAGGGCGAGGGAGCAGCTCCCTTTTGAATCGCGGGGACAACCTATGCCTGGCCATTCCTCATCGCAGTTGTGGGTATGTGCCGGAGGGCCGTTATATCCTATTGAGATAATGCGGGTGTCCTTAGCTAAAACGGCACCGACCTGGGCTTTAACGCAGTGTGAGCGCTTAGCCAGGTCGGTTGCCAGGTTCATGAAAATATGGTCGAAACTTAATTTAGTCATATTTGATCAGAGGTTAGTGGTCAGGGGTTAGAAGATCTCAACTAATCTCCGATCTCTAACCTCTGATCTCTAAAATATTAATGTCCGCGTGAGGCGTCTATATGGTCAATATCAATACCTTGTTTCTTTAATTCGACGCCAGCTTTCCAAGCAAAAAATGCGAGGTAGGCAAAGCCAAATACCGGTATTATGTATGAAAAATGGATGCCGCTCATGCCTGAAAAAGTACTTTGGGCAGTATCAGCTAATATACCTTGTACAGGAGGAATAATAGAACCACCCAGTATCATCATAATTAAAAATGCGGAACCCTGGCTGGTGTATTTTCCTAAACCTGCAATAGCCAACGCAAAAATTGATGGCCACATAATTGAGCAGCATAAGCCACCACTAATGAACGCAAATAAGCCAATCCTGCCTGTAGTCAACAATCCGGTTATCATAGCTATTACACCTAATAAACCAAAAATGGTTAAAGTACGTACAGGTTTTTGCTGACCCACAAAAAAGCCTATTACTAAAATTGCCACACATAATGCATAGATATACAAATTACTAACATTGGTACCACTAAGGTAATTAACAAGCAGTACTACTCCGAATGCAAAGAACGGGACAATAACTGTCAGGATATTTTTTGTCAATTTAGACAGGTCAAAAACGCCTATTGCGCCTGTCCATCGGCCAATCATTAAACTTCCCCAGTATAATGAAATATAAGGCGCTATCTCAGCTGCAGTAAAATTGCCGAATTCCGGTGTTTTAAGCAACGAACCCATATTGCTTTGAATGGTTACCTCAACACCTACATAAGTGAATATGGCTATCATTCCATAAATTAACTGCGGGTATTGCATCGCGCCCCAGCCCTCTTTGCTCTTACCGGCCGATGTTAATGATAGAATAAGGGTTATCAGGATTATTGCTAAAGATGCATAAACGAAGTAAGCTTTGGCAATGTGAGTGTAATCGCTTAACGGGCCGGCAGCCAGAACCAAGCAAAAAGCAATAAATATGATGAATAAAGGAAAATTCGTTTTATGACTTGCCTCAATCTTTTCATCGCTGGTTACCTTAGGTAGTTTTGAGATCCAAAAGAAGATAGCAACTGCTACATAAAGGCCTGCTAATATGAAGTACAAGTTATTAATTGCAGTTATTTTAACGTCAATAGCGGGTATTAATTTGCTTGCACTGCCAAACAATACAATACTTACTATAACCGGACCTAATAACGTACCGAAATTATTTACCCCGCCCGCAAGATTTAAACGGTTAGAACCTGTTTCTGGTGTTCCGAGTGCAATAACAAACGGATTGGCAGCAGTTTGTTGTAATGAAAATCCAAGTGCTATAACAAAAAAGGCTCCTAAAATAAATCCAAATGAACCCGAATTAACCGCAGGTACCATTAAAAGGGCGCCGGCTGCTGATAAAATTAGTCCATAAATAATACCATTTTTATACCCCAGCTTATTAAGGATATCAACCTTCGTTATCTGAGAAGCAAAATACAATCCAAGCGAACCAATGAAGTAACCGCCATAAAAAGTAAAGTCAATTAGCTGCGATTCAAACTGGGTTAAATTAAAATGCGCCTTGCAAAAGGGTATAAAAATACCATTGGAGGCTGCTAAAAAGCCCCAAAAGAAAAATACAGTAATGATTGTGTACAATGCTGTACCGTAACTTTTTGTGTTTTTTTGTTCCATTGTTTAATTAGGTTATACAAAAGGTATATTTTAAAACTCTAAACATAGCTATTTTTTGCAATTCTGTTATATTTTTAAATTAATAAATCACAATTTTAAGTTTGGTTGTTTAACATATAAAATTGCATATTCGTGCTGCCTTTTTTAAAATTGAACGGCACATAAGCCTTAATTAATGATAGAAGCTATTATTTCGGGTATTGGGTTTGGCTTAGTGCTGACGTTTTTAACCGGCCCGGTTTTTTTTGCTTTAATAAAAACCAGTATTGAAAAAGGCTTCCACGCGGGCGTTGCACTGGCTTTGGGTGTAGTTTGCAGTGATATGGTATTTGTTGGCGCTATATTATTCGGCTCGCAATATTTTGATATTACAGCTCACGATAAAACCTATGCGGGCATATTTGGCAGCGCCATTTTGTTTGCAATAGGAATATACTACATGTTTAAAAAGTCTGAAATAAATTATAAAAACACCATACCTACTAAACTGCATCGCGCCGGATATTTTTTAAAAGGTTTTGTGATGTGCATTTTCAATCCTACCATACTATTCCACTGGACAATAGTAATAGGCGCAGCAAGTACGGTATATCATGAAGGGGTTCAGCACCGGTCAGTGAAAATTGCTATAATGTTCCTAACCATCCTTGTGGTGCAATTCGGCCTTGATACTATCAAGGCTTTTTATGCCGATAAACTTCGCGACAGGATCTCTGTAAAGTTTGTGCACCGCCTTAACGAGGTTGCCGGAGTAGCACTTATCATTGCTTCGCTTGTGCTGCTTGATAAGCTGGTTACCCATTTTGTTTTCTCGCCCCCGGGAGCGTAGGGTATTGGTCATTGGTCATTAGTCATTAGTCATTAGTCAGTTGTATAAAAATTGGCGTGATAAAATGGTTTATGAATATCCTTTTTAATTATATTTAAACCATTATTAGACCTTGTTATGGAAAGTGTATTTAGCCCTGATGTAAACGCTTTATTTATTGAGCGTATTAATAAGCTTACGCCATCAACGCCTGCTTTGTGGGGCAAAATGAATGCGGCTCAAATGCTGGCCCATTGCCAGGTGCCTGTGAAAGTGGCTTTTGGAGAATTAAATACTAAAGGTGGTTTAATAGGTTTATTATTTGGTGGTATGGCCAAGAAAAAGCTGGTAAATGAGCAGCCATTTACACATAACCTGCCAACTATGAAAGAGGCTAAAATTTTAGATAAAAGAGATTTTGAAATCGAAAAGGCAGTTTTAATTGAATGTGTTAAAAGATTTACCGCCGGGCCGGATGTACTAACCAAAAAGCCCCACCCTTTTTTCGGTCCGCTAACTGTTGATGAATGGAATACGCTGCAGTACAAACACCTTGATCATCATTTAAGGCAGTTTGGGGTGTAAATAATTTCGCAGAATAGAATTTGACACGACTCCGCCAGGCAATAAAATTTCCAAATTTGCTTTATAAAAGCTATCTTTAAGAAATTCTGTTTTAACTGCTATAGCTGCGTTTAAGCAATGTCCTATTTCTGTCCGGGTAATATTTTCGTATCGGCTAATAATACATCATTAAATACGTTATAGTACTAATTAACCTTAGCGCTTTCGTATCAAAATAGAATTCCCCGGTAACTATGTCTTATGTCATTTTGCCGGCAATAATAATATCCACTAAAAATAAATTACTAAATCATTAACACAATGAGCAAAGACAGAAAAACGGTTAAAGAGGTTAAAAAAGCGCCTACCGTAAACGCAAATAAAAAGGTATCATCATACCAGTCAGAAAAAGGATCAAAATCCGAGTCAAACGGTAAAAAATAACGTAACATGAACGAAAAAACAGTAGAGCTTCAAACCCGGATGTACCTGTACGATTTAATGAACGCTGCCAAAGAACATGGCTTTAAAGCTGATGATAGCTGGGAGCTAAACATGGTTACTGACAGCGGACGATCAAAGTTGCAGAAAGATTATTATCCGGCAATTGCCATGAAAATACTTCCCGAAATGCTTTTACAGGTGTTTAACTCAACAAAATCAGGATTAAAACAATCGTCTGCTAATGAGGGCCAGGTACCTGATAAGAAAAGTATTTTAACCGATAATATCAATTATCTTGTTGCCATTAATCCGAAAAGACCGAGGGGATAAGTTTGGAGTCTTGAGTCCAAAGTCGAAAAAAATCAGGCAAATAAAAAGTCCGAAATCAACTATAATGACTTCGGACTTTTGACTTAAGACTATCGACTCAAGACTTAATTATACCCGCGGGCATTTTTACCTTCCATCCAGTTTGCAAAGGCCTTGTTAACCACCTTATTGCCGCCTGGCGTAGGATAATTACCTGAGAAGTACCAATCGCCTTTATGGTCAGGACAGGCCGTATGTAAATTATCAAGCGTTTGATATAACACTTTTATTTCAGCCTTTATTTCTTTGGGGGTAATGATCTGTGCAATGCGGTCAGAGATCTCCTGGTCTGTAAATGGTTCATAAATGGCCTTTACATAGTTTTCAACTTCTTCTTTAGGCAGTTTTGCGCTATCCTTGCACTGCTGGTATACCTTCAGGATCACATCATCCCTACCGGCATCTTTAAGCAAGCTGATTGCTGCTTCAAAAGCAACAAACTCGCCCATGCGCGACATATCAATACCATAACAATCAGGGAAACGGATTTGCGGGGCCGAAGAAACCACCACTATCTTTTTAGGGCCCAGCCTGTCAAGTATTTTTAGGATGCTTTGTTTAAGCGTTGTTCCGCGTACTATTGAATCATCCAGCACAACCAACGTATCGGTGTCTCTATTTATCAGTCCATACGTGGTATCATATACGTGTGCCACCATTTCGCTGCGGTCGGCATCCTGCGTAATAAAGGTGCGCAGCTTAACATCTTTAATGGCAATCTTCTCAACCCTTGGCGCCATTGAAAGCACCTCCGTTAATTCCTCTTCACTAATCTTATCGTCGCGGTTCAATAATTTATCGCGCTGATATTTTTTAATATACTTATGTACACCTTCAACCATGCCGTAAAAGGCAACTTCGGCAGTGTTTGGGATATAGGAAAAAACGGTATTTTTAACATCGTGATTAACATTTTCCAGG
Source organism: Mucilaginibacter sp. (assembly GCF_028288225.1). GTDB lineage: Bacteria > Bacteroidota > Bacteroidia > Sphingobacteriales > Sphingobacteriaceae > Mucilaginibacter. Next base: position 75,382 of record NZ_JAQBOC010000041.1, read on the forward strand.
ATCTGCTCGCAAAGTAAACGACCCAGTTGCTTCCGCTCACGGTATATGGAAGCATCACTGCCGCGCGAAAAATAGATCCGCTCAAATGAGCATGCCTTTTTTTCTGCAGGCTCGCTAAACATATCCTCACTTATTTTGCCGTTCTTTTTTACTATAAGGGCATGGCCGGGTCTTATTTCCTTAATGTCCTCCATCGGAATATTAAAGGCTGTTTGTATGGCTGGCCTTTCAGATGCTGCTACTACAATTTCATCATTGTAATAATAGTAAGCAGGGCGGATCCCAACAGGATCGCGCATTACAAAGGCATCACCATGGCCTAATATGCCGGCAATGGTATAACCGCCATCCCAATTCTTTGCAGATTTGCGAAGAATTTTGGCCACATCCATATCATTGGCAATCATTTTGCTGATCTCGATGTTGTCATCAAGTCCTTCCCGTTTATACTGATCAAAAAGGCCCTGGTTTTCTGTATCAATAAAGTGGCCTATTTTTTCAAGAACGGTTATGGTATCAGCTTTTTCCTTCGGATGCTGACCAAGATCATAAAGTTGCTGCAGTAGTTCATCAACATTAGTCATGTTAAAGTTACCGGCAATAACCAGGTTACGGGTCATCCAGTTGTTTTGCCTCAAAAAGGGGTGACAGTTTTCAATGCTGTTTTTGCCATGGGTACCATAACGCAAATGGCCCAATAACACTTCGCCGGTAAAGCTTACGTGCTCTTTGAGCCATTCTGCATCCGCCATTTTTTCAGGCATTTCCTTCTGAATGTCGGCAAATTTCTTCTGGATATATTCAAATATATCCGCAACCGCATTCGAAGCCATCGATCGATGTCGGCTTATGTAGCGCTTGCCAGGTTCAATATCCAGTTTAATGGTAGCAACACCGGCGCCATCCTGGCCGCGGTTATGTTGTTTCTCCATTAAGAGGTAAAGTTTGTTCAAGCCGTAAAGGGCCGTGCCGTATTTTTCCTGGTAAAAAGAAAGTGGCTTTAACAGTCGAATGAATGCAACACCGCATTCATGTTTAATCGAATCACTCATGATTGTTAATGAGCGGCAAAGTTATAATTTAAAAGTTAAAACTCGGAATTAACAATGTCATTAAATTGCATTAATATTGGGGGAGGGGGATTGGTGAATTATTGAATTATTGAGTTAGTGAATTAGTGAATTAGTGATTTGAAGAAACCTTTACAATCAGGCAGTTCTGGATTTAAAGTTTGGGATGGTTAAAGTTATTGATTTTGGGGTGGATTATAAAGTGGATGTTTTGTTAATCAATTATAAGATTTTGTCATTGCGAGCGTAGCGCGGCAACCTCGTCGAATGTTTAGCAACTATGCAAGTTCTACACCTTTCTATTCGCTCTGTATAGTATGAGGTTGCCGCGCTATCGCTCGCAATGACATGATGTTATTGGGGGACAATTATTTAAATGATTAAATGAATTGATTAAGAATTTTCAAAACTTATCCTTCATCCCCAGCAAGCCCCAGATCCCCCCGCTATGGATAGCCAACACCCTGCTGCCTGGTTTAAAGTAATTTTTAGCGGCAAGATCATATATCGCGTAAAGCATTTTACCGGTATAGACCGGCTCAATCAAGATGCCGGTTTCAACTATAAATTTTTTGATGAATTGGATTAATCGCTCATCAGTTTTGCCATAGCCGCCAAAGTGGTAATCAGTATGTAATTCATAATGAGCTGGGGTGTTTAAAAACTTATCAATCTCACCCCTCATAAAGTCGCCATTTTTTAATACCGGCACGGCATTAAATTGTGTGTTAAGTTTATGCTGATAAATGCCATTGATAATACCCGCTGCAGTGGTGCCTGTTCCGCAGGCGCAAAAAATATGATCGTATGGTTCAGTTAGTTCATCCATCAGTTCGCTGCATCCTTTTGCACCTTCGGCAGATGAGCCGCCCTCGTCAATAAAAAAGGCATTATTATCATCGCCAAAGTATTTATCAAACAGTGCGGGTTTATCGCGATAGCTTTCACGATCGGTAAACACCAAATTCATCCCGTGCAGACGGCAAAGAAAAAGTGTATCATTATTTACTTCCTCTCCCCTTACAACGCCCGTAGCTTTAAAACCGAACTTTGCCGCTGCTGCCGCTGTCGCAAGCAAATGGTTGGAGTAAGCACCCCCAAACGTGACCAGGTGGGTTTTATTTTCGGACTGTGCCCGTTTTAAAATGTATTTTAATTTACGCCATTTATTGCCGGAGATAATGGGGTGGATCAGATCATCCCGTTTTAAAAAAACCTTTATTCCCTGTTCATCAAACAGTTGGTTTTTAATTTGATGAACCGGGCTAAAAATTTCGAGGTTAAGATCCATTAAGCAAATGTAAATAAAAGCTTAACATAACGATGAGGGTTAAACCCGTGGTTACATCCCAAACCCAATACCCGCATTAACAGATTTATATTGCGCCTGGGTATAAGAGGTATAAACGCGGAAAAAGCCGAGATTTAACTGGAACCCAATATCTGCACGTGCCCCGCTAACCACATTTTCACTAATTGAAACGGGATTGGTAAACGTGGTATATGTGCTGGCGAGTAACGTGCCGCCGGTTGTTACCGGGTAGTTGCCAACAGCGGTAACATTGGCGCTGGTGGTATTATACCCAACAGCTAAAAAGGGAGTAAATGCCAATAGTTTTTTTGATATGATAACCTGGCCCATAAAACTATTAAAGTTTCCTTCCAGGTGCTGGTTGCTAAAGTCGGTGCTTTGCTGGCTGTCTTTAGGCTGCGCGCCATCGTCAGGGTTTACCGTTAAAGGCTTGCGCAGGTTTAAATGACTGTAGCCAATAGCAACGGCCAGGTCAAACGGGATCAGTTTACCGGCTGTTTTACCTGCAATGTCCTGCATGATATCGTGTTTTAAGCCAAAGCCTATCATTGAGACGCTGCCAACATCGTTACTTAGGGTAATCTTTGGTATCGCGCGCAGGGTGATATCGGTATTTTGCGGCAGGCCTACAGTAACCTGTACCTGCGGCGCCGGAATAACCGAAATAACACCTGCAGGCATGTTAAAGCTGCTAACCTTTTGCCCGTTATCATCATAAATATTTAGCAACGGGCCATTATTTTTTTGTCCGCCAAATGTTGGGGCTATGGTTTGGCTTGCATCAGCGGGCCGTACGTGGTTTGATAACCCGATTTTGGTTACATCAAAGGTTTTATCGGCTGATGAAATAAAGGCTACCGATGTCGTGATCCGGACGTCAAAATGCAAGGTCTTTTTTGTTTCTGCGGTGTTGTTCCAGCCACTGTTCTGATCAACCCCCAGGCCTTTAAACAATGGCATTGCATAGGAATTTAATAATTTTGTAGCATCTGCCGGGCTTGATTTGATGAGTCCTGAAAGGCCATCCTGCGCGTTTGCTGCTGAAACCAAACCAATTAAAACAACTGTGGTTAAAAGACTGTAAAGTTTTCTCATGGGTATATTAACGCATATTTAAGGTTACATGTTTTACGATTAATCAATATCTGAAAAAACGAGTACTTTTGCCCGGATGACTGAAGATAACGGTTTTATTGAGCAGGAAGAACAGGACCTTTATGAACACCTGCGCATAGTTGTTGATAAAGGGCAATCGCTTTTGCGGATTGATAAGTTTTTAATGTACCGGGTTGAAAATGCATCACGCAACCGCATTCAAAATGCAATTGAGCTGGGTAACGTACTGGTTAACGATAAAGCTATCAAATCCAGCTATAAGGTAAAACCGCTTGATGTTATCTCGGTAGTATTGCCGCATCCGCCGCGTGATACGGAAGTTTACCCGGAAAACATCCCGCTGGATATTATTTATGAGGATGATGACGTGCTGGTGGTTAATAAACCTGCCGGACTGGTAGTGCATCCGGGTTACAATAACTATACAGGTACGCTGGTAAACGGGTTGGTTTATCATTTTCAGCAATTGCCAACTTTGCCGGGCAATGATGGCAGGCCCGGCCTGGTGCACCGGATAGATAAGGATACATCGGGTTTGTTGCTGATCAGCAAAAATGAGCGCTCCATGACCTGGCTGGCCAAACAATTTTTTGATCATACAATAGCCCGTAAATATATTGCCCTGGTTTGGGGCGACCTGCCTGAGGATGGCACAGTAACCGGTTATATTGGCCGCAGCGTAAATGACAGAAGGGTAATGTCTATTTATGACGATCCTGAAAAAGGAAAATGGTCCGTAACGCATTACCGGGTTTTGGAGCGGATGGATTATGTTACGCTGATTGAATGCCAGCTGGAAACAGGCCGTACGCACCAGATCCGCGCGCACATGAAACACATTGGCCACCCTTTATTTAGCGATGCTACTTACGGGGGAGATAAAATTTTAAAGGGCACAGTTTTTAGTAAATACAAACAATTTGTTGAAAATTGCTTTGAACTATTGCCACGGCAGGCATTGCATGCACAATCATTAGGCTTTTTGCATCCAACGCTAAAAAAACAATTGTATTTTGAAGCCCCGCTTCCTGATGATTTTGCAGCAGGTTTGGAGAAGTGGAGGCGGTATGTGAGATCTGAGACGTGAGATTTGAGATCTGAGACAAGTCCCAAAGTCGATAAAGTCCGGAAGTCAGAAAGATAAGAGTGGTCGTGTTCCGTGAAACAGTGTGTACAATGTAAACAAGTGGAACAAAAAAAGCAATTTGGAACAACGTGGAACGGATGGAACACGTGGAACAACTTTAAAAAGCGCAATCATGTTAATACATAATACAATTTAAATTAATCTCAAATCTCACGTCTCATATCTAACATCTCATATCTAAAACATGGTTCCAATATTCATCAATTTTAATGGAGAAATACTTCCGGCTGATACCAAACTGGTAGCACTAAATAACCGTGCATTTAAGTATGGCGATGGCTTGTTTGAGAGTATGCGGTTGATGAAGGGGCAGCTTAAATTTCCGGAACTGCATGCCGACCGCTTACAACGGGGCATGAAAGCGCTAAAAATTGACGGCTACTCGCAAATGGATACCTGGTTTTTAAAGGAAAAAGCTGCCGACCTTGCTCGTAGAAATAAGATTAAACATGGCCGCCTGCGCTTAACCGTTTACAGGGATGCTGATGGTTTATACACGCCGTCGCAAAATAAAATGGGCTACTGCCTGGAGATCCAGCCGATGGATGAGCCGCGTTATTTCTTAAATGACAAGGGCCTTATAGTTGATATGTATACCGAATTGCCAAAGCCTACCAACTACCTGTCCAACATAAAAACGTGCAATTCATTAATATACGTAATGGCAGGCATCTACAAAAATCAAAACAAGCTTGATGATGTGTTTTTGCTGAATCAAAATGGCAACTTATGCGAGGCAAGCAGCTCGAATATATTTATATGGTACCAGAAGCATTTATATACGCCGGCATTAAGCGAGGGCTGTGTTGAGGGGGTTATGCGCCAGGTGATCATCAATATCGCCAAAAATAATAACATCCCGGTAACAGAAGCGCAGATAAGCCCGGATATATTATACGAAGCCGATGAAGTGTTTATAACAAACGCCGGCCGTGGCATACAAAGTGTAATAGGTTTTGGAGTGAGGCGATATTTTAACGGACTGAGTAAAATACTGATAGAGGAACTGAATAAACTATAACGAACCGCCGCCCTGTTTTAATTTTTGGCCCGATAGCTTTGGTATGATGGTTTCTTCACCATCCAGGCAGAGCAGATCTGCAAGCTCAACTTCCAGTATTTCTGCAATTTCAATTAAACGATTTAAGGTAACATTGCTGTAGCCCAACTCTATTTTACTGTATGCATTTTGCGAGATCCGGAGTTTTGCAGAAAGATAATCCTGCGTATAATTTCTGAATTCCCGGATCTTCCTAATGTTGGAGACTATTTGTTTGGTTTTTAAATCGTTTATCGATCTCATAAGAATGGTTGTAGATCTATAAACAAAATAAAAAGGCCTTCGGTTTTTTTGAAATGTAAATTAACTAAAAAATAAGTTATAACGGGTGTTCTGTTTACTTACTCATCAGCCTGATACATCACCGCTGTACAGGCAACATATAAACACATAGGCTTTAACCTTGCAGAAATGCTTGCAAAATGAGATATTAAAATGGAAAGGGATCTTTATGAAGAATAAGCTGATTAAAGGTCGTCATCCGGCAGGTGGTCATCATCATCAGGATCTTCAATGTCTTCCTCAACAATTATGTCATGCAAATCGTTTTCGTCATCAGCCAGGTCGTCAAAGTCTTCATCATCCTCATCGTTCCAGTCGCCAGCTATGCCATCTTCATCAGCCGGTGAAAACTCAACATAAGTATCATCCTCATCAATGGTGTGGATGATACTTTCTTTTTCAATTCCTGTTAATATCATAATTCAAAATTATTGTAAATCAATTGGGAACCTAAAGTATATTAAATTAAATGAATCAAGAGTAAAAATTTTATAAAAATGATTTGGATACTTTGAATATAATTCCAAATGAATTATACAATAAACCCCCGCGATCATAGCCGATATCGTATCCTATATTGTAATTATTTTTCAATGGCCTTGTACCTTCCAGGTAAATTGACGTTTGATGTACTTTTTTAAATGGGATGTCTGTATCTGGCCCTGCTGCCAGATACCCGCCAAAGGTTCTGTATATTTCTGTACCGTTGGCATATGTTCCATAATTTTGCGAATAAGATATTTTACCTGCGTAAAACCAATTAACTCACAATTAATTGAGAATTTACTGTAATAAAGAACAAAATGATATCGGATTGATAACGGAAGGATCATTTAATTGTTATGACCAATTTTTACTAAAAGTTAAATAATTATTAAAATACTGAGTGCCAATAATTGATAATTAATTGTATGGAGCTTTATAATTAATATTCCAATATTTAAGAGGCGTTGATGAACTTAGTCGTGTCAATCATGAATTGACGCTTAGTCTTGAGTCGAAAGTCTTGAGTTCTAAGTCAGAAAAAGACAAAATTTGACTTAAGACTTGCGACTTAAGACTGTTGACTTACCACTAGAAATCCCGCAATAACTTGCACTGAAATTGTATTTTTGAAAAAATAGATTAATATCAAATACTGATATACTTATTTTACAAAATAATATGTACATTTGCAGCCCCGTAATAGCGGGTAAATTATTTAAAATCAAAGTATAACAATGCAACAGTACGAAATTGTGATCGTTCTAACCCCGTTGTTGTCAGTAGATGTTGCTGCAGAGGCTATTGCCAAATACAGTAAGCTCTTAACTGATAACGGAGCCGAAATTATCCAGGAGGATAATTGGGGTTTGAGAAAATTAGCGTACCCTATTCAAAAGAAGACTACAGGGTACTATCACTTAACTGAATTTAAGGCTCCGGGTGATTTAATTAACAAATTGGAAGTAGAATTACGCCGCGACGAGCGCGTTTTACGTTTCCTTACCATTGCTTTAGATAAACATGCCATTGCTTACAATGACAAGAAACGCAGTGGTGCTTTCAACAAAAAACCTAAAACAGAGGAGGCAGCACACTAATGGCAAATGATCAGATTAAATACGTTACCGCCCCTAAAGTAGAGGATACACGTAAAAAATATTGCCGTTTCAAAAAGAACGGTATCAAGTATATCGATTACAAAGACGCTAACTTTTT
>NZ_JAQBOC010000023.1 GCF_028288225.1 Mucilaginibacter sp.
TTCAAGTTCTTTCAATATAAATGCTGGTGCCATTTCGCAATTTTTAGTGCAACCTTAATGTTCATTACTGATAACGAATTGGATCTTCAATTTGTAAAATTTAAATTGATTCTCTTTTATTAAAAACATCAAAAAATACTCGTTCATGTTGAATTTAAAAATTAAAAATCGGACTTTAGATATTAGCCATTACGACCGCTTTATCTAATAAGCATCCTATCCCAGTTGCGCTATCAGTCAAACCGCGAGGAAACGCATCGAGTATTTATGTACTTCTTAATATTTTCTCGATCTTTTTGCCTTTGGCAAGCTCATCGACCAGCTTGTCCAGATATCGCACCTGTTGCGTAAGCGGATTCTCAATATCTTCTACACGATAACCGCAGATTAGGCCAGTGATGAGTGAAGAATTTGGGTTAATTGCGGGCAGGATCAGTTGTCATAAACTTATTCAACTTAGTCTAACTTAATCCAACTCAATCAACTCTCTCGTTAAACACTGATGAAATACGCGGCTTCAAAAACATGACCCGTTTTTAAATGCTGCACATTTTCCTTTTTGTTGATGTCCACATGCTTGCCTGCAGTATCTGCACAGCCAAGCCAGGGTTCAATGCAAACAAAATCGGCGCCGCTCTTAGCCCAAATGCCTAAATAATTAAAGTGCGGAAACTCAACCGAAACGGACTGGTCATGTTTATCGCTCCTGATGCACACCTCGCGCGATTTAATATTTTTAAAAACCAGCGCATCATCCTTAAACATCTCCCTGGTTAAATACAACCTGTTTTTTGGCGTATCAACAGGGTGGGTTTCCCCGGTAAAAAAGCCTTCGGGTGAAAGCAGGTGGGTTACCAGTTTTTCTTCTGTTTCAAACTCCAGGTAATAATCTTCGTACTTTTCGCCTGCATTAAATGGAACCCTGAAAGCCGGGTGCCCCCCCACAGAAAAGTAAATGGTCTTTTTATCGTGATTGATGAGCTTGTAAGTTAACCGCAAAGCATTATCAATTAGTGTATATAGCACCTGGAAATCAAATTTATAAGGATATACCTGCAAGGTTTTTTCGCAGTTTGGAAGCGAATACACGACATGTACCTCGTCACTCTCCAGCAAAATAAATTCCGACTGCCGTGCGAATCCATGCCTGCCCATGTGATAAGCCGTGCCGTCAACCAATAGCTCATCATTTATTAAACCGCCTACAACCGGGAACAAGTTTGGCGCATGCCATGGCCAAATGTTTGGGTCGGCCTGCCACAGATGTTCGGTTTTGGTTTCTTTGTTATAAACAGAAGTAAGCTGTGCTCCTTTTGCACTTACTTCTACTTTTAGAAAGTCGTTTTCTAATATGGCCATAGGCTTTGATGTATTGGTGTTAAAACTCCCTAAATTATGAATTTGTTTTTGAAATTATGTGGATGTGTGTGCGAATGTAAAGATGTGCTAATAAGCATTGACTATGTTGAAAATTGAACCAATGCTAACCATTCCGCGCATCAAATTGCTGCAGCGGTGACCAATTAAAAATAATTCCTAAATAGAGTAAACACTTTTAAACCAAAACCTTTTACCATTGTCTATACAGCGAGTTATTTAGCAACAGATAGCTTTTAATTAATAGTTAGCCATGTGTATTTATTACGCATGGCTTTTTTTTCAACTAATATTCTTTATCCTCAAGAGGGCATCCCGATACTTTTGGCTATAACAATTCCCCCTTTAGGGGGTTAGGGGGCTAATCGTCATCCTTTTTCTTCTTCTCCAAAATTACAAAGGCACTGCGTTTTGGGGCGGGTAAAACCGCGTTCTCGCCTTTTACATATTTCCATATTACCTCGTTCAAATCCAGGTCAGGTATGGCGTCTTCTTTTGCAAAATTGAAAAGCTGCGACCGTTTACTGCTTTCATTAACCGCAATATTACGTTGTTCAAGATCAACTTGTGCAGTTTTTACCTCATATGGCGAAAAATCGGGCTTGCCGGTAAAGCACTCATAAAGGGGCAGGGCCGAGGCATCGTACTGGCTCATTGGTGGCAGGCCCAATATCAGCTCAATGGTTCGCAATACACCCGAAGTGGAGTACATGCTGTGAATAACCGCATTCCGTTTTACATACGGCCCGGCAACAAATACCGGCGAGCGGTGAGCATCAATATGATCGGGGCCATTTTGGGCATCATCCTCCAATACAAACACTACCGACTCCTTCCAGATAGGGCTTTGTGACAAATGCGCTAAAAAGCGGCCAACACCCTGGTCGTTATCAGCAACTGCGGCAATGGGCGATATGGCGCCCTTTTTTTGTCCGCTGGTATGGTCATTACTAATCCTGATGGTGTTAAACTGGGGTACGGCATTTATGCTGAGCAATGAATCGAAATCATGGGCCCAAACCTCTTCGCGTTTTATATCGGTAACACTCAGGTCAAAGCCAGGCGCCTGTGCGCAGTAGTGGCCTCTTAACGATTTAATATTTGGCTTGCCGTCATCAACAAACTCGCCATAGGTGCGATAGCTTAAACCGGCCCGTTTGCAATAATCCCAGATAAAACCGTCGCGCGGATAAGCCGCCGGACGAGACCCTTCAAAATCATAATTACCGCCGCGACTGCCATAACTTGTCGGCCATGTTTTTTCAACAAAATCGGTAGCGTAGGCAGCCATGCTCCAGTTATGGCCATCGGCGCTCACTTCGGCATCAACATAAAAATTATCCAGCAAAACAAACTCATTGGCAATAGCATGAAGGTTTGGTGTAACTTTAGCGCCAAAAATGCACAGTGAGGTATCGCCATTACCTTTTGGCATATCGCCCAAAACTTGGTCGTAAGTACGGTTTTCTTTTATAATGTAGAACACATGTTTTATTGGCGATTTCTCACCCCGTCTGCGCGGGATAGGATTGCCTGCCTCGCCGGCAGCAGTGGCTGCTATTTTATTATTAAAAGGCGTATTGGCATAAACCTGTTTGGTGAAGCCTTTAAGCTGAGTTTCATTTGGCGCATCAATAAATGATAATGTGCCCTTGAATAATCCGCCTATATATTGTTCCCTGCTGTTAAGCGCTCCTTTCTGATAGCCGCTGTTATCTGTCTTTTTAACCGGTTGCGGGCCTTTTGGGTTGGCCATTGATGTAAAGCCCTTGCCATTGGCTACCAGTATTTTGCTGCCCAGCGTTTTTACATTGGTAGGATACCAGCCAACCGGGATAAATCCCAGGCTTTTGCTGCTGCCGGGGATGCTAACATCAAATACCGCCAGGCAATTGTTATCGGCATTGGCTATATAAAGCGTTTTTTCATTGGCTGATAATGCGAGTCCGTTGCTTGTTGAGCCGGTTAGTTTGGTAGGATAAAGCGAGGTGGAAATGATCTCGCTTGTTTTACGGGTAACGGTATTTATAACCGAAACTGAATTATCATTTGCGTTTGCCACAAACAGCCAGGTCCCTTTTTTATTCAGCAAAAGCTCGTTGGGGTGACTGCCGGTTTTTATATTGCTTACGGCACCGGTTACTGTACTGTAACAGCTTACTTCATCGCCGCCCCAAATGGAAATATACAGCGTTTTTTCATCGGGGGATAGGATGCAGCTATAGGCTTCGGCAGCCAGTTTTACCCTTTTTATTATTTTATGGCTGGCGGGCTCAATCACGTATAAAGCGCTGTCTTCCTTGGTAACGGTATATAAACGGGTATTACTTTTGTTAACGGCAATACCGGTTGTGCAGATCTTATTTTTTGGCCACGATGCGCCTAACGTAATGGTATCAGCAGCGCCTATTTTGTTGTTTTGGATAGGGTAAACAAGAATGCGGTTATCATTCCCGCCTGATGCATACAGCGTTTTTTCGTCCCTGCTAAACGCCAGGCCATACCATGATTTTTTAATGACCCTTTCATCCAGCAGCTTTTCGGTTTTGGGATCAATCAGCTGGATAGACTGTGTGCTTTGCCCGTTGTTGGTAATCGCCAGTAACCTGCCCGAAGCAGATAGCTGCATATTTAAAGGCAGATCGCCAAGGGGTAACGAGCGGCCAGCCGGGCTCAACTTCCAGCCATTGGGTAGTAATACCTGGTTAGTGGCTGTTATCTTCCCCGGTGTTTGAGCGAAAGATTGTAAACTTATGCTAATAGCAGCAATACAAATGGTCAGTTTTAGTTTCATAGGATGATAAATTGTATTCAAAAATACGGAATGGTTTTGAGGGATAGAGTGGGTTAACAAAAACTTAATGTAACGAATTGGCTGTTAAGAATGATGCTGCCTTTGCTAGAGATGATAACTATAGTGACAATATTAATCAGGACATTATTTAATTTAAATGACATTGTGTTCACAACAGGTTAAAACAATTAATAGCCCGACCGGGTTAACTAAACTGGAGTTGATAGTAAATTAAACAGCGAATATGAAACTTAAGAAATGGCAATTTGCATTGGCCGCCGGGGTTGGCGCAGCAGCAGTTGCACTGAAGTTTACGTCCCGGGTTTCTATTCCAAGATGTGCAGTGCCGGTAAAGCCCTTTGATAAGGACAAATACCTTGGTAAATGGTACGAGATAGCACGGATGGATTTTAAGTACGAAAAGAACCTGGATAACGTAACCGCGACTTATTCCCTTAGGGATGACGGGCTGATAAAGGTTGATAACAAGGGCTATAATTATGTTAAAAACGAATGGAAACAAAGTATAGGCAAAGCAAAGTTTGTTGACGACCCCGCTACGGCCAGGTTACAGGTTTCCTTTTTCGGGCCATTTTATTCCGGGTATAATATTATAGCTGTCGACCCAAACTATCGCTATGCCTTAATAGCCGGGAATGATCTGAACTATATGTGGATCTTATCGCGCGAAAAAACAATCCCTGAGTCTGTAAAAACCGGGTACCTGGATAAGGCTAAAAGCCTTGGGTATGATGTTAACAAACTGGTTTGGGATAAACATGACAGGTTATATTGAGGTATTGCAATCGTGGAAGGATAAAAAGTGCTGTTCCATGTGAACAGTGAATTTTGCCGGAAAGCGGAACAAGGTGGAACAGCAGTATATTAATGTGTAAACCTATTGCAGGATTATAAAAAATGCTTCCGCCCAATGCCAATAAGTCAATTTTTTTGGCCCTCCTTGTGCGCAGCAAAGGGAGGGCAGGTCCATCCGCTGGCTAGCGGAGTCGACCGGGACGGTAGATGTGCGTGCGATATTCACGCCAATGCACTGGCGACAATGCATGCAGGTAACCTGTCGCGTGTTTTTACCCCATCCTCCTCCTTCCCCTAAATTTAGGGGGAGGTATCGCACAGGCCAGGCTTTTTTTGATCCTGCCGGACAGCTGGCAGGCAATTTCAATAAAGTTTGCAAGCTTTTAAAAGCGGGCGCCCTGTGCGATTCCCTCCCCTGGGAGGGTTTGTATGGAGGGGTCTCTGCGCCAAGCTTTTACGCTTGATTAGCAGTGGTATCATATAAAAACAAAGTATAATATTCATAATCGTACCGCCCGCTGCTTTTTTAGATTCTTCCGAATCCCGAAGCTCACTTCATTATTCAACATTCATTATTCGGTGTCCGATATTTTTTAATTATTCCCACTCCCCACCCCCACAAAAAATAAATAGCATTACAGCGGGACTTATTAATAGCCCTGTTTGCGCTATGACCCATCGGGTCTGCCCTTTTGTAGAAGCACAAATCCATTCTTGTTTGACTCGTAGAGTCTACCCTTCACCGGTCTAAAGGTCTTGCGGACAAAGGGTAACCTCTACGAGGCAAAACATTTGTTATTATATTTTTCTACAAGGGGGCAGAGGCAGTCTCAAAAGTCTTTTTGTAAATTTCTAAACAAAATAATATTTGGTCTCCGTGCTCTCTGCGACTTCTCAGCGCCCTCTGTGGTTAATTTTTTACCACGGAGGACACAAAGAATACACAGAGTAACAGAGAATTTGATTTGCGCAAAATGTAATTCTGTCCATTTTTTGAGAATATCCCTTTTGAAACAGCCTCATTGTTGATTTTTATACCTAATCACCCTACATAAAATAAAGAAATAGCATTACATTAGGAGATAATTTGTTTCTTATTCAACGCTATACCTTACTCATGGACAGAACCCTTAAAATCTACACAAAAACAGAACACCTTTTTGCAGAATTTACATTTCATTATGACCACCCCGGACGGGCATCAGGACATTATACGCAATACCGGCGCCTGTATAACGATGATGAGGAAGATGAAAGTAAATCGGTGTTTCCCCTTATGCAGATGGACCTGTACCCGCAATTCAGGCAGTTCGAATCGATAGATCAGATCAAAGCCCACGATGTTGAATTAGCGAAAAATGAACTGGGGCGGGATATGACCGATCCGCGGGGCTACACTTATGTATATGACCCCACACCGGTGCTGCTGCGTTATGTTGTTGAAAATCACAGGGGCTGTATTGGGATGATAAATGTGCTGTTCAGTTTTATTGACAATACCAAGGAAGTAAAGTTCCTTTCAGCAACGAACCCCAGGTATGATTTCGACATATCGTCCAATAGCCTCGAAACCAATGTAAGCTGTATAGTAAGAATTCCCTGGTACACCGACAGGGATGTTAGGGAAATCAGCAGCCATGATTTGAAGCGGCTGGAGCCGTGGTATTAGAGGGTGAGGAATGGCTTTTCTGGGGTGGGTATGACAAGTTGTATTGAGTTTTGAAATAATACTGATCCCGGCACAAATACCGCACCGGGATTAGCAATGCTTATTAAGGCTGCCCGGCCCCGCCTGATGAGCCATATACCTGGCCGGTTGCATAGCTGGCATCAGCAGCAGCAAGCTGTACATATATAGAAGCGAGCTCAACCGGTTGCCCCGGCCTGCCCATTGGGGTTTGGCCGCCAAAATTTTTTAATTTTTCCTGGGTGGCACCACCGCTAACCTGCAATGGCGTCCAGATCGGGCCGGGAGCAACACCGTTAACCCGGATGCCTTTCGGGGCAAGTTGCTTTGCAAGTGATTTTACATAATTCATGGTGGCAGCTTTTGTTTGGGCATAGTCGTAAAGATCAGGGGTGGGATCATAGGCCTGTTCGGAAGTGGTACCTATTATTACCGAACCGGGCTGCAGGTGCGGCAAGGCTGCTTTAATTATCCAAAAAGGCGCATAAATATTTGTCTTCATCGTCCAGTCGAACTGTTCGGTACTGATGTCAAGGATTGACTGATGGCTTTGCTGCCTGCCCGCGTTGTTCACCACTATATCCAATCCGCCAAGGCCTTTCACAGCTTCGTCAACCAGCTTTTTACAAAATGCCTCGTCGCGCAGGTCGCCGGGGATAGCCATGGCTTTTCGGCCCTCGGCTTTTATCAGCTTTATCACTTCCTGTGCATCGGGTTCTTCGGTAGGGAAATAGTTAATAGCTACATCAGCACCTTCGCGCGCATAGGCAATAGCTGCAGCCCTGCCCATGCCAGAGTCGCCCCCGGTTATCAGTGCTTTCCGGCCTGCCAGCCGGCCCGATCCTTTATAGCTGGTTTCGCCATGATCGGGTCGCGGGTTCATTTTGCTTGCCAGGCCCGGCCAGGGCTGCGATTGTTCGTTAAACGGAGGTTTGGGATATTTGGTAGTTGGATCATCCGGTTTTTGCGGCGGAGCTGATTTAGGGCTGCCGGCCGACCCCAAAACCGGGCTAACCGCCATATCGGCAAATCCGGCCCTCAAACCACTGATAATTTTGCGGCGGGTAATTTTATCATTTTCATTCATGGCGATATTTTTAATTTATAATTAAATACAATTCCCTGAACGATTGGTTTTTAATTTTAGAGAGTTTATTCCTCAGCTGTCGCAAGCGCGTCGTGGCAGCTGGGGAAATGGAATAGTGGGTGAAAAATGCATAGGTGATAGTCCACCTCTTTTCTGGTCCGGATCCTGGCGTCAGGTAAGGAAGGATTATAGTGCTATCTTGATTTATTGAAAAATGCTTGTGGCTGCAGGGGGATAGTTGGTGTGCAGCAAGCGGGGGGGATTTGTGGCAACAGCGATAACCGCAATAAACGCCGGGCATTGCAATAATAAACGATTGTAAAATTCAAAAAATATTTTTACTTTTATTTCAACCAAATTAATCACAATTAAAAAATGAAACGTTCTGTTTTCCTTATCATCACAGCCATTCTTGGTTTGTTGTTTGGCGGTATGATGTTGTTCTTCCCTGTGTTTGCAGCAACAAATTTTGGCATAATCCCTACACCTCAAACATCACAAATGCTGCGATCTGTAGGCGGCGTTGATTTATGCCTGGGTATCCTGAATTTACTGGTATACAAGCAGCCCGATTCAACGGCTTTGAAAGCTATACTTATTGTTAACCTGCTATCACATCTCATAAGTATGGTTGTTGATGGTTCAGCAGCATATATGGGCGTGGTTGCTTTCAGTAAAATTGCCCCGGGCCTTGTTGCCCATCTTTTTATAGTTATTGGTGCGCTGGTTTACACTTTGAAAATGAGGGGTGTGGGTGCTTTATCCACGGCTTTGTCATAAACAGTTGTCAATCCGGCCGGTATGTGGCATGCCTGTGAGTGGCCACAGTGGGGCACTGCGGCAGACGGGGAATCGCACAGGACTCCGCTTTTTTACAATCTTCCGGACAGTATCGGTAGGAATAGTATAAAAAGACTTTCATAAGTTATGGATAGTTCACCTCTTTTCTGGTTTTGATACTCGCGCCATTGCGGGCAATCTTTGCGTACTTAAGCCAAAATGGAAGTAATCTAATTCGCCAATCCAATATTTTTTTCCAATTTATAACACCAATATTTTTTATGTTCCTTATTAATTATTTCAATATCAGAACCAATTTTCTTATCTATTGATGCTGCCTTATCAGCAAACATTAAAATATATTGTTTAGCTAATACTCCATCACTTCCTTTTTGATAGAAAGCAACTGCGCTATCTTTATAATAATATAAATATTCTATTGAATCCCGATTTAACAATTTCAATATATCCTTACACATCTTATTTTTCTTCAAATCATCTGGATAAAGCAGTACTCCTTCCCCTTTGGGATCCGCTGATTTCAATATTACCTGGTGGTTTTGATTCAAACAATTTACCGCATCAAAATATGGAGCAATATCAACTTTAAATTTCAGCGGACTTTTTTGGCTACAGGAGGTAATTTCTAAAATAAGCAGGGGCAAAAAGTTGCTAAAATTTATTTTCATTTTAATGATCTGTAAAAGCCTTTTAATTGTATTGTCCTTATAAAAACTTGACGCGACAGAACAAAAATGTTTAAATTAAATGGGTTATCGGTACGATTTTGAAGAATATAGTTTCCCGATACCCAAGTAGAAAGAAGCAAACGCTTCTCTTATAACCAGCAGGTGGGCTACCTGTCCTGCGAGCCACAAGGGAGAGCCTTGCGGCAGCGAAAAGCACTTGCGGTAGCTGGGCGCCACAAGGCAGAGCCTTCCGGAAGCGGGGAATAGGTCATTTTAAAAAAAATTCTTTTATATCCTCGTCTAACAAATTAACTTTATAATAAAGTTCGTAATTCCGTGCATCAACATTAAAGTAATTGGTTTCTGCATGTTTATCTTTAATAAATTCGTCAAATTCCTTCCATTTAGTTAATCGCTTTTCGACAAATTCTTTTACCTGATCAAAAATCTCATTCGATTGCCGTTTTATAATTGGCTTTAAAAGTCCAATAGATGCAACAACAGCCCACTTACCATAGAGTAAAGAATAGCCATATTTATTAACGCTGTCTGATTTACGTTTAAAGGTGTTTTCAATTTGTTCCAATTCTGAAAACAATAAAAAAGCAAAAAGCATTTCGTGGTAATTATTTTCATCGTGAAGTATTGAAAAAAAAGTTTCTTCTTTAAATATTATCTTTTCGCTCGTTCGTCTTGCAGCGGCAGGTTCACCTTTGTATGCCCAATAAGCTTTAATAAATTTTAATCTATCAATTACATATTTAATATCTATAAAACCATTGAAAATGCCATCATGAAATTCACCGGATTTTCTTTCATATAGATAACCATATTCATTATATAGTCTCTTCTGAATAAAAATTTGTATATCATGATTCGACCTTCTATCAGCTTCGCTCACTTCATTTTGTTGATTTGTAGCGTTACTGATGAGTTCTATGAAGCGGGGGTCAAAATCCGACGATTGTTTAATTGGGGTTATAATTTTTAATAACACTTCTTTCCCTATTAAAGGATTATTTGGCTTATTTAGAAATTCATCATAAATTGTACTTAAAGTATAAGCAGTTTGACCACCATTTAGAATTTGAGGTTTTGTTAAAATAAGTTGTCCTTCGTTCTGTTTTCCACTACTTTCAGTAAGATAAAAGTTGACGGAAAGGATAGTTATTCCATTATTAAGTATTGCAAAATTGTTTTTTTCTTGGTTCGTTATTGAATGACGAATATTTTCATTCACGCTTTTTTTCTGAAGAGAGAGGAAATTTCTTGGGTTAAATTTTAGTATTGCATTTTTATAATGTGATAAAATTCTACCTATTTCATAAGTTGGAACAAAAATGGCGTTAACTTCAAAATTGCCATAATCAGTTTCAATAGTTTGTTTAAGTCTTGGCCTTTCTTTATTTACTAAGTCTATGGTTATAACTATCTCATCCGGATCGTAATAAGTACCAGTGGTAAGAGGAAAAATAAGTTTATCATATGCTTTTTCAGCATCATAGATTTCATAATGCGTGTTATCAATTAATCTCCTTATTTGTTCATCATTATATTTATATACGTTTCCTAACAATAAAACTATATAGTCGTATTTAGCAATATCCCTTATCTTAATTAGTTCTTTTTGAAATGCTATTACTTTTTCATTAAAAAGATTGCCATTACTATCCGTTTGTTCACCTTTTGTTATTCGTGCGATTTCCATTCGCATCAATTCTTCGGCATTTATAGATTTATTATCAAAGTTTTTTGAATTGTTGCGAAACTTTGTCTGAATGAGATACAGCTTTTTTAATTCAAAATCTATATGAAAGGCATCTAGCCCCCCATCATAAGGTCCATCAGTTATTTGTTTATGTCTCAATAAAAAATCAGCAATTCCAAATTTAACTTTTAATAGTAAATGAATAAATCCCAGTGACCTCGCATGTTGGACTTCTTCAATATTCTCCTTATTGGGTTTATAAGATTTGTACGATGAAGGGGCTTCGCCACATAACTTATCTAACACAGAAATTAACATTTTATATTTGTGTTCCATATTCAGAAATCAAAATTTAACCACCATTATATCTATTAATTTATATGTCTGTCATTTGATTAATTATTGTCATTGTTTTTACGCTTACATCACAAATCCGTTTTAATATATCTATTACATACTCCCCATAATCCGCAAATTTATATTTATGGAATTTTTCAGCTAAAGGGTTATAATTGGGTTTTAAAACTAAATATCAAATTTATCTTTATAGCAGGAATAAATAGCACTATCTATTCTATCACTATTTGCTTCAATAATTTCTCTTCGTGCATTCGAAACAACATAATCATTTTTGATCCAATAAATTTGCGTATTTGTTGAAAATGCATTTGTGATTTCATTTAGTTGGGTTATTGAAAAACTGTCAAAATTTCTTAGGCGACTAATTGCGCCTTTTGCGCCATCAAATGAATATGCCTCGTTTAAATTTCTAATAATAATTTCTTTTTCTGTTTCGCTGGAAATTTCGATGTCGGGATAATGCTTTTTGAAAAATTCAGATAGCCTTTTAAAATAATGTAAATTAGACTTCTTCTTGGATTTCCATTCTTTAATTAAGTAGTCATTGAAATTCTTTTCGTTTAGTTTTGAATAGTAATCTTTGTCTTCCGATATGAAGTATAAATCTTCGTCAATGGGTAAATACTCAATTAAACTAACCCAATTTATTGCGTCTCCATAAGATTTATCCTTACCAGGTGGATTACCAATATTAAACCTAGTAATTGCAGTATTTAATATTTCATGAGTAGTTTCAATGTTTTCTGCTTTGTCCAATAATTGGTTTAATACTTCATCGGCTAACAACGTGGCATTTTCCGCATCATGTTGCAACTTTTCTAATAGTTTTATTTTGTTGTTTTCATATTGTTTAATTGCTTTTTGCATTATCTCATATTCACTATATGAATGGCAAATCATCGGAAACTGATTTGACAGTTTTGATGACCTTAACTTGTCAAGGGAATCCGATATTTTAACCTCCCTGTTTCTATTAAATTCATTCCTCGTTTGCTCTGGAAGATACAACCTAATGTTCCCTGTGTTAATCAAAGCGACAAGTTTTTTCAATTCTTCTAAATCTTCATTCGAAAAATGAAAAAAGGTTAGAAAGATATTTGTGTCAATATATAAATTTCTTTTCATACAAGGTTAAACCAGTTCTAGTAAAAAGGATGCGATAATTGTTACGACAATTGCTGAATCATATTTTTAATCGTTTTATTGTTTAGCTTACTACAAATTGGTGTTATTTTGTCTACGCCATTACTGAAATGCAGCCCGTCATTATATATTAGACCTAATAAATTATACACCTCAGAAAATATTGCGCCATTTTCTTCTGCAAAAGCAAGTTTTGCATCTGTTTCAAACGTGTCGATATATGCAACTTTTAGCTCGGCAGTCGGCAATAAATTGTATACTTTCTCTTCAATTTTAATTCGTACGGCACAACAAATTGAAATTGGATCATAATTCTGATTGGCTATATATAGATTTAATTCATTCTCGACTAACCTTTTGAAGTTTATCGATTTACAATATGCTAAATCCAAGTTCAATGCAGTAAACTCTATTGTCAGATCGCAATTTCCCGGATCATAATGTAAAAAGTATTTAGACAAAGGCCTCTTAATAGAAATTTCCTCTCTATTCAAGACAATTTTATGTAGGCTAACATTGTTTTTAAATCTGTGTTTATCAAGATAGCAGACTTGAAGTTTCTGAAATCTGAAATTTTTGAAGTAATAAGGATTTAAATGCGTTAATATTATGGGGATTATTATTCTACCTTCATCTTTAAATTTTTGAATTAATACAGAAATATAATATTGAGTTGCAATTAAATTAGCATCATCTAGATAATCAAAAACCTCATCTATAATCAAAATATTTTTTGCACCATTTAAATTTCTACTGCAGCGTATTAAAGATGATATAAAACTAATTACGTCTCTTTCACCATTAGAAATTTGATTAGCTTTTGGGAATTCCACTACTAATTGAGCATCGACAACTTTAGGTCGTAAAGTCTTCCATGTTGCATTAAAGAAGCTAAACATATCATCATATATTTGTTTTTCGTTTATAAATTCATAATATTTTAAAGTGGTTTTAAATTTTTTACTATCATTTCTATAGATTTCTATTAGCTGAAATATAGCAAGCAATACTTCGGCATTATCAAACTCACAATGCTTTTTTAAGATTTTTGAAATATCTATTAGAGGTTCGGAATTTATTATAGTTTCTTCAAATTCATCGTTGACTTTTTGTAAAATCTCTTGTGAAGTGCCCTTAAACGCATTAATCCTATCCTTTACATTATTCAAAAACTTATCGATTCTCACGCCCCCAAATTTATCAAATTGAACATTGTTTTGTAATTCGACCATCAAATGTGTATCATTCAAAATTTCAGATATGTTAAAAAGTATTTTCCCATTCGAGCCGAACTCTTCCTTCATGTTTTTAGGTGAATACGAGAAGTTTTCTTTATTAGGTATTTTCTCAATAAGAATAATGGGATTAATCGTAATTGAAGATTTAACAACTGCTCTAGGTATACCAGGGACAGTTTTTTGAGTATGCTTGGAAATCAGCAGACTGTTTATTACATGAACACCAAAATGGTCTTTAATTTGATTTTGTGTTTCGTCAGCAATTATTACACAAACTGACCGGTCATCATTTACAAATCTTAATTCTATCTTAGGTTTATTATCTTCATTGTTTTTATAGTATGTTTCATCGTCAAGAATAATACCTTTTTTGGTTAGCTTGTTGAAGGCATAAGCAAATGAACTTTTTCCAAATCCATTTGGCGCAACGAATATGACGGGCTTATTTGGGATTAAATGATCATTAATCTCCAGTCTTTGAATTCCTTTAACATTTTCAATTAGAATTCTCTCTATGTATTTCATTGTGATAATATTAGGTTTTTAAATATATTGCTTTTATTCGATGTACTATAATTTAAAATAATTACTGGTCGTTAATAGATATTTTCCTCGCATTCTGGCGCGAGGTACTGTCATAAAAAGCAAGTATTTTTTCAAATAAATTTCCTTTAAATTTGTGTTAGCGAAAGAAGGCATACGTTGATACGTTGACGGATGACTATCTTGTGTAGCCTTGGCTAATTGCCGGGCTATGTTGTTTATAAAGTGCTGCCACATTGTTCAGTTAAACAGGTAAAACCATCAATTTTAATCAACAAAAAAACGGAACATGTTGATTATGAGCAAATTACATCGGTATTCCAAAAAGCATTAATTTTTTATTGCTTGATTATCAATTACTTGTATTTTAAGAAAAATTAAAAACGCTGATAATGAGCGTGTTTCACAGCGTTCCACCCCGTTCCGCGCAAAAACGGAACGGGGTGTAATCCAATATCTCTATACCCCATCCCCACCCTTCCCAAATTGCATTATAAAAAATAAAATCCTGTTTTTATACAAATCAAACCTCTTCCAGCGCGAATGCAGCAGCGGCCAAAGAGGTGGAGTTCTCTTGCTCCGTCCGGAGGACTCCTTTGGAGCGTTTAGGTAGCCCGCCTGCCGTGCAGCACCCAACCCCCACGTTAGCGATTGGCGCGGATACCGGCCCTGGTTCAGTTGGCAGTTTGTAGTTTGCAGTGGGCAGTGATTTTGCAGCGGGTTAATGGGGTGCAAAAAATGCGCCTAACGCCTGTGCCGTATAATCCGCTGGTCAGCGGAGCGGCCCCGATTTAAATCGGGGAAACGCCCAAATAGATCTTCACATCCAAAACCCGCACATCTTTTTATCCGCACATCCGCACATCCGAAATCCGCACATCTAAATCCCCACATCCGCACGTCCAAAATTCCCACATCATTTCGCACATCTGCACATCCGCACATCCAAAATTCGCACATCTGCATATCTGCACATCCAAAATCCGCACATCCATTGTATCTTTGAGGATGCCTTTTACTTTTGCGCATCCGGCCGTTGTTTTGCCTTTCGGGAAGCTCACCAAAAGCTGGCTCTCAACCACGGGCCTGGTAATTGGCAGCCTGGTGCCCGACTTTGAATATTTTTTGCGCATGCGGCTGGTGAGCAGGTATAGTCATACCTGGCAGGGCCTGGTCTGGTTCGACATTCCTTTGGCCTACATACTGGTAATTTTATACGAAATTTATATTAAGGACAAGCTGATAACGCACCTTCCTTCAGCACTTAACCGGCGACTTTTTTGGTTTATGGGCTTCCGCACCTATTACTCGCTGGGGTATTTTATCGCTATTCTGCTTTCGGTTGCAATAGGGGCCGCGTCGCATATTGTTTGGGATGGGTTTACGCACCCGCAGGGCATGTTTGTGCATGATTTCCCGACGCTGGAGCAGATCATTGATTTTTATGGTCACCGTATTTATGTTTTTCATTTTCTGCAATATGCCAGCACTGTGGCGGGGGCATTAATTATTGCAATGGTTTATTTTACGCTGCCAAAAGGGGAGCTAACCCGGGTCGATAACATTGCGCCCTTTTGGTTGCAGGTAATATTGGTTATGGTGGTAACCGTAGCCATTAAGCTGGCAACCGGCACGCAATTGCATCAGCATGGCGATGTGCTCATCACCGTGATTGACGGCGCACTGCTGGGGCTGATTGTTGCAGCGTTGCTGGGAGATTGATTCAGTTGGCAGTTTTTAGTGGGCAGGGTGGAGTTAGTTGGCAGTTTTCAGTTAGCAGTTGTATGGTGGAGAATGAATTTTTTCCTTACCTCTTTACGCGCAGCGAAGAGAGGTCGACCAGCGCAGCGAAGTCGGGTGAGTCCTCGCCGCCATGCATTGGCGCCAGTGCATTGGCGTTACTATCGCGCGCATATTTACCCACCCGGTCGACGCTTCGCTGGACCTGCCCTCCCTTCGCTGCGCGTAAGGAGGGCGAGGCAAAAAAGTTAGTTGGCAGTTTTCAGTTGGCAGTGGGCAGGTTGAATGGTGGAGAGGAAAAAGCAAAAATAACAAGCGGGTGGGCTTGTGCCTACCCATGACAGATCGTTTCGAGTAGGGGGGCGGGGTGTCACCCTGAGCCCCGTCGAAGGGCGACGTGCGCAGAGGCCTATCCACGTGCTAAGCATGGTGCAGAGGCCTTTGCCCGCATTGCTTCGACTGGGCAGCATGACAGCCTGCGCTTTTCATTTATCCTTTAGAATCCTCGGGATTTAACAACTCAGAATGACATCCACCCCGCGTTCAATGTAAAACATCGTGCTGAAATAAATTCGACATGACATAAAGCAAGCAGCGACTGCTTACCCACATAAATCCTAAAATCTTTACATCCTATAAACGGCGAAGCCCTCTTGAACGCCTTTTAAAAATAAATACTATGTGAAAAATCTTAGTTTATATTTGCACATCAAAAACAACATGCTCCAGATCCAGGAAAACGTATCCCTTAAAAACTTTAACACTTTCGGCGTAGAGGCAAAAGCCAGGTATTTTGTGGAGATAAACCACAAGGATGAGCTTGTTGAACTTTTTATGGATCCGCAATGGAAGCAGATGGAACACCTTGTTTTGGGTGGAGGCAGCAATATGCTGCTGTTAAAGGATTATGAAGGCCTAGTGATCCGCATCAATATCAGGGGGATCGAACACAGGATCAGTCATGAGGATGTGTATGTGGAGGCCGGCGCCGGCGAGGTATGGAACGACCTGGTTAACTTTTGCGTGGCCCGTGAATATGCCGGACTGGAGAACCTGAGCCTGATCCCGGGTTCGGTTGGTGCATCGCCCATCCAGAACATTGGCGCCTATGGCGTGGAGCTGAAGGATGTTTTTTACAGCTGCAATGCTTTCGAGCTGGCAACCGGCACCTTTAAAACCTTCACCAAAGCCGACTGCCGTTTTGAATACCGCGAGAGCATATTTAAAAGCGAGCTGAAGGGACAGTATATAATAGTGTCGGTAAAGTTCCATTTATCGCTTGTGCCCAATTTTAATTTAAAATATGGCGCCATTGAGCTGGAGCTTAAAAACCGGAACATCACATCACCTACCTTAAAAGATGTATCGCAGGTAGTTTCGCACATCCGGGTATCCAAGCTGCCCGATCCGTCAACCATTGGCAATGCGGGGAGTTTCTTCAAAAATCCTATAATCAGCGCTGACCAGTTTAGCGGAATTCAAGCCAAATTTCCGGAAGTAGTTAACTATCCCGCAGGCGATGGCCTGGTTAAACTTGCCGCAGGCTGGCTCATTGAACAGTGCGGATGGAAGGGAAAAGTGGTTGGAAATACCGGAACATGGATGAACCAGGCGCTGGTTTTAGTGAACCATGGCGGGGCCTCCGGAGCGGAAGTGTATGCATTTTCGTCGCAAATCATAGACAGTGTGTACACTAAATTTGGCGTTATGCTACAACGCGAGGTAAATATTATTAGTTAAATATTTTTATCCAAAATAAAATTTCACCCGATTTTCACGCCCGGTTTATAATATTTCTGTTACACTGTGAAGTTATTCAACTTGTTGCCATTGTCATTATATTGTCTTTTAATTTGCTGTTTATCAGGGTATTGAATTTTATCTAAGTGTAATAATTACACCGCTGTTTTTTGCCGCTTAATGCTTGTATGGAGATTAGGTCGGCAGATTTTGTAATTTGTAAATGGCACTATGCTTGCCAAGGTGTTAATACAAAACGTTAACAGTATGACAAAGATTGAGTTTAACACCCTAGTACTACGTCAGGCAACCTCACTAAGGTCTTATGCCTTACATTTTACACATGACGCAGATGATGCTAACGACCTTGTCCAGGATACAATGTTGAAGGCGATAACTTATTACAATAAGTTTAAGGAGGGGACAAATTTAAAGGGGTGGTTATACACAATAATGAAGAATACCTTTATTAACAACTACCGCCGGTTTATAAAAATGAACACTTTTGTTACCAAGAGCGATGAGATCAGCTCACCAAACCTGGTATTTAGTTCAACTAAAAACCAGGGCGAAGCAAAGTTTGTGATGGATGATTTGAAAAAAGCATTAGACAGGCTGCCTGCCGACTATTATGTGCCTTTCACTATGTATTTTGAGGGCCATAAATACCATGAAATTGCCGATCACTTAGTAATCCCCATCGGTACAGTTAAAACCCGCATACACGTTGCCCGTAAGCTATTGAAGAAAAGCTTAAAAGCTTATGATAACGGTGTTGCAAAACCAGTTTACGCTGAAAACTAAATAAAAAATTTCAGTTCCATCTACCTATAAATACCGAGCCTGGATTAATTAATCCGGGCTTTTTTTTTGTTAGCAGATCCTTGTAGTTCAACGCCTTTCAGCTTTAAGCTTTCCCCTTTCACCTCCTTCACCTATCTTTACCCCATGGACCAACTCCCCACATATACAAAATCACAACTTGCCTTGCGGAACGGGCAGGACAAGCCCGAAGTATGGATAGCGTATAAAGGGGTGATCTATGATGTATCGCGCAGCAGGTTATGGCGCAACGGAAAACATTACGAACACTGGGCCGGCCAGGACCTTACCGCCGAGCTTGGCGATGCCCCCCATGATGAATGGGTTTTGCAGAATTTGGATGTAGTGGGAAAGCTTTTTTAATTTCGGATGTTCGATTTCGGAATTGTTTTTTATTCAGCAGGCAATTTTCGGAATTACTAATTATAAATCCGAAATCGAACATGCGATATCCGACATCAAATTATCTCAAACTTCGATAAGCTTACAAATTCCTGCACACGGGCAGCAATTTCTTCCTGTGTAAGGTTAACGATCTTTTCGGTGCCGAATTTTTCAACACAAAACGATGCCAGCGCAGAGCCGAAAATAATAGCGTTCTTCATATTTGCGAAATTTACCGAACCAACTTTTGCCATATAGCCTATAAAGCCCCCTGCAAAGGTGTCGCCCGCGCCTGTTGGGTCAAATACTTCTTCGAGCGGCAGGGCAGGGGCCGCAAAGATTTTTCCTTCGCCAAACAGTAAAGCACCATGCTCACCTTTTTTAATGATAAGGTATTTAGGGCCCATTGTTAAAATCTTATTAGCCGCTTTAACTAAGGAGTATTCGCCCGAGAGCTGGCGTGCCTCAGCATCATTAATGGTTAATACGTCAACCATTTTAATGGTAGCCAGCAGGTCATCCAGTGCAATATCCATCCAGAAGTTCATAGTGTCCATTACAACCAGCTTGGGGCGCTTCTTTAAGCGGTTAATAACCGTTTGCTGTACCTGTGGGGTTAAGTTGCCCAGCATAAGGTATTCACAGTCCTGGTACGATGCAGGGATGATGGGGTCAAAATCAGCCAGCACATTAAGCTCGGTAACCAGCGTATCGCGGGTGTTCATATCATTATGATATTTGCCACTCCAAAAGAATGACTTTTCACCTTTCTTTATTTGCAGGCCTTCTGTATTAATAGTATGATTGTTAAAATCTTTAATAAAGCTCTGCGGGAAGTCATCGCCAACCACGGCAACAATTTTTACCTTATCATAAAAATAAGAAGCTGCTAAACTTGCAAAAGTGGCGGCGCCGCCAACAATTTTATCTGTTTTGCCAAAGGGCGTTTCAATAGCATCAAATGCAACGGTACCAATAACCAGTAAACTCATGAAATAGTAATTAAAAGTTTTTGCAAATATTATGAAATTAAGCCGCAATTATCCCAATTTAATGTATGAACTGAAATTTAAAAGGCTTTAACTCAGTCACTAATTTGTTGAAGTAAATAAATTTTAATTTTTTTTTAAAGAGTTGTTGCGTAATTAAGCGGGAAATGATACTTTTGCACACTCCAAACCGGAAAATGATTCCTGAGTAGCTCAGCTGGTTAGAGCATCTGACTGTTAATCAGAGGGTCGCTGGTTCGAGCCCAGCCTCAGGAGCAAAGCCCCACATGTCTGTGGGGCTTTTTTATTTAATTTTTAGCTATTCCCGGATCGCTCAAATTCATTAATGTGCAATTCAAAACCGAACGGCCGGATGTTCGCTTTTATTACAATTTTCATAATATGTAAACTCTAATTTTCTATTTGTCAATATATTAGTAATTTGGAACAGCGATTGAGACAGTTAATTTAGTTGAATGCATATACTTTCCATATAACCCTTTACGGCCTGGCCTTCCTGGGGACGATATTTATCGGGCTCACTACTGCCGTTTTTTTATGGTTCACTAAAAAAACCAACCGGGCCGCAAACCGGTTTTTAGCCCTGGCATTGGTTATGATTGTTTTGTGGATAACCAGGGTATTGGGCATCGACATTGGACTGTCGGCCTACTTTGCCAATTGGAGCCGCATGCCGCTGCAATTTTCGCTTGCGCTTGGCCCCCTGATCTATTTTTATGTGCTTAAAATGACCCGGCCGGAATATAAACTCCGGTGGAAGGATCTGCTGCATTTTAGTCCGTTACTGCTGGAATTGGGTGCCCAGGCATTGGAAGTTAGGGATAGTATAAAAACCGGCGCGGCTACTTATGAAACGCCGATCTTTCAGCAACTGAACCCGGTATTGCAATTGCTGGCGTTTGTTTCGGTTATAATTTATCTTTACCTGTCTCAGAGGCTGATAACGCACTTTTATCAACGGTTAAAATTTAACGGGGGCGACCGGTACCGGTACGAATTGCGATGGCTGCGTAATTTATTGATAGGTTTCGGCCTGTTATGGCTGTTATGGATCCCCTTTACAGCCATAGATTATTTTTATTACCATAGCCGGTTAGGCATACATGCTTATTATCCTTTGTATCTTCTTTTAGCAGTAATGATGATCTGGATAGCGGCTACGGCTTTTTTAAGGCCGGAAGTTGGCGTATCACCTAATCCGGTTCCTTCATTAAAGCTATCCCCACCGGCTGAGTTGAAGCAAAAGGGTATTTGGCTGAAAAAAGTTGTCAAAGCCAACTTGTATTACCAGGACCCAGAACTGAGTTTAGTTGCACTTGCTGAAAAGCTGGAGCTTACTACCCATGAATTATCCCGTATAATAAATACAGTACTTAAAAAAAGCTTCAATGATTTCATAAATGAATATCGCGTGGCGGAGGTGATCAAAAGAATGCAGAATCCGTCTTACGACGGAATAACGCTGCTGGGTATTGCGTATGATTCCGGGTTCAACTCGAAAAGCACCTTTAATCTCATTTTTAAGAAAATGACGGGCAAAACGCCGGTTGAATATAAAACTGACCTTAGAAAAGAGTTCCTATCTTATAACTTAGGACGTCAACATCGGTTTGCGGCGGTAATTTCGAATCATAAAACCACCTCAAAGTGGCCTTTTGAGAATTTAAACCGCAATTTTATGCTTAGAAATTACTTAAAAATAGCCCTTCGCAACCTGTCGAAACAAAAGACACTATCTTTCATCAACATATTTGGATTATCTGTTGGGATTGCTTGTTTCAACTTATTCATGTTGTATGCCATCAATGAATTTAGTTTTGATGGTTTCCATAAAAATGCAAATAACACCTACCTTGTTTTGGACGAAAATGGAAAGCAAAACCTAAAAGCACTTCAAGGAGTCATTTACACCCCGATGCCCCTGGGGCCTGCGATGAAACAGGAGTTACCGGGAATAGAGAATTATGTTCGTTATATTCAGCCATATGAAACATTCGTAAAAATCAAAAATGAGGTGAGACGGGAAAATATCGCCTATGCCGACTCCCCGTTCTTCAATATTTTTTCGTTCAAATTTAAATACGGTAATGCCAAATCGGCTATCAGTGGTTTGCACAGCATGGTATTAACTGAAGAAACTGCTGAAAGGCTATTTGGTAAAACAAATGCCATTGGCGAATCATTCCAGGTAAAGATCGGGGATGTGTTTGAAACCTTTATAGTTACAGCAATAGCGGAAAACCCGCCATCCAATTCTTCCTTCCAATACAGCATGCTTATCAACTTTGATTGTGTTGCAAACACTATGGCCGGAAAAATTGGCGCCCATGACTGGTGGATGAATACGTTTGTGACCCTGGTTCAGCTAAAGCCCGGAAGCACATTAGCGAATGACAATAAATCGCTGGCTAATTTCTGGCACAGGCATTTTCCCGGTGCAGGTTCAGGCGGGTATTACCTGGTGCCAATAAAGGATGTGCACACCAGTCCGGCACTGGTGGGCGTTGCGATTCCACCTGTCGACCCAAAATCAATTTGGATGTTATTGAGTATCGCTGCCGGTGTTTTATTGATCGCCTGTATCAATTTCACAACGCTTTCCATAGGCCGCTCAGCAGGCCGCGCAAAAGAAGTCGGCATCAGGAAGGTTATTGGCGGGACCAGAAAGGCTTTGGTAGTTCAGTTTTTGACAGAATCATTATTGCTTGCTTTTTTTTCGACGTTGATAGGCCTGGCACTTGTATACCTGCTTTTGCCTTACTTCAACCAATTGTCCGGAAGGGAGCTGAGTTTCTCTTTCGCGCAATTCCCGCAGTTAACCGGCCTCATTGCCGGCTTAGTGCTGGTTGTTGGCCTGCTCTCCGGATGCTACCCTGCTTTGGTATTGTCAGGCTTTAATACGGCGGACGTGTTGAAGGCTAAAATCAAGTTAGGCGGCGCCAATTTTTTTACAAAGGCATTGGTCACTTTTCAGTTTGTTCTTTCGGCCGCACTTATTATTTCTGCGATAGTTATCATGCAGCAATTACATTACATGGAATCAAGAAACCCTGGTTTTGATAAAGAGAATGTGCTTGTTGTGGAGACATTAGGCGTGCCGGATACGAAACACTTATTCCCGATCTTCAAACAGGAGCTTTCCAGGCATCCCGGCATTTCGGGTTTGGCCAGCGCCGACAATGGTCTCGGCGAGCATGAAGGGACGGGTTTCACAGGCTTTAGTTACCAGGGCAAGTCTATAAATACAAAACAATTTCATATTGATCCCGACTACATTCCCACGCTGGGGATGCACTTGCTTGCAGGAAGAAATTTCGACCGGGCAATTGCTTCAGATACCGTGAACGCTGTCATCATTAATGAATCCATGATGAACGAATTGGGATGGAAGCCCGAAAACTGCACCGGCCGCCAATTGGAAGGCTATGGTAACCATGGCTTTAAAAACCCGACGGTGATAGGCGTTGTCCGCGATTTTAACTATGAGGCCCTTACTGGTCGTGTACAACCGGCGTTGTTTCATCAGTTTGTTAGAGGCGGGGAAAGTCGCAATATTTTTTATGTGCGCCTGCAGCCAGGCAATCCTTCAAAAGCTTTGGCGGTGATACATTCCGCATGGAAAAAAATTGCTCCCGATTATCCGTTAAAATATAATTTTCTCGACGAAGATATTAACCGCTTCTATAAAGCGGAAACAAGGTTGAGCAATATTATTGGCTGGGCGGGCGGGATTGCCATTTTTCTGGCATGCCTTGGCCTGCTGGGGCTCTCAGCGCTTGCGGTTGTCAACCGCACCAAAGAGATCGGTATCCGCAAAGTGTTGGGAGCATCGGTTTCAACTATCATCAGCCTTATTTCAAAGGATTTTTTAAGGCTTGTTATCGTGGCTTTCGTCATAGCAACACCAATAACATGGTGGTTAATGCATAAATGGCTGCAGGGATACGCATACAGGATAGACATTGAATGGTGGGTTTTTGGCATAGCCTGCGTAGCAATTATATGTGTAGCGTTGCTGACCATATGTTTCCAGGCGATCAAAGCAGCGATAGCTAAACCGGTGAAAAGTTTACGTATGGAGTGATTGCTTTGTCCTGAAATAGGTTTACATTTTAGGCAACTCAGAAACCGAAAAGTGCTGATTATAAATAAATTACGGCGACGCGGCCAAAAGTGTAAATTTCATATTGTTTGAACAGGCGGAGGCGGATGCTTGGCTGGGCGGATGCTGCATACTAGTACCAGGTTGAGGTATTTTTAATTAGTATTCGCGCTATAAAACAGTACATTTGATGACCAAAAAAGTGTTAATCTAAAAATCTAAATTAACGCAAATAGAAAAAGACAGTTTAAAAAACTTTAAATGTTTTGATGAACTTGAAATTGAATTAGGGAAAATTACTTTATTAACTGGCGCAAACAGCAGAGGTAAAAGTTCATTGATATACAGCCTATTAGGCACTCTTCAGTCAGGCGGATAATCAATAATGCAGGCTAGTTTATTCGGCGGGAAGGGGGCGGCCGGTCAGCGGGCCACAGGGCTGGCGCCTGTGCGGCAGAGGAAAAACGCTTGCAATGGTAGCGCCGGATACCGCCAGGATATGTACAGTTGAGACAGAAAAAAGGTGTAGATTTGAAGAACTAAACTTTATAAAATGACGAGACTTGTTCATAATCCTTCGAAATTAGACACTCTGCAAAGCCAGATTAGATTGTTAACACATCAATTGGATAGTTTAAATAAAATCACTGCAAAGAATACTGTAAGCTCCGAATATTTTCACGATATTTTAACCAGTCAGGTTACGGTGTTTGTTGGCATATTAACTGTAATAGCGGCATTAATTGCATTGGTGTCATGGCAATTAATTACAAATAGATTTCAGCGTATGACAGAACAAGTAAGATTGGAACTCTTAGAACAAATTCAATTGCACGAAACTTCGGTGAGTCTGTTAAGTTCTGAATTCAGAACAGTCTCGGCATATAACAACGACGTATTGAAGAAACAAAATAACGAAATCAAGAGAACTGTTTACACTGTACTTATATCTAGTAAAATGTGGGACTACGCTTTATATTGGGGGCTTCAATCTATATTGTCATATCAAGAAATAAAACGCAACGATAGGGCTATTAATTTTATCAATAATATGATTATGAACTACAGTGACAAATCATTAAACACTTCTTATTACACAGGTAAAAACCAGGCAGTATTACATAACTGTTTTATCGCGATTAGGAAAAATGGCGATCAGGCAATGCAGACCTCTGTAGATAATCTAAAAGATATAATATTCAAAAAAATATATGCTGAAGGTTTAGAAAAGTAAAAAGTCCAATTTCAGAGTGCCAGCGCGTACTAGGTGGGGGAACGCTTGTGGTAGCTGGACCTGTGCGGCAGCAAGGAAGTCGCTTGCGGAATACATAGTAGAAACAGCCTGTCCAAGCGGCACGCTTGGACACACAAAAATTTAAGCGGGACGCTTAAATTAAAAACCATTGCTATTTTTTAAATAAAAGCCCATATTTATTTCATGTCACGCAACGCCTCAACCGACGAACTTTATTTTGCAACCTTAACCGTAGTAGACTGGATTAGCTATTTTCACCAGGCGGTTATTGATCAGAAGATCGGTTATATTCATAAAAATCCGGTAAGGGCGGGATTTGTGGGTGCGGCACATGAATATTGGTATAGCAGTGCCAATCCGGAAAGCCCGTTGAAGATTATTTATTAATTTGAATTTAAGCGGGATGCTTAAATTGTTGGCATTCAAGCAAAATGCAGGAACGGGCAGAGGGCTGTATTATTTATTTATTTTAACAACCAAACCCTCAATATAAATTGATCCTGGAGGTAATATCTCAACAAATTTTCCATCAGTAGATAGTTCAATTAACCTTGATCGGTGAAGACTTCTTAGTGTATTTAGAAAGTAGGCTTTATTTTTGTATTCTATCCAACGAAATAGGTCATCAATGTTCGTCTGAGTAGAATCGACACCTATCAATAATAATATTTGATCTTTTAGAGAAGTAGAAGGATTTAATACTCTTTTAACGTCGCCTATGGTCCATACTAATGGCATTTTTCGACTGGAAATACTGTCTACCATGCTTTGTGCTTGGCTTACTGGAATATTATGCAGTACCCTAATTAACTCTCCCATAACCCAACTACACATTGAGGTGACTGCTTGAGCATCCATTAAATTGGGATCAACATCACCACCAACATGCCCCACATTTCTATTATTTCTTATTTCATATAGAGCAGGCAGCATTCTTGGAATTAAAATTTGAAAACTTCTCGGAACGCCCGCATTGTTTTCAAGTTTCTTACATGCATCTACAAAATTCGATGGTTTAAATGGGCTTGATTCATATGTCCCTTTTGCATATCCATCTAAGATTGTGAAAACAATTTCACAAAATTTTCCGCCACTGAGTTCTGAAGCGGTCCATCTCCTTTCCAGATAGTGTTGCAAGATGTTATTGTATTCTTTTACCAGCGGAAGTCTAAGGCCGTCGGGAATTATTGAAAGAATGGAGTTTATATTCATTATTTGATTCCCAAACTTTCTATTCCTTCAACTGTGACAAAAAACTCATTTCCATCCTTTTCGCAAAGCCCCTTTTTAACATTACCATTTAAACAATCACTCGGGTTTCCAAGTTTAGATTGATTCGACTTTTTTAGTGCTGCAACAATATCTCCAGTTGCCAATCTGTCTTTCCCACCGATTTGTATATATGCTGCAGTCGCAAGGAATTTTTTCACTTGATTTGTAGTTGCTCCTTTGTCTTTTAACCAGGTTGCCAAATTGGACGTTTTAAAAGATGAGTTTGTTTTCGACGCGTCTAATTTATCTCCAATAGCATCGTTAGTTTCCTTGCCGGGAGTGGCGAGTTCAATTTTCAATAATTCTGGCACTTTCGCTATAATTTTGTCAAGTTGCAGTGCCAACCAATCTTGATCGCCCTCACCGGAAAATTCTACAATTCCCACTTTTATTTGAATTTTTGAGTTGCTCATTTATTTAATATTAGACTAATGTTTTAATGTATTGAATACCACTGTCAGATACTCTAAAATTCTTTCCTGAAAGCTTGAAAATCCTCTTAGTAGATTCATTCGATTTATTGAAAGCATTTGCATTACTTAGCTTCACCCCTTGGTCAATTAATAAATTTGAAGCTTCCGGTATCGTAAAAAAATTGCCATTGTTATGCGACTGCACATAGAAACTGGAGACAAGTAGCTTATCAACGTTGCTTAATGTTCTGGGGAACCTGTTAAGGTATTCTCCAAAAGAATCAGGTAAAGCACTATCATTTGAGACCTTATCATTATTTAATGGTTCGGTATTTTTTAATAAGTCATTATTGGAAGCGTTTTTTGTTTTTTGTGGCCCCTTAATTATATCTAAATATTCGCTTATATAAGTTCCGAATGTTTCATTAATATATTTTGCTTCACCATGAACTTCAAACTCCCTTGTTTCCAAGTTAATTCTTATTTTAATTTGATTATTTTCCATTTTTAGTTTTGATTATTCATAGCATCCAATATTTGCTCGGCTTCTTTCATGCCAGGTACGGTTATTATCACATTTGTATATTTTCCATTACCATCAAGTAAAAACCATTTTTTGTTCTTTTTTAAATAGGCCGAAAAATGGCCAGCATCTAATTCACCATGCATTTCACAAAAGTTTCTTAAATCAACAGAGGAGACTTTTTCAACTAAGGATATCTTAAATTTTATATATAAATACACGAGTAATAATTTTAACATTTTAGCACCTGTAGAATTACCTGGTATTTTTGTTAGAATTTGAACTTTATCTCCATTAATGGCGATTACATTTTTATACTTTGCTAAAATACTATCTGATTCTTTCATCTCTTCAAAGTCAGCATATTCATTGCTCGTTTTTAACAAGGGAGTTCTTTCTACATCATTGAACGTTATAGCATTTAACGTTTCCTTTGCAATAAGTCCTTGCTTAATATTCTCAGCAAAAAAGTCTATGATATTTTTATTAAATTGAACTTGTTCTTTTACGAAATCTACAGGCCCTGAAATTTCAAGTTCAGAGGTGCTAATCCGAAAGCTTGCGTGATTTAAATTTATTTCCATAAATTATGTATGTTTTTTAATATTACGCATACCCAACAACCATGCCAATCGCATTCTTGATGTTTTTGTCAGTATTTTACTGACAAAATTTCATAGTTGACATTGTATCAGCTATTTAAATAAAAATTTTGCTTTTCCAAAAAAAGGACCATTTAATAATTATTTTGTCTTTATTAAATTAATATTCTGTGCGTAATGAAAATACAACTGCTTGTTTATTAAATTATTTATACATTGTAATTTATTGATAATAAGATATATAGATTATGTTTTTAAATTAATTATTAATAAAATTTATTTTACATCAATTAAAATACACAAAAAATAAACTCATATATTATTTATTATCAAATATTTATATTAAAAAATTAATTAATTAAGATAGTTCTTAAATAACAATTATCATTTAATTAAATGTTTGGAAATATTTAATTCTAAAATGAATTTACATATCAATGGCGTTTATACCTTCTCCATGAAATGAATAGCCTGCAGGGACAATCTTGAAAACTTGGCCCGTTTTATCAGCAAGCTGACATCTCAATGAAGTAAGCCCCCACCCACATTCTGGAGTATGCAGCACTCAGGCCTAGGGAGGTGGGTACTCGTGATACCGCTAACAGGTAGCCCGCCCAACCGTCTTACACCCCTATTCCTTCGCCGTCCGTAGGTACCATGTCTACAGATTCGCCAGCTTTTACAGATGCAAACCTGGTAACAAAAGCAAATAACATAAAAAAGGCTGCCTGAAATATTAATACAGGACAGCCTCTTTAGTTTTGTTTATTTTTTGTGAATATCAGTGTCAAAAGCTTAAGCCGGGATTCGCCTTTTTTGGCTTGGAACTTAAGACTTTCGGCACAGCACCAAACGTCAATTTATGAGTAACATCACATTAATGACCCGTAGTATTATAAAAAAATTGGTCATTAACAATTTTCCCATCCCTAACTTCAAACACACACAACTCATTCATTACATTTCTGCCGTGTTCTTTATAAGTTGCGTCAACGTTCATCGTGCAGGCAAAAAAGTTATCACTTACCAGGGGGTTGGAAATAGCAACGCTGTGCAATTGTTCAACTGAATCGAACCAACGATTTGTGCTTTCTAAAACAGCCTGCTTACCAACTGTTTTTCCCGCCATCGGCGAACCCTCGGGTTCAATGCTAACGATGTTATCGTCGTACAATTCATTAATAGCCTCAACATTTTTGCCTTCCCGGCACAGCTGTACAAGCCTGCTTGCAACTTGCTGTGCATTCATTGTTTCAACTTGAGTACTCATAATTTTAAAAATTAAAGGTTAATTAATCAATTAATTACTAGTTAAAACAACAGCATTTATATTTAATGGTTTCCCCGGGTTGATTAAATTTTTGTTAAAAAATAATTTGCCTATCTGGTGCGGATAACGGGTGCTTTCCACCTCGCAGCATCCCGCAAAATTAATTTGCACGCGCAGCGTTTGCTGTCCCGAAACAAGTTCGGGACAGGCTGTTCCTTATAATGACGTAATTGTAAATTATTGATAACCAATACTATTTTCACCCGTCATTGACGGGCGATAAGTTATTTTTCGTCCCCTCTAGCGCGAATGACGGGCGGACAAGCGCGCAATCGCTTCTCGTGATTTAGGACGAAAATTAATGTATAACAGTTTAACTCAGCAAGTTTTGTAGCCGAATACCGTAAACCTAAAGCAGGATTAATCGCTAAAAGTGTAAACCCTTGTCAGTACGAGACAGCTAAAAGTGTGTAAAAAATCTCCCAATTATAAGGCAATCAATTGGTAATCAAAACGTTCCGATGATATAATGAAAAATAGAATTTATGCCATCTGATTATCAATGTGTTAACCGTTGGATAAAATAAAAATAGTTGATAATCAGCATGTTCCACTTTGTTCCAGGCGTTCCGTGTGAAAAATGGAACGCTTGCAGCCCCCTAGAGCAAAATACCGGCAGATCCACAGCGTTTTTTTTATTCATTTAACCCAAAATCGTACGCCCCAATGCCCGCTTCCGTTACAGCGTACATATTTTGCTCAATATACTTTTTTATAAATCAATTAGTTATAAGTTTGGAACAGCTATTGCGTTTAAATATTTCAATTGAACACTTATACTTTCCATATCAACGCCTTCGGCCTGCCTTTCCTTGCGACGATCTTTATCGCGCTCACTTTTACCCTGCTGTTATGGTTCACCAAAAGGATCAACCGGACCGCAAACCGATTTCTTGGCCTGGCAATGGTTACGATTGTTTTGTGGATAGCCAGGATATTGGGCATCGACATCGGGCTGTCAACTTACATCAATAATTGGAGCTGGCTGCCGCTGCAATTTTCGCTTGCGCTTGGCCCCCTGATCTATTTTTATGTGCTTAAAATGACCCGGCCGGAATATAAACTCCGGTGGCAGGATCTGCTGCATTTTAGTCCGTTGCTGCTTGAATTAAGTGCCCAGGCATTGGAAGTTAGGGATAGTATAAAAACCGGCGCAGCTACTTATGAAACGCCGACCTTTCGGCAACTGAACCCCGTATTACATTTACTCGCATTTATTTCGGTCATAATTTATCTTTACCTGTCTCACAGGCTGATAACGCGCTTTTACCAACGGCTAAAATTTAACGGGGGTGACCGGTACCGGTACAAGTTGCGGTGGCTGCATAACTTACTTATAGGTTTCTGCTTGTTATGGCTGTTATGGATACCCTTCACAGCTGTAGATTATTTTTATTACAATTACCAATTAAGTATACATGCTTATTATCCTTTATATCTTCTTTTAGCGGTAATAACCATCTGGATGGGGGCCGTGGCTTTTCTAAGGCAGGAGGCTGGCGTGCTGGTCGAAACCCCTCTGTTTTTAAAGCCGCAGCTTCCCGCGGATATGAAGCAAAAAAGTACATTGCTGAAGAAAGCCGTGAAAGCCGGCCTGTATTACCAGGACCCGGAACTAAGTTTAAACTCATTGGCTGAAAAGCTTGAGCTAACTACCCATGACTTATCCCGGATCATCAATACGGTGCTCAAAAAAAGCTTCAACGATTTCATCAATGAATACCGTGTTGCGGATGTCGTTCAGAAAATGCAGGACCCTGCTTTTGACCATATCACCCTGCTGGGTATTGCTTTTGAATCGGGATTCAATTCCCAAAGCACCTTTAACCGCATTTTCAGGCAAATGACCGGTAAAAGCCCGCTGGAATATAAAAATGACCTGAAAAAAGAGTACCCATCTTATAATTTGGGCAGCCATTCCCAATTTGCGCCGGTAATATTGCATCGTGAAACTACTCCCAAGTGGTCGAAGGAGAAATTAAATCGCA
The DNA here is from genome assembly GCF_028288225.1 of Mucilaginibacter sp. GTDB lineage: Bacteria > Bacteroidota > Bacteroidia > Sphingobacteriales > Sphingobacteriaceae > Mucilaginibacter. Next base: position 31,404 of record NZ_JAQBOC010000023.1, read on the forward strand.
ACGATATGTTTAAAAATTATTTCAAAATAGCACGTCGCAACCTGGTACGCAATAAAAGCTATACCGCTATTAATGTTACCGGCCTCGCTGTCGGTATTGCTGTTTGTATGGTGATCTTTATCATTATACAATATCAAACCAGCTTCGATACTTTCCACGCAAAGAAAGACCGCATCTATCGTGTGCTGACCGAATATCATAACTCAAATGCGGCAACTATTTCTTATGCGAAAAACGTTCCCTTTCGGCTACCCACAGGATTGAAAACAGCTTTTCCGCAAATAGAACAACTGGCTCCTGTTTATGCCAGCCACAATGACGAGTTACAAGTTCTTGACGGTAATGGAACTCCTGTAAAGAATTTTAAAGAGCGGAGCGGTGTATTTTACACGTCGCCTTCATTCTTCAAAATGTTTAATTTTCCGCTGCTGGAAGGCTCGTACGAGTCATTAAGAGATCCTAACAATGTGTTGCTTACCAAAGAGATCGCTGAAAAATATTTCGGCGACTGGAAAACAGCAGTGGGTAAAACCATTAAAATAACAGGATATTACAGCATAGGCGCAGGATTATTTCAGTTCCCGCCAAATGCGCTGAAGGTTTCGGGCATCCTCGCGACAATACCTGCAAATACAGATTTTCAGCTAAAATTGGTGGTGGCCTATGGAACAGATTTTACAGGAGATAAAGAATACGGATTTGCACAACCCAATTTGGACGGAACAGCACCCGATTTTGGCTGTTATGTTTTGTTGCCACGGAATGTTTCTGCCAGCAATTTTAATGATCAATTAAGTACATACGCCAAAAAAACGCAATCGCCAGACAGAAAGGACAGTTATATCATACAACCATTAAGTGATGTGCATTATGATGGAGAAGCCGGCAACTACAGCAATAAAACAATCAGTCATGAGCTGCTGAATGTATTGTGGCTCATCGCTGCATTCATCCTGCTAATTGCCTGCGTAAACTTTGTCAACCTGTCTACCGCCCAAGCAGTTAATCGTGCAAAAGAAGTTGGCGTACGCAAAGTCTTGGGCAGCAGTAAATCTCAACTGCAGATCCAGTTTATCGTCGAAACATTCCTGATCGTTACAAGCGCGGTTATACTTGCAACCGGTATTACCATGCTTGCCATGTCGTCCGTAAATAAACTTTTAGAGCTTTCTCTTTCGTTCAACTTATTCAGCGATCCGGCAATCATTTTATTCCTGTTGGCGATAACCGTAATCGTAACTGCGCTCGCGGGGTTTTATCCATCTATTATTTTATCCCGCTTCAATCCAGTTAATGCTTTAAAAAGTAAACTCACCTCAAATACACAAGGAATTTCATTAAGAAGGGGATTAGTCGTGTTTCAATTCATCATTGCACAAGCGCTCATCATCGGCACGCTCGTCATTGTAAAGCAAATGGATTATTTTATGGATCAACCCCTGGGCTTTGATAAAGATGCAATTGTAAACGTTGCTTACCGTCCGGACAAAGCACAGGACTATATAAAGCAAAAGTTACTGGCAATAAACGGTGTGCAGGCGGTAAGCTTCACATCTAACACCCCGGTGGAAGATGCTAACAATATGTTTACCAAATTGAAATTTGACCACGCAGTAAAAGATGCAGATTTCCAGGCCATTACAAAATTCGCCGATGAAGGCTACGTACCGACTTATAAATTACAATTGGTAGCCGGAAGAAATTTGCAACCTTCCGGCTGGACAAGAGAGTTTTTAGTGAACGAATCATTCGTAAAAAGCTTAGGACTTAAAAAACCGGAAGATATACTGGGCAAAGAAGTAAGCATACTTGGAGGACAGATAAAATGCCCTGTTGTTGGTGTAGTGAAAGATTTTAATGACCGGTCTCTTCGCAATGAGCTGGCACCATTGCTTATTGCCACAAACAACACCATGTATCGCCAGGCTTCTATTAAACTTTCTATGACAAACATTTCTTCTACGATGCAGTCAATTGAAAAAATATGGAAGCAAACATTTCCCGATTATGTTTATGAATACCAGTTTTTAGATGATAAAATTGCTACTTTTTATAAACAGGAGAGCCAGTTAGCCGCTTTGTACAAAATTTTTGCAGCCATCGCCATATTCCTCAGCTGCCTTGGCTTGTATGGTTTAGCCTCATTTATGGCCGTACAGCGAATAAAAGAAGTTGGTATTCGTAAAGTATTGGGCGCCAGTGCTGGCAATATCGTTTACTTGTTTTCAAAAGAATTTATCATACTCATTGCTATTGCCTTTATGATTGCTACACCCATTGCATGGTATTACATGCACCAGTGGCTACAAGATTATGTTTATCGCATCAAGATCAGCTGGTGGTTATTTGCTGCAGGCGGACTTGCTGCAACAATTATTGCACTTGCAACGATAAGTTTCCAGGCAATAAAAGCAGCAAGAGCAAACCCGGTGAAGAGCCTGAGGAGTGAATAACAGTTTGCCGGAGCATTAACATGAGATTTGGGATTTAGTTGAAACGCAATAAAGATGCTTTCCGGGTTGAAATGCAGGATGGATTCATGTCCAAATCGGTATCAGAGGGAATTAACCCGGTGCATAATGTTATATCTACCTCAATTCATTCAAAACGCGAATTTGAGCAGTGAAATAAGAAGAGAACTTATAGCAATACACATTAAGATAGCAAAATGTTTTTACTATTTGATAAGAAGTTATACGGAGGTTTTGGTATTTCAACCTGCTCTTTTTGTCAGCGAAATTTTCAAAAATACCATTGTGAATTTTTTTTTAATATTTAGTTGAGTACTACAATAATAAAATTCGCCTCGCAGATGCAGGCCATAGGCAAAATTTTTAGAGATAACTCAGCCACCATTTTTGCTTATTGGCCTGTTTATAAGCATCATAACGTTTGCATAAAGGATATAATGCAACCACAATGCCTATCCATAAAAGATAGGCAACCGGCAATGAAAATCCATAACCTTTAAGATCTGTGGTAAACCATATAGGCTTTGTAAGTATCCAAATTTTCCAGTCCTGGCCCGGCAATATTGCGGATGCGATCATTGCTACCAAATGAATCACGTAAATATGGACGAGATAATAAAACATAGGCACGCGGCCATACACGGAAACAACTTTTACTGCCGCACCTTTTAATTTTTCAGTAAATGAAAGAAATAGACAGGCAGTACCCAGTGTCATTAAAAGATATAATAAGGATGTCGGATACTTGTTTACTTTAATAAATGACAGGAAAGTAAAAAAAGCATTTTTTTGTACGCTCCATTTTACCGGGTCGCCGTACACGTTACTGTAACGTAACACGATAAACGAAATAATAGCAAAAGTACCGAGTATCAATAAATTTCTTTGTCTTTTTTCAGGGTTGTAGCCTGCCGCGTACCATGCTCCAAGACAATAGCCTAATGGCATTACGCCAATCCAGGGAACAAGGGGATAGCCTACTAAAAGAATTTCTTTATGCCAGGTAAAAAACTGTTGTTCATGCAGCAATGACCAGCCAAACGCCTCCAGCGAATTGCCTGCTATGTGAACGTTGTCTAAAAGGTTATGGCCCGCTATAATTATAATGCAAACAACAAGGATCCATTTTTTGGGTAAATGAACTAACGCAGCCAGCACTATCATACTTATTCCTAACGCCCATATCGTAATAAACAAAAACATGGGGAATGTAATATTGAAATTCCAGCCAAAATTCGTTACAATCATTTCGAGAAAAACAAGCCATAGTCCCCGTTTTAAAAGGAATAATGATAGTTCTTTTTTTGTTTTCTTTTGCCCGATAAGATAAGCAGAGGTTCCGGCAAGCAGCATAAATATTGGTGCACAAAAATGAGTGATCCATCTTGTAAAAAATAATATGCCACTTGTTTTTGTAAGATCAAGCGGATCATACAGAAATGAGCCTGCATATAAATAATCCCTTACATGGTCAAGCGCCATGATTATCATGATGGTGCCACGAAGAAAATCAATAGATCTTATCCTATTCGTAGTAATTGTGTTCATTAAAGGTTTTGTCGAATATAACAGTATTTTTTGATAATTAAATTTTGATTGATTTTCATCAATTGCCTTAGGTGCAAAATCTCACATTATCCTTTTGCTGAATTTTTATCCCGACTACAATAACAGTAAATTAGAAATCTAAGGAAGCAAAAAAAGTCCCTTTTTATTTTTATCCAAATGAGAGTTAAGACAGCTTAATCTTTTCTTTTTACAGTAATCATTTCATCAACCAATATTGGGTTGTGATTTATCACCAATTTGCCTTTTAAATTACTTTGTATGCTTTTAACCAAATTTCCATTAACAGTAAACTCATAAACTGCATTGGCTTTTAATTGATGCAATACATAGGTAATGGGTTTAGATGCATTTTGCTGCCACTCAATTTTGTCCGCATCCCAGTTTTTTATTGAGATAGTTAAATGCCCTGCAGATGTAGCCTGTAAGGACGCGTTAGGGCTGTTTCCGTTGAAATATGATAATTGGTTTTTTGTTGTATTAAAGCCAAAGCTTGTATTAGCTGTTATTTTAAATATATTATCAGATACCGAATAACTGCTGCTGTCCAGGTTTATAGTTAAATGTTTACCTCTAAAATTATAATTTAAAACAGTGCCGGCCAGATCGGGTGTGATGTGAGGGTCAAGGTAAAAGCGGTTATAAAGTGGGTTTATTCCGTAAACGGCCTGATATAACCCTACAATAGCCAGACTATTTCCTGATAATATGTCATCACCTAGTCCATCTTGCTTTATCCTACCATAGCGCTGAAATGCGAGGCCATCTTTGCTGTATTGTTCCAGTACGTTCTTCACATATTTAATTGCAAGTGCAGGATTGTAACTTGCATAAGCCGCTACCCCAACAGATCCCCATGATAAAAACAAGTCGCCATTTTCATAACGAGGAAAAGGAAACTGGTATCCCAACCCTTCATCAGGCTCGTAACCCGACATACACAGGGGCCAGAAAAAGAGGTGTTCCTTTTCCATTTGTGCTTCAATATTGTCCAGTATAATTTTTCTTCGTGCAGCATTATCACAAATTCCATAAGCAATAGCCATAAAATTTACCGGGGTAACCATATTCCGGCCGTGCATGGTTTGGTCTTTATCGCGCCAATAATCATAACATCCCTTTTCTTCGTCCCAAAAACCGCCGTCTTTGGTAGGTTTGTTAAAGCTTGCTTTTAGTTTGGCTGCAAAGGCTGTATAATAATTTGCTTTAGCGGCATTATTTAACTGGCGTTCAATTATAGCCCATTTTACCAGGGCATGATATAATTTTGCATTTACAAATGCATTTTCATACGATGCCCATATAATATCAATCCAATCACTGCTCTTTTTTTCAGTGTGATTATCATTCATCATTTCAACAAGACCATTGCCATTGCTATCCCTTTTAAGAATCCAGTTTAACGCTTTTTCACAAGATAGCTGATGACTCCTGACCCAATTTTTATCGCCTGTCATATCATACAACTCTGCAATATTGGTAACCAGATCCGGGTTTGAATCCATGAGAATGCCCCATTGCGCCTCGTAAAAGCCATACTTATTATACTGACCAGGCATTGCATCTTCATTGGTATATGCCCAGCGCGGATATACCCGCCCGTCGGGTTTTATGGCATGGTCACGGTAATAGTCCAGGCAGGTTTGATCGCCTTTTAAATATTTGGAGTCATTGATAGCCAGGCCAAGCTGAGCAATATACTGTTCATGCAGGCAGATAGGGCCATAAGGCGTATGCCAGCTGTTTCCACCAAAATGGAGAGAATCAATTACTCCGATCCTGGCAATAGTGTTTAATACAGCATTTACTTTGGCGCCATCAACTCCTTTAAAATCACCCCTTCCGTATTTTTGTTTAAAATCAAAATAACTAAGCGTTATGCTTTGCGTGCTGATTCCAGCGGGAATGGTGTACGGCGCCCACACATCTGTTCTTCCTCTTACAAACCGCCTTCTGTTAGTGCCGCTATCCAGCTTTGGCAACAATTCTTTGTCAGATATGCTTACGGTATAAGCCAGCTTGTTTTCATTCGTCCGGGAATATTTCATGGCAACGTTTTTACCGGGGGCGCTCACCGTAATATTTAACCCATTGCCATTTTTACTGTTCCAAAAATCGGACGAAGTTGTGTGAACACCATAAGTACACAATTTTTCATTAAACAAATAGAACCACGCCAGTCCGCCATAACCCTGGTAAGCGCCTTCCCAAATATTGATGTTATCAAAATTAAAAAAAGGCAATGCGGCTTCCTCAACATTTACTGGTTTGGAACAGCTTCTTTCCAAAGTCCATTTTATAGATTTACCGGTGATAATAAATATCCAGTTTTCCTCGATCGTCAGGTTTTTATCGCCATACCTTATTCCTGTTAGTTTTATTATATTACCGGTTTTTGTCAATACCGGGATGCCTTTTAGATGCAGTGATGAATAGCTAATGCCATCTATTTTTACAGAAGTAAATATACCATCTGCGCTGCTGATCACTTTTTGTCCGTTAACAATAAGCGAGGCAATACTGGCCCCATTACCATAATTGAGCAATAGGATAATCTTTGCGTTGCTGATAGTAGCTGTTTTAGCTATACCGGCAGTCGGTAAAAAGATAAACAAACAGTAAATGAGCGTAATATAAAATACTTTTAGAAACATGAGTTGAGTTATAATAGTGAACTACGGACTTGTTATACCAACAAATAACCTATTTTTATCGCAAACAGACAAGCCAATTAAAATCCGCCGTACTCAAATAGATTGTAATTTTTAAGGCATGGATTATTCTTTAAAAGCATTAAAAGGCTCCTTCGCAAAATCGGATGGCAGTACGATTATTAAAATCTATCCTAAAGAAAATGCTTTTAATTTGGATTTATCTGATTCTAACAACTTAAAGTATTAGCTCTATCTCATAAAACCTGACTGTTAGACTGTTATTATCATTGGATAATCCATTTTTTCAAAGAATGATCATAACTTATCTTATAGTACTTTGCAGGATACGCTGTTATTATGGAAAAATTAGTCCGGGTAGAAAAAATTTTCAAATAAATCGAGTCAACTAGTGGAAGATCAATTGTTGCATGGCCAGGTAATTTTTCCTCTTTCCAATTAATTTTGTCGATTGACGATGAAAAATAGACAGCTGATGTTTCATAATTTCTAATAAAGCAATGAGTATTAAGATACGATGTTGGAACTTGGGCCGGTTGATTTTGTGAAAATGCAAAATTACATGCCAATACTATTATCGATAATATAAATATTAATTTTTTCATGGTGTTTGATTGTTACTACGTTCATGATTTTCAGTTTTCCCTAAAAGATAGCCGGCGATAGTACCTAAAAGTCCTAACGCGGGCGAGATTTGAGTGTCATATCCTGCTGTAATGAGAAACAGTGTGCCGGTTATGATTAGAGTCACTATCACAAATTTGATAGCATTATTGGAATCTATTTTATTTGTTTTAATCAAATAAACTTCTAGAAATATAGTTATAATTCCAAAAGCAAGGACAAGTATCGATAAATCAGATTCTAAGTTAGTAATAAAATGATTGCCGGAACCTTGATTGTCATCTTTTGGCGCAGGATTAAGGTGTTGAGCAAATAAGGAGAATTGTGAGCAAATAAGAATAGCTGCAAAAGCAAATTTGATAAGTTTAAGTTTTGTTAAATCTTTCATATCCTACAATAATTTCAACACATAACCTAAGCAAACTATGTTTAAATGTATTGATTTACTAAGGAATATACAAATAAAAAGACACCGTTTTTTCACCGTACTTTAAAGGTATTTTCGCTGTATTCGTAAACTTGTCTACAGTTTCCAACTTTTACAAATCTGTGGATATTCTCATTATTTGATTTGTTGAGATGAGGAGTAAAAATTCTTATTTAATTAATTGTTTTTACGCTTGCAAATCCCGGTTTATTGATCTAACTTTCCTTATAATTAATTTATTTTACATCCTTCATTTTTAGTATACCGGTCAATCGCCAATTTTGCAAACTTTCTACCCCGCAGCTTACAAAAATTAAAAAGAAAAAGCGCCGGTTACCGAAAAGGGGATAGCATAGCCGTTAAACTAAATTTTAAAAGAATGAGAAATGAAGTGAATCAAAGCGAACCAAGTTCCCGGTTGAAGGATTGGTTAAGCGCTCGTCAAAGCCAACTAAAAGTGACCAAGACGACTAAGACCCCCGGTGGAAAAATATTGGATTGGGTTCCAATAGAGAGTCAAACCAAAGAAAGGATAGCAACGCCACCACCCGTTAATTTAAATTATGCTGTAGAGGTGGATGAGAAAAAACCGACGAAACCTGTTGGTTTTGATATTGGCGAATCTGGCCCTGAAGGGCACGTGCCTGTTTTGCGCCCGGATTTGTCAAGAGTGTCCGAAACAATAGCTATAGATGACCGTTCCACTAAGCGTGGAGGATTGGGAGTTAATAAAAACCGGACAAATTATAAACCTACTGACCCCAACCCCGCAGGGTATTTTCATGCCTCAAGTTCCCAGTGGGCGAATATATATGGTTGCGAGGCCCGGTTAAACGTTTGGGATCCGCGTATTGATATACCGTCTTCGCCAGGTGACGATCATTCCATATCACAAACGTGGTTACAGAACTATCAGACACCACAGGTGCAGTCTATTGAAGCGGGCCTGACAGTTGATACCGGCCTGAATGGTGATTCGGATAACCATCTTTTTACCTATTATACTACGGATGGTTACACAAAGGATGGCAATAATTTGGGCGGTTATAATCGTATGTACCAGGGTTGGATACAATATCATGCTTCTATTTATCCGGGTATTGCATTTAACGGGAGTAGTGTAAGAGGCGGCGCGCAACTTGAGCTCGGAATTAAATTTCAGCTTTACCAGGGAAACTGGTGGTTTGGTGTTAACTACAACGGATCGAACTCATGGATATGGATTGGTTATTATCCGGGCAGTTTGTTTAACAACGGCCTTAATGACCATGCCCAATGGGTTAGTTTTGGAGGTGAGGTTTATTCGGCACTCCCAAACCCTTGCAATACCACCGACCAAATGGGTAGTGGCACACAAGCTGCAGGAGGTTACGACGTAGCTGCTTATCAAAGAAACCTTCGCAATCAGTCTGATTCAGCTGGAACAACGGTCAACTTTAACGGTATTGCTGAAGTAGATGCCGCCGCAAGCAATTGTTCGGTAAATAATTACACGATTATGTGCTATATGGACAGCGGATCGAGCTGGGGAAGTTATCAATATTATGGAGGGCCATCGCATGCTCGTCTAAGAATACCTACAGAGGGTATATGGCAATGGGTTGATTACGGAACTATGGTAGATGATGGGGTACATCCATGGAATCCTGATTTTCGTAACCTCCTGACCGGAATTGTCATGGCAGACCTCGCCAAATATTCCAGCCAGTCTCTGCAAAAGGAATTTTTGGAGCTTGCTGCAAAACAAATTTCTATTTCTGCAAAAGGTATAACTGATCAAATGACTGCTTTTTCAAAACAACAGGAAAACGGCGCAGCAGTTTTTTCGGAAAACCTGGAAGAACATGAAGAACATGATTTGGTAGAAGCCTAATATTTCCCTCACTATCGGGCCAGGTTAAAACCTGTGCCCGGTATTAGCGTATAAATAATCCCTTACATGGTCAAACGCCATAATGATCATAATGGTGCCATGAAGAAAATAAATAGATATTATCCTATTCTTAGTAATTGTGTTCATTAAAGGTTTTGTGGAATATAATAGTATATCAAATGGTGCAATAAGAAATGCCAATCTTAATGACCCGCGTATTAAAGACCATTGATGAAAATATACTGCTTTTATAGGCATTTTTTATTTGACAACCAGATTCGGAGGAAGTGGAGGTTGTTCAGTTTTTTTACCCGTTTCCCTATATTCTTTCATGTGATCAGGGACAAATTCAAGGATTTCATTTTTTAAGGTATCTATAAGCCGTTTTTTTATAAATCCATTGTGTGTAACGATGCTGATTTCCCGGGACGGTTGGGGAGACTTAAAATATCTAACCTTTTCCATTTGCTTTTTAGTCAGGTCCTTTAAAGCAAACTCAGGGAGAATGGTCGCACCGTTGTTTTCATCTACCATTCGTTTCAATGTTTCGATGCTGCCGGTGTTGTATTCATAGTGTTTAAAACCGACTGTGCTTTCCCGGCGCTGACAAATGTTTAAGACTTGGTCACGCATGCAATGTCCCTCATTGAGAATCCAAAGTTCATCGATATTGATGTCATCCGGATGAATGGCCCTTTTTTTGGCGAGTTCGCTGTTTTGGGATACGTAAGCAATAAAGTTCTCGTAAAATAACGGTGTTTCGATCAGCTGTGATTCCAGGATAGGTGTTGATAAAATCCCGCAGTCAATCATTCCAAGTTTTAGCTGTTGGATTATCTGTTCCGTAGTTTGCTCCCACATGATGAGCCTTACCTGGGGGTACCGAACCATAAATTGGGTGATAATTTTCGGAAGTATGTACGGTGCTATGGTAGGAATGATGCCGATTTTTAGTTCACCCATCAACTCTTTGCGATGACTACTAACGATTTCGTTGATTTTTTTGTGTTCAGCAAGTAAAACACGCGCCTGGGCGATAACATTATTACCTATATCTGTTGGTAAAATAGGTTGCCTTGACCGGTTGAAAATTTTCACCCCTAAGGTGCTTTCAAGTTTTTGTATCTGCATGCTAAGGGTCGGCTGGGTAACAAAACACTTTTCAGCTGCCGTCACAAAACTTCTATAAGTATCTACAGCAACAATATATTCATATTGAACAAGACTCATGGTTTTATATATATTATAACACGTAACCTGATTGATCGGCGTACCAATTAGTGTCAAGTCAACAGTCGTCGTAAGTCAATTTTGTGCTTTTCTGACTCAAGACTTTAGATTTTCGACTCAGGACTAAACGTCAATTCACAATTTACACGACAGTAAGTTACTTCATCTCCTTACAAATTTGTGCCTCGCAAATAAGTAATATTATGCTCATCAATCAAATCAATTAAATTGAAGCTATATAGATAAAACTTATATTTAAGGTAAGGATTGCTTCCCGCGCGTAGCCGAAGAGTTTTAGGAATTGTCATCTGAACATCAATTCCAGATCAATTTAATCTATCCGGCATCAAAATTTGCGATTTTCTTTTGGGGTTATGTGCTTATACTTTTGAGCCTATCAAAAACATAATTCTTATGAAATTTAAAAATTTAACACTTATCGTTTTTTCTACTGTGACTGTATCCTTACATGCACAGCAAAAAACGCTAACAACAAACACAGGCACTCCTGTTGGTGATAACCAGGACTCCCAAACAGTTGGTCAAAATGGGCCGGTGCTTCTTGAAGATATTCATCTAATTGAGAAACTTGCGGCGTTTGACCGGGAAAGGATCCCGGAAAGAGTAGTTCATGCAAGGGGAGTAGGTGCCTATGGCGAATTTGTTGCTGCTGAAGATTTTTCCGCGGTTACGAGCGCTTCGTTATTTAGCAAGAAAGATAAAGTCACTCCTGTTTTCGTGCGTTTTTCTACTGTGATGGGCGGAGGCGCCTCACCGGAAACACAACGTGACCCGAGGGGATTTGCAGTGAAATTCTACACCGACCAGGGCAATTATGATATTGTTGGTATCCATTTTCCGGTTTTCTTCATACGTGATGCCATTAAATTTCCCGATTTTGTGCATGCTTTAAAGCCATCGCCAATATATAATAAACAAGATCCAAACAGGATTTTTAATTTCTTTAGTCATGTCCCTGAAGCTACAAATATGCTTACCCGGTTATATACAGATAATGGGATCCCGGCTAATTACCGGCAGATGGATGGTTCAGGAGTTCATGCGTTTAAATGGGTAAATGCTGCAGGCCAGGTTATGTATGTGAAATACACCTGGAAAAGTATGCAGGGTATAAAAAACCTTACCGCTGAGGAAGCAAGTGCGATCCAGGGGAAAGATTTTCAGCATGCAACCGTAGATCTTTACGAGAACATCAAAAAACAAAATTATCCTTCATGGGAATTATATGTTCAAATGATGAAACCCGAAGACCTGGATAAATTTGATTTTAATCCGCTTGACGACACTAAAATATGGCCCGATGCCATTGCAAAGCCTGTTTTGGTTGGCAAAATGACTTTGAATAGGATTCCCGATAATTTTTTTGAAGATGTAGAAGAATCGGCTTTTTCACCTGGTGACCTGGTGCCGGGTATAGCCCCGTCTGAAGATAAAATGCTTCAGGGACGTTTGTTTTCTTATTTTGATACCCAGCGGTACCGAATTGGCCCAAACTTTCAGCAACTACCCGTAAATGCTTCAAAAGCTGAGGTTAACAGCTATAACCAGGACGGACTGATGAGTAACCGTGGAAAGCATTCGGATATTAATTTTCAACCGAGCACAGATCCCAATGGAAGCGTAGACAACGCCAAATACGATTATCCAACTGCGACTTATCCCAACGTTAGTACGGTTCAGAAAAAGATTTCAAAACCAAACGATTTCAAACAGGCTGGCGAATATTACCGCTCTTTGAGTGAAATTGATAAGGTTCATCTTATTAATAATCTTAGCGGTGACCTTGCAGTGGTAACCGATAGGGACGTGGTTAAAAAAATGATCGGTTATTTTTATATGGCAGACAGCGATTATGGTAAACGTTTAGCTGCAAAATTACATGTGACCCGCGAAGAGGTTGAAGCGATGTTCATGTCGAAGTAATCTAAAAGATAGCATTTATCAAACCACCATTCTTGTTATCACTGAAATGATCAGCATAATGTCATTGAATTTTTTGAGAACGGATCTTTCGGTCCGTTCTTACTTCCAATTTACAGAGCAGGAGCTTAACAACGTTTACCAGGATCTGAAGGGCAAAGACGGACTGTTGGGTTTGTTGATCATTAGTACATGTAACCGCACCGAGGTTTATATCGATCATGAAAACAGTTATGATATAACAACCTTGCTTCAATATTTGCAGGAAGTTAAACAAACCCAGGTCCCTTTGAGCCAGTTTGAAATTATCGGTGATCCTAAAAATACCGTAAAGTATATAGTTGAAGTTGCCAATGGTTTGCACTCTTTAGTTATTGGTGACAAGCAGATTCTGAGTCAGTTTAAAAGAGCGTTTAACATAAGTCAGCAAAATAACTTTATAAATGGCGTTATGGAAAGGGTGTTCCAGGTTATATTTCGTTCACATAAGAGAATTTCAAATGAAACAAACTATCACAAAGGGTCAAAATCCATTAGCCACCTGGCAGTTTATGAAGTGAACCGGAAATTTAGAGATAAAAATATACCAATCCTCGTTATTGGCGCAGGTGAAATTGCGGCTGATCTGCTAAAGTACTTTTCTACGCAGTCTTTCACAAACATAACGGTTATCAACCGGACAATGATAAAAGCACAATTACTTGCAAATAGATACGATTATGTTAGTGCCGATTATAATATATATCCCGGATTTCTAAATCAGTTCCAGGCTATTATTTCGTGCGCTGCCGCCGAAAATATTTTGAATGCTGCATCATTAAAAGATGTGACGAATAAATTGTTTATTGATCTTACCACATTTAGCAGCATCATTTTACCTCATTCCGACAGTTCTAATCGTTTGCTTACACTGGATGATTTTGCACATTTGAGAGACTCTGCCTACAAAGATCAGGTATCAGCAGTGGAATCTGTAAGCCATATTATCAGCGATGAATTAACAATCTTTTTTAACTGGATGACCAAACGTGAGTCATTTAAACAAAGCAATAAATTTATTACAGCACAATGAAAATCAAAACAATATACACCACACTTTGCGCACTATTATTAATCTCGTTTACCAACGTTCTGATGGCCCAGGATATTTTTAGCGCATCCAGGTTAAACGACATGATAACATTAGTTAAGCTATTAAAGCGCAATATTAAAATTGACACAATTGATCAGCGCGGATATACACCGCTTATTATCGCTGTTTATAACGAAAGTGAAGCGGCGGCGATGCTATTATTGAAAAACGGAGCAGATCCCAATGCGAAAGATATGTCTGGAAATACCGCTTTAATGGGAGCTTGTTACAAAGGCTATTTAAATATGGTAAAGTATTTATGTGAATACAAGGCCAACTTAAATCAGCAGAATTATAACGCTGCAACCGCGCTGATTTTTGCTTCAACATTTGGCCGCGAAGATATTGTGAGATACCTGTTATTAAACGGAGCTCAAAAAAACATTAAAGACAGATTTGGAAATACGGCTCTTGACTATGCTGTAAACCAGGAAAATGACCAGATCGTAGAAATATTAAAAAGGGAGTAATTGTCTCGTTGCAAACAAAGTAAAATTACCTTTTACAAAAATTAATCAAACGCAAATAGATTGTAATTTTTAAGGAATGGATTATTCTTTAAAAGCATTAAAAGGCTCCCTCACAAAATCGCATGGCAATACGGTTGTTTAAAATCTATCCCGAAAAAAATACTCTTATTTTGAATTTATCTGATACCAACAAGTTAAATTAATAGTTCATCCCATAAAACTAACTATTAATCAGAGGGTGCTGGTTCGAGTTCAGCATCATGGTATTTAAAATCAATGATTTAACCATGTTCTGGAGGTTTTTATTGGCACAAAATTTGCGCAAAATTTTAATTTAAACACTACTTACTTTATTTTTCAGGTTAGCTTACATTGAATGATATTTTGATGCGATTCTTGCCGTTTCTCAACTGCATTGATTCTGGCTTTGATCTGTGCGCTACCAGCATATGCTAATGTCCAAAACCATTTGTAATGGAGTAAGAGGAAATTATTTACACCTGCATCCATTCTAAACATAAGTATATCTTCAAAATTCTATTAACCACCATAATCAAAATCAAAAAAATGAATAAGATTACAGTAAAAGACGGAACTGAAATTTATTACAAGGACTGGGGAAAGGGGCAACCTCTTTTTTTTCATCACGGCTGGCCTTTATGCGGCGATGACTGGGATGGACAGATGATATTTTTCCTTGAGCAAGGATTTAGGGTTATCGCCCATGACCGCCGCGGGCATGGAAGGTCGAGCCAGACTGCAGTTGGGCACGATATGGATACCTATGCAGCCGATGTTGCTGAGCTTACCCAGGCACTTGACCTAAAAAATGCTATACACATTGGTCACTCCACAGGAGGTGGCGAAGTTATCCGTTATGTTGCAAAACATGGAAAAGGCCGTGTAGCCAAAGCTGTGCTGATCAGTGCGGTTACTCCGATAATGGTACAGACCAAAAATAATCCGGACGGTATTCCGCTGTCTGTATTTGATGAAATACGTGAAGGTACGGCATTGCATCGGGCACAATATTTTCAGGATTTTACCCTTCCTTTTTTTGGATATAACCGTGAGGGAGCCAAAATATCGCAGGGAATTAGGGATAACTGGTGGCGCCAGGGAATGATGGGAGCAATAAAAGCGCACGTTGATTGTATCAAGGCTTTTTCGGAGACAGATTTTACAGAAGACCTTAAAAGTGTGGATGTTCCTGTATTGGTTATGCATGGCGAAGATGACCAGATTGTTCCATTTCCCATTACAGGAGCGAAAGCTATAAAACTTTTAAAGAACGGAAAATTGATTTCATATCCGGGTTTTCCCCATGGAATGCCGACGACAGAAGCTGCAACCATAAATAAGGACCTTTTGGCTTTTATCAAATCATAAATAAAAAAGATACTTTGTTCAAATCGCTAAGCTGTCACTATGTATAATTGACAGCTTTTTCTTTTAGCGTTTTTACCAGCAGGGCAAAAAGTTTTTGGTATATCTGAATCTAACATTAAATCAATGTTCAACTCCTGCAGCTTTACAGAAAATCAAACTTATTAATAGTAAGAAAAAGGAAGTAGTATTGATATGGATGAACCCGAAATCAAAATGAAAATCAAAAGCAAAAAAACAATCAATTGGTTTATGGATATATCCGTTGCCGATAAAAGCAAAATTACCTTTTACAAAAATTAATCAAACCCAAATAGATTGTAATTTTCAAGGCATGGATTATTCTTTAAAAGCATTAAAAGGTTCCTTCGCAAAATCGGATGGCAATATGGTTGTTAAAATCGCGTTTTGTAACGCGAAATCTATTTGTAACATTAGAGTTTTTATTTTTCTGTCGTAATAAAACCGACCCTTTCCTATAAATTTATTGATTCTTCCTTTTCACTCCAAACTGATTAAATACGGCATTTAACGGTGATGGATTCTGAACGGCATTGTGTTCCAAGGCTTCGAGGGCAGCATTTGATATCTGCCACCCTAAAGGTAGAACAGGCCAGAATGCCTTTCCAACCATTTTGTAGGCCAGGGGTTGGAAAGGCAGATAGGTATACCCTTTAGTTTTGGGCAGACGGCTATTTATTAATTCTGCCCTTGCACTATTTGCATTACCAACGTTAAGTGCACCCAAAGGCGGGCCAAGTGGTTCGTAGAAGTTTTTATCATAAATCGGGGATTCTATACCCGCAACGCTATTGGGAAGCGACAAGATATTTATACTAATATTATTTAGTGCGCTATGATTAGCGTTAATCAGTTTTGCACGAATCCTTTCAAACACATTTAATACCTGCAATGAGGTTTCGCCGCCAGAATTTTCTATTGTGCCACCGTCGGTAAAGTGACGGTTGGTGTTCAATTTAGCAGTTGGGCTTACATAAGGAAACCTTGCACTGATGAAACCTGCAGTGCTCAAGCGCATATCGCCCCTGCCCGAAATCTCTTGCTCCAGGAATATTGCTGATGGGAAATCCATTTGGTCTAATAAAACCGGCGCCGCAATACCTTTATTCCCTGATGGAATATCATAGGTGTTTGAGAATAACAAAGGAAGTTCCGTTTTGCTGTGCCGCCACAATGACATCAATGAATCTTTCAGGAATATTCCATTATTCCTGGCATTTTGTTCCCAATCCATTTCCATTAACCTTGCCCTATCAGGTATGCCTGAGAGTCCGAAACTGGAATATACCAGGTCGCGCCCTAATAACGCAATGATGTCGGAGGTCAAATTATCCGTTGAGTACAATGCCAAGGAATTATCAGGATAAAAAAACTGATCATTATCAAGGTCGCCAAGATGGCCGTGGCGTGAGGCAGTTAATAACATTAACCCAACAGTTCCTCCAGAAGCACCAGAATAGGAAAATACATAGTGCTGAAATCCCAATCTATTCGCTTTCGCTGTATCGGCCCGCATTTCTTTATCCAGTGTACCGATTACCATTGTAGTCCATACTGTTGCTCTGATCCCTCCTCCATGTGCATTTACGAAATATACCGGATAATTTTTTTTATGCAGTTTATAATAACTTTCAATTTCTTTTTCTCTTCCAAGGAGCCACTTTTCAGCATAAGCGGTCAAAGAATCTGCAGTTTTTTTGCAGCATGTATCCTTGCCCTTTAAAGTCTTGCAATGAGTGGTATCTGAAAGAATTGCCAGGCCATGGTAATTTGTTACATTGCTTGTAGCCCCGATAAAAGCTATGACCAACAGGATGGTTATCCACGTTACCCCTGTCTTTTTGCCAACAAACATTAAATATGTAAAAAACAATAAATAACCAGCCACTGCAAAAAACACAAATGGCATTGTATAAAATCTGGATCTGTAAATAAACAGTGACAGGAACGAAGGAAAATTACAAGCGATAAAAAATAGTAAACAAGCCAAACCGGTTAAGGTAACCAACTGCGTAACTGGCCATTTTTTAATAACCTTACTGCATGTTCGCAAAGTTACAGTGATTAAAAACATAATCGATAATATGATCAGATCCAGACTAAGGTGGATAATGGCATAAGGTTGTTCATTGTCTTTATTTGTACCCCAAATAATCATCGGGATAAACAATAACACTAAGGTAATTGTATACTTGATCCAGTTTATTTCTCCATTAACGTTCTTGTAAATTTTGTCTATCCAATGATGTTCTAAAATTATTCTATACAGTATCAGGATCGCTACAAAAATAGCAAGCGGTGGTATACCAGAAAACCAATAGTCCATATGGTAATTGTCCATTACTTTTAAAATTGCAATTGCCGGAATCAAAAAACCAGCCGCGCCAAGTAATCGGCTAATGTCTACCTCTGCCTTTGGTCTTTTTTGTGTTAACTGGTCGACTTCAAAATCAACGGATTTAAAAAAGAACTCTGCATAATTCATCGCTCCCTTATATTCAAGGATCTTGGGGAAATACCAGCACAGCAATGCAATAATGCTTGTAGAAAAAAGAAAAAGCAGAACCCCCAGTTTCTTAGCGTTTAATGAAAGTAGAAGATCCTGCCCTTGGTCACTAATATATAAAACTGCAAATACAATTAACAAAGTAAAAAGCATGACCCGCCACCGCCAAAATAATTGTATTCCTTTTTTTAGAGAATCACTTATCATTCCCAGCCATAATAAGGCGAGATTGAGAATAATTGATTGCCATATAATAATAACAACAACTAATATTAGTAATGTCCACTTCACACGGGATGGATAGCCAACTATACTTGCATCAGGTAATACCTGTGTAGCATCCGCCATGTAAAGGTGCACAATTTTTGATGTTCCAAAATCTTCCACATAGTCAAGGAGACCACCAATTACTGTGAAAAGGGCTAATGTGATAAATAACCAATTCCATTTGGGGTTATAATTGTCAACACGAACCAAACGGGAGATATAAAGTAATAGAAAGCCCATATAAAATATTATGAAGGCGTAATCAGCCTGATTTTGAGCGATCACTGTCTCAAGGCCTGTAATCTTAGTTATCTTCGGAACGTTGTTATTTTTATAGACCAATAAGTTTTTATAAGTAATTTGCCAATCTTTCAGCATTTTATCCCTATCCGAATTGTTTAGATTGGTTTCCCAGGATAAGATTGCTTTGGGGGCATGTGTTGTAATTACCAAATATTTATCTTTTTGGGTCAGCAATGCGGTGCTGAATAAACCGGCTGCAAAAAGTAAAAATAATGGCCTGAAATTCGGTGTGATCCAGTTTAGGAATTTGATAAAAAATGCTTTCATGGTGTTAAGGTTTGTTTAATAAAGCTACTGGTAATGAACGACATAAACAAGTAACAAATGAATAATTTATACTCGGATACGGAAGAGATATTTCCTATAAGCAAGAAGCGCGTTTTAAAAAATTAAACAACAGTTACAAGTTGTTTAAACTATCACAATATCTTCACCCAAATTGATTCTTCAGTCGCAATCCCGACTGTGCCACCTGTTCCAGGTGCACCACTTGGTTCAAGCATTAAAATAAACACATTCATCACATTTGAGATTTTGAAAATGAATTTCGTTTTCTATTCGTTTTGGGAAATTACTTTCCATCGATTGGGGAACGTAATTTATTTGATACAGAAACATTGATGTACGCGAATATTAGGCAAAATCAGATGTTCAAATCAATGTAGTACCGTTGTAGGGTATTCAGACTATTAAAAAACAAATATTTTCCATTATCTTGCTACGGCAATTGTTGCTAACAGTTCCTTAATAATAAGCAATCAGTCTTTTAAATTAATCAAGCCACTGCTATGATTCAATAGCAAATATGATGTGTCTGTTATTGAATGCGCCTGATACAAACCGGTCAGCGTAATAGGATACATCGTTATTGGGTCTCGTTTTTAATAGTTATGAAAATACAAGACTGTTAGTTTATTTAAGTTAGCGTATCGAAAGATTAAAACAACTGTCCGGGTTCTGTAAGATCAAAGTTATTTGTTTATATAAAAGTTTTTTTACCTAATGAAGCCTACAAACAGCCCTCGAAAAGCTATAACTGATGTTTTGCGTTATTTTCATTCACATTCATTGAAGTTTATTGTTGCAGGAGCATTGCTTATATTGATGGGCTTTTCGTGGAATAGCGCTCAGTTAAAACCTCAGCCTGCTAATACTAATGACGGACTTTTTTTGCCTGATGGTTTCCAGGCGTTGGTTGTTGTTGATAGTTTGAAGGGACAGGCCCGGCATATTGCTGTTAATTCAAACGGCGATATTTATGTAAAAGCCAGGAATCATTATTTAAACGGCGGTTATGGTAATATTGCACTCAGAGATACGAATGGAGATGGTAAAGCTGATATTGTAATCCCCTTCGGTAAATATGACGGACACACTTACGGGACTGCTATGCGGATTCACGACGGCTACCTGTATTTCAGCTCAGAACTGATGATTTATCGAATGAAGCTTAAACGAGGACAATTAGTTCCCGATAGTAAGATGGATACGATTGTTATTGATAACCCACCGTATCACGAACATCAGACCAAGCCGGTTGCCTTTGATAATAAAGGGCACATTTTTGTAGGCTGGGGAGCAGGATCTAACGCAGGCCAGGTAAATAACCGTCAGCCCGGTTCTCCCGGAGTCGGCGATCCGGGTTCACCCGATAAGGGTAATCCCTGGTTAAAAGACCATGGCGGAATCTGGATGTTCGATGCCAATAAAACTAATCAGCATCAAGCTGATGGAGTAAGATATGCAACAGGGTTGAGAAGCCTCGTCGCTATGGATTGGGATCCGAAAAGTAAATCGCTCTATACAGTCAGTCATGGCCGGGACGATTTCCGGTTGCTGTGGCCCGATATTTACACGCCATGGCAAAGTGCGATGCAGCCCGGAGAAGAGTTTTTTAAAGTAAATGAAGGTCTTGACGGCGGCTGGCCTTATTATTATTACGATCAGATTAAGAATAAAAAGCTGCTTAACCCCGAATTTGGCGGCGACCAGGTTAAAGAAGGCGACGGAGCAAAACTAACTAAGCCACTGATGGGTTTTCCCGCGCATTTTGCGCCCAATGACCTGTTATTTTATAGAGGTAAACAATTCCCGGTGCATTACAAAAACGGCGCTTTTATTGCCTTTCATGGCTCTACCGACCGTGCCCCTTATCCGCAGGCAGGTTACATCATTGTATTTGTTCCGTTTAAAGATGGCCGGCCTTCAGGCCCCTGGGAAGTGTTCGCCGATGGTTTTGCCGGTGTTGACCCTATTTTTAATGTAAGTAATGCCGTATACCGCCCGATGGGTTTGGCCGAAGGTCCGGACGGATCATTGTATGTAAGCGATACGGAAAAAGGAAGAATCTGGCGGATTATGTACAAGGGCGATAAAAAGGCTTTCGGCACGGCTCAACTGGCAGCTATGGAAAAACGCAAGATGACGGCATCCAACATCAAAACACCAGATGAGATTAAAGATAACCTGTTCAAAGACATGGCCACAACATCGGTAGTATACAGCACTTATTGTGTAGCATGCCACCAGAATGATGGTAAGGGTGACGGAAACCGTTTCCCCCCGCTGGCGCAGTCAGAATGGGTAAATTATAATAAAACAAGATTGATAAATGTGGTGCTTAACGGGCTTAAGGGCCCCGTACAGGTAAAAGGTCAGTCTTATAACGAGGTAATGCCTGCACATGGCAGCTTCTTGTCTGATGCCCAGATAGCAGAAGTGCTCACCTACGTAAAATCAAACTTTAATAATATACCGGAAATAGTGACGCCGGCAGAAGTAAGTACAGTAAGAAAAATGACATCAAAATAAATCTATGACTAAATCACTTTTAAATTCTGCCTTCAAAGCCAGGCGGTTATTATTACCTGCATTGCTTACAGTTATTGCAATAAATTCACATGCACAATCCGCAGATACGGCCTCGCTTTTTAAATCCTCTCTGTTTACACCGGTTAAAAGCTTCACTATTGGCGTAGAAGGGCCCGCCGTTGATAAGGACGGCAATGTTTACGCTGTTAACTTTGATCATGATGGTACCATCGGCAAAATGACGCCCGATGGAAAAACCAGCATATTTATCGAATTGCCTAAAGGAAGTGTTGGCAACGGGATCAGATTTGACAGTCATGGTAACATGCTTATTGCAGATTATACCGGCCACAATATCATTAAAGTTGATATGGTTACCAAACAGCAAAGTGTTTTTGCCCATGAAGCCAGAATGAGCCAGCCAAATGATATTGCCATTGATAATAAAGACAGGCTCTATGCCAGCGACCCGAACTGGAAGGCCGGAACGGGCAAGATCTGGCGCATCGACACGAACGGTAAAGTAACACTTTTAGATAGCATGGCGACCGTTAACGGGATTGATGTAAGTCCTGATAATCGTACCTTATATGTAAATGAAAAGCGTAAAATATGGGCTTATGATCTTTCATCCAAAGGTAAATTAAGCAACAAACGGCTTGTGATTGAATTTACGGACTTTGGAATGGATGGATTAAGATGCGATATAAAAGGCAATATTTACCAGGCACGGTTTGGTAAAGGGACAATAGCCAAAGTATCCCCGGAAGGAAAAATCCTGGAGGAAATAACACTCATTGGTAAGAAGCCAACCAATGTTGCCTTTGGCGGCCCCGATGGCAAAACCATGTATGTTACATTGCAGGATCAGGGCAACCTGGAAACTTTCAGGGTAAATGACCCCGGCCGTGAATGGAAGATGTCTAAAAAGCAGAAATGATAATATGAAAATCAAAAAATTAATAACGGCTGCTTTATACATTACATTTACTGTATGCGTCGGCCATGCATCGGCCCAGGTAAAGAAAACAAGTGCTGCAAAAAAGAAGGTGACCACTACGGCAGCCAAAGTAACACCTCCGCCGCCGTTTGCCACAGCGCCGGAAATTGAAGATGGTAAAAACCTTGTTTCTAAATCTGATTGCCTTGCATGCCATAAAACAGATGATAAATTGGTAGGGCCTGCTTATATCGCCATTGCCGAAAAATATCCAAAAGATCAAAATACGGTGAATACACTATCGCAAAAAGTAATTAGTGGCGGCAGCGGTGTTTGGGGACCCATTCCAATGGCTCCTCATCCGGTAATTACCCTGGCTGAGGCTAATAAAATGGTAAAATATATTCTTACATTGAACTCGAAAAATTCTCCTGTCGTCTCAAAATGAGGATGAATAGCAATCGAAAATAAACATTATACAAACGCTCACTAAAACTTAAAACAACATGGAAAAAAGAAGATCTATTTTGAAAAAAATGCTGGCCTCAGCAGTCGGATTATCTGTATTCGGAATAAGTAAAAATGCAATGGCAGCACCTGCTGAAGAAAAGGTGGCAAACAATGTAACATCATTCCAGGATGTACCTTTATTTTCCGGTTCAACCAAACTGGGTAATATGGTTTTTGTGGCCGGCAAAGGGGCGCATGTTGAACCGTTTGAAATTAAGGCACACACCGAAATTGTACTGAAAGAGTTGGAAAAAGAGCTGATAAAAGCCGGTTCTTCAATGGAAAAAGTGCTTAAAGTTACCGTGTTCCTGAATGATATTGCAGATTATAAGGGAATGAATGAGGTTTATAAAGGCCGCTTTGGCAAAAATCCGCCGGTGCGTACCACTGTCGCTGTTGCCAAAGGAGGTGTACCAGGCGATTCGCTAGTAGAAATGGATTGCATAGCTTACATATAAAAATAAACATGAAACGTAGAGATATTATTAAAGGTCTTTCTATACTTCCGCTGGTTGGTGGAAGTACAGGTTGGGCCGCTTCATTACACGACACCTCAAAGCCTTCTCCGGAAGGTCCAAAACGCGATTTTTTTAAAGAGCTGGGCGTCACACCGGTAATTAATGCCGGGGTAACGATGACATTTCTCTCAGGCTCACTTATGCTTCCTGAGGTACTGGAAGCGATCAACTCAACCTCGCATGATTTTGCGAACATGTATGAGCTTCAGGATAAAGTAGGTGCTAAAATTGCTGAGATGCTGCATGTAGAGGCTGCAATGGTTACTTCGGGGGCGGCTTGTGCCATTTTACTCGGTACGGCGGCAGCAATTACCGGAACCGACCATGAAAAAATTAAACAGCTTCCCAATCTGCCGGGACCACGGGCAGAAGTGATTATGCAAAAATCACACAGATATTTGTTTGATCAGGCGGTAACCACAACCGGTGCTAAAATCATTGATGTTGAAGGCGCCGAAGAAATGGAAAAAGCTATTAACGAAAGAACGGTAATGGCATTGTACTTTAATGCGGCAGGCAAAAGCAGTATTTCGCACAGCGATTTCGTAGCGGTTGCCAAACGGCATAATATTCCAACATTATTAGATGCTGCTGCTGACGTGCCGCCTGTAGAAAACTTGTTCAAGTACCAAAAAATAGGATTTGACCTGGTTACTTTTTCAGGCGGTAAAATGATACGGGGCCCGCAAAGTGCAGGTCTGCTTTTTGGACGTAAGGATCTGATCACGGCAGCCCGGCTTAATCACAGCCCCAACGAAGCGCCTATTGGGCGTCCTATGAAGGTAAATAAGGAAGAAATGTTTGGCATGTACGCCGCTTTGAAAGCTTACCTGGAAAGAGACCACAAAAAGGAATGGGAAGACTGGCTTCAACGTACCAAACGTATCGGCTCCCAGCTGGAAAGCTTGCAGAGCGTCAAAATCGAAACCGTAATTGATCCGGGGCCTGCTAATGCTTTCCCAAGCCTAAAAGTAACCTGGGATCAAACGAAAATTAAGATTAAACCGGAGGAAGTACTTGTAGCCTTAAAAAACGGTACGCCGAGCATTGTTGCTAACGGAAAGGATGATCACCTGACTATTGGCGTAGTACTTTTGCGGCCGGATCAGGTTGATGTTGTAGCAGGAAGAGTAAAATCTATATTACAACAGGCTATCTGACAATGATTTATACTTTAAATATTGATATACTTGAGTTGTAAACCATAATATTTTATCGTGAATTACTATTGATTTCAAAATGCTAAAAACTTACTTCTTATTACTGATTTTCTTATGTATGCTCTGCCAGGTATCGATGGCACAATCCTATGATATTGTAATCAAAGGCGGTCACATAATCGACCCTAAAAATAACATAGACGCCGTTATGGATATTGCTGTTAGCAATAGTAAAATAACCCTTATCTCAAAAAATATTGACCCGAAGTTAGGGATACAGGTAGTTGACGCTAAGGGAATGTATGTTACACCCGGATTAATAGATATTCACACACATGATTTTTATGGTACCCAGCCAGATCATCAGTATGAAGACGGAAATCTGGGTATATCCCCTGATGGATTTACTTTTCGAAACGGCGTAACCACTGTTGTGGATGCCGGCAGCTCGGGTTGGAGAACTTTCCCAACGTTTAAAGCACAGACCATTGATGTGTCAAAAACCCGGATATTGGCGCTTTTAAATATTGTTGGTGAGGGTATGCGCGGCGGTTACGAGCAGAATGTGAATGACATGGACCCCAAGATGACAGCCCTGGTTGCAAAAAAATATAAGGACATTGTAGTAGGTATTAAACTGGCTCATTACGACGGACATGACTGGACGCCTACAGACCGTGCGGTGGAAGCCGGCACACTTGCTGGCGGCATCCCGGTTATGATTGATTTCGGCGGAAGCAACCCACCACTTTCAATTGAAGAGTTGTTTATGAAACACCTGCGCCCGGGCGACATTTTCACCCATTGTTTTGGCCAGTTGGGTACCCGCGAGTATATTGTGGATCTGCAAACCGATAAGGTAAAACCTTTTGTTTATGAAGCCAGAAAACGGGGGATAATTTTCGATGTGGGTTACGGTGGTATCAGCTTTGCTTATTCACAGGCATTGCCCGCAGCCAAAGAGGGTTTCTTTCCTAACTCCATCAGCACCGATATTCATGTTGGCAGTATGAATGATGCTATGAAGGATATGCTTACCTGTATGACGAAGTTTTTAGCGATGGGTATGTCCCTGCATGATGTAATACAGGCCAGTACTTCAAACCCGGCGAAAGAAATAAAGCGCGAGGAGCTGGGTAACCTGTCTGTTGGAGCTGATGCTGATTTGGCTATATTAAGTGTTCGTGAAGGTAAATTCGGTTTATTTGACTACACCGGTTACAAGGTAGAAGCCAGTAAGAAACTGGAGTGTGAACTTACCATTAGGGCGGGTAAAATCGTATATGATCTTAATGGAATAGTGTCGCCTGTTTATCCTCCTAAAACTGTTGCTAAAAGTAAAGAAGCCGCTTTAAAGGCGGAAACTCATTAATTAATGTGTTTAGCGATTAAAAAACATAAAAAAGTGGATTTTAAAGCGTGGGCAGTGCGGTTCCCCTCTTGAGAGGTGGAGGGGTGTGTTAATAAATATATCGGCTAACACACCCCCGCCACAACACATCCCGGGGCACCCCCTCTCAAGAGGGGAGTAACGAGAACGTTCATATTTTCAATTAATTAGTGTTTAGGTCATTAGGGGTTTTAATCGCTAAATATATTAATTTAGCTAACGCCATATTATAATAAAGTTATGAAGTACTATAAACTTTTACTGTTGACGCTTTTTGCAACTGCTGGTATTTACCACGAAGCCAAAGCGCAAACTATCTCCAGGGATGAGCTCATCTTTTTAACATCAGAATGGAAGGGCGAACGTTTTGCTGACGGAAGACCAAAAATTCCCGATAGTCTGATTAAAAGGGCAAAGAAGATCGGTATAGAAGAAGCCTGGACGGCGTTAAGAAACGAGGGATACAATAACCAGTTTGAAGGCGACTGGAAAATGGTGAATGACACCCTACCGGTTGTTGGCCGTGCTGTTACGGCCATGTTTATGCCAAGCCGCCCAGATGTGGAAAAAAATATTAAAGACAGGGGTGCAAAACAGGGTCGCAAGGGAAATACCAATTCGTGGCCCATTGATGTTTTGACCAAAGGAGATGTTTATGTAGCAGATGGTTTCGGTAAGATCAGGGGAGGAACTTTGATAGGTGATAATCTCGGAAACTCGATATTCAGTAAATCGGGTAATGGAGTCATTTTTGACGGCTCCGCACGCGACCTGTCCGGTTTGAAAGAGATTCATGGGTTTAACGCATTTGTGCGCGATTTTGATCCTTCATATCTTGAAGGAATGGTATTAATGGGACTTAATACGCCAATACGCATTGGTCATGCGATTGTGTTACCGGGCGATCTTGTCATATCTGAAAAAGAAGGAGTGCTTTTTATTCCGGCCCATTTGGCTGAAAAGGTAATTGCTACGGCTGAGTTTATTGCGGTGCGCGACGATTTTAGTCATGCCATGCTTAAATCAGGCAAATTTGCCACCGGCGAAATTGACAGCCAGTGGAGCAACCAGATCAGGGAAGCTTTCATAAAATGGCTTGACCAAAATCCTAACGAACCAAGAATAACCAGGGCGCAGTTAGATGCCTTTATGGAGAAACGCACCTGGTAACAAACCTTAACCTAAATTTAAGCAGTTGAAAAATATTGGTATCTATAAAGTTGTTGCAGGTATTGCGGTACTTTGCCTGCTTGCCGCCGCCTGGCGTATTTGCCAGGATGGTATTGGGCATGCAGGTCCTTTTATCATAACATTTTTTGTTATGTTGTCCATTGCATTTCGCGGATCAGGACTGTTAAAAGGGTTCTCGTATACGCTTATCATTTTTGCAGCGGTAACAACTGCCTTATATTATCCGCAACATTTTATTGCGGTAAATGGCTTTAAACTGGCCGGGCTTATTACGCCCCTTTTACAACTCATTATGTTTGGGATGGGCACATCTATGGGTATCGGGGATTTTGCCGGTGTTATCAAAATGCCGAAGGGAGTGTTTATAGGTGTTGGGAGCCACTTTATAATTATGCCGCTGCTTGGTTTTACAATAGCTAAATTAAGCGGTTTTCCGCCCGAAATTGCTGCCGGAATAATTTTGGTCGGGTGCTCGCCAAATGGTATGGCTTCCAATGTGATGTCATATTTGGCTAAAGCTAACCTGGCATTATCCATCACAATAACCGCTGTTTCTACTATGCTGGCGCCACTTTTTACACCACTGCTCATGAAACTTCTTGGGGGGGCATTTATTAAAATAGATGTGCTTAGCATGATGTGGGACATCATAAAAATAGTGATCATACCCATTGGGGCCGGTATTGTTTTTAATAAATACTTACTTAAACGGGCTTCATGGCTTGAAAAACTGATGCCGCTGGTGTCTATGTTCGGTATAGCTTTAATCATTGTAATAATTACGGCAGCAGGCAGAAGCAGTTTATTAAACATTGGATTTATGCTGGTTTTACTGATGCTGATCCACAATTTATCAGGCTATACATTGGGTTACTGGGCGGGGCGTTTATTTAAAATGCCCGAACGCGATTGCCGTACAATGGCCATAGAAGTAGGTATGCAAAACGCAGGCCTCGCATCCGGACTGGCAAAGGGGATGGGTAAAATTGCTACCGTAGGCCTGGCGCCTGCAGTATTTGGCCCGCTTATGAATATCACCGGATCATTGCTGGCTAATTACTGGTACCGCAAACCACTTAAAGAGGTTAATAATAGCACTAAAACAAACTCCATCCATCACAATTAAGACTATGAATTTATACCGAGATGGTTTCTAACCGGGTTACAGTATTTTATGAACGTCATTTAATTTCGGGTAGACTTAGTCTACTTGCATACTCGTCCGAAGTTACAAACTTCGGACAGCGGGCAGCGGGGGCACTTCGGCCTTCTGAACAAAGAAAAATCGGCCTTTTAAACAAAACCGCTTGCTTGGGTATCTTCTAACTTTGTTCCATCAAATCAACAGAAAAATGAACAAACGGTATCCGGAAAAATGCCGAAGGCTCAGAGATGGAACGAAAATTTAATACAAACAAAGCATATGAATTACAAAACATTAGGAAGGTCGGGGCTCAGGGTTAGCCCGATATGCCTTGGTGGCATGACCTTAGGCGAAGATTGGGGCTGGGGTGCCGACGAGGCCGAATCAGAAAAGATCATCAAACGGTTTATGGAACTTGGCGGCAATTTCATCGACACAGCCAACCTCTATACCAACAACCATTCAGAAAAAATAATCGGTAATGTTATCGGCAATCATTCATCCATACGTGCCGGCATGGTACTTGCCACCAAATTCGGGATGAATGTATTCCCCGGCAATCCTAATGGCGGCGGTAGCGGTACGAAGGCCATTATGGAAAATGTCCATCATTCCTTACGGCGGTTACGAACCGATTATATCGATCTGCTCTGGATACATGCCTGGGACTGGAATACGCCATTGGAAGAAACCCTTCGAACTATGAACGACCTGGTATCAGTCGGTAAAGTAAGATACATAGGCGTTTCCGGTGCGCCCGCCTGGAAGATCGCGCAATCACAGATGTTTGCACAGTTCAAGGGATGGGCACCTTTTATAGGGTTGCAAATAGAATACTCTTTATTGGAAAGAACGGTAGAAGCTGAACTGGTACCCATGGCTATGGAAATGGGGCTTGGCATCACCACATGGTCGCCTTTGCGGGGTGGTTTACTTTCCGGCAAATACAACCGCAGTAACAACGGCTTTGTGAAAGACAGCCGTATGCAAGTAACCGGTCGCGAAGCTCCATTGAAAGAGCATGAACTGGCTATTATTGACAAATTGGAAGAGATAGCAAAAGCTCATCGTACCACAGTGGCAGCCGTCGCCCTGGCCTGGTTGCTAAGCCGCTCTGGGGTATGCTCAACAATCATAGGCGTACGAAATATAAAACAACTGGAAGCGAATGCGGGAGCTATTGCTATTGTATTGACTGAAGATGAAATTACCGCTTTAAATAACCTGAGTGCACCTCCGGTCACCTTTGTAAATGCACATACCGCTGCCACACTATTGGCTCAACACGGTGGTATTAAAATCAACGGAGTTAAACCACCCTCCTCACCCCTAATGGACGTTATCCAAGTGGGCAAGTATTAGTAAATTAGGTAAACAAAAGAGATGCGCTAACTCATCTCTTTTGTTTTTAACTTTGTGGTATGTCAATTAGGATTGGTAACCGGGTAGATCACGTAAATGCTGATATCGTATTTACCACTGCAACAGAAAAATATCATCGCAGCGAAGTCGTTATTGAATATCATGCCTTAACCCGTATTCTTTCAGGAGAAATGCGGGTTGTGCAACCTGACCACACGTA
This sequence comes from Mucilaginibacter sp., assembly GCF_028288225.1. GTDB lineage: Bacteria > Bacteroidota > Bacteroidia > Sphingobacteriales > Sphingobacteriaceae > Mucilaginibacter. Next base: position 61,539 of record NZ_JAQBOC010000023.1, read on the forward strand.
TACATTTGTTGCAGGCGACACATTTTTATTACCCCGAAACCTGCCGGCAGCAGTTATTAAGCGTCCGAAGGAAGGCCGCCCTTACAAATCGGTATCCATATACCTTAAGCCAGACCGATTGCGGGATTATTATAGGCGGCACGAATTTAAAGCAACACAACCCTATAACCACAAAATTAAAACCTTTGGTAAACATTTGCTACTGGAAAGCTTTTTCGCCTCGCTGCTGCCATACTTTGAAATGGATGAAGTGCTGCCCGGTAACATAATTTCCGTAAAAGTTGAAGAAGCCATTTCTATTCTCCGGAACATCGACGAAAGCACGGATGCCCTGCTGGCTTATTTTGAAGAACCAGGAAAAATTAACCTGGCCGAGTTTATGGAAAAAAACTACATGTTCAATATGACCATGGGAAAATTTGGGTACCTAACCTGCAGAAGCCTCACCACTTTCAAACGTGATTTTAAAAAAGCCTTTAACACTACACCACAAAAATGGCTCACACAAAAACGCCTGGAGTTAGCGCACTATCAGCTTTCCGAAAAGCAACGCAAACCAATTGATGTATATTTTGATGTCGGTTTCGAAAACCTCTCGCATTTTTCCTACGCGTTTAAAAAACAGTTCGGATATTCACCCAATGCCTTGGTTGAGAGATAATCGTCGAAAGCAAACTCGAAGAGTGTTCTGAAAAAGATCTTAATCAGTGAGGTTATAGCATTTTTGAAGTCATTTTCAGCACCGGATTTGATACGCCGTTGTTCGAAGTTCGTAAATCGAACTATTATACCTGTAGATTATATCTACAGGCATAGCCACAAAAAGCCCTAACTTTCACCGAAGGCTTTGTAGCCATTAGGGAACAATATCGGGATGATTTCTAACCGAGTTACAGTATTGTTATGAGCGTCATTTAATTTCAGGTAGACTTAGTCTGCCGGCATACTCGTCAGAAGTTAGAAACTCAGACAGCGGGGAAAGCTCATTTGGTATCGCCCCTTTTATGGCTTTACGGTTGCCCCATCTGTAACGGGATTCTTTGAAAAATTCCAAACAAAGGTTAAAAGAAAATATCTTGCGATAGTTTGATAATTTGTTTGCTGTATCACATTGCCGCTGATATATCTCGAATAACCGGTGTTCTGATTAAGAATATCATGTGCATTAATTTTGATGATGGCTTTATCGTTCTTTAAAATCTTTTTTCCAAAATAGGCATTCCATAATATTATATTATTGTTGCTGTTAAACATGACGGTTTTTTGCTGGAGACTAGCCTGAAGCTCGTTATTAAATTCAAGCTTCCACGGCAATAAAAGGGTGAGGCCCAGGCTATGATCCTGGGTCCAGTATTTTGTTTGAATATCACTTCTTATTGAAGATGTTGACATATTATAACTGAGTGTGCCGAAGTAATAAAGGTTATATATCTTTTCGCTGTCTTGATTTATACCAAGATTTATCGCGATGGTATTATTGTCTGTTACATTGTTTTTATCATTGATAACATTAACATAATTGGATTTGTTGAAATTTAAACCTGTATTTAAGTTCATATTCAGTTTTCCAATATTGATAGAATAATTGAACCCTGAATTCAAATTATAATTTCCGTTGGCATTTATATATTTATACACCGTTCGGCCAAGTGAATCTGTAAAATTATTGGTGACAATGGCATTGGATTGCAATGAAATGGATCCATAAATAAATAGGCCTTGCTGGCTCGATATGTTGAATGTATTGAAATTAAAATTGACGACTTGGTCAAACTCCTGCTTTAACAAAGGATTACCAATTATTATATTTAAGGGATTGGAATTATCAGGCGACGGTTGTATCTGGTTAATAGACGGTTGCCTGGTATGGCCATTATAAATAATTGAAAGATGGCTGTTTGGATTTAGTTTAAAATCAAAAATGGCTTTGGGATAAAAATTGGTAAATTCACGCTTTAGTAATGAGTTTTCAGACAAGTCTCTTTGCTCGAAAGTCGATTTTGCAACATTACTTCCGAACGAAAACGTAACTTTTTTACTATTGTACTTAAACGCGATGCCGGCTATATTGGTCAACACAATAAAATTATAATGATTACTCAGCGTATCGTTTAAAAGGTCGTATTTGCTGTTTAAATCCTTGTCAAAAGATAAACGCTGTGTGTTACTTCCATTGCTTTGAAAAGCATAATTCAACTCCGCAAAAAAATTCTTTGCTAATGGTTCTGTATAAACTAATCCTCCACTAAACCCTACCCTATGGTTCTCATTCGCTTTTTTCTGATCGATAGTATCGCTTAAAGAAATAATTCCTTTTTTATCAAAAAATGAATTCCGGGCGTATAGAAAACCATTTGTTTTGTTGTCCTGATAGGTTTGCCCCAGGCTAAGCGAAATAGTTCTGCCAGGTTTTGTAAATTTTTTTCTTATCAAAACGGATGATTGCAGGTTTTGATCATCGCCGGTTCCAATGATATTACGCACACTTTGGTTTACAAGGTTTCCAAATTTATTTTGTGATTCGCTATTGAAACCAACATTCCCACTATTAGACCCTTTATACCCGTTAAGCCATATTTTTAATGATGTGGAATTATTCATTTGCCATTCATAAGTGCCATTGAGTGAATGTTTCTGTCGGTTGCTGTGTCCTTTATTTGATTCCCGGTTAAAAAAAATTGTATCAGGTAAGCTAGATTGAGAAAAAGTATTACCGTGTCCACTAATACTAAATTGATTAAAGCGATAGCTGCCGTTAATACTCTGTTGATCCTTATTAAATTTATTAGAATAATTTAAACCGCCGACCCAACTTTCAGGCAAACCTTCACTGTATGAAAAAATGTTATTTAATCCATCGCTATTATTGTCTGTTTTAGTAAAGCCCGACCAGTTATTGTTAATGAATTCCGGTGCATTATCAAATGCATTCTCGTTGGCTTGCTGCAAATTCGGACCATTTATATCGGTACTGCTCACATTAGCATAGATAGAAAATTTTATTTTATCTCTGAAACTGTTGACCATTGCGCTGTTATTCCACTTATTATCCAAACCCGCTCCCAAATCAAGTTTTCCGAAATCGCTTTTTTTCATGCCTTTTTTCAATTGAAGATTAATAGTTTTTGATCGTAGGCCGTCGTCAATGCCTGAGAAAGTGGCCTGGTCGCTTTTCTTATCAAAAACCTGTATTTTAAAAACCGCATCGGCCGGCAAATTTTTCGTAGCTATAGTTGGGTCGTCCCCAAAAAATTCTTCACCATCCACAAGAACTTTATTCACTTTCTCCCCCATCGCCGTAATCTTGCCATTTTTGTCAACCTGAATGCCGGGCAATTTTTTGAGTATTTCTTCAACTGAAGCACCGTCCCGCGCTTTAAAACTGGCTGGATTAAACACCGTTGTATCTCCCTTTATTTGTATTGCACTTGCCTGGTCATGCACAATTACTTCTTTTAAAATAATTGCCTTCAAAGTCATTGTAATAGTTCCTAAGTCAATTTCAGAGGTGTTATTTAATTGCAGGCGAAGAATGTAATTTTCATACTTCGCCTGCGCAATAAATAAGAGGTAATTGCCAGGCAACAGATTTTTTAATTCAAAAAATCCATTTGCATCACTTCGGGTAATCTTATACAAAATGGAATCTTTTTGCTGCAGCAGCGAAACTGACGCATTAACAAGATTCTTTTGATTGGCGGTATCAAGGATCGAGCCTTTAACCGATGCAGTTTGAGCAGAGGAAAAACAACAACATGCGATAAGCAAAATGATCAGCAAAGTGATTTTCTTCATATCGCCGTTAAAAAATTATCAATATTCCTCGTCGGGAGAAATTTAAAAACAACATGATTATGTATCCGGTATATATCTGTAACAATGTATTTGCATCTTTTACCCCGGTAATTAATAACCATAATCAAATGGATAAGCATTTAAATCAATAGTAAATGAAAAACACCGCCACAGTAGATGAGACGGTGTTTTTCAATAACAGTACATTAATCTTACTGGCAATCCAAAGTAAACTTGTTTACTAAAACTGTAGGTACACCATTGACAACTGATATTTGAAACACCCCATGAAGATTTATACTGGGACTACTGCCTTCCGGATTTAATACCGATTATCTGTAGCTATTGGTTCAAAGGTTGCTATGTTAAATTGCAATATGCCGCTTAATGAAGTCAATGTCCCGCTGTGCGGGGATTTACAATTTGGCTACCGGTTACATCGACCCTACGATGAAGTCTCCTCGAGCTTTCTCCTTAGGGTGTATCTGGCTACTAGTAAATAACGCCCGTCATAGCTTCAGTATTCAGCGGCATGGTTAAGGGCCCATTGCCTTTAAGGTTTGCATATGCGCCTGTGCCGCTAACAATTTCCCATCTGCCCTGAGGAGGATTAGTGGCAAATACACATTCCTGATGAATGGTAATGGTTCCGTCCGATGTTACAAGTGTAACCACGCAATGAGCTCTGGTACCATTAATATTAGGGCCAACATCCATTGTTGATGTTCCCGAAATAGTTAGGGCTCCACTTGTGGTAAATGTTCCTGATACATTGGGAAATGTTGAAAAATCATAAACGGCAGTTATAGTAACCGGTGCCGGGGTTTGGGTTGGGTAAATCGGCTTCCAACTCATTGTAAAGCAAACGATCATAGTAAACATGATAGCCATTGAATAAAATTTGATGTGTCGCATAGTAAGGTCCTCCTTTTTTTTATTGTGAATGATTAAACTGTTGATTAATTAATATTTAGATTATTTTTCACCGGTAGTTGTAATCTTTATTTCTTTATTAAACATGCCATGCATAATAATACTTCCAATAAACACCCAACCGTATTGCAACAAGCAAAATCAGTGTAGCCAGAAAGAAATCCATGCTTAAAAGTACGGGGTTAAAAACTGTCACTACCCGCTATTTAGTGAAAGGGGAGATAAAGGGTCTGAACTGTCTATTTGATTTATTAAATCAAACGAAATGGGATTAAATTTTCTTTTTATTTGCACAGTAACTAAGTGCCACCTGGATTTTTCATTGCTATTCGAAGTTTGCAAATCGAACTATTATACCTGTAGATTATATCTACAGGCATAGCCACAAAAAGCCCTAACTTTCACCGAAGGCTTTGTAGCCATTAGGGAACAATATCGGGATGATTTCTAACCGGGTTACAGTATTGTTATGAGCGTCATTTAATTTCGGGTAGACTTAGGCTACGTGCATGCTCGTCTGAAGTTAAACTTCAGGTAGGGTAGGGTGTTTAGCTATTTCATTCCATCGGACATAGATATCCATTGACCTTCATAATCTATTCATTTTATTCAGACCTGCTAATACCCTCCCCCCAAACTATATGGAACCGAAAAGTCACTTGCGGCGGCTACTGCTATAAGGGTCACAAAAGCAACCCCGCCAACTACTAATGCTATTGTTCCAACTGTATTTTTTTTCCTTTCTTCAAGACTCATGCCCACATTTTTCTAACTTACTACATTTCCCAGCTTATCCAGGCTGAAAATAACATACCTTTTATACATGGTAAAATTGGGCACGTTTGCCGTTTTTGTATTCGTTAGTTCGTTAACCGAATGGTCGGTAAAAGCACGCTTTTTATTATATTTATAAAGCCATTCCTCAGTGCTGTCCTCACTAATCCTTTTCTCTGTTGGTATTCCGAATTTACTGAGTACCTCCTGTTTGGTTTTATAACGACTCATTACCTGTTTTTGAGTGTGTAAAACTTTAGTGCAGCTACACAGTGATAGCATACTAAGGAATGTCAGTCCTTTAATGAGATTTTTCATGTTCCTTGTGATTTAAATGATTTGTTTAGAGGTACTTATAGATCGTTTATTAAATAAAGCTAATCATAAATCCGGCTCAAATGGCATATATATTTTTATTAGGTGACTTTGACGGCGCTTTGCGGGGGGAAGATGACCAGATTGTTCCATTTCCCCTTATGGGAGCAAAAGCGGTAAAACTTTTGAAAAACGGAAAACTAATTTCATATCCTGGTTTTCCTCATGGAATGCCGACTACGGAAGCTGCAACCATAAATAAAGACCTTTTGGCTTTTATCAAGTCATAAAAAGATACTTTGTTCAAACTGCACGGATTATAAAGCTGTCACCCGTGTATAAGTGACAGCTTTTTCTTGTCATTGTCAACAAGGTTCCCGCAAGTATCTACTCAGTTTCTACTGTAGCTTCAGGGCAGCAACGATATTCCTGCGATTTGTCAAGTAAATCGATCTGCCGTTTTAATAATTGATTTTGCAATTGCTTGTTTTCGAGATCAAGTTTTAATGCCTGGTGTACATCATCTTCACAAATATCACAATCATCTATGCATCCTTTTACCATAATGCCAGGTGTAGGCAATGCCATAGATGAACTAAACCCATACTGCTTTTGGGCACTATCAGAAACAGAGCCATCTTTGTTTAACAAGCCAACCTGTACAAGTTCATTCTTCACAATGTCGGTTACTTTTTGTATAACAGCTTGTGGTAAAGGCTGCTGTTCCTGATTAAAAAAGGCAGGGTTTATAAACAGGCCTCTTGCAGCATTGGTAGTGGCATCCGCCGCTGGTGAAAACTTTTGGGCATCTGTAGCCAAAACATGTGTTGATAAAATACCGATGCCGTCGCTTGGCGTAAAGGGGGTTGGTGAAATGCGTGCGTTATCCAGTTGACTATTATATACACGGATAGTAATAGCATCTAAACTAAAGGTTATGGTATAGGATTTATCTATTTGATAAAACAAGAATGTTATTGCATGACAATGATTTGGGTTTTTAAATTCCCGTGATGATGATTCATAATGGTCTTCTGACGAAGTTTCGGTGTGAGCACGTGTCTGAACTTCCCCAACAGAAACACTCGAAGCTTTACGTGTGCTCATTGCAGTTTCATTCTGTTTGCTTTGTGCATGCTGGTTTAATTCATTTGCAAACGAAGACGTGCCCGATGAATTAAAGTTGCCGCTCATATTAGCTTCGCCGCCAAAGCCAAGTATATCAACACCCGCATCACCATGCCCATCAACATGCGCTTTGTTAGTATAGCTTGAGTTTTGGCTATCTTTACTTGTAAAATCGAACATGGAATCGCTCATTTGCTGCGCCTGGAAACTTTCTTCGGAAGATTGAACATTGCGGTTAGCTGCCGCAGTGCTTGTATCAAGTGTAAATGTAGTGCGCCTGTCGGACGTAAATAAACGAACAATTTCCCCGGGCAATAAAGTGTTGGTGTATACAAGGTCGCCTTGCAACAACCCACCGGGGCAACGTTTGTATGTAAATGAAAACTTCACTTCAATTCCGACAGGAAAGTTCGCGAACTCGCGAAATGTTTCTGATTCGGGGCGGTAATTAAGCCTGTAATTAAAATGCATCACCTCGCAAAGTTGTTTAGGATCAAGCGTAGGACAGCAGCCTTTTTGATCTGTCGAAGTATTTTTCATAATTATAAAGATTTTCGCCTACTCTATAATTCCCGTTTTCAGCTTATCGGGCGTGTACTCTTTTTAAGGATTTTCTACTTTTCTCCTTCATTCTGGTTTAGGGTTTACTAACTCCATGAAAAATTATTTTAGACTTTTGTAAGTAAAGTTACAGACACAAAAAGGAAAATAATCAGTATTTCTACGGGATTTTTTGTAGTATTTCTACGCTATTATTATCCGAAAAAGCGTTCAAAAAACGTTCATTCCGAGACGCATATGAACGCTTTTTTAAAAAAAAATGAAACAAGTTTTTTTCGCCGGACTTGTTTTTTTAGATATAAATTACTGTGAAACAGATTTTTACATCGTTTTTATAGCCAACTGAAAAAATCGTCGAAACGATGCAAAAAACTGCTTTTTTCTGCTTTTTTTGTACAAATACTATAAAAAGCTCACCCGCTTTTCCCCCGACTACGTTCATGCCTGAGGAGAATAATTTTATACAGGGCTGATAACCAGATGTATAGATATGTCGCCAAATTTAATTAATCACAAATTGCTGATTATCAGTTATTTACTAAAATATTTATCGGTGTTGGTGTGAAATGAACGTGAACACCAACCATGAACTTCAGTGTATCACATGCAATTTCTAAAATTTAATACAGCAGCTAATAATAATTCCCTCATAATCCGTATTGTTTACCTTTGCGCGAATGGATTATTTCAAAAATCTTTCGGACCTGCTGAAAATAGAACAAGCAGAAGACCGCGAAGCTTATTTAAAACTGTCAACATCAACTTCAGTGACTGAACGGAGGGCCGCCGGGTTGGCGTGGTATCCGGTTGCAATTACAGGCACCGAACCAAGCCGTGGGGATTACCTGAATGTAGAAGCAG